>JAHDDL010000044.1 GCA_020629415.1 Maribacter sp. | reverse complement strand
TTACCGATAATAACGCATCACCTATTTTTGGTGCTACCATTTCATATGTACTTGAAAACACGACCAATAAAGGAGGAACGGTTACCGCAGAAGATGGTAATTTTAGTTTTGAGCTTTCTACGACCGGTAATTATCAAATTACGGTAAGCTACATAGGTATGAAAACCCTTAGCTTTCAAAAATCATTCAATCAAATGACCGATTATGATTTGGGCACAATTAACCTTCAAGAAAATATAGAGCAATTACAGTCCGTTGAAGTCATAGGTAGAGCAAGAACGGATTACAATAGTGATTATTCTTTTTCGGCAACAAAAGTAGCCATTGCCAATAAAGAATTGCCACAAGCCATAACTTCGGTTACCAAAGAGCTGATTGCGGACCGATTAGCTTTTCAAGTTCCAGATGCCGTAAAAACGGTTAGTAACGTATCGGTTACGGGCTTGTACAACCACTACAACATTCGAGGTATTACGCAGGCAGATGATGGGCAGGTATTGAACGGTATGCGTACCCGTCAATATTACTTTCTACAGCCTATTACCTCTCATTTAGAACGTGTTGAAGTTATAAAAGGTCCGTCTTCGGTTACTTTTTCTAGCGCAGATCCAGGGGGTACCGTAAACATGGTAACTAAAAAACCATTGACAGAAAAGCGTAGTGATGTTTCTTTAACAACAGGTAGCTTTGGAACGTTAAGAGCCACGGCAGATTTTACAGGTCCGTTAAACGAATCTAAAACCCTTCTATATCGTTTTAATGCCGCAATTCAAGAAGCAGATTCGTTTAGGGATGTTGTGAACAATAATGCTATTTTGCTCTCACCTTCTTTAAGTTATATACCGAACGAAACAACATCGTTGAATGTTGAAATGATCTATAGTGATGCGGTAGGTAATTTAGACAGAGGGCAGCCGATCTTTGGGGCTATCAATGGTAATTATGATATCAATAGTACGCCAATTACAATGAACGTGGGTGCATCTACCGATCACTACAAGAACAAAGAGTTCATATTCATGACGAACTTCAGTAAAAAGTTATCTGACAATTTAGGTTTCAATGCGCAGTTTATGAAGCAAACTTGGGATGAGGATCTAGCTGAGCATAGAGTGGATGGAACTGCCGTAGATATTGATGGAAATGTTATTCCTACCTTAGCAAGAATGCGATATGATGAAAGACAGCAATACTGGGAGACAGATAATTTTAGCACCTATTTTACGTACGACATTAAAACAGATAAGATTACCAATAAAATATTGGTTGGTTACGATGGTACACGTTGGGAAAGAAAGATTGGTGCAGGATTCTTAAGAGCCAGAAGGTATTTAACGGTTGATGGCGGTCAAGCAAACTATGACCCTGATAATACGGCCAATTTTCAGCAAATGGTAGTAGATGGTGTAACCATGCCTGTGCCTGCGGTGCCTCATTTTAACTTAGCAGACCCCTTTAACGGAGCTAGAAATACAAATGCATACAACCTTGCAGAATTAAGTATTCCTGCAAACTTGAATATTTCAAATGGTTTTTATATCCAAAATCAGTTTAAAGTCGGTAAATTTTCAGCTTTAGTGAATTTAAGATATGAACGGTTTACTGATATTTTTGATTATGAAGGTGATGAGCAAGAGTTTACAAATGACGCCATTGTACCTAGGTTTGGTCTAACCTATGAAGTTTCTAATACCGTAAGTGCATATGCTACCTATTTAGAAGGTTTTCAACCGCATACAAACACCGTATCGTTATCACCAACTGCTGAAGGTTTCTTTTGGTCTACTTCACCAAGCAGATTTGACCCACTGGAAAGTAGTTTAACGGAATTTGGGGCTAAAGGAGAGTTCTTGAACGGAAAAATATTTGCCAACCTAGCCATATTCAATATTACCCAAAAGAACATTTTATTAGGGGATACATATGATTTGGACAATCTGACGACTAGAGGTGAGCAAAGAAGTAGAGGGTTTGAAATGGATGTATCCGGTTATATAGCATCAAATTTTCAACTTACCGCTTCTTATGGGTATGCAGATGCCGAGATTGTAGAAGATGCCATAGAGGAATTTATTGGAGAGCCAATTGGTGGGGCCCCTAAGCATAATGCAACTATTTGGGGTAGATATGATTTTACGAACAACACTTTAAAAGGTATTGGAGTTGGCTTGGGCGCCCAATTTATGGATGAGCGCTTTACATGGTATAATCCAACATACGACACGGATAGATTGCTGTTACCATCTTATACCGTATTTGATGCAGCGGTATATTACAAGCCTAACAACACAGGTATGCAATTAACGCTAAAAATCAATAATTTATTTGATGAAACCTATTGGTTGGGTGGGCTAAACCCCTCAAGATTAGGACCTGGTGCACCAAGAAATATATTATTGAACGCCACTTATAAATTTTAAGTATGCGAAAGAATGTAATTGTATTATTGGCCCGGCAACTATGGCAAGATGCCTTTAGGTCTAAGGTCATGTTAGTAGCATCAACGCTAATGCTGTTCTTGTTGCTTTTTTCTGCTTATACCGGGTGGGAAAATTACCATGACCAGAATTTTACCAGAGATGAAATTCAAGAGGAAGTCCAAGAAAGTTGGGAAAGCAATCCAGATAAACACCCGCATAGAATGGCCCATTACGGGTCGTTCGCTTTGCGGTTAAAACATGTGTTAAGTGTTTTTGATCTAGGTATGGAAAACTTTGTAGGTAACGCCGTTTTTCTAGAGGCGCATAAACAGAATACCGTAAACTTTTCAGAAGCTAGTATGTCTACCGGGTTGTTGCGTTTTGGGGAAGTGAGTATGGCTATGCTGTTAAAAGTAATAGTCCCTTTATTAATTTTCTATTTAGGATTTGCCACCATAGCAAGGGAACGGGAAAACGGAACATTGAAGCTTTTGATAGGTCAAGGTATAACACGAAAAGAAATTGTATTTGGTAAATGGCTTGGTTTGTGGAGTCTTTCCTTATTGTTTTTGGGTGCCATATTTTTGGTACTGTTGGTCTTTGTACTAGTGGAATCTCATGATACCATGCACGCAGATAGCATACTTAGATATGTGGTATTGTTATGTGCTTATTTAATGTTCTTTGGAATTTTAAGTGCTATTACTATTTTGGTTTCAGCCTTTAGTGCATCGGCAAAAGGTGCCTTGGTAAGATTGTTGGGTATTTGGTTGTTGTTCGTAGTTATTGTTCCAAAATCATTACAAGCAGTTGGTTTTTACCTATACCCTACCCCTTCTAAAATTGAAATGGAAACTGCGGTGGAACATGATCTGGCCCAGATAGGAGATAGTCATGATCCTAATGACCCACACTTTAAAGCATTGAAAGATTCTGTATTACGTGTACATAACGTAGAAAAGGTTGAAGACCTTCCTTTTAATTATGGTGGTTTTGTGATGTCTAAAGGAGAAGCTATGAGCACTAAAGTGTATTTAAAGCATCAAGAAAATTTGTACAAAGTGTATAATAAGCAGAATAATGTAGAACGTATGTCTGCATTCGTCAATCCATATACCGCGATCAAGAATTTGTCTATGGCATTCTCAGGAACCGATTTTCAATCTTTTCTACACTTTAAGGACAAAGCGGAAACATATCGTTTTACCCTCGCCCAAGAAATGAATCAATTGCAAATGGATTTAATTCCGAACAAGGGTAAAGCAGGTCCCAATACCATTTCAAGTGATTATTGGAAAGAATTTCCGCCATTTGAATATCATTTCTTAAGCATTGCGGATGTATTTAAAAATGAAGTCATTTCATTGCTAGCTTTAATGTTATGGGGAGTATTATCCGTTTTTGCATTGTTAAGATTGTCAACAAACCTAAAAGCCATATAGATGTATAGATTATTATTTAAATCATTTTTTAGGACGAGAATATTTATGGTTAGCCTGGCTTTATTGTTGACCGTTGGTGTTATAGGTATTTTAATTGGGAAGCAATATTTAGTTAAACAAGAAAAAACCATTGCCGCCGCTCAAGTTTTTCAGGAAGAAAGCATTAAAAAGAACATTCAGTATCATAGTGAGGACTTAGGGCTGCTTTTATATTATTTGAGGTTTACCTTAATTAAGAAACCCGAAAATATTAGTGCTATTTCCATTGGGCAGAGTGATGTCAATCCGTTGTTACAAGCGGTAACCATTCGCGCTTTAGAGGGGCAAAAATACGATACCGATTTTGAGAATCCTTCATTGCTCATGTCTGGCAATTTAGACCTAGGTTTTGTTATTATATATCTCTTTCCTTTGGTATTGATAGCCATGACCTTTAATTTATACTCAGAAGAAAAGGAATTGGGTACATGGCGCATATTGGCCGCACAAACATCGGGGAAAGCACAATTTTTATTTAAAAAACTTCTGGTTAGAATAGTGTTTGTATTTGCTGTGCTTATATTTTTAATGATCCTGGCAAGTACTATTTTACAAATACCGATGAATGCCAATTTTTGGGCAATTTTTCTTCTAAGTGTATTGTATATTTTGTTTTGGAGTGCATTGTGTTTTTGGATGGTGTCTTTTTTTAAGAATTCCAGTTTTAATGCTTTGGCGCTAATTTCGATCTGGGTGGTATTAACTATTTTATTTCCTGCCTTAGTGAACAATTATGTGATAAACACCTATCAAGTACCAGAAGCGTTAGATGCCATGGTAGAGCAAAGAGATGGGTATCATGAGAAATGGGATATGAAAAAAGATATTACTATGAATGGTTTTATTGGCTCATATCCACAATTTATAAAATATGAAGTTCCTGAAGATGAATTCAGTTGGATCTGGTATTACGGCATGCAATATATGGGAGATATGGCAGCCAAGGAAACCAGCCAAGAAATGACGGATAAGATAATGCTTAGGAATAAGGTAAGTGAACAAATTGCGCTATTGGTGCCTACCATGCATGCACAATTAAGCTTTAATAAACTAGCAGGTACGGATATGGTGAGCCATTTGTCGTTTTTAGAGGCGCTGACCAATTTTCATAAAAATTTACGTGAAGGTTTTTATGCCAAGATATTTGATCATAAATCTGCTGATGCAGTAGATTGGAAAAATCACGAAGCCAAATTTTATGAATTAGATTATGGCTTTAACTGGCTAAAGCTTCTACTGCCCTCTTTAATTGTGTCAATAATTATTGGGGTCTTAACAAGTATAAACTTAAGAAGATTATAAAGAGCAAAAGGCTGGAAGAAATTCTGGCTTTTTTATAACGTAAAGCTTTGTCATTAGATATTTTACAATCAATACTTTTATTTTACGTACAATGAAATGTTTTATGTTTAGAAGCTATTACATTGTAATGAAACTAAATAAGCGGCATTTTAGGTGTAATAATTACATATAAAGATACTTTTACGCCTTTAAACAGAATTAATTTTTCATTCTAAGTCAATGGGGTACTTTTCGTCTTTCAAACCTCAAACTCAAATTAATGAAACTCGAATTAGTAATTGTTGATGATTCACCTCTTTGGTTGTCATTGGCAGAAAAGCTCGCTAAAACTCACCCAATGGTCGGTAAGGTTACGACCTTTGAAGATTCTTATGACGCTTGGGTGCATATACAGATCAACAAGCCTCAGTTTGTTATTTCAGACATTGAAATGCCTGGCATGAACGGGCTTTCATTTTTAGAAATGTTCAGTAATCGGTTACCTTTTATTTCAACCTCTACAAAACAAGAATTTGAAGAAGTTGCAAGAGAATTGGGCTGCATAGATTTTATAACCAAACCCTTTTCTAAGAAAGAAATACATCATTCTATAGATTCTGTTTATTATCACATGTATGGTAAAAAGGTTGGATAGTTAATCCTTCATTATCTCTACATATTATAGATGACGATTATTTCTTAATTATAGACATAATATTTAGATTGGTTATATTTACTTTTTTAGGTAGATAATTATATTTTAAAACGTATACATAACCATGACCCCCGAAAAAGATATTTTTAGTAGTAAAGAAGGCAGATGGGATTTTGCAATTGCGATTATCGTAATAGCTTTATTCTCTATTTTTATTTACCTGTATATATTTACCAAAGAAGATAAAATTGCAGATTCTACTATTGAATTGGAAACCACTGAAGAATCACCTTTGCCTACTTCTTATCATGCTAAAGAACGGACATATGTATATTCAAGTTCAGATATTTATGTACCGGTAACAATACCTGCAAAAGATGCTATAGACCCTAACAAAATAATTGCAGTCGTTATTTCCGATACGACAATTACTGAAGCCGATTTTGAAAACGATAAGTTAGATTCTATAATTGAAAAAGAAACCTTTAAAAAACAGCCAAGTCTAGCAACATCAGAGTCTCAAGAAATAATGTTGGATTCCGTTGTGGAGAATAATGGGTCTAGGGTGATAGAAGAGACGGTTATTTCAAAAAAAGAAGTGCCAACAAAAATATCTGATAAGGCTATTGTTTCTAGTCCAGAAACCAAGTTTGAATGTATGGCAATGGTGGGTGTTTTTAAAAATGAAAATAATATATCTGCTATTGTCAAAAGACTAAAAGACTTAGGGTATACACATACACAAGGTTCTTACCCAAAAGGATTAACCTATGTAAGTGTACCGGTTGATTGTGCTAATGAATCGAAAAAGAAGGAACTAATTTCAGAATTGAATAAAGCTTTCGGTATAGATTCTTATGTTAAAAAGCGTTAGTGCTTTAAGCATGTTCAGTAATAAGTAACTATTACAAAATGAATAAGGTTGCATAGTTTGCATTCTTCATCTGCGCGTTTTAATACTTCACAATTTAATTTTTTTAAAAATTGATATCAGTATTAACAAATTGGTTTTTCTAAAGAACGTATTGCTTACTACATTGCTACCTGTAACAACTGAAAATTGCTTGTTCGTTTCATTTATTATTTTGTTTTTAAAGGTGTTAGACCTATGTTCAAGAAATTTTTTAATAATAATTCATGATATTAGTATAATTTAAGATACAAGTGGTCTTTTAGTTTATAATAACAAAGAATGGGAAAACCATCGGTTTGCGAAGAAAGCGTTTACAACGAGATTTATAAAACCCATGCCAAAGATTTGCGCAATTACCTGTATTATAAGTTTGGGAATATGCAAAGGGCAGAAGATATTGTTCATGATTCATTTGTAAAATTATGGTCTAAGTGCAGTACGGTAGTTTATGAGAAAGTTACCGGTTTTTTATACAAAATATCTCGTAACTTAATGATAGACACTTTACGTACCAATAAGGTGGCCTTAAAATTTGAAAAAGGATTGGTGCAAGCGCATGATAATGAAGACCCTTATTTTACACTAAGGACTAAAGAGTTTCAAAAAAAATTGGAGTCGGTAATATCAGCTTTACCAGAAAAGCAACGCGAGGCTTTTTTAATGAATAGAATAGATAAACTTACGTACAAAGAAATAGCGGTTAGATTAGAAGTTAGTGAGACCGCTATTGAAAAACGTATTTCAAAGGCCTTGATAAAATTGAACAACATTGCGGAAATAAAAGATTTTTCTATTTAGGCGGTTGGTTAAATAGCTTTAAAAACGTATTGGTAATATGAGCAAGCATTTAGAAGATAATAACTTAATTGCCCGTTGGATGGATAATCGTTTAAGTAACGAGGAGAAAGAACAATTGAAAGATTCGGGTGAACTGGATGCGCTAAAGACCGTAATAGAGGAAATTGATGCTTGGAAGGTAAAACCATTTGATGTGGATAAGGGTTTGAACAGGTTGAAAGAAGCGAACAAGACAGTTGTTCCTATAAAAAATAACAACAAAAATTGGTTGCGTATAGCAGCAAGTATAGCGCTATTACTTTCCTGTGGTTTAGTCTGGTATTTTATGGCAAATCACGCCACAACCGTTGTTACCGAAATAGCGGAGAAAAAAACGATAGAATTGCCAACAGGCTCTTTGGTAGAACTAGATGCTGCGTCAAGCATAACCTATAATAAAAATGATTGGGAAAATAGCAGGATGCTTACCCTTTCTGGCCAAGCTTTTTTCAATGTTACCAGTGGTGCTCCTTTTGTAGTAAAAACCAATACGGCGCAAGTAACGGTTTTGGGCACGCAATTTAATATACGCACACAGAACAATGATTTTACGGTATTTTGCTATGAAGGTAAAATAGAAGTAACACATCTAGGCAGTTCAGAAATAATTACCAAGGGTCAAAGTGTAATGCTTACTGGTGGAAAACTTCAAAAATCAACACATAAATCTTCTGGTCCTGAATGGTTGAACGGTGTAAGTACCTATGATAAAACTCCCCTTAATTCTGTAATTACCGATATAAAAAGATATTACAATGTAGATGTTAATTTACCTGAAGAGTATAAATCATTACAGTTTACGGGTACGGTTGCACATAATGACTTAGCAAACTCATTAAGCGTTATTTTTACTACAATGGAAATTCCATATAGTCTTCAAGATGGTAATACCGTTATATTTGAATAGTATACGTAAAAACATAAAATGATAGTAAACAATAAGAACCGGAAAGCAGTTTTACAGTATCTTGTTCTTGTTGTCATAGGTTTATTTTGTCATAATGCTGTTAATGCCCAAATTCCATCTAAAATCAAACTGGTTGATCACCTAGAGCATTTAAAAAATACTTATTCGGTAGATTTCACCTATAACTACACGCTTTTGGAACAGGTACTGTTACCGTCAAATTTTGACTGTGACAATTTAACGGACTGTTTAAATGCGATACAAGAAGTAGCTCCCATAACCTTTACAGGGAATGGTATAAATTCTTATCTCATCGTTCCCGTAAGAAAGGATGTGTCATTTACCGTTGAAGATGTTGCAACCTCTGAATTGCTTGGTGATATTACGGTAAGGGTGAACAATGGCAAAGAGCGGTTTTTGTATCCCGTAAAATCCAATTTTACGATTAAGAATTTGTTCCCTCTAGATTCTGTCTACATCCGTTCCGCATTTTATAATACTGTGCATTTAACAGCGTCAGAACTGTTGGCGTTAAAGACACCTCTACGCCTAGCGCATGAAATGATTCATTTAAATGAAGTTCAAATTACCGATTACTTGACAAAGGGTGTCAACGCTAAAATTAGTGATAACACTTTTCAAATTAATATGAAGGCTTTGGGTTTGCTGGCGGGTGAAACTGATGGCGATGTTTTTAATGTAGTAAAGAATATTCCTGGTGTACATACGCCAAGCGGTAAGCCAGGTAGTTTAAATTTAAGAGGAAATACTTTTGACCAATCCTTAATTGAAATTGACGATATACCTATTTACCACAATGGTCATTTTTATGGAGCCATAGCACCCTATAATCCTACTACGGTTAGTAAAATTGAAATACAGAGAAATACCTTGGCTGCAAAATGGGGAGGTCGTGTTGGCGGACTCATACATATGACCACAAATAATACCGTGCCAGACTCCACCCTATATGAAGTTCAGGCAAATACCGTCTATGCAGGGGCAACTGCTCAAATACCTTTGGCAAAGGATAAATTGGCTTTAAATGTTGCCGCAAGGTCTAATTATCCCAGTATTAATTCTCCAAAATTAACCGCCTTTTCTAATCTTAATTTTCAGGGCAGTCGTTTAGAGGATGTTGCCGATAATGTCAATAGTGAATTTTTTAAAGTGGGATTTTATGATATCAATTCAAAACTCGTATATGATATTAATGAAAACCATAAGGCAACCATTAGTTATATCAGTATTCAAAACCTTTTGTCGGCAACTCTAGAAGATGCTGATGATAAGGATAATAAAGATTTTAGGGATTTGTCTCTAAATAACTGGGGTATGACCGTAAAGTGGGAAGGTACATTCTCAGAGAAGCTTAAAGCGCAGGCAAGGTTTAGCAAATCATCGCTATTTATAGATAATATAAGTGAAGGTTTTTCTGCATCAGAGCGTTCAAGTTTTGAAAAATACTCCAATACCATTGATGATACCAGGTTCATCAGCGATGTTCAATTGCAGCTAAATGAAAATACTGCGTTGGAAACCGGATATGCATTAACGGATTATAGTTTGAGGTTTGATGAAAGGAATGATGGAAATAGCGTAGACAATCGTAGAAATCAAGATGCATTAACGCATAGCATGTACGTATCGGTCAAAAAAAATTGGAGCGATAAAATAACTGCCAATTTTGGGATGCACACAGATTATTACGAACCTAATAAAAGATTCTATGCAGACCCTAGAATTTCAATGAATGTAAGAACAAGTGATGCATTATACATAAAAACTTCGGCAGGTAGATCACATCAATTCATTCAAAAAAAATTAAGGGATGATTTTGATGACTTTAATAATCAGACACAATTTTGGTTTTTACCTGATCAAACCACAGCTGTATTGGAGGGTTACCAAACTATGCTTGGAGCTTTGTACAACAAATCTGGCTGGTTGGTAGATTTGGAACTCTATATTAGGAATACCAATAATGTAACGTTACAGACCAATTCGGATAAGCTAGAAAAAGGTAAGCTAAAAAGTAAAGGGGGCGATCTTTTTGTAAAAAAACGTTGGAATAATTTTGAAGCACTCTTTAGTTATTCACTATGCGAAGTAAATACCGACTTTGGACAAACCTCACCTATTTATTTTGATCAGCGCCATATTTTACACGTAACAGGGTTATGGCATTTAGATCCTATAAACTTGGCTGTCACGTGGGGTTACTTTTCCGGTATGCCCGTAGTTGTTCCAGATTTTGAAACAAATGAAGGTTCTTCTCAGAACAATTTAGATATTGAATACACCAACAGGTTTCCCCATATGCATCAATTAGATGTATCTGCTACTTACGCATTTACGAATGCCAAGAAAAGTTGGAAAGGTATTGTAGGCCTTTCATTCGTTAATCTGTACGATCAGGATAATATTGTCAATATTTTTCAGAACGAACCACCGATTAATGACCCATACCGTAAAACCATAGCCTTTGCCCCTAACCTTCAATTAAGTGTACAGTTTTAAGTGCTTAATTAATATTGCAATTTCAATTTATACTTCCATTTTTTCCACGAACCAAAAATTAATTTCATTTATTTTTAAAATAAGGGTTGGGTAAAATCATAAGCTAAACGTATTAAGGAAAAGGCAAAAAAAATAGCCTGAAATAAACATTAACCTTAATACAAAAGATGTTATGCGTAATAATAGATTAAGATGGATAATTATAATCCTTACAGTGGTTTTGGTGCAATCTTGTGCAAAAGATGAATTGGATGTTTTAGAAATTAATGAGACAGGTACGGATGATGTTGAAACCGTAGAACAAGATTCCTTGACTGCTAGAAGACAAAACAATAGAAATAACGGTTTAAACCCTTCGGAAGAGACAGTGCAGCTTATAACCCAATGGAACGACTTGTGGTTGGTATTAGACCGTTACACTGACGGATTAAGACCTAATACTACCGCAAGAGCTTTGGCATATATTCACTTGGCCGGATATGAAACAGCGGTTTCGGATATGGAAGGTTATGGGTCAACCGGGAATCAATTACAAAGTTTTGATCTAGATCAAGATGATAGATCCGATAATGTGGATAGAAATTTGGCGTTGAACACTTGTTATGCACTGGTATTCGATCATTTTATGTTCAGTGTATCCAACAACGCAAAAGCCGGTATTGCCAACTTGGAAAATGAGATAGCACAAGAACTATATGAAAATTTATCTCAAGAAGAAATAGAAGATTCTGAGGAATGGGGAGCATTGGTGGCAGAAATGGTCATTGCCTATAGCCAAACGGATAATGAAGCAGAGACCCAACAATTAGATCCAAACCCCGGTTCTTATGTTGCACCAGTGGGCGAAGGTCTTTGGGAGGCATCTGAAGGAGAAAGCGCTTGGTTTCCTTACTGGAACAGGGTGAGGACTTTCGTTATTTCACCGCAACAGACTTCAAGTACGCCACCACCATTTGCACATAATGCAAATAGCAATAGTGGCTATTATAATGAAATGGATGAGGTAGAACGTACGGCAACTGCGGCCAGATTGGAAGATAATGAAGACTTATGGATTTCAGAATTCTGGTCAGATGATGTTGAGGGATTGATGATGAGCCCACCAGGAAGACAATTCTCAATAGCCAATCAGCTTATAGAACAAGAAGATTTAAACTACGGGCAAACGCTAGAGTTGTTGTTAAAATTAGGATTTGCCATGAATGATGCGGCAGTATCTGCCTGGGATGATAAATATACATACAATACAGAGCGTCCAAGTAGGTTTATTTTAGAATATATAAATGACGATTTTCAAACGAATCTAGCACGGTTTATTTCATCTCCAAATCCAGCTTTCCCAGCGTATCCATCAGGTCATGCAACTTTTGCAGCAGCGGCATCCGGAGTTTTTACGGAAATATTTGGTGGTGATGCAATTAATTTCACCGATAGAACCCATGCCGGTAGATCAGAATTTAATGGTGCACCTAGAAGGTTCAATTCTTTTACCGAAATGGCATTAGAAAATGGATATTCAAGAATACCCTTAGGTGTACACGTACAAGCAGATAGTAATGAAGGTCTACGTTTGGGATATGAAATTTCTACTGCAGTAAACAACTTTAACCTATCCCCCAATTTCTAGTGCTTAACCTTTGGTTTGTAGAAGTTTCGCCAGTAATGGCGAAGCTTTTGCAATATCATAATCCTATCTCTACTCTCCCCTTAATTAACTGGCCTATAAGATAAAAAGTTACTTTCTATTTTTTTATCCATTTTTTTTTAAAATCAATATAATATGAAAAAGAATTTTGTCACTTTTTGCATTATGGTAATTGCTTTATGTTCGTGTAGTAAAGATGAGTATATAGATATAACAGAAGAAGAACAATTACTGGTCAATGATGAGAATGATGATACGGTCGTTAATGATAATGATGAAATTGCTGATGACCTTGCCAATGATTCGTCAATTTTGACCTTACCGGACTCTCCGTTCAATTATGTCAATATCCTTATGCCAGAATTCTTTTTGAACAATGATGTTAGAAATGAGGATAACACTCCTAACAATAATGAAATTACAGATAACGGGGCAACTTTGGGCAGGGTATTATTTTATGACAAAAATCTGTCATTGAACAATACCGTTTCTTGCGCATCTTGCCATATTCAACAAAACGGATTTTCTGACCCTAATGCATTGAGTACCGGTTTTAATGGAGAATTAACTTCAAGAAATTCTATGGGGCTGGCCAATGCCAGATTTTATGAAAACGGTAGATTTTTTTGGGATGAAAGTGCGGAGACCTTAGAGGACCAAACCTTGGTGCCTATTCAGGATTTAGTGGAAATGGGGCTCACATTGGCAGAATTAGAAGCTAAATTGGCAGAACAAACATATTACGCGGCTTTATTTACGAATGCTTTTGGCGATGAGAATATTACAAGTAACAGAGTAGCTTTGGCCCTATCACAGTTTATACGATCAATGGTTTCATATGAATCTAAATTTGATGAAGGCTTGGCACAAGCACAGGATATAGAGGATAACTTTCCAAATTTTACAATATCTGAAAATAGAGGGAAGCAATTGTTTATGAGCAACCAGACAAGGTGTTTTGATTGCCATGCTACCAACGTATTTGTAGGTGACGATGCAAGAAATAATGGATTAGATGCCACTATAACGGATTTAGGCGTTGGCGGTATAACGGGTAATAACAATGAATTGGGGGAATTTAAAGTTCCATCTTTACGAAACATAGCCTTAACCGCTCCGTATATGCATGATGGCAGATTTGAAACCTTGGCGGAGGTAATTGAGCATTACAACAGTGGCGTTCAAGACAATCCTAATTTAGATAATAGATTGACCCAAGGTAACAACGTAAGGAGATTAAATTTATCTGATACCGACAAACAGGCCTTGGTAGATTTTTTAAATACATTAACGGATAATGAGTTTGTTAACGATGAAAAATATGCGAATCCGTTCTTAGAGTAAACAGACAAAAAAGTAATTAACTATGGCTTCAAAATTATAGGATAAGTGTTATTTCTTAATAAATTATTAATAATAGAGAATTAAAAATACCGTATTGCGCATTTGGTAAAAAACAAGCATAAATAAAATGTAAATTTTAATTAGAGTGTTAAATAAAAAGCACGCACGTAAGAACTTTTTCTAATAAAGTAACTTTGATAAACTAATTTGAAAGGTACAATTAAAATTCTGAGTGATACGTTTAAGTTTTACGTGTTAAAACATTGTATATGAGGTTGTTGCGTGTTTGTATTTTACCTTTTAAAAATTAGTTTTATTTAATTTTCAACTTATAATTCATTAATTATGAAACACTTGATCGCTGTTTGTACAGCAATTTTATTAAGCTCGGTTACTTACGGGCAATGGCAGGTATCCGCAAGTTCTGGCTATGCAATTGGTAGCGCAACTATGAAATTAGGAGAACGTATTAACGCATCTTCAACAGAAAACTCATATGGTAGTTATGGTGAAGGAACAAATTTTCAAATTAGAGGAACTTATTTCTTTGATGACTCTTTTGGTTTTGACCTTGGTCTTGGGTATTTGCATGGTACAGACCAGGATGTATCAATCGTTAATTTGCCAAATACGGAAGTTAATGCGGTAGCAAGGGCACGTGCTTTTGGAGCCTCTGCCTCTGTAGTTTATAAATTCACGAATAATATATATGGCCGTTTTGGTGCATTGATAAAATTAGGCGGAAAAACTGAAGGCGTTATCTATCAAAAATTAGTTTTTTCAGAGCAAGAAGCTGAAGCTTTAGGTGTACCTAACGGTTCTTATTCCGAAACAAACTACAAAGAAGATTTTCATGGTCATTTTCCACTAGGTTTTGTGGGTGCGCTTGGGTATAAATATGATCTAGATTCTAATTTTAGTGTTTTTGCCGAGGTTGAATATTACGGTATTAGTCTAAAGCGTAAAGATTCTGAAATCTCTGAATTCAATACCGATGTAAAATTACCTGATGGTACTGTAGCGGTTAATGGTTTTTATAGCATAGACAATTTGCCGGAGGGGATAAATAGGAACACTACATATGTAGATGAGTTATCCAATACAAATACGGATACTACTCAAGAACTATCTCAAAAAGTACCTTATTCTTCTTTTGGTCTAAATATTGGGATTACTTATAAATTTGCAAAAGCGAATAAGGAATAATCTTAAAACTTTGCAGAACGCTAACCCCTATTAAAATACGTTTTGATAGGGGTTTTTTATTACTTTTTATTTTAAGTGTAAGCCGTTTAATTGATCTTAAAAAAGATGTTTTACTAATGCTTTTTAATATTTGATTATATATCATGTCAAGTTTGTTATTCAAAAAAAATAGTAACTATTAACATGTTCAATTTTAAAAACGTATATTCAATTATTATGCATGCATAGTAAATAAAGTAAACAATAACGAAGATGACCAAGTACAAACATATTTTTGAACCTTTGGATTTAGGGTTTACGACCCTAAAAAACAGAATTCTAATGGGTTCAATGCATACCGGACTAGAAGAAGAAAAGAATGGTATAGAAAAAATTGCCGCATATTATGCTGAACGTGCTAAAGGCGGAGTTGGGTTAATTGTAACCGGTGGTATTTCTCCAAACATTCAAGGTTGGACAGGTCCTTTTTCTGCACGAATGAGTTCTGAGAAACATGCAAAACATCATAAGGTCATTACTGACGCCGTACATAAAGAAGGAGGTAAAATTTGTATGCAAATACTACACGCCGGTAGGTACGGGTATCACCCATTTGCGGTAGCACCGTCTGCAATAAAATCGCCTATCTCTCCCTTTAAACCTTTTAAGCTCAAAAAATCCGGAATCAACCGCACCATTCGCGATTTTGTGACATCTGCAAAACTTTCAAAACAAGCAGGTTATGATGGTGTGGAAATCATGGGTTCAGAAGGCTATTTAATCAATCAATTCATTGTTGAAAGAACAAATAAGCGCACAGATAATTATGGTGGCAGCTATGAAAATAGAATGCGTTTGCCTATAGAATTAGTAAAGCAAACACGTGAGGCCGTTGGTAAGGATTTTATTATTATTTACCGTCTATCAATGCTAGATTTGGTTGAAAATGGAAGCTCTTGGCAAGAGGTGGTCGCCTTGGGCAAGGAAATTGAGAAAGCAGGGGCTACCATTATTAATACCGGAATTGGCTGGCATGAAGCCCGTATACCAACCATTGCAACATCGGTACCTAGAGCCGCATTTACTTGGGTAACCAAAAAAATGAAAGAAGAGTTATCTATTCCGCTAATTACTTCTAACAGAATAAATATGCCCGAAACGGCCGAGCAGGTTTTAGCAGAGGGTCATGCGGATATGATTTCAATGGCAAGACCATTTTTAGCAGATCCAGAATGGCTAAATAAAGCAGAAGCTGACAAGGCAGATGAAATAAATACATGTATTGGCTGTAATCAAGCCTGTTTGGATCATGTTTTTCAACGTAAGGTCGCTAGTTGTTTGGTGAATCCGCGTGCATGCCATGAAACGGAGCTTAACTATACACCAACAGGGAAAAAGAAAAGAATAGCCGTTGTAGGTGCCGGTCCTGCAGGTTTAGCAGCCTCAACGGTAGCAGCGCAACGCGGTCATGAGGTAACCTTATTCGATTCCGAAAATGAAATAGGAGGTCAATTTAACCTTGCAAAACAAATTCCCGGTAAGGAAGAATTTTATGAAACTTTACGATACTTCACTAAACAGTTGGAAATACATAAGGTAGACCTTAAATTAAATACTAGGGTAAATGCAGAAGATTTTAAGGACGGCAATTTTGATGAAGTCGTTGTTGCTACCGGAATACGCCCTAGAACTCCCAAGATCAATGGTATAGAACATCCTAAAGTGCTTAGCTATATAGATGTATTGAAGTATAAAAAACCCGTAGGTAAACGTGTTGCCGTCATAGGTGCGGGCGGAATTGGTTTTGATGTTTCTGAATACTTGGCGCATGAAGGCAAAAGCACGGCTTTAAATATTGATGCATGGCTTAAAGAATGGGGAATTGATAAGACTTTGGAAGCACGTAGTGGCACAGAGAATATACAGCCGGAACCTCACCCATCTCCAAGGGAAATATTCATGTTTAAGCGTAGCAAAGGTAAATTTGGAGGCAATCTCGGCAAAACCACGGGGTGGATTCATAGATCCACCTTAAAAATGAAAAAAGTACAGTTCATCAATGAAGTACAATACACTAAAATAGATGATGAGGGATTGCACTATACCCAAAACAATGAGCAGAAAATACTGGCGGTAGATTCTGTTGTAATCTGTGCTGGGCAGTTACCATTTAAAGAACTATTAGAACCGCTGCAGGAAAAAGGTATAAAAGTACATGTAATTGGTGGTGCAGATGTTGCTGCAGAATTAGATGCCAAAAGAGCTATTAACCAGGCGTGTAGATTAGCTGCCAAAATTTAATACTGAGGTAATTTGTAAAGTCTTTATCTTAAGATGGATTAGTATTAAGGGGATAAAAGTTTGCCGTTGACGATTACGGTTTAAGCAATTATTAATTACTATTTAATCTTCTTAAAACAGTTCCGCTTAAGGAATTCAGCTCAATAGAACTTACCTCTTCCCCTACTTCATTTAAATACGGTATATCTAAATCTATTTGTACGGTTGTGGAATTACTGGCGTTTACCAGTACTAATGCACGAGAAAATTCTCTTTTGAAGAGTCCGTTTTCTAATTGCGAATAACTATCAACGGCTTCCCCAAAATTCCAATTGTATTCCTCTCGCCATGGTGATGGGGCACTATAGGCATCTGTAATTTCTTGTTCAGAGAAATAGGTGTTACCATCGTTAACCAGCCAGTAACTTGCAAAAGCATAGTAGAATCCTTGATTTTCAGAGATTGAAGTATGCGGTTGTACCAAGGTTATTTTATTTTCTGCCTAATTGCTAGCTACTTCGCTAATTTGAGGAACAAACCCCTCTGAATAATCAGATAGGTAATTTCCATTACCGAAAACAAGCCACCACTCATCTAAGGCACCATCTAAATGTTTTAAATAGCTTTCCCAAACACCAGGGTCTAATCTAGTATCCGTAATATTGGCAACACCTAGTTTGTTATCTTGTTTAAGTCTGGCATTAATGACTGTTAGCATAGCTTCATAAGCAGATTGAAAGGCTTCGTCAGTATCATAATTTGCAGGATAAACATTTTCATGGTAGGTATCTCTTTTATAAATAGCATTGTCCATTAATACGCCGTCCCAATTATTGGCAACCAGCTCGTTTCCCACTTGTTCTGCCCACAGTTGTTGGTACGCCGTGTTTCCAATATCCATTTGCCAATGATTTTCATAGCCCGTATATTCTAATCTATTACCATCTTCATCCTTTAAAAACCATTCAGGAAAATGGGTGTCGGCATAATGAAAGCCTACTCCTGTTGGTAAATATTCATTGTCAGTTCCATTGTCCACGGCATAACTTCTGGTAGAAGAAAGGTCTTTATAGACTAATGTTTTAATATCAGGATTAACGGATTTAAATTGCTGCACATAATCATGAAACCATGCATTCATTACAATTAAATCTCGTCTTGGTGCTTCCGTTTGTATCAAGGCATCGGGTATTTCTTCGTGATGTAGGTATAACCAAAACAATTTAGTTTGGTTGACGATAGTGTCGTTAAAGGTGTCGTCAAGTACGTTTGCTGTTTCGGTAATTTCAACCTCAGAAGAATCAATGTTTTCAGCTACTGCCTCATTTTCATCACTACTGCACCCTTGACAAATAAATAGGATAGATACCACAACTAATCTTATAATAAGCTTGTACATAAATCAATTTTAATATTAGGAAGATCTGGGAATCCGTAGTCAAATTATGGAAAATCATTGTGTTAACAACTATAATGCTAGTTGTATCCGTACATAATTAAAACCCAAAATTCCTACGCTATGCAAAAAATGATGACTTGCCTATGGCTATTTTCACTTAGTTGCACACTAATTGGCTGCTCTAACGAAGAGGCTATACTGACTGTTCAAAATAGTGAGGACACCCAAGTAGAGAGCATTGAGAATACCTCTGAAGAAGAGGAAGCACAAGAACCTACAACCGAAGAAAATACTATTTTGGTAGATGTGGCTACAGAGCTAATAGCAAATGATCTTACACCCCACCCTATGCAAGATATTGCTAAACCAAATTATTTGGAAACTATAGTGGACCCTTCATTTGGGACTATTATTAGACGGATCTCTAATGCCCGACCGGGCGGAGTCATTAAACCAATGTACAGCACTATACAAGCTTGGAACGCTGATGAGACTAGAATGATTTTATACGACCAAACGAACGGAGTGCATCAACTGTTAAACGGAATGACCTATGAGTTTATTCGAAATCTTGACGATGTGCGACCCGATGATCTAGAACAACTGTTTTGGGATTTTAATGACCCTGATATTTTATATTATTTGGATGCCGCTACTAATGAGTTTGTGAAGTATTTGGTGTCTACCGGTAATAAAGAAGTATTGGTAAACCTTAAAGAAATATCTAACTGCACCGGAAGTATTAGTATGGGCAATGATGTGCAGATGATGTCTTGGGATTCTGATGTCATCGGATTTAGATGCGATAATAGCGAAACGTTTTCTTATCGAATTTCTACGCAAGAATTAGTATCCTTCAATATTGATGATATTAATTATACTGCAGCAATGCCTGCGCCTAGCGGTAATCTGTTTTATCACAATGTATCATCATACGATGCAAGTGGTAATTTTAAAGCAAGACTAAACAAAAGTAAAATAGAACATTCCTGTCTAGGAAGAATGGTTGATGGTACAGATGCTGATTTTTCCGTAACCTTTGATGCCGGTCCTAATGGCGGATGCTTGGGTAATATAGTGGCGTTCAATTTAAATACAGGAGATTGCCTACCCGTAATTTCTGAAGATTTAGGATATGACTATCCAAAAACAGGTACACATATTTCTGCTGTTGCACATAAAAACCCGGGTTGGATAGCTGCTTCTATGATAGGCTTTGATGGCGATGGTCAATCTCTGTTAGATCAAGAACTGGTAGTTGCCCGTGTGGAGCCCGGCAATGTAAATGTGTACAGAATTGGTCACCATAGAGCGGATGAAGATGAATTTGATTATTGGGGAGAACCACATGCAGTAATTAGCCCCACTGGTACAAGAGTACTTTTTGGCTCAGATTGGAGCGGTAGCGAAGATGGCATTTCTGTAGAATCTTACGTGGTAGAATTGCCTTCGTTTAATTAGTGTGTTGTAACTGTAATGAATGTTTGCTGAAATTCTACATTTACTATAATAAGGTTGATAAAAAGGGAATTTCCGATAGATCAAAAAAGCAATATCTTTGAGTATAGAAATTAATTTAAAATTAAAGGTATTAAATGGCTACTGAATCCCATATATCCGTTAACGGACATACGCATGTACTCTATAAAACAAATGCACTATCTCAAGTAGAACTTGTGCAACAGAGCCTGGATTTTTATGAGCATTTAGACGAAAGAAGATCAGTACGGGAATATGCAGATACCCCTGTACCAAAAGAAGTAATTGAAACTCTTATAAAAACGGCATCTACGGCACCTTCTGGCGCACACAAACAACCATGGACTTTTTGCGCTGTTTCCAATGCTGCGTTAAAAACTAAAATTAGGGAAGCTGCCGAAGCAGAAGAAAAAGTAAGCTACGAAAGTAGAATGAGCGAACGTTGGAAAAAGGATTTGGAACCTATGGGGACAAATATGTACAAGCCTTTTTTAGAAATTGCACCTTGGCTAATTATCGTATTCAAAAAAGTGCACGATATAGGTGAGAATGGAGAAAAGGTTAACAATTATTACGTAAATGAATCTGTTGGTATAGCTTCAGGTATGTTGATTACGGCAATACATAATGCAGGACTGGTAACACTGACGCATACTCCAAGTCCTATGAACTTTCTGGCAAAACTCTTAAATCGTCCAAGTAATGAACGCGCATTTTTGTTACTACCGGTAGGGTACCCAAAGACACCAACCTATGTGCCAGATATTAAAAGAAAACCAATTGAGGCCATTTCCGAATTTTACGAGTAAAGCTTTAACTAGGGTACTATAGAAAGCTTATTTATAAAATTTTAATACTTTCTAAAACAGAAAGCTCTATGCCGCTATTTACTTGTATCACCCTCAGTTTTATTTTTTAATATGATGGATTGGGCAAGATGGTTCGCTAGTATTTTGTCAACCAATTCATCTTTTGTCAAGTGATGAAAAATAGTATGGACCTTAGTTTTTAATTCTTCCGATACTTCTCTGTTCGGTTTTGTTTTAAATATTTTCTTGGCCCATAATAAAGTGTTGTTCTCTTCAATACTTTTGGCGTCCGCTTTTTGATATTTAGAAAAAGAAATACCCAATTCTTTCTCAAAATCGAAAACTTCTGCAACCTCTTCTTTTTGTAAAATGGTCAAAGAAAGTCCCTTTGCCCCTGCTCTGGCCGTACGTCCACTTCTGTGCACGTAGGCATCATAGGTGTCTGGCAAATGATAATTTACTACGTAACCCAATTCTTTAACGTCTATACCTCTGGCAGCCAAATCGGTAGCCACAAGAATTTTAATGTGACCCTCTCTAAATTGCCCCATAATGCGATCTCTAATAGGTTGAGATAGACTACCGTGCAACGCTCCCGAAGAAAATTTATTTATCGCCAATTTTTTTGCCAGTTTGTTTACGGCGGCCTTGGTCTTACAAAATATGATTCCGCTTTGTCCCTCTTTTGAATTCAAAAAATGAGTTAATACATCTAGTTTTTCAATGGGCTCCACAACTACATATTTATGATCAATGCCTTTATGACCAAGAGTAGACATATCATCTTCAATATGCACCACATGTTTGGACATATAATTTTGCACCATTTGTTTAATGGCACCGGACATGGTTGCAGTGAATAGAAAAGTACGTCTAGCTTTAGGTATGCTAGCAATAATGGTATCTAAATCGACTTTTAATGCAGTTACCATTTCATCGGCCTCATCTAAAACCAAATACTTCAGTTTAGTAATATCTAAAGCTTCGCGTTTTACTAAATCAACTAATCTACCAGGTGTAGCGACAATAATTTGGGTAGGAGTTTTAAGTACCTCTATTTGAGGTTTAATGGGAATACCACCACACAAAGCAGCAATGGAAATATCAGGGTTATTTGAGGTATACGATATTAAGTTGGCATGAATCTGTTGTGCCAATTCTCTTGTTGGTGCTAAAATAACAGCTTGTACAGCTGTACTTTTGCTGTTTATCAATTGCAATAATGGTAGACCAAATGCAGCGGTTTTTCCAGTTCCTGTTTTTGCTAAGGCAACAAGGTCATCCTTTTTTTCCAAAATTATAGGAATGCATTTCTTCTGAATAGTGGTGGGTTCGGTTATCTGTAATTCATCTAGACTTTTTTGTAAATCCTTAGAAATTCCTAAATCTGAAAATTGGCTTGGCATAAAATAATTTTGAACAAAGATAGGTACACTTTTAGTAGCCAAGACTAATTACGCGTAAAGGTTGTTTATAAATTGTAGAATAACCTCAGGGTATATGTAGATGTGATGGAAAATAAAAAGCTTGCACCATTGAAGAAATGGTGCAAGCTTAATAATTTAAATGGTTTAAGGGTTATGATATCCCTGTAAGAGGATGTGTCTTATTTTTTAACATTTACAAAACCTCTCAATGGTACTAGCTCTTCCATTTTGGCAATGTTTAAACCTTGATTTTCAGCAGTGCCAAAATCACCAAGATCATTGATATCAACACCTTCCGTTCCACGAGGTAAATCATAAGACTCCCCAACAGATGCGGACCCATAGCCTAAATCTTTCATTGATCCAGCAGTAATTCTACTTAATGGATTCTCTCCTAGATTTAAGAAACCGGTCATTAACTCATTGTTTAGGGTAGATTCTCTCCAATGACCTAAAGCAGTACCAGGACCGCCCATGTTCTCAATAGGTAATTCGTTTGTACCACCTTCAGCATTCCAGAACACGTTGGCTTTTTTTCCTGTAAAATACGGGTTGCTATCAGGTCCTGCTCTAAGGGTTCTGTCAAAGCCAAAAGGAGCTGTGTTCCATAATGTACCAATACCTAAAACGTGGCCCATTTCATGAACAATTACTTCTTCAAATAAATCTATTTCCTCAAGAAAATCAAGATCATCCACATCAAAGAACATAACTCCGGTCAATGATAAGAAATCTTCAGTTCTAACAAATTGAGGACCTGCTTGGCCTAAAATTCCACCTGGTCCATCAATTGGCGCCAAGGCAACTTCAATTACCAAATCATCTATAGTTTCAATATCAGGAAAACCAGCGAAAGCAGAAGGAATAGGTCCGGCTACATCTGGTACATCTTTAATAATAATTCTTTCCCATCTTGCTGCCGCAGCTTCAAAAACTTCAACTTGTCTTTCGGTGGGTGGTAACAAATACTTTAAAGTAATATTATAACGGCCTTTGTTTGCATTACTTGATTTTGCGGATTGTATATTGGTAATCCCCAGATCATCAATAATTATAGGATTATCAGTAGGGGATTTTAAGGCAATTTCAAGCGTCTTAACTTCTTGCACAGTTTCAATTTCTGTATCTAATTTTTCCTCTGAACAAGATGTGAACATCAATGTGCTAAAGGCACATGTAATCGCTAAAAATTTACCGGTTTTAAAAGCATTTTTCATAAAATATATAGTGTTTAATGTTTTAAGTGTATTGTATTACAATTTAGGTAATAACATTATGTTAAATTTAACATAATCATTATAAATGTGCAATATTTAAATCAAAATTTCCACAAAATCCATCTCTCTATACCATTTTTATACCATTTGTCGCCTTGTAAAAACAAGAGGTCATTACTGCGTTCTACCCTGAACTCAATAGGTTGGTTATATATATATCCGTTTTTCCAAGCCATAAAACAGGCTATAAGTTTATCCATCTCCTCATCTTTTGTAAGATCCATATCCAATAGATATAAGTCTTTAACCAACGGCACTATTTCTTTTGGTGTATGAACATCATAGTGAATTAGAGGCGATAATCTTATAATGTGATCGTTCAAGTCTTTGCCCGTAGCCGCCTTTAAAAACATCATGGCAATGTAATTTGCAGTATCCGGTGGTTGATATAAGATAGTTTTTGCTTGGTGTAAAACAGTTTCTTTAAAAAAGTTAAGCTGCGGTTTCCATGTAGAAAATCGAAGTTTTTTTCTTCTAAATTGAAGGGCAATCTGTTTCCAGTTCCAAAAGTCTTTTTTAGCATCTTCTGACATTAACGAATTACTGGTGCCAAGAGAAATTACACGAATGGTCTTAAGGTCAACACCAAGCTTGTATGCTTCAATGATGCCGGCCAGTATGGGGTTATTGAATCCGCCTAAGGCTCCATCCCATAGCTCATAGAAAATATTGCTTCCCTGTGCTTTGAACCTTGCTGGAAAATCAAAATATTGAACCGGTGCATTTGAAGATGCATTTATGGCCTGTGTTAATCTTACGGAGTCGTCCGTGTCGGGGTTGTTTGAGAACGACTTGAAAAATTTAGCTCTATTGTTTAAGGCATCATACGTGGCGACTATAATTTTCAACGAATTTTTTCCAATATGTTTTGGCAGTTCATTCATTTGAATTTTATCTATTTGGGGAAATAAATGTTCAAATGCCTCTTTTTTGCGTTTGGTACTATATTTAGGTCCAAAACCGGCATTGAAAAGTCCCAGATAATCCACGGGAAAGTATCGATCTTTAAATCTGTTTTTATGAAAAATAGCTGCCCTGTTTTTCTCTTCTTTAAATAAAGAGATGGCCTTGTCAATAGTATAGTCTTCAGCTAAAGCAGCTAATACGATACTACCACCTGAATTGGCAATGACCAAGTCAAATTTGTTCAAAATCTGATGACCATTTATATTACCATATCTGTCCTTTAGCGTAAGTAATTGCATAATTGCCCAACTTCCGCCGCCATCTAAAGATAGAATTTTATACATGTGTTATGGAATACCTACTAAGGTTAGATGATGTAGTAAATGAAAAGGACGTGGGAACTACCTTTATTAGACATTTTAAAGTTAGTGAATTATCAGATAGAGCCATTATAGGATGTTCTTAGAATTTATGAGGTTATTATATTTTAATACAGTCAATTAAAGTTCTGTTAATAAAAGAGAATGAACGTTCATTTTTTATAATTTTGTATAAAGATTTTAATTCATGGCAGCACTTCAAAAAAGTATAGACAAACGCAACGCATTAATAAATGCAACTATAGAGCTTGTAAATAATGATGGCTTTCATGCAACGCCTATGAGCAAAATTGCTAAAATGGCCTGTGTTTCTCCTGCCACTATTTATCTCTATTTTGAAAACAAGCAAGATTTGGTAAACAAGACATATTTAGAGGTGAAGTCAAGTTATACTGCTTACGCTTTTGCTACTTATGATGAAACCATGTCGGTCAAAGAAGGCTTTGAAGTAATCTGGAAACGAATTGCTGAATTTAAACTGAAAGAAGATGCATACGCCATGTTCTTGGCCCAATGTGATAATACGCCCATGATAGATGAAGAAAGCAGACAAGAAGGGATAAGGCATTTACAACCCTTGTTAGATGTATGGAAAAGAGGAATTAAAGAAGGAGTCATAAAACCCATGTCAGATTATATGTTGTATGCCTATGCAATAAATCCGCTTTCCTTTTTAACCATTGCTCAAAATCGTGGTGCCTTAGTTTTGGACCACAAACAATTGGAACTAGCTTTTGAGGCAGCTTGGAGCAGTATAAAAGTATGCAAATAGAATGAAAAAGACGGCAATTATTTTAGGAGCTTCTGGTTTAACGGGTGGCTTGCTTTTAGAGAAACTTATTGTTGATGATAGATATGAAAGCATAAAGTTGTTTTCAAGGTCTAGCACAAAGGGTTTGCCCAATAAAGTGAAGCAGTATATAGGCGATCTTTTAGAATTGGAACAGTTTAAAAATGATTTTACCGGTGATGAAGTCTATTGTTGTATAGGTACCACCGCAAAAAAGACTCCGGATAAATCTTTGTACAGAGACATTGATTATGGTATACCTGTAGCCGCGGCAAAATTGGCAAAGGCTAATGGAATCAACACTTTTTTGGTTATTTCCGCAATGGGCGCAAATAAGAAAAGTAGTGTTTTCTATAACCGTACTAAAGGAGAAATGGAGCAAGAAGTTTTAAATCAGGCAATTCCGAAAACTTCCATTTTAAGACCTTCTTTAATAGGTGGGGAAAGAAACGAACAACGATTACTAGAAAAGATAGGTCTCGTAGTCTTTAAAGTAATTCAGCCCCTATTCATTGGTCCCTTAAAGAAATATAGAATAATTTATGCCGATAGTATTGCACAAGCAATGCTCAATTTGGCAAATGCCACGAGTAATACCGATGTTATAATTACATCGAATGATATAGAACAATTAGCAAAAACAACTTAATTAAAATTAGATAATGGAATTATTGGATAAATTGAATTGGAGATATGCAGCTAAAGCCATGAATGGTGAAGAAGTTGCTGAAGATAAAGTGGAACGCATATTAGAGGCGGCACGCTTGGCTCCTACTTCTAGTGGCTTACAGCCTTTTGAAATTATAGTGGTTAAAAATCAAGAAATAAAAGAACAGATTAGACCGGTAGCATGGAACCAATCTATGATTACAGATTGTTCTCACCTTTTGGTATTTGCCGCTTGGGACACGTATACGGAAGAACGAATTAACTATATGTTCGACCTTACCAATGAAATTCGTGGTTTTAAAAATGAAGGTTGGGAAAATTATAGAAAGATGTTGTTGGATTCATACCCACAAAAAAATGAAGAGGAGAATTTTAACCATGCGGCAAAGCAAGCTTATATTGCTTTTTCACAAGCCATTGCTGCGGCAGCTTTTGAAAAAGTAGATGCAACGCCTATTGAGGGTTTTGATCCTGCAGCTGTAGATAAAATATTGAGTCTTCGTGAAAAAGGATTAAGAAGTGCGGTATTATTGCCCTTAGGCTATAGGAATGAGAGTGAAGATTGGTTGGTGAACCTTGTAAAGGTGAGAAAACCAATGAAAGATTTGGTTACTGTTATAGAATAGTAAAGCCAATGAAAAATTAAAAATTAAAAGAGAAAGAAAATGAACAATTTTGAATTTAAGAATCCCACCAAAATAATTTTTGGAAAGGATACGATAAAAAAAATAGAAAGTGAAATACCCGCCAATGCTAAAGTACTTATGCTCTACGGTGGCGGAAGTATTAAGAAAAACGGCATATATGATCTGGTAACCAAGGCACTGTCCAATTTTGATGTTATTGAGTTTGGCGGAATTCCTGCCAATCCTGAATATGATACATTGATGAAGGCGTTGAAGGTTATTAAGGATGAAAATATATCTTACTTATTGGCAGTAGGCGGCGGTTCTGTAATTGACGGGACAAAATTCCTTTCTGCGGCAGCTGTTTATGAAGGTGACACCCCATGGGATATACTTACTAAAAATGTGAGAACCCAAAAAGGAATGCCATTTGGTACGGTTTTGACGTTACCGGCAACTGGTTCTGAAATGAATTCAGGAGCGGTGATCACAAGAGCGGAAACAAAGGAAAAATTAGCCATGGGCGGACCAGGATTGTTCCCAGAGTTTTCCGTACTTGACCCACAAGTGATCACATCTATTCCTGAACGTCAATTGGTAAACGGTATTACCGATGCGTTTACACATGTTTTGGAACAGTACATGACATATCCTATAGAAGCATCTTTACAAGATAGATTTGCAGAAAGTATTATGCAAACGTTGATCGAAGTAGCGCCAAAGGTTATAAGAGATCCTACCGATTATAAACCTGCGGCCGATTTTATGTGGAGCTGTACCATGGCCTTGAACGGATTAATTCAAAAAGGGGTACCTGGAGATTGGGCCGTACACATGATGGGGCATGAATTAACCGCGTTGTTCGGTATTGATCATGCACGTACATTGGCAATTGTGGCACCAAGTCATTACAAGTATAATTTTGAGGCCAAAAAGGAAAAATTGGCTCAATATGGCGAACGTGTATGGAATATAACCGAGGGAAGTGTTGATGACAAGGCTTATGCGGCTATTGAGAAAACCGAAGCTTTCTTTCAAGAATTGGGCATAGATACCAAATTGTCAGATTATACCAAAGAATACGAAGGTACTGCTGAAGAGATTGCTAAACGTTTTACAGACCGAGGTTGGAAATTAGGTGAGCGACAAGCTTTAATGCCAGAAGACGCTGAAAAAATCGTAAAAATGGCATATTAACATTAAGTTTGAATGTTGAAAAAGGGGGTGTCTTTAAAAAAGGCATCCCCTTTTTGTTTTAAAGGTGCAATACAAGGTTTTTAGGTTATGAACAAATAAGATAAAACCAATATCTTCGCGCGCATTATGTGGATGTACCTTGGACTTTTAGCGGCGTTATTTTTAGGATTACACAACTTATGCAAAAAACATGCTGTACAGGGCAATGAGGTTTTTCCTGTATTGTTGGGTACGATCTCGTCTGGGTTTTTATTGCTCCTGCCCTTTTATTTTGGCTCCTTGTTCTTCAAGGAATATATGGTGTCCATAGATTTTTATATAACCAATATTCCTCTTGAAACTCACGGATTTATTGCAATTAAATCAGCGATCATGGCAGCATCATGGGTGTTGGCCTACCAAGCATTAAAGCATTTGCCCATAACCATTGTTACGCCCATAAGATCTGCTGGGCCATTTTTTACTTTTAT
>JAHDDL010000043.1 GCA_020629415.1 Maribacter sp. | reverse complement strand
AATTACCGTTAATCGAACTTCATATAACATGAACAACATTACCTAAGAAATCTAGTTATCTAAAAGGAGTAGGTATTTTCAACTAAGCAAGAATATACAGTTCATGGTTAGTAAAAAAAATAGGATTATGGTTAAAGCTAGATTTCAAACTATGTACTTCAATTCTTCGGTAGTTTTTCTAATGTTATTTGCGTTACCTCTATTGCAATTAGGATCATGCACGTCTGACCAAGATATCCTTAGCGAAACCATCATAACCGATCGTACTACAGAAGAATCCATTTTTATTCCACTTCTTAGAATTACCGAATTTAGCATTCAATCTGTTGACAACCAAGGTCTGAATACGGATATAATAGGTGTAATAGATGAAGATAAAAATCTGATATATGTTGAAATAGACACCAGTAGCACTACTACACTTGCATTGAAACCAACCATTACCGTAGATTCTGCTTCAACGGTCATACCCGATACCGATACTCCACAAGATTTTAGCGAAGAAGTGACCTATACCGTTACTTCTGATGCTGGCGAAGAAGAAAATTATACGGTTATACCTACCATAACGGAATCTGTAAATGAAGAACCCGAAATTGTAGAATCCCCATGTACGAACATCCATCAGGAGTCCGGTCCAATAATCGTTACCGAAAACAACCAGCGAATTGAAAACCTGCATATAAGAACATCAAACCAACATGGTATAGAAATTAATGATTTTAGCGGTGTAGTCATATCAAACTGTATCATAGAATACACCGGTGCCTTTGTGGGCATCAAATTTGCCAGGGCAAATAATCTGACCATAGAAAATAGCTATATAAAATATACGGATGCCCCTGCTACCGGACCTTTACCTGATGCCACCAGAAATTGCATAGAAGGATTTGCTTCCGAAAATTTGATCCTATCACATGTTAAGGTAGAAGATGGCTCTACCGGTATTAGATTGGACCAATGTGATGAATCTGTATTGACCTTTATTGAAGGCCACAATATGAGGGGTCCTTTTCCAAGAGGGCAATTGGTACAATATGATAAATGCATAGGTGGATTATTGGAGAATTTTTCGGTAATCAATGACAGGGAAATTGCATGGACAGAAGACAATGTTAGTGTCTATAAAAGTGCCGGACAGCAAATAAAGAAAGGATTGATCGTAGGCAACAACAGCCCAAGGGGCGTTGGTGTCATGTTCGAAGACCAGAATACGGAAGGTGCACGCGGCGGCACTGGCGGACTTGTGGAAGATGTTGACTTTTTGCAGATGGGCAATGGTGTTGCATCATCAGTTGAAGGTTCTGGAAATGTAACCTTTAACAGATTACGTGCAAAAGAAATAATCTGTGGAGAATTAGGTCAAAATAGAGGTGTACCGGAATCTGGCTCATTGATATTTGCAGCTTTTGATACTTCTGGCGGCAATAAAATAATTGACTGCCTAGTTTATGGGTCTTGTAACCCAACGAACATCATTTGGCCTGCCTATAGTTTTGAGCAGGCAGATTACAGGGACGATATCGATTTTGAACCAAGAGACCCTATAGTATTGGATTTTGGTTGTACTACAGATAATTAACAGCAACTCCACCCTTAAGTAAAACTTGTTTCATATACTTACCCGCGAGTAGAATACCCCGGTATTCTTAAGAACCCCAATATTTTTCTACGTAAGATAGTCCTTTTGAAAAAGCAATTAAAGTACCTCCTATCTGCCTTGGTATCTCTTATTACAAAATTAGGATGCACCAAAGGAAAGCTTATTTCATGAGCTATATTATGCTGTCTGTCATCGTTTGCACTAATGGTGTGTGTTGCATCTTCCCCAAAACCAAGATTTTGAATCATATTTTGATGGGGTATGATAGATAGGCCGGAATTGACCAGTTTTGTATAATCCCACTGATAGTCCCACCATGAAACATCTTTGGCCTTCATTGTTTTTTCAATCTTACTAAGTCTGTATTTCTTTTCAATGAAGTTAGAGAAATAGTTGTCGAAGTATCCTTTCTTCTTTAATTCCGGATACGTTGACACTTCATAGTCATAATGTTTCCAAGCTCTGCGCCAACTTGCCCAGCCCCATTCATGACTAAAATAAGAGAAGTAGTAAGAGTACTCGGAATCTGACACATAACCATTCTGAAAATTAGAGCCACCAATATGCATTATCTGGCTATTATCCCGATACTTTTCCAACAATTCTGAACAGAACCTAAAAAAACTTTCTGATGGCAAACAATCGTCTTCCAATATAATACCCTCTTCCTCATTTTCAAAAAACCAATCTATGGCAGTTTTGGGACCTAGGCCACAGCCAACATTTTGTTCCCTGAACAACGTTTTAACCTCACAGTCCCAATCCACTAAATCTATAATAGCTCTAGTTTCTTTACAGCGTTGATCATCTTTACCATTACTTCGTGGTCCATCTGCCGCAACGTAAAGTTTCTTAGGTTGCGCCTTCCGTATCATTTCAAATACCCTCTTTGTTTGCTCAGGTCTATTGAAAATGATAAAAAGTACTGGTGCTTGTGGTGTAGTTGTTCTCATTTTAAATAGTCTTTATTTTTAAATAATTGCCAAATAATAGGGAACAAGGTCTTACCCCACAACAATATAAACGCTTGTGGCAGGTGTAAAGGAAAATGTGTTTTAACAAATTGTAAATATTCTTTGTACGATAATCCTGTAGGACTATACAAGTACTTGATTCTATCCATTAAATTACTTTTTTGGGTTAGCCAATTTACGCCATGATCGTTGACACAGTACCCACAACTTGCACTAGAAATATAGGTATTTATACCACTATCCAAAGCCTTTAAGGTATAATCAAAATCTGCGATACCATGGGTATAGCTTTCCGTAAGCGAACCAATTTCTTCATAAACGGCCTTGGGTACCAACATAATATTGGCGTTGCCCAATTCGCACTTTTGCGGAAACTCGTTATTTGGTATCAACATTTTGCTTTTAAACGTAAGTCTGTTCAGTAGTTGATGCCCACCGTATGAAATCTTTTTAGTATCTGGATCTAAAGTGGGCCCTACAACAATACTTTTAGGCTCATTAGTATATTTTAGGTCGCTGAACAAGCGTGTAATAGTATCTTCAAAAACAATAGTATCATCATTTAACAGTAAATAATAATCTGTATTTTTTTCGTGCTCATTTGCAAACTTCCAAGCTTTACGCATACCGCCGGCCCAGAAAAGATCTCCGGAACCTTGTATGATATGAAGGTTTTCAAATTTTCCTTGTAAATAATCCGTAGTACCGTCCGTACTACCATCATCTACCAAGAAAATCTTCAATTCAAAATTATCATCCAAAGTACATTTAGACAATGCTTGCAAACAGCTATACGTTTTCATCTTACGGTTGTGACATGTAAGCAAAACACTAATTATTTTCTTTTCTTTAGTTGACATCATCTCTATATTATTTCAACTCTTAAGCTGGTAACTTTCGATTTTTTCTCATTTCTACATACACTTGGTACGGTGCAACGAGTAACCCGTTGACATTGGTAACTACTATTGCCATACATATTCCAAAAATTCCATAACCCATTTCTACAGAAAGAAAATAAGCTATTGGCACAAAAAATATGATTACAAATATGGATATATAGAACTGTAAATTAACCTTGCCCATACCATTGAGCACACTGATAAATATTTCTGAAAAGCAGTTGGACAGCACAATAAGAACAACACCCAACGAGGTTATGAACGGTATGGTTATGATATCACCGATCCATAAATTATAGATGGTAGGCGCCAATAACAGCCCGATCAAACAGCCTACGGCAATTACGCCCCAAATAAGCAGTAGCTTTTTAATTAATTTTTTAATCCAAGTATAATCATTGTTTACTTGGGCATTGGTTACGGAACTCCACACCGGACTTAATATGATACCAAATATCAAAGAAGCAACACTGAAGAGCTTAAAGGCAATATTGAATTCCGTTACCTTTTCTGGGGTAAAGTATTTACTTATTAAAAAATTACTTGTTTGAAACTGCACCATGTAGGCAATGTTCAAAAAGAAAAATTTGATACCAAGGGAAAAGATAGACCCTAAGGTATCCATAGTAGGTTTTTCTATTTTCTGTATTAAATCCGGTCTTTGTACTACAAAGAAATATGCGGTAAATAGAAATATGGAGAGTACATTACTACCCATAACCACAAAACCTAAATTAAACAAAGAAGGCTCTGAGAATTCCCTTAGGTACAGAATACCCATTAAGCCCAGTACATTACCCAGTAAAATTGTTCTAGCAATCATTGCGGGCTTTTGCAGGGCAAATTGTATAGGATTATAAATTTGAAAAATAAACTGTAAGCTAAAAAAAGATATTAATAGGAACACCAACTGTTGTAGTTCTGTACGGTACGATGCATCTACACCCAAAAATTCATCCCATTTCACTTGATCCGTAAATATCACGTTTAAGATAAATATGATGGTCGATATCAATATTAAAACGGCCGCAGTGGTATGAACCAGTTTACGCTGCTCCTTAATATCATCTAGCGCTACGGCTTCCGAGAATTTATTGCGTAGACCGTTGCCAAAACCAATATCCAACAGGGTAAACCATGTTAATACGGAACTTAACGTTAACCAAATACCGTAACGTTCCGCGTTTACAAAATTTATAACCAAAGGAACGAACAAGAAGTTAATGGCCGTACCCAAGCCTCTTAAAATCAACGAAGAAAAAACATTCTTAATCAACAGACTAGTCCTAGAATTTCCTTGGAAATAAGATTGAATAAGCACTTTTATGGAATTAAACCTTTTGACCATTATAAATTTTCGGTTTTTTGCAATGCTAAGTATTTAGTTCTGTAATAAAAGGACAAAGCTGAAAAATCTTTGTTTTTAAATGTCGGTAAAAATATGAACATGACACATATAGGTAGCATAAGAATAGGTTCACCAAAACTTAGAATTATCAATATAAGTATAGCATAGACTACATACTCCATTTTTCTTAAATAAACCTTACAAAGTTTACCATATCGATAGAGCAACACGAACAGGCCTACAACCCCGAATTTTGTGATAAAATCCATTATACCATTAGATATATTTACATTGTATTCATTGATATAATACTCGTCATACTGATTACTGACCCCTAAGAAAAGTTTCCAGTCAAACTGTTCATAAAGAAAAATTACACTGGCAAATCTATTTAAAGGTATTTGTCTTTGCACATCTTCGTAATAGTTGGACAATTGTTCCAGCTCTTTTAGGTCCCTAATATCTTGATCATAGATTTCAACAATTTTTTCTCCTAAAAAAGGCACGTTAGGAATGGCTATTGCAAACACGATCGCAAACACGATTATTGCCACTTTACTTCCTTTGTTAAGTACTCTGTACCTTAAGAAAAATAATAGGAACACCCCTAAATATGCCGTTGTGGACACCGTAGTTAAAATTGCCAACGTAATGATGAAGGCCTCTTTATTCAGCTTGAAATTATTTATTAGGAAATTAAATAATAAGGCCAATGTCAAAAATGAACCAAAAGCACCAGGTTCCCAACAAAAACCAGAATTTCTATAATAATGAACAGTATCATATGTAAATATTAAAAAGTTAGTATAACGTAAAGAAAATGTTTCTACGGTAACACTTTCAAATGCTTTACCTATTGCCTTTACTATTGCACCGTCTTGATAAAATTGTACTACATAAAATACAAGGGATATCAATGCCAAATGTGAAATTACCTTTACCAAATAGTATAATGTCTTTTCCTTTAAGATCAAACAGAACAAATAAGATGTTAAGACAAATTTGAAAAAATAAAATATATCGCTCTTTAAATAATCTGTAGGCAATTGATTTAATTTAAATCGGAATAAGATATAGATGAAAAAAATTACAATACTTAATATAAAAAACTGTACATCTTTTTTCTTTACCCTATTAAACTTAAGGGCAATTATTATCATAAACACCTCTAAACAAAACCAAGCTAAATTACTTTTAACTAAGATATTTGCTTTAGAAGCGAACAGTAAAAAGAATAAAGTGACAATATAATTTATATTCATTTTTGTTTTTCCTTGAGCTTAGTATTATAGATAATGATCAACCTATTTATTAGAACTAACATCATTCATTACTACCATTGGGTTCTTGAATTTTTTGTTGGTTCTAACATCTTCTATAATACTTAAATCTTCTAGCTTAGAATGTCCAGACCTTACCATATAAAGGCAACAATCCGTGTACTTTGATAATGCAAGGGTATCTGCCAATGTTTTTATAGGTGACGAATCAATTAGGATATAATCGAACTCTTTTCTTAACTGTTCCATTAACTCTTCCATTTTCTTAGAGCCAAAAGACTCCAGGCCATCTATTTTTTCATTTCCTAAACCAATAGCAAATAAATTGGCATTTCCACTAACCGGAATTAAAAGATCATTTACGGTAATGGTATTATAGGGTTGATTAAGGTAATTGGTAACACCAAATTCCCTTTTTGTCTCCCCTAAGGTTTCAATAAGTTCCGGGTTATGTTTATCCAATTCCAAAATCACCACTTTAGAACTTGATGATGCCAATGCTACACCCATATTAGAAGAGAAAAATGTTTTTCCCTCACCTTTTATTGCAGAGGTAACCAAAACGGTCTGCACTTTCTTTTTCGACAAAATAAAGTCCAAGTTCATTCTCATCATTCTAAAACCTTTTGCCAAGGCACTTACTTCCTCCCCTTTTTCTATTAAGTTTTTTCTAGAATTATTATGTGCAATTTCACCTATAACCGGTACACTTGTTCTTTTCTCAATATCTTTGGCACCCTTTACTTTGGTATTTAAAATATCTTTTAAATGAATGATACCTATTGGTAACGCAAGAGCCATCAATAAAGCTATTAGCACATATAATTTTTTACTTGAAGAACCAGACTCATAATCCGTAATGGCTTTATCTATTACAGTAAAATTATCTTGTTTGGCGCCAACCATTAAAGCAGCTTCCTCTCGCTTTTGAAGTAGGTATAAAAACAAATTTTCCTTTATTCCCTGTTCTCTACTAATTTCAAGCAATTGACGTTGCATTGACGGTATCCTCTGTTTTTTCTCCGCAAATTCATCAGACCTGTTCTTGATACTGGCAATGGTTGTACGCAAACTTTGCTTAGAAGTAGAAAGGCTACCTAGAATATTACGCTTTAATTGTGCCAATTGATCTCTAATATCAACCATTCTCGGGTTGTTTTCCGGCACTGTTCGTTGCAACCTTTTTCTATCTATCTGTAACTTGTTATAACTATCTATTAAATACGTTAGGTTAGAACTAGATACATTTAAAGAGTTGATAGTAGACTCATTATCTCCCCTTTTTAAATTACGTTCAATTGAACTCAATACTTTCAATTCAATTTCAGAATCTGCCAATTTGCGATCATAATCAATTTCTTGTTCAGAAAAAGAATTTGCATCCAATTCAACATTGGCGAGCTCATTCTCTGTTTTAAACTGAGCTACGTTCATTTCTACTTCACTAAGTTCTGCAGAAAGGCTGTTTAAACGATTATCTATAAATTTTACATTTTCTAATGCAATGGCATTTTTTTCTAAAAACGCTTTATACCCGTACATTTCAACCAAACCGTTGATAATGTCCTCACCTTTTTCAGGATTTGATTCTTTTAACACGATGTTTATAACTGAAGCATCTTTATTTACAACATATACGTTCAAAGCTTTTTTAACATAATCGTGTGCCAGCTCATCAATATCCCTAAATTCAACTACAAATTCTTTAGCTGTTGAGACTGACTTGTTATTTGCCACTAAATGGAAGTTACCATATGGTTTTTCAATCTTATAACCATAATTGTATTTGTTAAAACCATAAGATGAACTTGTAGAACTTAAAACATCCCCGGCATCTTCAAACTCTTCGGAAACACTAAAGCTATCGCTACCTTCAATTTTAATCTTTAAAGTGGTGTCATATGCTAATGGAAACAACGTGTCTACCACAATTTTGAAAGGCAATTGAGACCCGTACAATTCTGTTTCCGGAAAAACATCCGGAGTCATTACTTTACCCTGCAATGACAAACTGTCCAATACGGAGCGCATTAAATGTACAGAAGTAAGTACTTCAATTTCATTGTTTACTTTTTCTGAATTACTAAACGGATTATTGTTTACCAGGTTGTTACCAGAGGCATCAATATTAGAGGTTTCGTTATTCAAAAGTATTTTGCTGGTTACCTCATATGAGGTATTCACAAACTGCAAAGCAAGAATTGCCAATGTCAAGAAAACAATCAAGGAAATTAAGAACAACTTCCATGATTTAAGGTATTTGCTAAATAGTGCTTTCAAATCAAAATTTTCTTCATTTTCTTTAGAAGATAGTTGTGAATCGAAATATTCCTTTTCGGTCATTACATTCAATTTTATAAGGTAATTAAGCTACAGTACCTATAACCAATTTAAATTGGCTCCAGGAACTTAAGTTTTAAGTAAACTGTTTTTTATTGGCATATATTGTTACGTTTACTTAAAAGTAGAAATAGAGATTACCGCCAATGATAAAGAGCCTAGTATTACAGAAAACCATTGGGCAGCATTAGAGGTGTTTCTAACCTTTCTATCGTTTGGCTGCACGTACACAATATCATTTGGTTTTAGATAATAGTTAGGTGAGGTAAATAATTCGTCTGAAGTCAAATCTATTCTCTTGGTGCTTTTAATACCATCTTCTTCGCTGATCAGCAACACATTGTTGCGTTGTGCATAAATCGTCATATCACCGGCCATACCTAAAGCTTCCAATAAAGTTACTTTCTCATTAGGGATTGTAAATACAGCAGGCTGATTTACCTCTCCCAATACAGAAACTTTAAAGTTCATAAAACGGATATCCACAATTGGCTCCATTAATAATCTTTTAGAAATCAACTCACCTCTAATATATTCTCTCAGTTCTTTTTTGGTCAACCCAGATACTTCTATTTTACCCAAAACTGGAAAACGTATGTACCCGTCTTGATCTATTAAATATCCTGTAGGTTGTGCTCCTCCAGATTTATTGGCAAGATTGAACATCTCTGTTACTTCTGCATTTAAACTGGTTATATTTATACTTAACAAATCGTTCTTTTGCAAAATAGGCTCTAAAGGCTCAAAATAAGTTGCGAACGAGTTGTTGCCCACCTCATTAAAGTAAGATGATTTTTTAGCACTGCCACACGATGTAATTTGTAATGCAACTACCAGTAGCAAAGAAAATTTAAGCAGATTGGCTTTTGTTCTTTTTAGGTTAATTTGGGAGAATACAGCTTTCATAAAATAAATAATTTGTAGCTTTTAGTTAATGTTCATAGTGAACTTCAAAATTAATTTAAACAAAAACCTGTTTCATCTTTATTCCGATATTCTAGTTTATAAAATCGTCGTAATAAAGAATTACGGTAATTCTAACCTGACTACGGCGTAGTTTAAATTAAGGGGAGAACACTTTAACGGCCAAATGCGATGTTTACCGCCATTATTTAAAAGACCTGAAATTGTATAACGACATAAAATCCGATAAATTTGATGAACCGATTTTAATTATCTCCATTTTATCATCAGATAAATAAGTGTTGGTGGCCGTATGACACTTGTATGCAGCACCTAAAATAGACTCCTTTACATAATAGCGTTGTTTGTCTACCAGAGTAACATTATCTATTATTTCAAAAGAATCTAAAGGTATATTCAAGCCAGACCCATAACATTTTACAACAGCTTCTTTTTGGGTCCAATACGTATAAAACTGTTGCAGTTCATTTGATGAATTTATTATAGCATCATATTCTACCTGCGAAAATTGACCTTTAAAATCTTGGATATTTACATCATTGATCTTCTCCACATCTACACCTACCTCACCTACAGATGTAATTGCGCAAACAATTACATCATTGGAGTGTGATATGTTGAATTTGATAGCCGAATTTTCTATAAAGGGTTTTTTATCCTTTGTAAAATTCATTTTGAGGTCGTCTATATCTATTTGATATAAATTCTTTAATCCGTATGCCAAAAGCAATCTTCCCAATATGGTAGATTTTGCATCTTGCCAACGTTTATACTTTTCAAACTTAGTTACAAATTCCTCCGAAAAACAAAGCCGAGCCTCAACAAAAAAAGAATCGTTTTTTTCTTCGGTTAAATTTGTAAACAATAAATATGTCATTTAAACGGTCATTGCTAAGTTTAAAACCTTTTCTGTTCTTTAGATGTCGATTTTTAAGTATCCGCTTTCTTGACTAGCATCTTCAACATACCAAGCAGGTTGCCCTTTTTCATCTCTACCCAAACGCGCACCAGGAACCGGTGGTGTATTTAATTTTTCAAAAGACGATTTTGTGTTTGTAACGTGATTACCGTTTACCCCCTCTTTAGAAAGTATACCTACGGCTACCAATTCATTTACAGAAGACAATAAGGTTTTCATTAAGAAATCAACATCATCACTAGTATATACAGTGGTCAAGAAACAAGGGAAACCGTCCCAAATATGAATACCTTTTTCACGCATGCTAACAAAAAGCAATTCTGAATACGGAATGTCTTTCTTGAACTTTAACCTCCATAACGAACCAAAATAAGTAATCTCTATGGGTAGACCTTCTTTAGTAAATGTATCGTTCAAGCTTTTGGCCATGCGTTCTGTCATAGCGGATATATTTGCCTGCAGACTTGGACCTTGCTCTTTCATATATAACAAAGAAGCTTTAGAGGAAGCCAAAGCCAATGGGTGACGTACAAAAGTACCTGCAAAATAAGTTACCCCTACTTCAGGATACGAATCATCACCATATTGCCAAAAACCGCCATCAAGCGCATCCATAAACTCTTTTTTACCTACAATGGCACCAATGGAAACTCCACCGCCCATAACTTTACCGTAGGTAGCTAAATCTGCCTTTACATTGAACAACGCCTGTGCTCCACCAGGATGCATTCTAAAGCCGGTGATTACCTCATCAAAAATAAAGGCAATCCCTTCTTTACTTGTTACCTCTCTTACGTTCTTTATAAATTCTATAGGCTGAAACTCCGGTCTACGACTTTGAACAGGTTCTATTAGCACTCCCGCAATTTCATGGGCTCTATCTTTAATTATCTGTAAACTTTCGTCGGTACCATAATCTAAAATCAACATGTTCTGTACAGCTTCTGGCATAATACCTGCTGCCGCCGGAAAAGTCTTTTTCTTTTGAGACCCCCTTACAATTCCCTCATCATTAATACCATGATAGGCACCGGTAAATGCTACAATAAGTGAACGCCCCGTAACCGTACGGGCAATTCTCATAGCTCCAAGAACCGCTTCTGAACCGGTATTACACAAAGCGGCCCTGTCATGACCGGTAAACTCACATAAAAGATCACAAACCTCGCCCGCCAATGGATGTTGAGGACCTACCTCATACCCTAATTCAATTTGATCGTGCATCGCTTTCTTTATGAAATCTGGTTGATAACCAAAAAAGCAAGAACCAAAACCGTTCAAGGCATCTATATATTCATTACCATCTACATCCCACAATCGGTTACCTGTAGATTTACCGATTACTACCGGATACACTAATTCTTTAGTTAATGGCTTAAATCCTGATACTACTCTAGGATCTGCCATTTTAGCTCTATTGTCTTGAGCGTAATTTTTACTGCCAATAGTTTTGGCATTGTACTTTTCCGTAAGTTCCTTTAAGTATTGCGATTGGGCCTGATCTAAACCTGTGGATTGTCTCTCAATTTTTGGCGAAGCCCCAAAAGGCTTTTTATGTTCCAATTTTTCTTGTTCCGAAAGTGAATCCAAATTCATTACCGGTTTAACCTCTTTTGCCGGAACAGGCTTTTGAACGGCAACAGGTTGTGGAGCTGGGGTTACCGTATTACCCTGTAACAACTGAAGCTGTCTACTCAATAAATTAAGCTGCTCACCTATTAGGCCAATGGCCGTTTGATTGGTTGCAGAAGTATTAAAATTGGCTGGCATAGCTTGTTGCACATGGTTAACGGCGGCAACCGACTGAGGAGCTGCCTCGGCAATTGGTTGTGGCGCCATAACATCTGCCGGTAAGTTCTTATCCAAGTAATTGGCCAAAAGCTCTGGTGTGTTTATGTCTTCGTTCAACTGACGAAATGTAATTGGAATCTTAAATTCTTTTTTACAGGTAATGGCCATCTGAGTTAGAATCAAAGAATCTAATCCTAATTCTAAAAAGCTACTGTCCTTGTCCGTTGCTTCAATATCAATTCCGTATGAATTTGAAATTAACTCTGAAATCTTATGTAATATAGAGACGTTTCTCATTGGTGCGGCACTTTTTGGTTTTTCTATTGTTTTAATTAAAGACTGATCGGCATTCAAATAGGCTCTTTCTTTAGGAACAGAGACCACAGGATCGATCCAGCATGGTTTACGGTCAAAAACATACGTTGGTAATCTTAGTTTTTGCCTTTCTTGGTTTTTGTAAAAGGCATTCCAATCTACCGAAAGACCGGTTAGCCAAATTTGACCTAAAGCTTTCAATATGCCATAAAATGAATTCTCATCATTCTTAGTTAACGGCAAAGAAGCCAAGGATTTTATATTTTTTGCGCCTTTATTCTGGCGACTTAAAGTTGTAAGCGTGTTACCGGGACCAACTTCTAGCAATACCACATCTTCTAATTTCACCAGGGTATCCATAGCATCGGAAAATCTTACGGTATCTCTTAAATGGTTTGTCCAGTATACGGCATCTACGGCTTCTTCATTAGTAAGCCAAGTACCTGTAACGGTCGATATTATTGGTATTTGAGGAACATTTAAATTGATATTCTTTACCACATCCCCAAATTCCTCTAAAATTGGGTTCATCATAGAGGAATGAAAAGCGTGACTTGTAGCTATTAAGCGGTATGGTAGCCCCTGTTCTTTTAAAAGCTCACTGAATTTGGTTATTTCATCATCCTCACCTGATACCACGCAAAGCTTTGCAGAATTTACGGCAGCTATTGACAATGTCTTCGGAATTAATTTTTTTAGAGCTTCTTCATCGATTCTTACGGTCAGCATACTGCCTTTTGGAAGTCCGCTAACCAGAATACCTCTCATAGAAACCAGTTTTAAAGCATCCTCTAAACTGAAAACCCCAGCTAAATGAGCACCTACAAATTCACCAAGACTATGTCCACATAGTACAGTTGGGTGTATTCCCCAGCTCATCCATATTTGTGAAAGCGCATATTCAATTGTAAATAGGGCAGGTTGTGTATAACGGGTATCCTTTAGCCTATTCTCCGCTTCTTCAGAAGTTTTATCCTGAAAGATAACCTCCCTTATATCTACTTTTATAATATCTAACAATATATTGGCACAGATATCTACAGCTTCCCTAAAAATACTTTCGCCATCATATAGGTCCTTGCCCATATTTAAATATTGGGAACCTTGACCTGGAAGTAGAAATGCGATTTCACTAGGTACAATTTTTACAATTGAAGATTGTGTAGCCTTTATATCCTTATCCAATAAAACATCAGCAGCTACTTTTGTATCATCGGCTAAAATAAATCTGCGATTATTGAAACTAGCTTTCGTGGTACTTAAAGTATATGCAACATCTGCCAAATTTAATTCTTGCTTAGCATCCATATGACTTTTAAGTGCAGTTTCAAATCCCGCTAAACTGGTCTCTGTTTTTGCTGAAATTGGCAATAATTGCAATGGACGTTGAAATTTTGAAGTCTTTTGCTCCATTTCATATTCCTCTACAACTACGTGGACATTGGTACCACCTACGCCGAACGAACTTACACCGGCTCTTCTAACTCCCTCCACATTCCAATCCGTCAAGGTATTATTGACATAAAACGGACTGTTTTCAAAGTCTATTTCAGGATTAGGTTTATCAAAACCTAAAGAAGGTGGTATTACTTTATGGTTAAAGGCTAAAATGGTTTTTATCAATCCGGTTACACCTGCGGCGGCGGTCAAATGCCCCATATTACTTTTTACGGAACCTATTCCGCAGAAATTCTGCTTCTCCTGTTCACCAAAGGCAAGGTTTAATCCATCTATTTCTATAGGATCACCCAATGGTGTCGCCGTACCATGTGTTTCTATGTAACTGATCGTATCTGGTGAAATATTGGCATCGTTAATAGCCGCTGCAATAGCATTTGCCTGACCTTCTGCACTAGGAGCCGTAAAGCTACCTTTGTGACCGCCGTCATTATTAATACCAACACCTTTTACAACGCCGTAAATAATATCGCCATCCTTTTTAGCCTCTTCTAGATCTTTTAAGATTATAGCTCCTGCACCATCACTAAAAACGGTCCCCTTGGCTTGAGCATCAAAAGGTCTACAATGACCATCTGTACTTAGCATAGATCCTTCTTGATACAAGTGACCGCTGTTCATTGGTGCGGTAATACTAGACCCACCAGCAACAGCAATTTCACATTGTCCGTTACGTATAGCCTCTACTGCCTCGGCAATTGCCAATAACGATGTAGAACAAGCGGAATGTACACTTACCGCCGGACCTTTTAAATCTAATTGATATGCCGTTCTTGATGCTATATAATCTTTTTCATTTGCGGTATCCAACTGCAATTGACCAATAGTTTCTACAACTTCACTATTAGGTAATATGTTCTTTTTATAATAGGTGTTGGTACCCGTACCGGCATACACACCTACCCTACCCTTATAATGCTCAGGTAAATGACCAGATTCTTCTAGTACTTCCCAAGCCAATTCCAAAAATAGACGTTGCTGGGGATCCATAGCTTCCGCAAATTTGGGAGTAAGTCCAAAAAAACGTGCGTCAAATGTTTTCGCTGACGGTACAATACCTCTTGCGGCAACATACAAAGGATCTTTTCGTGTAGCTTCAGGTATACTTTGATCTAATTCTTCTGGAGAGAAAAATGATATAGTTTCCCTTCCATTTTTCAAAACATCCCAAAACTCATCAATATTATTAGCTCCCGGAAATCTACCTGACATAGCAATAATTGCTACATCTTTAGATGAATTTGTATCTTTTTTCTTGTACTTAAATTCCAGTGGTGCATTCTTCTTATTTCCATCAAGAAATAAAGAAAGGGATGCTATAGTCGTATATTGATATAACTTGGTTACAGGTATACGAATACCCGTAGTCTTCATCATGGCATTGGCTACTTTTTGTGCCATGAGTGACGTACCGCCCATTTCAAAGAAATTATCATCTAAACCTATACCGGATATACTTAATTCCTTTTCCCAAATACCCGCTATACTTTGTTCAAGCTTGGTTCTTGGTTTTCTGAAAATTAAATCTGAACTAGATCTTTCATAAGAAGGTTCAGGTAATTTACTTTTATCAATTTTATCATTGGCATTGGTAGGAAATTCATCTACCCACATAAAAAAAGCAGGCACCATAAATACAGGCAATTTCTCCTCAAGAGCTAATTTTAAAATACTTACAGATGGTTTCTCTCCATTGGCCTGCAAATAAGCCACCAACCTAGTTTCACCATCCTTATTTGTATTCGCTAATACAACAGCCCTATTTACACCTGAAATTTCATTTAAGGTAGATTCAATCTCGCCAAGTTCTACGCGGTGGCCCCTAATTTTTACTTGATGGTCTATTCTACCAACGAATTCAAAATTACCATCGGGCAGCAATCTCACCAAATCACCAGAACGATACATTTTCTCGCCAGCTAAAAAAGGATTAGCGGCAAACTTTTGCTCGCTAAGCTCTGGTCTATTTAAATACCCACGTGCAAGACCATAGCCAGAAACACACAATTCTCCAATAACACCAATAGGTTGTAATTGGTCTTGGCTATTTACAACAAAAGCGGATAATGTTGGTATACAATTACCAATATTAGAAACATTGGTTCTTATATCTTCATCATCGATCATTTTAAAGGTTACAAAAACCGTAGTCTCAGTAATACCGTAGCCGTTAACAAACTGTATGGATGGAAAACGCTGGTGCCATTTCTTTAAATATTTCGGAAATAAAGACTCACCACCAAAAATGACATATCTTAATTTTAGATCAACATCACCTTCGGGCAAACTGCCCATAATATTTAAAAAAGAAGAAGGTGTTTGACTAAGGACGGTAACTTTTTCTTTGATCACCAAAGACATGAATTCAAAAGGATCTTTAATGACCGAACTAGAAGGAATAATTAATTTTCCTCCGAAAAGCAGCGCTCCATACATTTCCCAAACCGAAAAATCAAAACAATAAGAGTGGAACATGGTCCAAACGTCAGCTTCATTAAAATCGAATATTGGATTATCATGCACGAACAGACTAACGATATTAGTATGTTCTAACATTACACCTTTTGGTTTGCCCGTGGTACCTGAGGTATATATAATATATATTAAATCAGTAGGACTTAAGTCCACCGTCGTAATTTCAGCTGTACTATAATTGTCGATTGTTGCCTTAAACTCTGCTATTGCTGCTGCGTCTACGGTAAAATCGCAATTACTATCTTCTTTTATATATTCTTTTCGTGAAGCAGGATAGTTAGGGTCTACGGGTACATATGCAGCACCGGCCTTCATGATACCTACCATGCTTATAATAAGCCATTCACTTCTATCTAAAATAAGGCAGGCCAAATTACCTTTGACCGCTCCCTTTTTCTTTATTAAATAATCTGCGAACCTATTTGATAGCTGATGCAGTTCATTGTATGTTAAACTTCTATCTTCATAAACTACAGCAGTCCTATTCGGTGTTTTTTTAGCCTGTTCATTTAATAAATCAACAATTGTTTTTTCCTTAGGATATTCTACATAACGCGAATTGAAATCATTCATGACCGTATCTCGTTCTTTATCTAGAAGAAAATCTATACTTCCTACAGGTATAGATGGCCGTTCAATTAATTTTGGCACTACATTCTTAAAGTGCACCATGAACTGCTCGATAACATTTTTCTCAAAAACATTTTCGTTAAAAACTACTTCTAATTTTAGATGCTCATTAGAACAATCCAATAAAATTTTAATATTTGACAAAGAATCAACATTACCTATAAATTCAATAGCATTGGTATCACTATTATCATTTGTGATTTCAGCTTCATTCTTCAATGAATTTATAGAAAGTACAAAATCTAAAAGTACGTTTTCACCGATCTCGTTTACAAGGTTAAAATCTTCAACAAATTTATCCGTAGGATATGGATTTGCTTTGTTTAATTGTAGTATGCTTTTTGTTTGATTATTTAACGTATTAAAATCTACGGTAGGATCAACAGTATTTCTAAATAGGGATATTGTGTCATCATCTATACTTAAACCAAAAGCAATATCCAATTGATTTGTATACCTCTGTAGCAGAACACCTAATGCAGTAATTAAAAAAGATTCAATACTACCAGAAGCAATATAAGCCTTTATTTCAGAAGTCACCTCAGCAGAGAAGTAGGTGCGCAACAAAGACCCTTGCCGAACGCCATTCTTTACGGCAAGCTTTCTACTGGGCAAGTCTAATAATTTTACATCATCCAATAAAATTTTCTTCCAATATGCTTTAGTAGAATCAGTAATTACATTTTCTTTTTTGGCTTTCATTACAAAACAATAATTAGGTATAGATTTTGGGATTGATATTTACAAATTTGTTCAGGAATAACAATTAAATTCTAAAGACGCTGTTGGGATAACTTAATTATTAAACAAAAATTTCAATTTAACACTGGTTCCTAAATACATCTCAATAAAATTTCCGAACAAATAATGTAAATAAACAATGAAGTAAAATTACAGAATATCATAAACAATTTAACTTCTAGCATTAAAACCAAAACTCCTTAGCAACAAAACCTAAAAATATAATATATTGTATTTCAATGTTTTACAATTAAAATATAATATATTCATTGAGATAATTTTTTTTTACTTCGTTGAAATTTCATCGAGAAAAAATTAACGTTCTTCGAAACTGTGACTAGAACAGAAAATAAGAGCATAATTATAGGGTTCATCAACATATTTCTTCGGCCATTGGTCTAAGAAATAATTAAGTTTATCCGAAAGTTTTTAAAGATGTATTCGACAAAATACTTAATATTGTATACCGATTACATTTTTGACTTAATATGAAAAATAGAATTGTAATATTTATAGGGAATTTGCTCTTAGCCTTACTGCCTAAGAAAGCTAAAAAAATGGCGAACAATGGCATGACCATTACGGATAAAAAATCTATTAGTTTCATTGAACTTTTTATGCGTAAATCTCTTTTAAAAAAAGCAGAAGAAGAACAAAATTATAATCAGCTTTCAGAGTTTCATAAAGCATTTTGGAAAAAAAAGGGTGCCAAATATTTCCTTGAGAACGATGATTCATTTGAAAAATCTTTTCTACCGGAATGCACTTTTTTATTCGATTTAGTGGAGCTTAAATTATCTATGGAGCAACATAATTTTCATACCATAGTAGAAATAGGATGCGGCAATGGAAAAGTACTAAATTATTTAAGTACAAAATTTCCGGACATTGAAAGATTTGTAGGTATAGATCTAAGCCAACAACAAATTTCAATGAACGAAAATACCTATGTATCTAACACAAAACTAGAGTTCATAGCCTCTGATGCTTTTGATTGGGTAAATACACATGCTACCGAAAATATGATATTTGTAACCTCTAGAGGTGTACTGGAATATTTTACGGAACCAAAACTTCTAGATTTTTTCAATAAACTGAACAACCTGGGCAAAACAACATTTGTAGCTATTGAACCTAACGGTATATATCACGACCTACAGACCAACAAATCATCTCAGCCCTATGGTTATGAGCGCTCATTTTCACATAACTATGAAGCCTTGTTCAAAACTGCAGGCTTTCATTTATGGCATAATACCACAAAAGATAGCGGTACAGATTTTTACTTAAGGTATATGGCCGCTGATAATTACAGTGCCATAACTGCAACTGAATTATCTAACCGTAAAGCTGTTAAAGCCCAGCATTAAATTATTGGTTGTTATCAATAACTTTCTGCAGCGATGTTGCTAAAACTTTGTCATTAGGTGGGCTAAACATACTCAAATGGTCTCCTGGCACGTAATGTAAATCTATACCTTTTTCCGCAAAAGATTTCCAGCCAAGATGTACACTATCATGCGTATAATCAATAACATCCTCAATTCTAAATAAGTCGACCTTAATAGACAATGGTTTTAAATGATATTTATCTACAACCTTGTTATGCTCAACAATTCGGCTTTCATACTCCCAATCATAATCGGTTTTAGACGACTCCGTTTTACCTTTCTTTAATTTTAAGTACAATTTCTTCAGGTTAGTTTTTGTAACTCCTATTCTATATTTAAAACCTTCCCTACTTGATAATTGCCTTAGAACATGTAAGGTTTTATTTGCCAAGTAATTACCATAGGCCAACTTTTTGCCCAGGGTTGTGCTTTTACCATAATGAGCATACGCATAAGTATCTAAAAGTGCCAAAGAAGAAATCTCTTCTCCTTTTGCCATGAGTTGCTTTGCCATTTCATAAGCTATAATACCACCAGACGAGTACCCGGCCAATACATAGGGCCCTTTAGGTTGAACTGCCATTATGGACTCATTGTAATGAGCGGCAATCTCTTGGACCGATTGCAATAATTCTTCTTTACCGTCTAAACCCTTAGCCTGAAAACCATAAATAGGTTGATCGGGATCCATATGGTCTTTAAGTGTTTTAAAAGACAATATATTTAAACCTGATCCATGAACAATGAACAATGGTTTTTTAGAACCCTTAGGTTGTATAGGAACCATAGAGTCCCAAGTAACTACGTTCTCTTCTATTTTTAATAGACTTGCCAGACTTTTAACAGTAGAATATTCAAATAAGGAAGATAATGGTAATCGCTGACCGGATTTTTCTTCTAACCTAGTCATAACTTTGGCAGCAATCAGTGAATGCCCACCTAGTTCAAAAAAATCATCGTTCAAATGAATCGTGTCCAAAAACAAACATTCCTTCCAAACATCTGCAACTAGTTTTTCCGCTTTGGTAAATGGTTGAATAGTTTCAACCTTATCAACCACAAAATTTGTGTCCTCCGGCAGGCTTTTTCTATCTAATTTGCCATTAAGGGTAACAGGTAGTTTTTCTAACTGTACATATTCATGTGGCAACATAAAAACAGGTAAATCGGCAGCTAACTGCTTTTTCCAAAGCGTAACATCTTTGTCCCATTCGTTGCCTTCATAAACCACATATGCTTTTAAGGCATTGTTTCTAACATCTGTAGCTACAGATTGTATTCCTTTCAATTTGCTCAAAGAATGTTCGATCTCGCCTAATTCTATTCGATGTCCGCGAACCTTAACTTGACCATCTTTACGCCCTAAACATTCAATTTGTCCATTCGGTAAAATTTTACCTAAATCTCCGGACAAGTACATTTTGGCAGTGGCTTCAGTTGAAAAAATGTTGTTTACAAAACGCTCATTTGTAAGTTCTGCCTGACCTAAATATCCGTTGGTTACACCATTACCGCCAATTGCAATCTCTCCAACTTCGCCGTTTCTTACAGGTATACCGTTTGAATCTAGAATATAGATACCAGTATTTGCTATAGGCTTCCCTATGGCAATAGGATCATCTTGTTCCGTAATTTTTGTAAGTATACAGCAAACCGTTGTTTCGGTAGGACCATATATATTCCAAACTTCATCGCACTTTTCCAATAGTATTAACGAAAGAGGTTTAGACACAGGTTCACCGCCAATAAGTGCTTTTATATGTAAAGGGTTTTTCCAACCAGAGTCTAACAAAATTTGCCAAATGGTGGGGGTTCCCCAAATTACGGTTATGTTATCATCTATTGCTTTTTTGAGTAAAAGATGCCCATCCTTTCTGGTTTCTTCATCTACCAATACAACACTTGCACCGTGAACAAGAGGTAAAAAAATCTCCATAACCATAGCGTCAAAAGAAATGGTGGTGGTGGCAAATATTTTATCATCAGGTCCTATACCAGGCTCTCTACCCATTGAATGTAATAGGTTTACAACATTATCATGTGTAACCTGAACACCCTTTGGTTTTCCTGTAGACCCAGACGTATAAATGATATACGCACCGGTATCAGAGGTGACTTCAATATTTAATACACTATCACTTGTTTCATTAGCTTTTAACCTTATATCTTCAATAAGTATAGTTGTAGCATTATGCCCTAATCGTTGTTTTGACCTATCACAGATAAAGAACGTTGATCCTGCATCTGAAATCATCAACAAAGTACGATTATCCGGGTAGCCGGTATCTATAGGCACATATCGTGCCCCACATTGTAGTATAGCAAATAAGGTGGCAATTAAATCTGGAGATCTTTCAAGTGATATAGCAACGGTATTTCCAGGTCTTATGCCTTTTTCCCATAAGTAAACAGCGGTACTGTTAATTTTGCGTTGCAGTGCTGCATAGGTTACTTTTTCGTTTTTAAATTCTAGTGCAACTGCAGTGGGTGTATTTGTAGCTTGTTTATATAACAGGCCATGTAATGTTGCTTTTGAATAATCTAATACCGTACCGTTTAAAATACTTTTTTCATCTGTAATACTTAATACTTCAGACAACTTAACATTGGGGCGTGCTATCAGCTCACTTAAAATAGCATTGAAAGAATCGCCCATTTGAAGTATTGTGCTTTCTTTGAACAAGTCCGTATTATAAGACCATTCAAGAATGATATTATCATTTGAACCTGTTGCATTTAAAAATAATTCAAACGTTTCATGTTCACGTGCATTACTATGATATTGGTATGATAATCCTTCAAAAGTAACACCATCGTCCAAATCCATATCAACATTAAAGACTACCGGTACCAATGGCACTCTACCTGGTGTTCTTGGAATATTTAGTTTCTTCAATAAGCTACCAAATGACAATTCCTGATTTTCAAAGGCATCAAAATTAGCTGATTTTCTTTTCTTTAAATAATCTATAAAACTATCGTCTATATTCAACTGGCCTTTCATTGGTAGCAACTTTACACAGTGACCAACTAAATGCTTTGCACCCATAGATGACTGACCTGCAACCGGTAAACCCAAAACAATACTATCCTTTTTTGTGGTCTTATATAGCAATAGCTCAAAAGCGGCCATCAGCGTTAGAACCAAACTGGTATTACCTTTTATACCGGTTTGTTTAATACCCTTCACTATATTCTTATCCAATAATTGATTGATACGAGCACCGTTATAAGTTCTCTTATTTATTTGTTCAAAATCTATAGGAAGATTAGTCTTGGGAACGTTATTTTGATAAAGGTTTAACCAATACTTTTCAGTGCGATCATATTCAGCACTTGATTTAACCTCATTTTGGTGCGTTACATACTCGGTATAGGGAACAGCTTCAGGGAGATTATGATGTTCATTTTTAACTCTTGCGGAATAAAGAGCCCCTAATTCTTGCATGATAATACCTAAAGACCACCCATCACAAACAATATGATGAGTTGTCATTATTAGTTGATATCTATAATTGTCAGTTTTTAGAACCGTAAATCGGATAAGCTGTTCTTTGGTCAAATCAAAAGCTTTGCCCGTATCATACTTTGTAAACTCTTCTATGGCCGCTGCTTTATCTATAGCTGGTAATGTAGAAAAATCCTGAAGGTCAATATTGGTGATGATAGATGAAAAAACATTGATAAACTTCCCATCTGGACTAAAGACCGATCTCAGCGATTCGTGGCGACTAACTAACATATCTACGGACCATTGTAATGCGGAAACATCAAGTTCTCCTTCAAACTCAATTGTCAATGACAGGTTATAAGCCTTATTTGCATCATCGCCACCAAAATAACAAGAATACCAAATTTCTTCTTGCGCATCAGTTGTGTGCAAAATATGCTTTAGCTTTGGTCCTTCAAAGGGATTAAAATGTGTTAGTACTTCCAAGATTATTTAAAAATATAGGTTAATGCATTTAAGAATATGGGTCTCGTACGTTTAAAAGCTATGAAAACCATTTAAACATTAACAAAAGCTTAGATAAGCTAATTACTACGCTATTGAAATTACGAAATTCTTTATTTACAGGGATAAATATATTTATATTCTATAGAAATAGAATTTAGATTCGCTAATGTGTAAATAAAAAGAGTTGTTTGCTAAGTTTGGTCTTAAAAAAGGAAATATTAGAACCTATAAATTATTCTTTACGCTTAAAAAAAATCTACAGTTCTGAATTTAATAAAAGCTCAAAATATACAATCTGTAGCTATTTAAAAATAACAATGCCCTTAGCTTTTAAAGGCTAAGGGCATTGTTATCAAAATATTTAAATAATCTATACGCTCCTATAAACTAAAATCAATAGTAAATTTTAACGCTTAAACATTCAATAACCTTTCGGTCATAATTTTAGCATACAATATTTGATTTTGTTCAATAGAATTGAATGCATCTTTAGCATTTGCACTCTTCGTTCTTTTACTGACCAAAGCACTTTCAGCTTTAGCAGTTTTAGCACTTTTCTTAAGCTTAAAATATGGCTTAAGGTGCATGTAGTAATTTTCAAGAGAAACTAACTTTTTCTTCTGATAATGAGATGTTAGCTTTCCATTTAAAATGTTAGATATCATCGTATGGTGGTTTAAGTTGATAAAATAACGGGGAAAAACAATAAAAATTATAAATTCAAATAAAATGACCAAATTCTGCTTTAAATATTGATCATTATTATTTAGTTAAATAAACATAAGCTAAATATTAATAACCGCACTCATTTTGTATGAATTTTACTAAATTTTAACAAAATTTAATGCAAACTGTTAATTTAAAAATTATGTGCAATAGGTAGTAAATATAAAAGACCTTATACTTTAATTATACCATTGTTGTTACAGATACCTACCACTGCACCATTCTTAATGCCCATTTTTATTGAGGAAAACTGAACAAGAATGGTAAGAAAAACAGTTTAACGAATAAATCATTAATTGGCCTAAGGTTTGTTTGTATTGAGATACAAAACACAAATAATGTCCTAAATTTGCCTCACAACCATTAACCATAGTTTAAAAGATATAGTGTATATCTATCTAAATCTTAACAACTTCCGATACTTTAATACTTGTTATCTAGTTAATGGTAGAAATGATATATAGGTTAAAAAAACAAAGACCATTTATTCATTTTTTAAGCATTGTTTATACTATTATGAAGTTTTAAGCATTTATAATAATATCAATCAAGATTTTAAATTAAAAAAACATTTATAAATCCATTTTTCTATTACTATGAAAGTAGCATTAATTACAGGAGTCACGGGTCAAGATGGCGCCTATTTGAGTGAGTTTTTACTAAAAAAAGGGTATCAAGTACACGGTCTTAAGAGAAGGGCTTCATTGTTTAATACGGACAGAATTGATCACCTTTACCAAGACCCTCATGTTGAACACAGAAATTTTGTACTACACTATGGTGATATGACAGATAGTACTAATCTAATTAGATTGATACAAGAAATTCAACCAGATGAGATTTATAATTTAGCGGCCATGAGCCACGTTCAAGTATCATTTGAAGTACCAGAGTATACAGGTAATGCCGATGGTTTAGGTACATTAAGAATATTGGATGCCGTTCGTTTGTTAGGTTTGACCGAAAAAACACGTATTTACCAAGCATCAACATCAGAATTATACGGTAAAGTACAAGAAGTACCGCAATCAGAAACCACTCCGTTCTACCCACGTAGTCCTTATGCAGTTGCAAAAATGTACGCATATTGGATTACCGTAAACTATAGAGAAGCATATAACATGTATGCCTGTAACGGTATTCTTTTTAATCATGAATCACCTATTAGAGGAGAAACTTTTGTAACCAGAAAAATTACAAGAGCTGCTGCAAGAATAGGTTTAGGTTTACAGGACAAAATGTACCTTGGTAATTTAGATGCACAAAGAGATTGGGGCCATGCCAAAGATTATGTAAGAATGATGTGGATGATTCTTCAAGCAGAAGAGCCAGAAGATTGGGTTATTGCTACCGGTAAAACTACGCCCGTTCGTGAATTCGTAAGAATGGCATTTGCAGAAATGGGAGTTGAAATTGAATTTAAAGGAGAAGGTATTGACGAAAAAGGTTTTGTAAAATCATGTTCAAATCCAGAAATCCAAATAGAAATAGGAAAAGAAATTCTTTCTGTAGATCCTAAATACTTTAGACCAACAGAGGTTGAATTGTTAATTGGTGATGCCACTAAGGCAAATACGAAGTTAGGTTGGATTCCTGAATATGATTTACAAGGATTAGTAAAGGATATGATGACAAACGATCTTAAGCTAATGAAAAAGGATCAATATCTGAAAGAAGGCGGTTATGTTACCTTCAATTATTTTGAGTAAAATTTCTATAATATCTAATTAGTAGGTAAAATATACCAAATGTTAAATAAAGAAGCTAAAATATATATCGCAGGTCACAGAGGTCTTGTAGGTAGTGCAATTGTTAAGAATCTTGAAAGTAAAGGATATTCAAATCTAATTTTTAAAACACATAAAGAATTAGATTTGACCGATGCTACAAAAGTGGCAGAGTTCTTTGAAACCGAGAAACCGGCATATGTTATACTGGCCGCTGCCAAAGTTGGTGGTATAGTTGCCAATAATACGTACAGGGCAGATTTCATTTATGAGAATCTTATGATTCAAAACAATGTAATTCACCAAAGCTACCTTCATGGAGTTAAGAAGTTACTCTTTTTAGGCAGCACATGTATCTATCCAAAAAACTGTCCTCAGCCAATGAAAGAGGACTATTTATTGACCGATACGCTAGAATATACCAACGAACCTTACGCTATTGCTAAAATAGCAGGTATTAAAATGTGTGAAAGCTACAATTTGCAATATGGCACAAACTTTATTTCTGTTATGCCGACCAACTTGTACGGTCCTAATGATAATTTCGATTTAGAAAAATCACATGTTTTACCTGCATTGATCAGAAAAATGCATTTAGGGAAAGCATTGGAGAATAATGACTGGGATGCCATATTTTCAGATTTGAACGCTTTACCTATTGAAGGCGTAAACGGAAGTTCTTCCAAAGATGAAATTTTATCCGTTTTAGATAAATACGGTATTAAAGAGAAGGATGGCAGCATTCATTTAGAAATTTGGGGCACCGGTAACCCTATGAGAGAATTCTTATGGAGCGAAGACATGGCCGACGCCTGTGTATTTCTAATGGAACAAAGAGATTTTAAAGACTGTTATTCATCAAGTAACAAAGAAATAAGAAACACCCATATCAACATTGGAACGGGTATTGATATTTCAATAAAAGACTTGGCGCAGTTAATACAAAAATCCATAGATTTTAAAGGTGAATTGTATTTCAACACCGATAAACCAGACGGTACATTGAAAAAATTGACAGACCCAAGTAAATTACATGACCTTGGCTGGAAACATACCGTATCATTGGAACAAGGTGTTCAACAAGTTTACTCTTGGTACACTAAAAAGAATTAAGTTATATAAATATCAGATTTCCATTTATCCCCAAATTTACAATTAGCCAATAGTTGCCTATCAGCTATTGGCTAAATGTACCAACCTATTTTTAGCTCGTTTACCAACCATTTCTAAAAGCTAAATGAAGAAATCTTTATTCATAATACCATTGTCGTTGATAGTCCATATTTTGATTATCAACGTTACAATATACGTATATACACCTGAGACATACCTAAATGTTTTCAGCATACTATACTATAATGTGGCATGGCTTATAACTACGTACAGTTTGCATTTTTACCCTACTGCAAGACGCGATGGTTTTATGACCAACTTAAAGAGTTTCTTAAAACTTTTTGTTATTTACGGTTTGGTCTATTTTACCTCATTCGTTTTTTTTGGTATTTACTCTTATTCCACCGGTTACCTATTTCTTGCTTATTTACAAATTTGTGCATTGCTCACCCTTTTTAGAGGTTTGTTCTATTTAGCTAGAAACATATATAGAAAAAGAGGATACAACAGTACCAGAGTTGTTGTAATTGGCAGGGATAAAAACTTACCCAAGCTGAAACGCATATTTGATAATCCGGAATATGGATACTCTTACATGGGCTATTTTGACAATGTCAAATCTGATAACAACTCATGCCTGGGGGATATTAAGAGCTCTTTCAATTACATTTTTGAAAATAATGTAGAAGAGGTGTATTGTATGGCTTCAAAATTATCCAAGTCAGAAATACAGTATTTAATGAAAATTGCCGATAATAGTTTTAAGAGAATTAAAATTATTCCCGATAATAAAGAGCTGTTTTCCAACACCATGTCTATTGAATTATATGGAGCGGTGCCCATTCTTAATTTAAGAGCTTCGCCATTAGACCTAGATTATTCCAATTTGGTAAAACGTATTTTTGATATTGTATTTTCAAGTATGGTCATACTGTTTATCTTATCATGGCTAACACCAATTGTATTTGTATTGATGAAAATAGATTCTAAGGGACCTTTATTTTTTAAACAAAAACGGCATGGTGTAAACAGACAAATTTTCTGGTGTTACAAATTTAGGTCTATGACCAAAAGTAAAACCAGTGATACCAAAATGGCAACTAAAAACGATGCAAGGGTAACAAGGCTAGGTAAGATTTTAAGAAAAACAAGTATAGATGAACTACCGCAATTTTTCAATGTATTGATTGGAGATATGAGTGTTGTAGGACCAAGACCACACATGGTAGTGCATACCCAAGAATATGAAAATTCAGTAGACCGCTATTTGGTAAGACATTTTATTAAACCTGGCATTACAGGTCTAGCACAAATACAAGGCTGCAGAGGAGAGATTCTTGATCGATCCGATATCGTCAACAGAGTACGTTACGATATTTTTTACATGGAAAAATGGTCACTAGCATTAGACGTCAAAATCGTCTACAAGACCATATTTAACGCAATTAAAGGAGAAGAAAAAGCATATTAAGCTGAATGAACTGCCTAATCTTTCTTTTTAAATAGCATTTTAAAGCCCTTAAAAAATAATAAGGCCATTATCCCTACCAAGAGACCAACAATAAACTCTACGATTATACCAGGTACATTTGGGAGCAAATGATGTAAAAAATCAATGTTATGTACAAATATTCCTCCGGAAACCAATAGAAGCGCCAAAGTCCCTATTACCGATAATGCTTTTATAACCTTTGGAAGTGCGTTAACAAAGAACCTACCAATAATATCAGAAATACTATTTTCTTTGTCATTTAAGTTTATAAGTCTGGTACCAAATTCATCCATTCTTACAATTAACGCTACAATACCATAAACCCCTACCGTTGCAATCAATGCCACTACGGATACCACGGCTATTTGGGTCACCAATGGCTCATTAATTACTGCGCCTAAAGCAATTATGACTATTTCAATGGATAATATAAAATCTGTTACTATAGCAGACTTTACTTTGGTTTTTTCCAATTCCAGGATTTCATCTTTGGTCATTGGTTCTGTATCTGCAGAAATATGTTCGTCTTCGTGCGGCACGAAGAATTCATATATTTTTTCGGCACCTTCAAAAGCAAGATAGATGCCCCCAAGTATTAAAACTACCGTAACCGCCCAAGGTAGAAAGGCACTTAGCAAAAATGCAATAGGCAGTATAATGATTTTATTTAATAAGGAACCTTTAGAGATTGCCCACAATACCGGTAATTCCCTTTTAGAGACGAATCCTGATGCTTTTTCTGCATTAACGGCTAAATCGTCACCTAGAATACCAGCTGTCTTCTTAGTGGCTATTTTACTCATTGCCGCTACATCATCTAAAAGCGCCGCTACATCATCTAAAATTGCAAAAAAACCTGAAGCCATGTATTTTAATTTTGGTCAAAAATAAATTAACCAAACGGTTTATGGGAATTCTATTCGTAAAAAAGATAACC
>JAHDDL010000079.1 GCA_020629415.1 Maribacter sp. | reverse complement strand
ACTTATCCGTCATGAAAGGTGACGGCGTTTCTTCCGTTAACTTTTGGTGACGACGCTGTACAGAACAATCTCTTTCAGATAAGTGACATGCTTTACCAAATTGATCACCAACAATTTGGATTTCAATATGGCGTGGCTCCTCGATCAGCTTTTCCATGTACATACCACCATTACCGAATGCAGCAGTTGCTTCATTAACGGCACTGTCAAAAAGCTCTTCCATTTTATCTTCGGAAAAAACGGCACGCATACCTTTACCACCACCACCGGCAGTAGCTTTGATCATAACCGGATAGCCCATTTTCTTGGCTACCTTCTTGGCATCGGCAACATCTTTTAATAGACCGTCTGAACCTGGTACACAAGGTACACCGGCTTGTTTCATGGTTTCTTTGGCCGTAGCCTTATCTCCCATTTTATCTATTTGATCACCAGAGGCACCAATAAATTTTATATCATGTTCTGCACATATACGTGAGAACTTTGAATTTTCTGAAAGAAAACCATAACCTGGGTGAATAGCATCTGCATTGGTAATCTCGGCAGCAGCAATAATATTCGGGATCTTTAAATAGGATTCGCTACTAGCAGCAGGACCAATACATACCGCTTCATCTGCAAAACGCACATGCAAGCTTTCTTCATCTGCCTTACTATAAACGGCTACCGTTTTAATACCCATTTCTTTACAGGTACGGATAACACGCAAAGCGATTTCTCCCCTATTGGCAATCAGTATTTTTTTAAACATCTTTTAAATTTTAAGTTCTTGGTTCTACATGATTCTTACATACCGTTATTACGGCATCTAACAATTACTACTCAAAATTTAGTTAAGAAGGATCTACCAAAAATAATGGTTGATCAAACTCTACAGGCGAAGAATCATCTACCAAAATCTTCACGATCTTACCTGATACTTCTGATTCTATATCGTTGAACAATTTCATTGCCTCAATAACACAAAGTACATCTCCTGTACCAATAGTATCACCAACTTCAACAAAAACAGGTTTGTCCGGTGAAGGCTTTCTGTAGAACGTACCGATTATTGGAGATTTTATAGTAATGTACTTGTCATCTTCAGCCTCTGCCGCAGGTGCTGCAGGAGTAGCTGCTTCTGCCGGTGCCGCAGGTGCTGCAGCAACTGGTGCCGGTGCCGCTGGCTGCGCCATTGGCATTGTATGCACATAAGTTGGTTCAGAGTTACCAGTTAAGCTTCCTGTACGAATGGTGATCTTAATATCATCCGTTTCCAGTTTTACCTCGCTAGCGCCAGACTTGGCTACAAACTTGATAAGGCTTTGAATTTCTTTAATATCCATATTTTCTAAGTTATAATTGGTAGTTGTTGTTAGTTAATACGCCCATTTAAGGTAAATAGAACCCCATGTAAAACCGCCACCAAAGGCTGCAAATACAAGGTTATCTCCTTTTTTAAGCTGTTTTTCGTAATCAAATAATAATAATGGCAACGTTGCCGATGTAGTATTACCGTAACGTTGAATATTCATCAATACTTTAGAATCTCCTACTCCCATTCTTTTGGCAGTGGCATCTATAATACGCTTATTGGCCTGATGCGGTACCAACCAATCTACATCTGACTCGGTAAGATCATTTCTATCCATAATCTTGGCCGCTACATCTGCCATATTGGAGACGGCAAATTTAAATACGGTTTTTCCTTCTTGAAAAATGAAGTGTTTTTTATTGGTAACACTCTCTATAGTGGCCGGCATTAACGAACCGCCGCCTTCCATACCCAAGTATTGTCTACCGCTACCGTCTGCCCTTAAATACTCATCTTGCAGGCCAAGACCTTCCGTATTTGGTTCAAAAAGAACCGCACCGGCACCATCCCCAAAAATAATACATGTTGTACGATCGGTATAATCAATTATAGATGACATCTTATCTGCACCTATAAGCAATACTTTTTTATATCTACCGGTTTCTATATGACCGGCAGCCGATGACATGCCAAAAAGAAAACTTGAACATGCCGCCAATAAATCATAGGCAAAAGCATTTACTGCACCAATTTCCGAAGCAACGAATGCGGCTGTAGATGCCACCATACTATCCGGTGTTGCCGTTGCAACTATAACAAGGTCTATTTCAGAAGCTTTTAGACCTTTCTTTTCCATTAGGTCTTGTGCCGCTTTTATGGCCAAATACGACGTACCTTCTCCCTCTTCTTTCTTTAAAACCCTTCTTTCCTTAATGCCCGTTCTGGTAGTTATCCATTCGTCATTGGTTTCAACCAAATCCTCAAGCATTTTGTTGGTCATTACAAACTGGGGAACATAGCCTCCTACCGCGGTAATAGCTGCTGTAATTTTGGTCATACTTTATTTGCTTTCTTGTAAAAAACTTAAAAAACCTGTCAAAAGTCATGAAAATTAGTGATTTTCAACGACTTTTTGGGTAAAGTTATCGGGTTTTTGAAAAATTGCAATTAATAGCCTCACCACCGTTACCCTTTAATTTATCTGAGTAACAAGGTCCTAAAATACAAATTGGGCTAAAAAAAACTCCCTACTTCAAATGAAGTGGGAGCATAGTATAATGTAATAAGGTCTTAAGCTTCTGCTTCTTCAGTTTTGTCAACCAAAACTTGACCTCTGTAATGTAATTTTCCTTCGTGCCAGTGAGCTCTGTGAAAAAGGTGAGTCTCGCCAGTTGTAGAATCGGTAGCCAATGTAGGTGCTACAGCTTTATAATGTGTTCTTCTTTTGTCTCTCCTTGTTTTGGAAATTTTTCTTTTAGGATGTGCCATTTAAACCTTATTTATCCGTTAATAGTTTCTTTAATTCGTCCCATCGGGGATCGTTTTCTTCTTTATCTGATCTTTTCTCTTTTGGTTGAAGCTCCTTTAACCTGTCTAACACTTCAGATTCTAAAGTGCCATCTTCAATACCAGGGTGAATTCTTTTTTGCGGAACTGCCAATACTAGCATTTCATACACGTATTGCGCAATATTCAATTGGTGCTCATTATGAGGAAGAATCAGTATTTCATCATTCTCGTCATTATACTCTTCACCAAACTTTACCACTAAATGTAAATCTCCGCTTATAGCTTGATCATACGGTTCACTGGTAATGTCACAATCAACATTCACTGTTCCTGATGCTTCCATATCAACCTCCATCATTGTACTTGTTTTATGAAGTACTACATCTAAATTGATGTTGGCAGCATTGAACTCATCATATCCAAAAGAATCAAAGAACGTATTGTCAATCTGGTAATTAAAGTTGTGTTTTCCTTGCTTCAATCCTGAGAAAGGAATATTGAACTCCTTTTGCTTCATCACGTACACACTTAAATTAACACTAATCGCCCACAAAAGGCGGGTGCAAAGATACTATAATTTTGATAAAAGACAATAGTTATCAACTATTTATCTTTATAACTTTTTAATGGAACTAAATTTTAACGTTCTCTCTTTAAACGTTGCTTTTTTAATACGTCTTTTGTGAGCTCTTCATACTCGGTCCTATTCTTAAAAATCTTCAATGCCATAAAGACCGCTTCTTTAAAAGAACTCTCGTCTGCCATGCCTTTTCCTGCTATTTCATACGCTGTTCCATGATCTGGCGATGTTCTTACCTTACTTAACCCTGCCGTAAAATTTACGCCTTGACCAAATGATATTGTTTTAAACGGAATTAGTCCTTGATCGTGGTATGCCGCCAAAATTGCATCGAACTTTTTATAACCGTCTGAGCCAAAAAAACTATCTGCCGAGTACGGACCGTATACTAAATGACCCATATTTGCCATTTCTTTTATTACCGGCTTCATTACCTCATCGTCCTCTTTGCCTATTACCCCGTTATCTCCACTATGTGGATTTATACCTAACAAGGCTATTTTTGGTTTGCGAATGCCAAAATCCATCTTCAAAGATTTCTCAATGGTATTGATCTTATCACGTATCAGCCTAGGTATTATGGCCGCAGAAACATCTTTTACCGCTACGTGATCGGTCAACAAACCTACCTTTAAGGTATCCGTTACCATAAACATTAGACTTTCACCATCTAGCTCTTGGGCTAAAAAGTCTGTATGCCCCGGGAATTTGAATTCGTCTGACTGAATATTATTCTTATTGATCGGTGCCGTTACCAATACATCTATATCTCCTTTCTTCAATGCATCTACCGCTGCTCGTAAAGATTTTATAGCATATTCACCACCGGCTTTGGTCGCTTGACCAAAATCTACTCTTGGCACTTCTTTCCAAACATTTACAATATTGACCTTATTATCGATGGCTTTTGACGCATCTGGTATACCGTTGAATACCACATTAAGTTTTAACTGCTTCATTTGAAAGGAAACGGTCTTGTTAGAGGCGAAAATAACGGGTGTACAGAAATCAAGCATTCTACTATCTTCAAATGTTTTCAAAGCAACTTCACAACCTATTCCGTTTAAGTCTCCTATTGAGATACCTAACCTTATTTTCTTATTTTCCTCCATGATAATCTGTACCTTTGTAACCCCACTTAAAACCTTAAAATTGGTTTTATCTTTCCAAAAAGGAGAAGCAAAGTGGTTGTCCCAATTAAAACAATGGGACTCTTATTAAAGCACAAAATTACTTAAATTAAACGACACATGTTTACGGGAATTATTGAAACATTAGGCAAGGTTACTTCTCTTGAAGCCAAAGGTGGAAACTTAGATATTACCATAGAATCTAGCTTGACACCTGAACTTAAAATAGATCAAAGTGTGGCACATAACGGTGTTTGCCTAACAGTTGTTAGCCTTACCGATACTACGTATACCGTAACAGCTATTGCCGAAACTTTAAATAAGACCAACTTGAATACGCTTAAAACCAATGACCTTGTAAACTTGGAACGTGCCATGATTTTAGGATCTAGATTAGACGGGCATATTGTTCAGGGCCATGTGGATCAAACCGGTGAGTGTACCAGTGTTAAGGAGGATAACGGTAGCTGGATTTTTTCATTTACCTATGATGCCGCAAC
>JAHDDL010000042.1 GCA_020629415.1 Maribacter sp. | reverse complement strand
TGTATTTACCAAGACCATTAAAAGGATAGTGGCTCCCCTAAAGATATCGACCGATAAAATTCTATCCTTTTTCATCTTCGCATTATAAGATATTCCCTTTTAAGCGATTCCAAGCTTTTACCAACAATGCACCTGCAATTGCAGAAACTACGGTTAAAACAATAGCCTGTGTGGTTCTACCATAGATCCAATATCCTGTTGCAAACATTATAGAATAAATAAGAATTACCCCTAACAACATTGCCGTTACGCCGGCCGGAACACTCCACTTCTCTTTATCTTTTACAATTTCTACTGCATCTGTCTTTGCATCGGCAACCACTTTTGACCAACCCGGACCACCTGGCTGAATTTTTTTGTAGAAGCTTCTTAAAGTATCGTTAGATTCAGGCTGGGTCATAAATGTCGCCACTAACCAAATGACAGTCGTTACCACAACTATGAATATATATTCTGACCAATCTGGCAGCACCCCAGTTTCCGTCGCAAAAAGATAAGCACCTACGGGAGTCAATTTTAATATGATAGAGATAATACCCGATGCAAACATTGCAGTAATCTCGCTCCACGCATTAATTCTCCACCAGAACCATCTTAGAATAAATATCAATCCTGTTCCTGCACCGAATGCCAACAAAATATCGAATAACTGTAGTGCATTTTGCAGTAACAGCGCCAATGCAGCACTGAACAACATTAAAACAATAGTAGAAATTCTACCTACTGCAACCAATCTTTTTTCTGATGCATCAGGATTTATCTGTTGTTTGTAAAAATCAAAAACAATGTATGACGACCCCCAATTTAACTGCGTACTAATAGTACTCATATATGCCGCCACCAATGATGCCAATACAACCCCTAATAATCCGCTAGGTAGTTTGGTCAGCATAGCAGAATACGCTAAATCATGACCTAATTTATCTGCCGTTACATTTGGGAAAGCTTCTTGTATACTTGCCAAATCTGGATATACTACTATGGAAGCCAATGCCACTAAAATCCACGGCCAAGGTCTTAGAGCGTAGTGCATAATATTGAAAAAGAAGGTTGCCCCAATGGCGTGATTTTCATCCTTTGCCGCCAACATACGTTGGGCAATATAACCACCACCACCTGGCTCTGCACCTGGGTACCAAGAACTCCACCATTGCACGGCAAGGGGAATAATAAATAAGGTAATTAATGCCTTCTTGTTACTGAAATCTGGTAATATGTTCAATTTTGAAGCTACGTTCTCATTCGCCATTAACGCTTCTATACCACCAACTTCAGGTATATTCACTAAATAATATGCTGCACCTATTGCGCCTACCATGGCAACAAAGAATAGCAAAAAATCGGTATACACCACTCCTTTGAATCCGCCAAGCGCACTAAAAGTTACCGTTATAAGACCTGCACTGACTACCGTTTGCCAAGGTTCTAAGCCCAGCATAATACTACCAATTTTTATCGCTGCCAATGTTACGGCAGACATGGTTATCACATTGAAAATCACCCCTAAATAAACTGCCCTAAACTTTCTTAAAAAACTTGCCGGTTTACCGCCGTAGCGCATTTCATAAAACTCTAAATCTGTATTTACATTTGATTTACGCCATAATTTTGCATACACGAAAACGGTTAACATACCTGTAATCAAAAAACACCACCAGACCCAGTTGCCGGATACTCCGTTTGTTCGCACAATATCGGTCACCAAATTGGGGGTATCTGTTGAAAATGTAGTTGCCACCATTGAAAGACCTAATAACCACCATGGCATTGTACGGCCCGATAGAAAAAACTCCGACGAATTTTTACCAGATGTTTTTGAAACATAAAACCCTATGCCTAAGACAAGGGAAAAGAAAACTATAATAAAAGTATAGTCTAACGTACTGAGTTCCATAAGTTGGTTTTAGGTTGATTGTTAAAGATATATTATTTTAGGACATTTTTATATCTAATACGCTAAACGTACCACGTGCTTCTATCAATAACTACTGAAATTACCCCAACGGCCTGGATCTTGGCGTCTATTGCCACTTTTATTATAGGATTATCTAAAGCGGGCATTAAAGGAATTGCCGTTTTAAACGTTACAATCATGGCTTTGGCTTTTGGCGCAAGACAGTCTACAGGCATGGTAGTACCGCTTCTTGTGCTTGCGGATATTTTTGCGGTAATCTATTATAACCGATACACACAATGGAAATATGTTTTTAAAGTACTACCGTGGATGCTTTTAGGTTTGCTCATTGGTGTTTTTATTGGAAATGAACTGCCAGAAAAATTTTTTAAAATAGCCATGGCAACCATAATTATCATTACCGTGGGCATGATGTTTTATTGGGACCGAAAAAAAGATAAGAATGTACCCTCACATTGGACATTTGCCGGTGCTATTGGTACCATAGCCGGTATAACCACTATGGTGGGCAATTTGGCCGGAGCTTTTTCTAACATTTACTTTCTAGCAATGCGCTTACCAAAAAACCAATTTATTGGTACTGCCGCTTGGTTGTTTTTAATCGTGAATATCATTAAACTTCCCTTTCATTTTTTTGTTTGGAAAACCATATCCATTGAAACTTTACAACTGAATTTGATGCTCTTACCGGGTATTCTTTTAGGGTTTTTCGCAGGTGTAAAATTCATCAAATATATTAAGGAAGCATTCTTTAGAAAGATGATTTTGGTTTTGACCGCTGTGGGCGCTGTGCTTATTATGCTTAGTTAGTGTTTTTAAGTTTGAGTTATTTTGGTGTAAAAATCAATTTTAAAGACCTTTTTCGATACTAGATGAAAAATTATATTTTAATACTTTCAATTTTTTCTGTCTTAAATATATTCGGTCAAGATTCGATGACTACAAGTTTAGTTGAAAGTGTTATTGATCATAATTTCCCGAAAGACTTTGAGCAATATTTATTATTTAAAGAAGGTTTAGAAGAACCTATTATAAACGATTCGCTTCAAAAATATCAAATAAGAGAATTAAAATTACTTGATAATAATTTTCCTTTAGACTTGATATATAAATCAAATGAGAAAACTATAGACTGGACAAACTACTCTTTAAAAAATGTAAAATATCTGTCTAGTAATAAGTATAAAAGATTTTCTCCACCTCTAGCAAAGAGTATCATTTTTGTAAAGTATAATATTAGTCACGAGAAATACGATAGTATTTTAAGAAATAAAAAGCGCCATTCTATAGTAGTAAAGAAAAAACTTCTTTGGAATAAAAATAAGATTTGGGAAAATAAAAAACTTAACGAAGAACTGGTTAAAGCTTGGGAAATTGACGAGGAAATTAATGAAGAAGATAATATATATTTTCAAATTTCTAAGCCAATATTTTCGAAAGACTATAAATATGCTAAAACTTTTGTTTTTGAAAACCACCGTTGTAAAGGTGAAGGTTACACCCTACTATATAGATACCACAATGAAAGTTGGAAAATGCTATTGAGATACAATTTTGTGTCATCTAAGATTTGGACATCGCATGCAAAATGTGGCAAAATTCAAATAGTAGGCAAATAATATATTACTAAAGATACAAGTCCAATTAATAGGATTATTTTGGTGTTGATTTCTGTGGGAGCTGTGCTTATTATGCTTAGTTAAGGATTGAGTTTTTAGATTAATTATTCTCTACACGTTTACAAATGAAACCAGAAGAATTTAAAAAATTATGGACTTCAAATGAAGAAAAACTTAACCCCATTAATATAAATAGGTTAAATGGACTTGGATTACGTGATGCCTCTATCCAATTTCTAAACACAGTTGGACTTCCAGAAAGTGCTGCTCCATTTCTTAGTTTTGTGACGGATTCAGATGATTTGCACAAGGGAATCCATAAACTGACAAAAATTTATGAGTTTTTAGAGCCTGAATTTGATAAGTACATAGTTATTGGAAGTTGTAGTGACGGGGATCCCATCGTTGTAAATACTGAATTAGATGATCGAATAGAATTTCTTGATCATGAAGATTATTTCTCCTCCAAACCTTTCAACACAAATTTTAGCTCAATGACTGACTCCTTAATTGCTTACAAGAATTTTATTGAAAGAGTTCAAAAAGAAAACGGAGAAGACGCATTTATGAATTCTAATTTTTCTGACGAACAGTTTGAAACCCTAAAAAATGAAATATTATTAGCTGATTCTAAAATTCAAAAACAAAACGGATTTTGGTTTGAACAATTACAAATGGAATTGGAATTAAGAAAAGATTTTCAAAATGAATAGGGTTTCCAGAAATTCATATAAGATGATATCTTAAGTTTTAATATTGTCTCTGAACACTTCAACCCAATAAAGTCCACATAATTCATATTAGGGTTAATCTTTACCTCACATATACAGTATTTTAGCGGTACTAACCAAAACTACTGCATCACATGAATATCATAGGAAACTTTATTAAAGGAATTATTAACGTTACCGATAAAATTACTGGTGACGACAACCCCATTGAAGATCAAAAGGCTGTTCTGAAAAACCTATTGGAAACTGCAAAAGACACTGCTTTTGGTAAAACCTATGCATTTGAAGATATTCTAGAAGGTGACAATCCTCAGCAAGCGTTTCGTGATGCTGTTCCATATTTTGACTATAATCAGATCAACGATGCATGGTGGCATAAATTACACGAAGACCAAACCGATGTAACCTGGCCCGGTAGCCCCGATTATTTTGCATTGAGTTCTGGGACTACAGGTAAAACAAGTAAACGTATTCCTGTTACCGATGCCATGATAAATGCAATTAGACAAGCAGGTATTAAGCAGGTATTGGCAATCTCTAATTTTGACCTTCCGGCAGATTTCTTTGAAACTGGAATTTTAATGTTGGGCAGCTCAACGGATTTAGTTGAAAACGATGACCATTTAGAAGGTGAGATAAGCGGTATAAGCGCAAGTAATATTCCGTCTTGGTTTAGTGGATATTACAAACCTGGAAAGGAAATTGCAAAAATTGATGACTGGGACGAACGTGTTGCAAAAATTGCCGAGAAAGCTGCCGATTGGGATATTGGTGCGCTAAGCGGAATTCCTTCTTGGATAGAATTAATGCTGAAAGAGGTCATCAAAAAACATAATCTGAACAATATTCATGAAATATGGCCCAACTTGCAGGTCTACACTTCTGGTGGCGTAGCTTTTGGACCTTACGAAAAGAGCTTTAACGCCTTAATGGACAAGCCTGTTACGGTAATTGACACCTATTTGGCTTCTGAAGGGTTTATCGCTTTTCAAGCTAGGCCAGAGACAGATGCCATGAAATTAGTTACTGATAACGGAATCTATTTTGAGTTTGTTCCTTTTAGTCCTGATTATATTTTAGAAGACGGTTCTCTTGCTCAAGATGCACCTTCACTTACACTTTCAGAGGTTGAAACGGGTCAAAACTATGTACTCATTATAAGTACCGTTAGTGGGGCTTGGCGCTACCTTATTGGAGATACGATCGAGTTTACCGATGTGGAACGTGCGGAAATAAAAATAACCGGGCGTACCAAGTTCTTTTTGAACACGGTAGGCTCTCAATTATCTGTCAACAAATTGGATGATGCACTACAGAACCTCATGGAAACTTTTGATATAGAGGTACCCGAATATACTCTCTGTGCAAAGAAATATGAAGATGGATTTTATCATACATGGTATTTAGGAACCAATGCAACCCAAGACCCAGCAGAATTAGCTAAAAAGTTAGATGAATCTTTAAAAGCTGCCAATAAGAACTATAAAGTTGCAAGGTCAAAGGCGTTAAAAGGTGTGAAGGTATTTTCAATAGATCCCAATATTTTTTACGACTGGAACGATAGTAACAAAAAGAAAGGTGGTCAAGTAAAAATGGAACGTGTTATGAAAGAAGAGAAGTTTGCCGAGTGGGAAGCTTTTGTAAACAAGCACGACTAGCACTTATTTTCCTTTGCTCAACGCATCTCTTTCCTCAACCAACACCATAATTTCTTCTGGGGATAAGTATAAATTTTTAATACGTTGAACATAAGCCGGTGTTAGACCAGCTTCTTTTAAAATAAACTCTTTTGTAGCAAGAATATAGGTTTCCATACCGTGGTTGACTGCAAAAGAGTCTGCACGGCGCTCTGCCTCCCGTATATAGCTCTCTGAGGTGATATACTTAAAACCAAAACCGATCAAATTCATACCACTTCGTTGTTGATAATCCATTACATGTCCAAGTTCATGACCCAACCAGCCGATCATAATTTCTGAAGGCATGTCTTTGGTATAATAAACAGAATCTGCAATCTTTATTCTTTCACTGATCAATATTTTATAAGACCTGTTTTTCTTAGACCTAAAAACACTCCAAAATGAGGGTTGAGCCTGCATGGTAGACTTTTTAATGTTCTTTTTAAACTTAAATTCTATAGCAACATTTGAAAGCTCTGGATAATGAGAAAGTGCAATTTTTGCTTCGTTGATAATTTCTTCTGGAATTGTATGTTTTGCAGATGCAACCATTGGGAAACTGAATATTAATAAGATTAGAAAGTTTAATTTTTTACTAAATAAGAAAGTGTTCATAAAAGTGGACTAAAGAATTTGGCAAGACCTTCTAAAAACTTACTGAACGGCGACCTTTTTTTAAATTTTTCTAAATCTACTTTTACGTCATCGGTACAGTGTCTTGTAAACAATCTTTCTATATGCGATGCCTTCTCTTTGTCATATAAAATAGCATTCGTTTCAAAATTATGCTCAAAGCTTCGATAGTCAAAATTACCAGAACCTACGGACACTATTTCACCGTCAATGATTATTACCTTACTATGCGAAAAATCTGGTCTTAGGTATATGTTGGCACCCACTTCTAACAAAGCTTCAAAAGTTGAAAACATACTGTATTGTGCCAATAATGAATCTGAAATTTTTGGGGTTAACAAAGTAACTTCCACTCCGCTTAACGCAGCAATTCTTATTGCCTCTAAAACCGGTTCTCCCGGAATAAAATAAGGGTTGGCTATACAGATGCTCTTTGTAGCAATATTGATCATTGCCAAGTATTGTTGCATAATTGCAGAATACCTAGAATCTGGTCCGCTTGATATTATTTGCGCTACCGTACTACCCATAGGTTCTACTTTTGGAAAATACTTGTCTTGAAGCAACAATTCTTCCTCGCCCGCAAAATGATAATCCTTTACAAAAACACGTTGTAAGCTGTTTACGGCAGGCCCTTCGATCTTAAGATGCAGGTCTTGCCACACCCCAAGTTCAGATACTGGTCTTATGTATTTATCAGACACATTAAAGCCGCCGGTGAAACCAACCTTACCGTCGATAATGATAATCTTTCTATGATTTCTATAATTTAAGGTAAACAACAGATTCCCGAACCGAATTGGCATGGTAGAAAAAGCCTTTACCCCTAAATCCTTAAACCTTTTTACTCTTTTGCCACGCATAGAATTGCTTCCAAAAGAATCATATAACATTCTAATTTCAACACCTTCTTTTATTTTCTTCGCAAATAGGTCATGAAACTTGTCCAGAAGCATACCTTCCTCTAAAATATAATATTGAAGGTGTATAAATTCCTTTGCTTCTTCTATCGCTTTAAAAATGGCTCCAAAAGCTTCTTCACCATCATTGAGCAAGGTTATTTTATTACCATTATAAGGTGCAAAATAGCTGTTTTTACGAATAAGGATGGCCAGCTTATCATGTTTATAATCATCAAATTCATGTACACTTTGTTCACCGCCCTCCAGCTCTTTGTGGGTTTCTGAATATAATTTTCGCTTCTCGGTCTGTTTTAGTTTAAATAACTTGAATTTTCTTCTGTTGATGCCAAACAAGTAATATAACAGTGGTCCTAAAAAAGGAAAAACAATAACGGATAAAGACCAACTAATCATTTTAGTTGCCTTAGATCCATTAAAAATTATATTGACAATACTCCATAGAGTTACTGCTATATAAGCAAGCCAAAAAATAGTATTTACCACCTTCTTAATAGTTTAACATCAATATAAGATAAATAAATACGCTTTGGTGTTCAAAAATCCAATCAAGATACTTTTAGTAGTAAAAGAGTTAATTACTGGCGTTAGATGTAAGTACATTTAAAAAAAAGTAATGGGAGTAATAGCTATGGATAAAAAACAGATTACATTATACTACAGTTCAGAAAACTCAATAGGCAAACAATTAAATGCCTATGTACAGTCATCTGAAAAAGAACATTTAACGATAGACATTTCTAAAACCAATGTCACCGGCACCCAATGGGCAGAATTGGCAGACGGCCTGAACAAGAATATCTCTGATCTTGTGAACACCGATCACCCAGACTTTAAAGATGTTTACGGTGAAGACACCGTTGATCTTGACGATGATGGTTGGTTAAAAATATTGGATAAAAACCCTAGTTTTTTAAAGAATGCCATTGTCATAAAAGGTAAAGATTTTGTTGAGCTAACCAGTGCATCGGATTTTAAACAATATATGGATCCAGACAGTGCCGGCATTAAAAAGCCGTATAAATAACCTAACCGTATTACAAGGTTCACTTCTGTACATAGGGTGTCTTTAACCTTCATTACTTTTTAACTACTACCTTATGTCTAAATTTCTAAAATGGCTTGTTCTCTTACTTATTTTTTTCGTTGGCGGCTACATGCTTGCCGAATGGAAAATGAAAAAAGAAGTGGTAAGCTTTTTAGAGAAAAAGGTACCGGACCATATAGATTTTTCATATAATGCCTTGACCATTAATCTTATAAAAGGCAATATTACGTTTAAGGATATTACGGTTGTTAGCTTAGGTAAACAGACTTCTTCATGTGAAATAAAGATAGATGCAGATGTGCTGACTATAAAGGGTTTTGACTATTGGAAAATTCTATTTCAGAAATCTATATTTATCAAAAATCTTACGCTAGCCAAACCACATCTAAATTTTAAAACCTGCCCTACCGATACCGATAATGTTGTTGCGAACAAAAGCAACCCCATAAACCTCTTAAAAGAAATATTAGTTGAAGAAATTATATTTGATTCTGGCCGTATAGAAATTTGGGACGCCACGGAAGAGGTGCAATTAATTGCTGTTGATGAAATAAATCTTTCCCTAAAACAAGTAGCTACAGATCCAGATGTCATTAAAAGATATGTTCCCTTTAATTTTGACACCTATAACATTGAAATCCTAAATTTAATAGCTCCTTTAGGTGATTATGAAAGATTGAAAATGAAATCAATGGTAGTCAATAATTCAATTATTGATATTAATGACATTGCTCTTGCAACCATATACTCTAAGTTTGAACTGAGCAAAAAAATCAAGTACGAGAGAGATCATGTAAACTTATCTATTCCATCAATTAAGGTTGTAGACCATAATTATATGATCAGTAATGATTCTCTTCAAGTAAACTTTAAAGAACTCTTACTTTCACAGCCAAAACTAGAAATTTATAGGGATAAATCTAGACTGGATAATATTGAAAACAAGCCACTTTATGGCAAAGTATTACAAAAACTGCCCTTTAAAGTCGCTATTGACTCCGTTTTCATAAAAAACGGGATTATTGTGTATGAAGAAAATATACCAAATAATGTACCTGCCGGTGCTTTAAGTTTTGAAGATTTAGATATAGCCATTACCAATCTTTCTAATATTGAAAATGAAAACCCATTAAAAATAAAACTGAACGCCGATCTTATGGGCGAAGGTAAGTTTCATCTTAATTGGCAATTTGATGTGTTCGACCCAAGAAGCTCTTTTCTAATTTCTGGTGGACTATCAAATTTCAATGCCGCCAGCTTAAATGATTTTCTTATACCCAACCTTAGAACCCAAACTACGGGCACCATTGATCAATTGTACTTTACCATTTCTGGAGACGAATATTCTTCTACCGGTGATATAAAGATGCGTTACGAAGATTTTAAATTTCAATTGCTGAACAAAGAAAGAAACGGAGTTAAAAAGGTTCTTTCATTTATTGGTAACCTTTTTATAAACGATGGATCAAACGCAGATGAAGATGGGTATAGATATGGTGCCATAACTGCAGAAAGAGTAAGACATAAATCATTTTTCAATTATTTATGGATCAATCTACAAGATGGGTTGTTAAGTGTATTAACGGGAAACGGCGAAAAAGATTGAAAAAGAGTTTAAAATCAAATAAGCCAGGTAGTTGAACTACCTGGCTTATATTTTCATAGCAATATTATAATTTAGTTGTCATCAGTAGCATCTTCTACGGCATCTTCAACTTCATCGGCTCCGTCTTCAATTTCATCTCCAACATCGTCCATTCCTTCTTCAATTTTCTCTCCTGTAGTTTTTTCTTCTCTACAGCTTGTAGCAATGCTCAGTGTTGCCAATGCAAAAACAAACATCAATAATGACTTTTTCATAATATGTGATTTTAATAATTAGGTTAATATTCTTTAACAGCAAGGTTTATCATGGTATTTATTAATTATATGACAACCAATACCTTACTCTGCAAATATGGTACTATTACTAGGTATTACTTAGTTGTAAAAGAATAAAAATTAACTCATCTACCAGATACGCATTTGTGTCAATTAACATTTCAAAAATGCTAATGAACTCCTCTATTTTCCTGTTCATTTGTAATGCACAATTACCAATGTGCTTAAAATAAAACAATGAAGGAGTTAATCATAAATACTTTAAGGTCCGATGAAATTTTATCCCAAATACAAACTTGTATACAAGGAGAATTACTAGAGGTCCATGGAGAACGTGTATTAACCTTTAACAATAAAATAGGCAAAGGTTCCTTGAGAACTATAGCATTTGATCGGGGAGTTTCTCTATTTGATTGTAACATAATGCTTGCAGAGGAAGCTAAATTAATTTTTATATCCAAAGATTTATCGCCAATAGAATTTATATTCATTAGCGAAGGCTATTTCATATATAGCGCAAATAATATGGAAGATGACACCAGGATAGAACAATTTCAAAATACTATAATAGCGCACAAGCGAAATGGGAAAAAAACCTTCCTGTTTCCGAAGGATAAAAGCTTAAAAATCAGCTTTATCAGAATAGATAGAAAAGCGTATTTACTTAAAAAAAATAATAACATTTCTCGCTTAAACCAGTTTTTAATTTCATTGTTTACCGATAGTGAAGGTGAAACTACTTTTAAACATGTTGGCAATTATAGCTTAAGAATTGCAGATGAAATAAAATTACTTAACAATGTTGATACGACTAACGGAATGTTAAGGTCTCTTTCTTTAGAAGGTAGACTTTATCTAATTCTAGCTATGCAATTGTTGGAACATAAAAATTTTGAAGAAAATATGAATATACCCGAGGTAATTTCTAAAGAAGATATTCTTAAAATCCACAAGCTCACTACTTATATATTAGAGCATATTTCAGATAACATACCCATCTCTACCTTAAGTTCAGCGTCTGGCCTAAGTCCTAAAAAATTACAACTGGGCTTTAAAATTCTATATTCTAAAACAGTAAACGAGTACGTTAGACAATTGAAGTTAGAAATATCAAAAGACTATCTTAAAAACTCTGACATGTCGGTTTCTGAAATTGTATATGCCATTGGTATAAAAAGTAGAAGTTACTTTTCTAAGATATTCTTTGAGGCCTATGGCATTCTACCAACGGAATATAGAAAACATTTAAAAAACAAGAATTCTTCGTTACCTTAGTTTTCCGGGTATTCATATGGCATGAGCATGCTATCATAAGAAATATCATTATTGAACAAGTTCCTGGCTATGGGACGTATCTTTAAGTCTGTCTGGTGTGGAGGTTGCATTATTTCTTTTGTCCTTTCAACACTGGTATCGCCAGAAAACCAATCACATTTATCATTTCGGTCTATAATAACCGGCATATAATCTACCAGATTTTGATAATTTACCACTTCTCTTTCCAGTGGTCCGGTCAATATAGAGCACGTAATAAAACCATCATCCAAAATGGTATAAATACCGGCTAAGTACAGAATTCCACCTTCTTTGCCACTAATATGATACGGATAGATTTCTCCGTTTTTTAATACCGATGTAAAAAAACCGGTTACCGGAATTATACATCTACTTTTCATAAAGGATTCATGGTACCAAATATCGGCGTCCAATTTATGCGCGGAAATGGTCAGGGTATTGGTCAGCTTTTGAAAAAGCTCCCAATCTTCATTAAAGTTACCGGGCAACAAACCCCATATGGCCAAATTAACGATATTGGGCTCGTTCATGGTTACAATAGGTATAGAAACCTCTGTTAAGCCACTAATTACTACTTGCGGTGTGTATAGATCCGGGTATTTAAACAATGCATTTACATCTTGCTCTATCTCCTTCAATTTTGCTGTATTAGATATTTTAAAATACATATAAATCTTGTGCTTTTTATTTTAAAGTTCGGCAAATAGCTATAGCTCTCTTATTGCAGAAACAAAAAAATATAACGCATTAAAAAAGAGCTCTTTATTCTAGATAAAAGGTATGTGCTTTTAAAAAAAAGCATAAAAAAAGAGGCTAATTAAAGCCTCTTCACCAATTCACCAAAAATGAATTTATCTAATATCTTCTAACATCTTAATATTTGAAAGTCCGTTCTTAATAGCCTCTTTTTGACTTCTTAAAACGGTTGCGGTGGTAGATGGTAACGAAGTATCTTCCAATACGTCATCATACTCTTCTATAGCAGCTTTCTCACCTCTAATTGCTTCCTCTAACATTGCTTCTGCACTATCTAATGAAAATAATGCTTTTACATCCATCCAAGCTCTATGGGCTTTACCGGTTATGCTATCACCTTTATCTATCTCTTGGCCAAATGTCTTAATTTCGGATTTTAACTCGTGTCCAAAATCATAACGCTGCTTTGCCTTTGTTTCAAAGAAAGCTTTTAACTGTGTATGCTCAGTATTTTCTGCCGCCTTCTTAAATCCTTTTTCGGCATCATACGTTTTCTCTAAAAGTTCGTTCAATTTGTTTCCTACTTCTTCTGTATATGTACTCATGTTTTATAATTTTAATGATGTGATTTTTATTTAAAGATGTCAATCACAATTACATCTTATAAAATTTATTCCTGTTCTTAAAATCTTGTAATTTTTTCTTTAGTTCACTAACATCTTTTGCGTTAGATCGGTTTGAATACATGACAACATGCTCCATATCAATTTCAAATATTGAATCTTCTTCGTCTTCAACTAAATCGTTCAATGTACTTTCTACTAAGTAATCCTGTACTATAAAGCCTACATAGCCTAGAGCGATCATTATTAAAATACCTGTAATCAATTCTAACATCTGTATTGTTTTGTTGTCAAATATATAGTTGATTTACGGTACTTTTTATCTTGAAAAGAAGTAGCATTAACTCCTTTGAATTGGGTTAATAATCAAGTGAATAGCATTAAAAATATAGTGGTCATCTTACACAATAAATCGTAAAATTTTGGAACTTTGGGTAACAATTCAGTTCTCACGTTTGTGCTTGTCGTTTAGATATTTCCATCACTTGTTCTCCAAACACTAGAAGTGATGGAAAGCACAAACAAAAATTAAATAAATTATGATTAGAAAAGGTACAACCGTAAAATGGTCTTGGGGCAATGGAACTGCCGAAGGTAAAGTTGAAGAAACATACACTTCAAAAACGACAAAAACGATCAAGGGTAATGAAGTAACCAGAAATGGTAGCGATGACGATAAGGCACTATACATTAAACAAGATGATGGTGATTATGTTTTAAAAAGTGAAAGTGAAGTAGAACGGGCAGATTAAATCTAAAACCTCTATTTCTTTTGGGACAAACTTTGTAGCGGATTAAAATCTGCTATTAAATTGATCAATACCTTCTCTGCAGCGGTTTGGTATTCGGTAGCCTTCGTAGTTTCTACTTTTCTAAAAGCTTTCTGTAACTCGTTTCTTTCATATTTACTTACTATGTATGGGTGTACGTAATATTTCTTGCATACATTTCTAGTATTGCCCAGCGCTTTGGCCGTATCATCAAAAGCTTTTATAATATTCTTTTTAATTACACCTTCATCAGTGGTAGCTTCATTTTCTAAAAGTGATTCAAAAAAAATAAGTGTGCCTGACCATGTTCTAAAATCTTTTGCAGTAAAAAGGTCTCCGCTTATTTCTTGTAAATATTCATTGACCATACCGCTATCAACGCCAGTTTTGGTACCGTCTTCATCAAAAAATTGAAAAAGATCCCACCCTGGTATTTCTTCGCATTGCAAAACAAGTTTTCTAAGTCTTTTATTGTTCAAGGTAATGTTATGCTTTTTACCTTTTTTGCCGGTAAATTCAAACTTTAGTTTGTTCTTACTGGTCTTTAGGTGACGGGTTCTTAAGGTAGATAGCCCATACGTTTTATTTCTTTTTGCATATTGTCTATTACCGATACGGATATGGGTTTCTTCCATTAGTCTAACAATTAATGCCAAAACTTTTTCTTTTGGCCACCCGTCCAATTCTAAATGTGCATCTACTTTTTTACGAATATCAGGTAGCGCTTCCCCAAAGTGGTGCATTCTCAAAAACTTAGTTCGGTTTCTTACCCTTAACCACAACTCGTGATAGCGGTATTGTAGTCTATGTTTTAGATCATAACCTACCGCTTGCAAATGTGCATTGGCAATAGGCGCAATTTTTACTTCTTGCCACGCAGGCGGGATTACCAACTTTTTGATCCTGTCCAATTCAGATTTTTTACTGAGCGGCTTATCCTTTAGTACATACAAAAATTTATCTTTTTCCTTGATTCGCAGAATAGATAACGCCTCTCTATTTACATATTTTAAGTGCATGTGCTCAGCAACATCATGTGGTTCGCTCGCCAGTAGTTCTGAATAGTTCATCTATTATGTTTTTTTAAGTAGGCATTTACGCGGACCAAACACTTTTGTTTATCCTTTTCTATGCAAATTGAAACAAAAATAAGGAATCAAGTGGCTGATTTGGTGTTCTATTCAACCCTTTTGTAACCTAAAAACCTATTTATTTAGCATGTAATTTAAATAGTACAAGACCGATTGCGATATAATTTTTACGAAACGGATTCTTTTAACTATGAGAAGTTATATACCTTACCACCATAAAATACAATGCTTATGAAAGGAGAACCTATGTTAATATGTATACCAGACATAAGCGGATTTACCGAGTTTATGAGCGAAACAGATTTTGAACTGAGTTCAAAAATCATTCCTGCCCTTCTAAACCAAATTATCTATACCAATAAAATAGGACTTAAAGTTTCTGAAATAGAAGGAGATGCCGTTCTCTTTTTTAAAACCGGAGAAATGCCAAGCTTGGAAAATCTTATAGACCAATGTAGAATTTTTTATACGGAATTTTATAAAGAGCTGGATGCCCTTAGAAAAAAGTACAGAAAAAATGAGGATGCCGCTTCTATACCAGATATTCTTGGCCTAAAAATTATTCTACATTATGGTAAAGAAATTGCTCTTACAAAAGTTGGCAATAGTATTAAGCTTTTTGGCGAAGACCTTATCATTGCCCATAAACTATTGAAAAATAAAATACAGTTAAGCGAGTATCTTTTACTGACAGAAGGTTTAACCAATTACTATAAAGAGAACAACCTGAACGATCAATTCGATTGGGGTTCTCTAAAACAAAACGCTACAGAGTATGATCATGTTGGTAAAATAAACTACTCTTACATAAACCTTAAGCCCTTGGTAAGCGAATAATAAAGCTTCTCTTAAATAACAGTTAAAACGTTCATTATAAAGATTTCTGAGTCAACGTTAATGCTGGTTATTTTATACTTTTGAAGTAAATAATTAAACAAATTTTATGAGCTATTTAGATATAAAATCAAAAGATATAAAGCCAATAGTAGATGAACTGAACATTCTGTTGGCAGACTACAATTTATACTATCAAAACTTGAGGGGATACCACTGGAACGTATCTGGAAAAAACTTCTTTGACCTTCATATTAAGTTTGAAGAGCTATATACCGATGCAAGAATAAAAATCGATGAAATTGCAGAACGTATCCTTACATTAAGACACAACCCAACAAGCGAGTTTTCAAAATATTTTGAAATGTCTTCCATTAAAGAAACCTCTTCTTTAATTGCCGATACTGAAATGGTCAAAAACATTTTAGATCAGCACGAAACATTGTTAAAGCAAATGAACAAGGTTATAAAGAAAGCCGAAGCAGGTGGCGATGAAGGCACCATAGATATGATCGGTGGCTATATTGGAGAAATAGAAAAAGTGAGTTGGATGTTGGATGCTTGGACCAAATAATAACCTAATATTGAAACCTAACCAAATAAGAAGCACCTTTTTAAGGTGCTTTTTTATGACTAATAGTTCTTAAGCTAAATTAAGTATTACTTAACTACTTTACGCATTAAATAAAGCATACCAAACTTTTTGGCTGCCGAAAAAGCAGTAGACACCCAATTATACGGACTCAAATCTTCTTGTACATCTTGCTTAAGCCCCTTAAGTTCTTCCAATGCAATTTCACGCTCTAATTTTAAGCGTTTTAAATTGAATTCTACCTCCTCAAAATTTTTGTACATATCTATTAATTAAAAAATTTATCCGATAACTTTCTTACCAGTATGCTGTCTATCTTACTTCTAAAAACGTACGTTAAGACCAACAACATTATAAATAAAGCCCCTGCTATTAGACAGGCACCTACCATACTTTCAATGACATTTGCCAGAAAAACAACACCTGCCACGGTTACGAACATTAGTGCCAAAAAAGCAAGACCACCCATAACTGCCATTTTAAGCAGCATACCAGTGGTCATTGTTAATTGTTGAAACACTTTCAGCCTATAATATTCCTGGGTTTTTTTATAGTAAACCTCTCCTACATCAATTGCCTTGTTAGACGTTTCGTTAAGTGAATCAATAACTCCCATTTATACTGTTTTCTGCAGTTTCTTATTTTTTGATTTTAACTCTGCCAATTTTTTCTCTAAAGTTGAGATTACATCTTCGGTCTTATAACTTAAATCTGATACCAAAGACTCTACCCTTGTATCTAACGTATGTTTTTCATCGGTCATTTTAGAGGCTACTCTATTTTTTAAATCAACTGCGCTATCCGCAAAGTTGTCTCTTGTAGCAGCTGCTTGATCTGCGATCAATCTTCTAGTATTCTCCCCTTTGTCAGGTGCATATAGAATTCCTAAGGCCGCACCAATGGCAGAACCTGCAATAATTGCCAACAATGTATTTCCACTATTATTCATGTTATAATTTTTAAGGTTAAACGTTTCTTTTGCTAAATGACAACAAGTGTTTTATTGTCTGTTACAAAGGTGATGGTAATTCATATAATTACTTAACTCTAAACCTTTTAATATTGACTATAACAATCGTTTAAACGGGTTAAGAATAAAATGAAACGAATTAACACAATACCCATCTTACAACTAAATTTGTGTTATGGAAGAATATAAAATTATTAACCCTTATAATGGTTCCGTTGTTAAAACTTATACCAAAGACACCTACGACGATATTAAGGCGAAGCTGAAAAAAGCTTTGGCCGTAGAAACTTCTTGGGCAAATTTGGAAATAGAGGACAGGTGCGAATTACTGAACAATGTTGCGGAACTTCTTTTAGAGCGCAAAGAGGAATATGCAGCACTAATGACGCAAGAAATGGGCAAACCTTTTTCTCAAGGTATTTCCGAAATTGAAAAATGCGCATGGGCATGTGATTTTTATGCTTTGAATGCAGAAGATTTATTGGCAGATGAAATTATTGATACAGATGCCGATGAAAGTTTTATAAGCCACGACCCTTTAGGTTGCATACTTGCGGTAATGCCTTGGAACTATCCATTTTGGCAGGTAATCCGTTTTGCCGCCCCTACCTTGACCGCCGGTAATACGGCGTTATTAAAGCATGCACAAAATGTTACTGGGTGCTCATTGGCCATAGAACAGTTATTTTTAGATGCAGGTTATCCTGAGGGATGTTTTCAAAGCCTTAAAGCCGGGCACGAAGAAATTGAAAAGCTTATTACTGATGATGGTGTTAAAGCGGTAACACTCACGGGAAGCGAAAAAGCCGGTAAATCCATTGCAGGTACCGCAGGAAAGAATTTGAAGAAATCCGTACTTGAACTAGGGGGCAATAACGCCTGTATTGTTTGGGAAGATGCAAATCTGGAAGAACACATGGAAACCATGGTAACCGCACGTATGCAGAATACCGGTCAAAGCTGTATTGCCGCTAAACGTTTTATAGTCTGTGAAGATATATATGATGCTTTTCTTGAGAAATTTACTGCCAAGGTAAATTCTTTACAAAGTGGCGATCCAATGAAAGAGGAAACATTTATTGGTGTTATGGCTAGAGAAGATTTGGCAGAAGAGCTACAAAAACAAGTAAACGATTCTGTAAAAAAGGGCGCAAAAGTAGTTTTAGGCAATATGCGTAACGGTGCCTATTTCTCTCCTACCATTTTAACAGATGTTACGGTAGACATGCATGTATTTAAAGAAGAAACTTTTGGACCTGTTGCCGCAATTATTAAAGTAAAGAATAGGGAAGAGGCCATTGCAATGACAGCAAATTCTAGATTTGGTTTGGGCAGTATGCTCTTTACCGAAGATATAGATGCTGCTATGAATATAATATCTAACATACCCGATGGGGCATTCTTCATAAACGACATGGTTAAATCTGACCCAAGGTTACCCTTTGGTGGCACTAAAGCATCAGGTTACGGGAGAGAACTTTCTAGAGAAGGAATTTTAGAATTCGTGAACAAAAAAACAGTATACATTAAAAAATAAAATTATGACAGAAGAAACAAAATTTGTAAAAGAACCAGAAGAAGAAACACAAGAATACATCCTTCAGAAGAATAAAAAAACAAAATTAGGGGTAACCATACTTATCGCTTTTTTAGTACTCCTCATTGGTGGAATCATTGTATCAAACATATTTTTTACCAATTAGAAAAGCAATTTATTGCCCATAATTAATTTAATTAAATTTATGACCGACCGCCCTATTCAAAATATTGCTATCACCCGTAGAACGATAAAATACTTCAGTTTTACTATTATTCTATTATTGCTTTCATCGTGCGCTACATATAAAGAGCAAAGTAACGTACAAGAAAGTAATCTGGTACAGGACAATGATATAATCCATTCTTTCTATATAGCAGGCGGATTGGGAAACTCATCCGTTACTCCAAATACAGCTCTATTAAACCGTTTTAAGGAAGAGCTTGACAATGCTTCTTTAAACAGTACCTTAATTTTTACCGGTGATAACATCTCGCCAGAAACCAGTAATTGGTCCGTAGATAGTACTTTGATCCAAAAACAACTTGATGTCTCTGCCAATTTTAAGGGAGAGACTATTTTTTTGCCGGGAAATAACGAATGGAAAAGCTATAGATTAGAAAAAATTGAAAAGGTAGAGAATTACCTAAAAGATATTGAAAGAGAAAATGCGGCGGTTATACCAAACAACGGTTGCCCAATTGACCATAGAGTTATAAATGATGACCTAGACCTTATTCTGGTAGATTCTAAGTGGTTCGTGTCTAACTGGTCTAGAATAGAAGGTATAAATAGTAAGTGTACTGATATTATAACCCGTAGACGGTTCATGGAAGAATTGGAAGGGTATATTGGTGATGGCCAAGGTAAAAATATCGTTATTGCCATGCACCACCCAGTATTTACCAATGGAACTTATGCAGGTAAAACAACCGTGAAAGACCATACCACTCCATTACCTTTACTAGGCACTGTTAAGAACGCCGTTATGGACCTTGGTGCATTTAATCCAGAACACGTAAACTCTAGACGGTATAACTACTTGCGTATTGCAGTAAGTGCTTTGGCCCAAGCTAATGACCGTATTACATTAGTTTCTGGTCATGAGGAAAGTTTACAGTTATTAGAAGGTGGTGGTATACATCAAATTGTAAGTGGTTCTCTTGGTGAAAAAAGTGCCGCTAAAATGAGTCCCGGTAGAATTACAGCTATTGGTGGATCAGTAGAATATCATGGGGAGTATGTATTTGGTGAAAGAGGTTTTGCCAGATTAGATTACTTTAAAGACGGTAGCTCTAAAGTTACCTTTATTTCAGAAAATGACTTAAGTTCAAGTAAGACATTCAATGTTCTACCAAAAAAAGAACCAGCAAAGGTGTTGAGTTCATTTGCTACCAATTCAGAAAAAAATAAGGAAACCAAAATTTTAGATGACCCAAAAGATTATAACAAGAGTGCCTTTTATAAATTTCTTTGGGGAGAGCGCTACCGTAAGTATTATGGTCAACCCGTAGAAGCGCCCATTGTTCAATTAGATACGCTATATGGCGGATTATCCGTAATAAAAGAAGGTGGAGGGCACCAGTCGTTCTCATTGCGCTTAGAAGATGCCAACGGTAAACAATATGCCATGCGTTCATTACGGAAAAGTGCGTTGAAATTTTTGAAATTCAAACTTCCGGGCATTGCCTACAATACCCAAGATTATCAAGATACTTGGGCAGAAAAAGCAATTTCAGATTTCTTTACCACTGCCCACCCTTACATGCAATTGGTCATTAACCCTTTGGCAAAATCTGTAGACATCAATCATTCAGATACCGATCTGTTCTACGTGCCAAAGCAAGACAGTTTAAAACAATACAACGAAAACTATGGTGATGAACTTTACTATATAGAACGCCGACCATCTGAAGAACAAGCGCATTATAAAGGGTATAGAAGAACCATGGATGAAAATTCTGGCGAGGTTACGGATTATGAGAGCACTACCGATATGTTAGAGAAGATAAAGAGCGATGAATCTTATTGGGTAGATGAAAAGAGTTTTATAAGAGCTAGACTTTTTGATATGTTAATTGGGGATTGGGACCGTCACCAAGATCAATGGAGGTGGATAGAATATGAGAGTCCTGATGGAGAGAAAGAATTTATGCCCATACCTAGAGATCGTGATAATGCCTTTCCTAGATTTGACGGTAAGGTAATTCCTTTCATAAATTGGTTTGTTCCAAATACAAGAAATTGGGAAACATATGATGATGATATCGATAATGTAAAATGGCTGAATTTATCTGGTAATAGATTGGACCGTACCTTACTTACATCATATGGTCCAGAGGTTTGGGTAGAAGAAGCTAGGGCCATTCAAAAAGGCATGACGAACGAGGTCATTGAAAATGCCTTTACCCGCTTGCCGGCTTCTGTACAAGATGAAACTTCTGAAAATATCAAGAAAAATCTAAAGCAACGCCTTGCAACTTTAACCCAAACAGCCGAAGATTATGCCAAATACCTCAACAAAATTGTGGCAGTTACCGGTACTGAAAAAGATGATATCTTTACAATGACCAGACTGCAGAACGGTGATACAAAAGTAGAGGTGAAACGTATTCTCACAGACGAGAAAAATGAACTTTTCTATTCAAGGGTATTCAACGATAGTCTTACAAAAGAAATTTGGATATACGGCCTGGGCGATGATGATAAATTTGTTGTAAAAGGCCAAGAGAACCCAAATACAAAACTTAGAATTGTTGGTGGTTACGGTAAGGACTCATATGCTATTACCAACAAGAGAAAGGTAAAATTATATGATTGGGAGCATGAGAAAATCAATATTGAAAATCTACAGCCCAAAACCTTATTGACGGATAATTATAAAACCAATACTTTCCATTTTAGATATTTTAAACCGAATACCAATATACTTGTGCCCACATTGGGTTTTAGAACTGATGACGGTATGTTCCTAGGTGCATCTAACACCTATACCCAACAAGGTATTGACGGTAACTCATTTAGACAACAACATACGGTAAGTGCTAATTATTATTTCAAATTCAAAGCTGCAGAACTTTCTTACTCTGGCATATACGGAAGTGTTTTTCAGGGTTGGAATTTTGAAATGGATGCTTATTTTGCAAACGACAGGTATGTTAGTAACTTCTTTGGTTTTGGAAATGAAACCATTAACAATGAAGATGCACTGAGCAGGGATTATTACAGAGGTAGGATCAGAACTTTTAAGGCCAGCGCCGGTTTGGCATATTATAGCCTACGGGTTAAAGGTCTATTTGAATCATTTAAGGTTGCAGATAACGAAAACCGACTTTTTAATCCAGATAATTTGGAGGATGCCGTTTTTGAAAATCAGAATTATGCTGGTGCAGAACTGACCGGTTATTATGATCGTGACGATGCAGGAGACTTTCCTTCTAAAGCTATTTATTTTGGTTTTGCCGCAGGATATAAAATGAACTTGAACAATAATGCCAACAAATTTGGTTACGCCTCCTTAAAAATAGGGGTCGATCACAAATTAGAATCGAAAGGTAATTTGGTTTTAAGCACTACTGCCGAGTATAAGGGTCTTTTTGATTATAACGACGTCTATTTTTACCATACCCCATCAATTGGCGGCAATAACGGTTTACGTGGATTTAGGGACGAACGCTTTACGGGAAAATCTTATTTCTATCAGTCTTCAGATTTAAAATTAAAGCTTAAACGCTACGTAACGGCCGTATCGCCCGTAACTATTGGTATGTATGGTGGGTTCGATTATGGTAGGGTCTGGATGCCAAATGAAAATTCTAATGTATGGCACACTTCACAAGGTGGTGGTTTTTGGATCAGTAGTTTAAAGGCGCTTACGTTTAACATTGGATACTTTAATTCTAAGGAAAGTAACTTAATTCAGGTTGGCTTTGGACTTTCAATCTAATACAACTAAAATATTTTCGTACTTTTCTAATGTATTCTACTATACCGCCCACTCATGTCTAAAATAGTTTCCAAAGCCGAAGTATTTGCCATTGCTCAATTAAGCAATGATATTGACCCAAGGTATTTATACCACAATCTTAGGCATACACAGCGTGTTGTAGACAGTACCAAAGAGCTTATAGAAGGCGAAAAAGTCGGTGAAGCTGAACGTGAGCAACTCTTAGTAGCTGCATGGTTCCATGACCTTGGTTATTTGGTATCTTATGGAAAGCATGAGGAGAACAGCTGTCAGATCGCTAGAGACTTCTTAACCAAAGAAGAAGTGCAAAATTCCTTTACAGAAACAGTATGTAGCCTAATAATGGCTACAAAAAAGAATTATGAGCCTAAAAATGAATTAGAAAAAATAATACGTGATGCAGATTCTTCCCATTTTCATGTGAAGAACTTTATGGCCACTACGGAGCTTTTACGCGAAGAACTCTCTCTTTTAGGTAAGCAAAGCAAAACTGCTGCAGATTGGCGAGAAGAAAATATTGTTCTGCTAAGATCAAAACATCGTTTTTACACAGATTATGCAATTGCCAATTGGCAGAAAGGAAAAGATAAGAACATTAAAAAACTTATAAAGGCCAAAAAGAAACATAAAGAACTTGTTAAAAAAGAAAGTCTTAAGGCAAAATTTAAAGGGGAGCTACCGGACAGGGGTATTCAAACCTTATATAGGGTTACGCTACAAAACCATTTAAAACTAAGCGATATTGCAGATACCAAAGCCAATATCCTACTTTCGGTAAATGCTATTATCGTTTCTATGGCGTTGGCAAACCTAGTGCCCAAGTTAGATAATCCTTCAAACGATTATCTGTTCTATCCCACTTTCGTTTTTATTATTTTTAGCGTAGTCTCAATGGTCATGTCCATAATTGCAACCAAACCCAATATTACCACCGGGCAGTTCACAGAGGAAGAAGTTACCAGCAAAAAAGTAAACTTGTTGTTCTTTGGTAATTTTCACAAAATGAAATTAAAGCAATATAACTGGGCAATGAACGAGCTTATTAAGGATAAGGATTACATATACAGTTCACTGACAAAAGATCTGTATTTTTTAGGTATTGTTTTAGAAAGAAAGTACAGAATTTTACGATGGACCTATACTGTTTTTATGGTAGGTATGATTATATCTGTCATTATTTTCGGTATAGCACTTAAATTTTACGGACCGGAAAGAGTTCTAGAACTACCGGTAATGCAACCTTAATGAAAATATTTAGAATAGCAAAAGTTTAAGCCCCAAAAGCCATTAGCCCTATACACAGCAAAATTCCAACTGCAGCAACTACAATGGTAAACTTCAATGCATTTACCAAAATTGAATCTTTACTTTGATTATTTACATTAACCCTGGTCATGAGTGGTGGTTTATTTAGATTACACCACAAAATTATATTGAAATAAGTTAAAATTTTAACTTATTTGACCAATTTATTGTCTCTTTTACAATTTTTATAACATATTGATTTAGTGATTAGTATCATCTTTTCCTTATGTTAGTATCAATTCATTTGTATCATTGCTTCTTTAAATCTTGATTTTGGTGCCGAACATATTGGGCACTCATAAGTGTCATCAATATCTTCAAATTTGGTACCTGCCGCAATGTCATAAGACGCATCACCAAAAACTGCATCATAAACTGTTAGGCAATCTTGACACTGATATAGCGCTTGGGTTGCCTCAACAATTTCAACACTAGTCTTTTCTTCATCATCATCCATACGTCCTAACTGGTCAAAATACATTTTACTCAACTCCATTAACAGACCTGGCAGTTCTATTTTATCAATATCCTGGGCGTAGGTAATATACTTTTGACTATTGGGATCAAAATGTTCAAAATGTAGCACATTGTACGTTGGGCGAACTTCAAACTCTTTAACAATGGTGGGCAAACTGTTCTTTTCAATAATCACCGAGGCAAAGTGCGAACGCTTACCCACTTCATTGCTTATGCCAAAAGTAAGACCGTAGGTACTAATATCATTTTGATCAAAACTTCTGACCAAATATTTTTTAAGCTCAAGGGCTTCACCGTCATCAATTGGTACGTGCCAGTTCATCTCTAACTGAGAGTGCCTAACATTAATTCCCCTTTTTCCCAAAAACCTTTCAAGTTCTGGCCTACTTGATTTTTTAATTCCTTTTACCACGAAAGATTTCCAAGGTGTAATACAGATTTTACCAATACTGTTATCTAAACAAAAACCACAGAATGCCTTTAAAAACGATAGGTCATATTTATTATTTCTCCAGTACAGTCCCAACCAATAAAGATCGGTACCCAACCTGTTCATACCCTCATAGTACGGGAAAGTCTGAAAAGGAACCTTCAATTCCTTTTCCATGGTTTTATTGTTAGTCTCCAAGTTTTTGTTCATTACAAAGAACAACTCATCTATATCTGAAATGTCTTCATGAATTTCCTCTATTTGCTTTGAAATGGAGTTTATATCCCAACTATAGATTAAAACCGGATAAAAAGCTGATGATTTCCAGTGTGGAAGTTTAATGTTTAAATACCAATAATCTTCTTGGTCAGATGCTATAAAATTGAGATTGCCACTAAAAATAGGGACTAGCCTTTGTTTAGGATCGGTAATATTGATTTTGAGTTTTGGCAAAAAATCAAAACCTTCTAAAATATATAAATACGTAGATCCCTTTAACCAGTGGGTCATGTCAAAAATATCTGCAGATACGTAAGAGCTTACAATATTCTGATATGATCTATTGGCAATGATATCAGTATTGAATTTTGAAATACTTTCCAATTGCTCTTCTTTGGCATCTTTCAACGGAAACAAAATATCTTGTCTAGAACCAAAATTTACACTTGTAAGTCCGGCAGACTCTAGCATGGTAATTATATCCTTTAATTCACCCGGGGAAGTAACCCCTCCCTTGATCAATATTCTATGCAGATCATCGTTCATAATGTCCTATTTTTAATTAGCCAATACCAGCTGTTTTTGTAATAACTCCTTTATCTCTGGCTTACAGCTACCACAGCCTAAACCTGCACCTGTTTCTGAGCATAATTTGTTGAACTCGGAGCATCCGCCATTAATGGCATCAATAACATTACCCTCGCCCACTTGACTACAGGAGCAGACCAATTTACCCTTTAACGGAACAGAGGTAGAAGCGCCACGCAACAACTCATCCCGCTTTTCAGAGAGTTCAATTTCCTCTTCTATGAGCCTTTTAAATTCTGCAAATTCATTTTTATCGCCCATTAAAATGGCACCTTTAAGCGTGTCATCTTTTACGATACATTTCTTATAGAAGCGCTTGCTGACATCCATTAAAATAATTTCTTCATACGATGGATCCCCTAACGGTGAGTTGACCATGCCAATGCTGCAGAGATCTAAATTTTCGAACTTTAAAATATTCATTAAAACAGACCCGTTGTAAATACTGCTGAAATCGCCAAGAATAAAATTTGCCGCAATATCAGCTTGTTGTTCAGCTGCCGACGTAATTCCGAAAAGTGAATTTTTGTATTCCGCTATTTCCCCGAGTGCAAAAATAGAAGGGTCGCTACTTTGTAAGTATGAATTTACAACGACTCCCCTACGGGTATGAACCCCAGTCTGTTTTGCCAATTCTATATTGGGCCTAGTACCAATGGCATACACAATGGCATTACATTGAATGGTTCTACCAGTTTTTAGATTCACCAAAAGACTATGTTTTTGGCCCTTATCCTCAAAAACGGTACTTACCTCATTATCAAAATAGAGGTTTATGCCGCGCTCCATCACATCTTCCGCCAATAGCCTACTTGCAACACTATCCAATTGACGTTCCATTAAACGCGGTGCCCTTTGAATAATGCTAATGTTAATGTTGATCTTTTTCAATGCCGCTGCAAGCTCCAAACCTAAAAGCCCGCCACCTACAATGACCACATTCTGATCTTTTGCCTTTAGACCGGTTTCGGCCAGGTATTTTCTAAGCTTATCGGCATCGCCCCTTTCACGCATGGTAAAGCGACCAGGTAATTTTATTTGAACATCACTAGGGATAAATGCCCTACTACCCGTTGCCATAATAAGCAAATCATAAGAATGCACATTACCCAAAGAATCTAAAATCGTCTTTTCATCTGCATTGATATTGTCTATACAAATACCGGAATGCAAAATGACATCCAACTTTTGCAACTCACCTTCCTTCAATTTTTCCAAAGCTTCCCAAGAAAGTTCATCACTAACATATTCCGGTAGCAGAACCCTATTGTAAAAAGGGTCTTTTTCCTTTGAAAACACATGAAGTTCATCTTCTGTATTTTTTTCTCTGTAAGATTGTATGAAACGATATGCAGCGGCACCGGCACCTACGACCACTACTTTCTGCTTCTCTTTGACAAATTTGGAGACCTCAACCGCGCAGTATTTAAAATCCGGTTCTTTAGATATTGGGTCTACCAAATCGTTGGTCAGGTTATTTGCCCTTCCAAAATCATTGTTCAGTACTTTACCCCAGTGCATTGGTAAAAAAACTACCGATTCTCTTATATCATAGTTGAGCTGTACCTTCACCTGTACCTGCCCACGTCTGCTTTTGACCACTGCAATATCACCTTCTTTTATCTTTCTTAAATAGGCATCTACTGCATTCATTTCTAAATATGGTTGCGGAATATGCGTCAACAATCTTTTAACCTTACCGGTCTTGGTACGGGTATGCCACTGATCGCGCACCCTACCTGAATTTAATATTAAAGGATATTCGTTATCCGTTTCCTCAGATTTATTATAAAGCGTTGAAGGGGCATTGAAATGTGCTTTTTTATCATTGGTAAAGAACTGACGATCTGTAAATAACCTAGGTGTACCCTTATGTGTTTTATGTGGTACGGGCCATTGAAAACTACCTTCATTGATCAACCTTTCATAAGACAGCCCAGAAATATCTATATCTGTACCTTTTGTCAATAAGCAATGTTCGTCATAAACTTCACTACTGTTATTATAATCAAAGCCACTATAGCCCATTGCCTGGGCAAAACGCCATATAATTTCTGCATCTGGCAAGGCCTCCCCAGGGGCATCTATAACTTTTGGCAGATAACTAATTCTTCTTTCAGAATTGGTCATGGTACCTTCTTTTTCTAACCAACCCGCCGCAGGTAGCAAAAGATCGGCAAATTTAGTTGTCTCCGAGTTATGTGATATGTCTTGTACCACCACGAATTTTGCCTTTTTCAATGCTCTTTCTACCTTTTTTACATTGGGCATACTAACTGCAGGATTGGTACAGATAATCCATATGGCCTTTAATTTTCCTTCATCCAAGGCATCGAACATTTCTGTAGCGGTATACCCTGGTTCTGCCTGTATTTCTCCGCCTCCCCAAAAGTCGGACACTTCTTTTCTATGCTTAGGATTGCCCAAGTTTTTATGGGCTGCCAATAAACTGGCCATACCACCAACTTCTCTACCGCCCATAGCATTTGGCTGACCGGTTAATGAAAATGGTCCTGATCCTGGCTTACCTATTTGACCTGTTAATAAGGATAGGTTTAATAACGAGACATTTTTAGCAACACCTATAACACTTTGGTTCAGCCCCATGGTCCACATACTAATGAACTTTTTGGCATTGCCAATATACTCTGCCGCTTTACGTATATCTGCTACTGGAATACCACATTTTTTAGCCGCCTCTTTGAGCGTTAATGTATAAGCCATTTCTTTACACGCTTCAAAATTTGCAGTGTGTTTTTTAATAAAGGCAACATCTATTTTTCTTTTATCTATTAATCTACGCGCAATGGCATTAAATAGAATTACATCGGTACCCGGTAAAATCTGCAAATGTAAATCTGCCCCTGCACAAGTCTGTGTTTTACGAGGGTCTACTACAATTATCTTTACATTCGGATTTTCTTCTTTATGCTTTTCCAACCTTCTATATAAGATAGGATGGCACCAAGCCGGATTTGCCCCTGCTATTAAAAAACAATCTGCCAATTCTATATCCTCATAACAAATTGGAACGGAGTCTTCCCCTAAAGTTTTCTTATATCCTACTACGGCAGAACTCATGCACAGTCTAGAATTGGTATCTATATTATTGGTGCCTATAAAACCTTTGGTCAATTTGTTTATTAGATAGTATTCTTCTGTTAAGCATTGACCTGATACATAAAAACCTACACTATCTGGACCATGTTTGGCAATGATACTCTTAAAAACCGCTGCAGCACGTTCAAAGGCGGCATCCCAAGAAACGCGTTGTAAAGGATGATTTCTGCTCCATTTCATTTCTGGATACAGAATACGATCTGTTGTATCTTGCGCTACGTAGTTTAGATTTCGTCCTTTGGTACAAAGCATACCTTTATTAGATGGGTAATCTGGATTACCATCTACACTTATTGTTCCTTTTGCATCAACATCTACCAACATACCGCAGCCAACACCGCAATAAGAACATATTGTTTTATGAGTTTTAGTACTATTCATTTTACCAGAGATAAAGAATGGTTTAGAAGTATACTGCAAATTATAAAAAGTACGTATAAATACGTACTTTTTTATCGTAAATGTTTTGGATTATATCGAGTGATCCGCAATT
>JAHDDL010000041.1 GCA_020629415.1 Maribacter sp. | reverse complement strand
TCCTGATACTGGTGGTTCGTGGACCGATAATGGTAACAACACATTTACATATACCGTAGCCTCCATACTGCCTTGCTCTATTAACGATACAAGTATGGTTACTGTCGTATTTGATCAAACCGATAACAATGGTAATGGTGTAGTAGATTGTCAAGAAACAATTATAGTGCTTCCGGTAATTACATTAGATGACATAACCTCAGATAACATTGTCAACGAAAATGAATCTCAAGGTCAGATTAATGTAACGGGAAGGGTTACAGGTGATTTTTCTGAAGGTGATCTAGTAACCTTGACCATTCATAATACCAATTATACTGGTCCTGTAGATGCAAACGGGTTTTTTAATATCTCGGTTGCGGGTTCGGATTTAGTGGAGGACAATGATTTAAGTATTCTAGGTACGGTCACCACGATAACTATAGATGGTAATACAGGTTCATCGTCAGTACAACATCCGTATACCATTGATATAGATCCACCTTTGGTAGATAGTTTTGAAACAATGAACACATACCCCATTTTACTTGGTTTAGGGAGTCCGAATGAGATATTGAATATTACGGTTGAGGTTGGTGATACAGGCTTGTTATTACAGTATGTAATCAATACTGATATCAATGGTATTTGGGAAATTCATACAGAAACGGATCAAGCAGAAAATGGAATTTTCCCTATAGTCAATCCCGAATTGACTTTGTTGATTACTGCAGAAGATATAGCAGGCAATATAGGTATAGGTGAGGTCTTGGTCATTTTTGATAATGAACCACTTAATAATGATACTGATAACGATGGTTTATCAAATGATGAAGAACTGACTTTAGGTACTGACCCTAATAATTCGGATACTGATGGAGACGGTATTATGGATGGGCAAGAAACTATGGATGGTACCGATCCTTTAGATCCTTGTGATTCTTTAGGTGGTACACCACCATCTGGAAGTAATTGTGACATCTATATAGAACTAGATCTTGTAAAACCGGGAGATACTATGAATGGTAGCTTTGAGATTATCAATATTGAGAGGTTTCCAGAAAATTCGGTTAAAATCTATAATAGATACGGTGTTTTGGTATGGGAAGTAGAAGGTTATGAAAATGGCCCCAATGCTTTTAGTGGTCTGTCTGACGGTAGAATCACTATTAACAGAAATGAGAAACTACCTTCTGGTACCTATTATTATGATATATACTATACAGCAAGGGGAGAGCAAAAAATATTAACCGGTTATCTGTACGTAATTAGGTAAAAGATGAAGAAAATCTATCAAATAATCTTTTTGATATTTACCATGGTTTTAGGTGGTCAATATCTTATGTTCGGTCAGCAAGATGCCCAGTATACACAGTATATGTACAATACATTCTCGGTTAACCCTGCGTATGCAGGATCTAGAGAGGTATTAAGTATATCTGCATTGCACAGATCACAATGGGTAGGTAGAGATGGTGCTCCTAATACACAAACACTTAGTGTACACGGACCTTCTTCTGACAAAGTGGGGCTTGGTCTATCTATTGTTCATGATGAAATAGGGAACAACACCAATCAAAATACATATATTGACGCTGCTTTTTCGTATACATTGAAGACCTCTGATAATAACAAATTGTCATTTGGGTTAAAGGCTGGCGGACACTTATTAAATTTAGATTTTAACAATCTTAGAAATTTTAGTGCCGGTGGTACTGCCATTACCGATAGTGATCTTTATAAAAAATTTACTCCCAATTTTGGAGCAGGTCTGTACTACCATAACGATCAATTTTATGCAGGTTTGTCCATACCTAATTTTTTGCAGACAGAGCATTTTGATAGCGCTGATGGTAATGATAACCTTGTATCTGTAGATAGAATGACCTGGTATTTCATATCAGGGTATGTTTTTGAAATGTCATCGGCTTTAAAATTTAAACCTGCTTTTCTATTAAAAGCAACATCAGGAGCACCGTTACAAGCGGATATTTCGGCTAATTTTTTGTTGAACGATAAATTTTCAATGGGTGCCGCCTATAGATGGGATGCCGCGTTGAGTGCGTTGTTCGGATTTCAAATGACACCGGAATTTATGCTGGGGCTGGCTTATGATAGTGATATATCTGAACTGGGAGGCACCAAGTTTAACAATGGTTCTTTTGAGGTGTTTCTTAGATATGAGTTCATTAAAAAAGATAAAATTGATTTGACCCCTAGATTCTTTTAAATAACCGATAATGAAAGTTAAAACATATATAGTTCTCTTTTCGTTGCTTTTTATTGCTAGCCTGTGTTACGCACAGCGAGACAATAAAAGTTCAGGTACTGATAATTTTGGGCATTATGGGTACATGGGCAAAGAATCTACCTATGAAGAGTTGAGTGAAAAAGGCATGTCAAATGAAGATATATGTAAAAACTTGGGTAATGAAGCTTATTTAAGGGCAAAGTATGATGAAGCTAGTTATTGGTATGCAAAATTGTTAGAGATCAATAGCTCAACAATTGATCCGGATTACATGTACAGATATGCACAATCTTTAAAATCGATCAATAATTACAAAGATTCCGAGGTTTGGATGAAAAAGTTCAAAAAAGCAAAAAAGAATGATGTAAGAGCTTTAAAGTATGATAAAGGTGTAGGCTATTTTGATGAATTAATGACCGCTTCAAATGAGTATACCATTGAGAATTTGACCTCGGTCAATTCAAAAGAATCAGATTTTGCTCCTTCGTTCTATAAAGATTTTATCGTGTTTTCTACTGCCAGGGATTTAGAAACCACTTCGCGTAGTGCCTCACCTTATTTGAATTTATATAAAACAACACGTCCGGAACAAGGCGAATATAGTACGGCAACTCATTTTTCAGATGAGTTGAAATCGGTAGCTAACGAATCTTCTACCAGCTTTTCCCAAGATGGTAACACCATGTATTTTACAAGGAACAATTATAAAAAAGGATCTTTTAATAGAGACAAAAAAGGGGTCAGCAGATTAAAAATTTATAGAAGTACGTTCAAGGATGGCAAATGGGGGAATATAGAAGATCTGCCCTTTAACAGTGATTTGTATTCTGTTGCGCATCCGGCATTGAATAAGAAAGGTGATAAATTGTATTTTTCTTCTGATATGCCCGGAACTCTAGGGGCATCGGACATTTTTGTAGTGGATATTCATACTGATGGAACTTTTGGTACACCGGTAAATTTAGGTTCCAAAATCAATACCGAGAGCAAAGAGACTTTTCCGTTTATTACAGTATCGGACGTTTTGTATTTTGCTTCTGACGGCCATCCTGGTTTGGGAGGACTGGATATTTTTTCTATCGATTTGGCAAATCAAGGCGCGGTCAAGAATTTAGGAAATCCAATTAATAGTGCTAATGATGATTTTTCAATGATATTTGATGAAACGACCAATTCAGGTTTTTTTGCATCGGATCGAAACGGTGGATTAGGTGCAGATGATATTTACGCTCTTAAGACAATTGATTGTATGGTGACCATTGCAGGTATCGCGGTCGATAAAGATTCGGACAAACCATTACCATTTGCAACCGTACACGGAAAAAATAATTTTGGAGGAAATATAGGGGAAGCCACTACCAATGCTCAGGGTAAATATACTTTAGAGATACCATGTCAAGAAAGTCAATATACCATCGTGGCCAATTTACAAGGTTATGAAGAAGGTTCGTTGTTCATGTTTACTACACCAGATGAAAAGAGTATAACAAATGCCCGTGTGGTATTGGAAGAAAGTAGCAAAGTGGCGGTAATTGGGGCAGATTTGGTAAAGGTGTTAAAGCTGGCACCAATTTATTTTGATTTAAACAGTTCTTATTTACGTGATGATGCTTTTTTTAATTTGGACAAGGTAGTTGCATACATGAAAAAAAGACCAGAGGTCAAGGTAGAAGTAGGTTCACATACAGATAGTAGGGAAGAGGATAATTATAATCTTTGGCTTTCTGATCGTAGGGCAAAAAGAACAGTGGAGTACATAATAGCTGCAGGTATAGAGCCTGAGCGCATATCCGGTAAAGGTTATGGGGAAACCCAATTAATAAACAAATGCGCAAACGGAATCATTTGTTCAGATAGAGACCATCAGTTAAATAGACGCTCAGAGTTTATATTGATAGAATAAGATTTTTTTCCTGTAATATCACATTTCTTTCTTGTTTAATAGAAAAAATTAAATATGATATTTAAAAAAATAGCATCGTATTATTGAATTATGCTCAATAGGGAGTTTTTATTTTATCATATTATTTTTTTTAAGCTAATTGACTTATATTTTGAGTGTTAGGTAAGGCAATTAGTTTATGGTTCACTAATCTATTGAAAAATAGTAACATTAGTGCCATTTAGTATATATCAGTAATTTATTACTATTTTTAACAGAAATTCTTGTTAAAAATTTAAAATTGAATCAGTTACATACCGACAACATGCTTCTGGAAAAGCATCACCAAATTTTTATAGAACAAACTCCAACAGCTATTGCTATGTTAAACAAAGACATGGTCTATCTAGCTGTTTCTAAAAGATGGTTGAAAGATTTTAAACTAGAGGGTCAAGATATTGTTGGCAGATGTCACTATGATGTTTTTCCTGAAATAGGAGATGATTGGAAAGCGAAAAACCAAGAGTGTTTAAACGGTGCTATTGATGTTTGTGATGAAGCAACTTTTCATAGAAAGGACGGTACCATACAATGGATTTATTGGGATGTACGTCCTTGGTACAACTTAAAGGGTGAAATAGGTGGTTTGCTCATGCACACTGGCGATATTACCGAGAAAAAAGAGAAAGAGCTTCAGCAAAAACGTGTAGACTCCATTTTAAAAGATACTAGCGAGTTAGCACGGATAGGTACTTGGGAAATGAACCTACATACCAATGAAATAACTTGGAGCAAAATAGTCTATGATATATACGGAGTATCTGAAGACTACATACCAAATATAGCCACTAATCTTGAATTTAGTAAAAATGAGCAGACTAGGGCGTTGGTAGAAACTGCCGTAGAAAATTTATTAGAAAAAGGAATTTCTGTTGATATTGAATATGAAATAATAAATGCAGTTGGAGATTTAAAACTGGTTAAAGTAATAGGTAAGGTTGAATATATTGAAGGTGTTGCTTCAAGATTGTTCGGTATAATACAGGATGTTACGCGCATTAAGGAATCTGAAACTAAACTTAAAAAGGCCCATAAAGAACTGGAGACAATTTTTAACTCCAAATCCATTGCCCTGATAACAACGGATAAAGATGGAATAATAAATCGTTTTAACAGTGGTGCAGAAGAATTATTAGGGTATACCTCTGAAGAAGTCATAGGTAAGCACAAGCCTGAACTATATTTGCTTGAAGAGGAACAAGAGCAATTTAGAAATGATATGATTGCCCAGTTTGGTGGTGATGTTATTAATAGCAATTTTAACTACCGTAATGAAAACATCAATGATACAAGACAATGGACGTTTAGGCATAAAGATGGTTCTATGTTTTCTACACTTACTTCAATTACGGCAATTAATACTTATGAGGGTGTAAATGAAGGTTTTGTCGCAGTAGCTACAGATATATCTAAAATTAAGAAGGTAAAGAATGAACTGCGCAACAAAAATGAGCTGCTAAATCTTGCTGAGGAAATTAGTTTAATGGGACACTGGCAATGGAACCCTATTGAGGATATTGGCTTTTGGTCAAATAACTTATTTGCCCTTTTAGATTATCACGGAGAGCCTTTTACTATGACTTTCGGTATTTATTTTGAAATGGTTCATGAAGATGATAAAGAATTGGTGTTTGAACATTTTGAAAAGGCAAAAAAGGAGAAAATATTTGGTAAGCTAACGCATAATATCATAACCTTTTCCGGTAATTTAAAGACCATTCAAATACTGGCCAATGTGATTTCCAATGAAAAAGGTGAGGCGGTTAAAATGATAGGTACCTGCCAAGATGTGACCGAATTCAAAAAAACGGAACAAAATTTAATTCAAGCGAAAGACAATTTAGAAATTGTTGCCCAAAAATTAGCCTCTCAGAATAAACAATTGGCAGATTTTACACATATAACTTCCCATAATTTAAGAGCTCCTGTGGCAAATTTAAATTCTTTGATGGAAATTTATAAGCTTTCTGATGATGAGGAAGAGCGCTTAGATGTTTTTGAAAAATTCGATACTGTTATTCACCGTCTTACACTTACTTTAAATACATTAATAGAAGCCTTAAAAACCAAAACTGGCGATTCAAAAGAAGAGCTTGAAATCGTCAATTTTGAAAAGGTTCTTGAAAATACTACACAACTTTTAAGTGGTGTTATTTTGAAGTCCAACGCGGTTGTAAAATCAGATTTTTCGCAAATATCGGAAATTGAATATAACCCAATTTATATGGACAGTATCTTCCTAAATTTAGTTGGAAATGCCATAAAGTATAAAGCAAAAGATAGAACTCCGGAAATATTTATAAAGACAGAGGTAATGAATGGTAGAAATATCATTACATTTAAGGACAACGGCTTGGGTATTGATCTTGAAAGACATGGGCACAAACTATTTGGGCTCAATAAGGTTTTTCACAGACACCCAGATGCTAAGGGCGTTGGCTTGTTCCTGACAAAAACACAGGTAGAAGCTATGGGTGGTACTATTTCTGCTACTAGCGAGGTTAATGTTGGTACAACTTTTACAATAATTTTTTAATTAAGCTTGCTATGAATAATGTTTTAAAAACGTGTATTGTCGATGATGACTCCATTTATAGGTTTACCATGGTCAAAACACTTAAATCAACTAAATTGCCAATGGAAATTATGGTCTTTTCTGATGGAGAAGAAGCCATAGATTTTATGCTAGATAATCTTGATCAAGATTCTGTATTTCCTGATGTTATTTTTCTTGATATTGATATGCCGGTAATGGATGGTTTTCAATTTATGGAAGAATACGTAAAAATTAAGCCTAGAGTAGGGAAAAAAATTACCATTTACATGGTTTCATCTTCTTTAGATCCTGCCGATATAGAAAGAGCAAAGAAAATTAGCGCCATATCGGACTATATTGTAAAGCCTATTGGTTTAGATAGGTTAAAGGCTATTATTGAAAGCTTGTTAGAAGAAAGGAAAGAGTAGCGGCACAAGCAAAGGATAATTGTTTTTAGGTTATGAATTAGATGAATTGAGTTAAGTTAAATGGCTTAATGACAGTATTTTTGATTGAACCTAAAAAATAAAATATGTCTTTGTTAACAATTATATTAAATATATTATTACCGCCATTAGCCGTTTTTATGAAACACGGAATCGGTACAACGCTTTTAATAAGCATTTTATTGACTTTACTAGCTTGGTTGCCAGGTGTAATACATGCTTTTATAGTAAATCAATAAATAATATATTCATTCTTGTCTAACGCTGTTTGGCATTGATGAACAAAACCGAGCAACTATCAAATAATGATAGTTGCTCGGTTTTTTTTGTAAATTTTGGTATTACAATGTGTTATTAACATTTATTATGATTTGTAAAGAGAATCTCCATTTGTTTATGTAATAACTTTGGTGCGTTAGTAGTTCAATGCTGTAACGACTATTCAGCGTGTGCGGTCGGTTAGTATAACTGTTTTGGGTTTAATTTTTGTGAATATATAGGTATGAACAACATAGTTAAAGTAGTTTTTTTTCTTATTTTTTTGAATTTTATAAGCTGTAAACAGGGTAGTGGTACGGACAACAAAAATGCAGCCTCAGTACCTACTACCTTACAAACAAATGTTAACGAAGGAGAAGAGATCATAATGCATGCCATTAAAGCCCATGGTGGTGAAATTTATGATACAGCTAACTATGAATTTGTCTTTAGAGGTAAAATATATGGGTTCAATAATAAGGATGGCCATACCTACCGTCTAAACTTTAAAGATAGTTTAGGCAATACCATAGAAGACTATTTAAAAAACGGATCGTTTCGTAGAAAAGTCAATGATGAGGTAATTAACTTATCTAAAAAAGATAGTGCCATACATAGCAACGCATTGAATTCCGTCATCTATTTTGCGACATTGCCGCACAAGCTTAAGGATAAAGCAGTTCATAAAGAAAGTGTAGGCGAAACTGTCATTAAAGGTGATGACTATGACGTTGTAAGGGTTACATTTGCTAAAGAAGGTGGAGGTACGGACCATGATGATATTTTTATGTATTGGATAAACAAAAAATCGCATTATATCAATTATCTGGCTTATAGTTATAGTGTAAATGATGGTGGTGTGCGTTTTAGAAGTGCTTATAATCCTAGGACCATTGACGGTATTCGTTTTCAAGATTACATAAATTGGGCAGCTCCTGTAGGTACAGATTTAAAAGATTTACCCTCCATGTTCGAGAAAGGTGACCTAAAAGAATTATCCAGAATTGAAACAGCAAATGTGCGTAATCTTAACGCTACTGAATTTGTGGAATAACTTTTTCTATACTGCAGTGTAATTTATATTTAAGTCTATCATGCTTTAACGATTACCATTCATAATGGTGTTCATCACTATCCTTATAGAATTTTGAATGCAATACCCCGTAGACTTGTTTTGAGGTTGTTTACTTATTGTATATTTGAGAGATTGCGTTAAATTCAGTTTTAATAGATAAATCAATAGAACTTGTTTTTTAATTAAACTCTGTCTTGTATGAAGGGTGAAACCTTATTTGAAAATTTTAAAGCCATCTCTGAAAAAGAATGGAAACAGAAAATTCAATATGATTTAAAGGGTAAGGATTATAATGAAATGGTGGTATGGAATTCTCCCGAGGGAATCAAAGTAAAACCTTTTTATCATGCCGATGATCTAAAACATATAACCCTTAAATCTACACCGGTCTCTTCTTGGAGAATTGGTCAATCAATTTATGCCGGCAATGCAATAATGGCCAATGAAAAGGCACTTAAAAGTATACAGAAAGGGGCTGAAGCGCTTCGTTTTTTAATACCGGAAGCATCTGTAAATATTGACACTATTTTGAACAATATTGATTTAAGTACAATAAGAGTGTATTTAAATATGCAATTTTTGTCCAAAGAGTTTATAGTTAAAGCTCTTGCCAAATATACTCGATCAAAAAATTTACATTTTCAAATCGATCCCATTGGAAACTTGGCAAAATCCGGTAATTGGTATGCGTCAATGTCTTCAGATACGCTATTGGTCAAAGATCTAGTTTCAAACGAGATTGAAAATTTACTTAGTATAGATGTATCGCTTTATGAAAATGCAGGGGCAGATATGGTACAACAACTGGCTTATGCAATGTCCCATGCAAATGAGTATTTAAATATATTGTTAGAAAGCAACGCTCTTTCTAAATTAAAAAGGATAGATTTTAATGTAGCGGTAGGGGGTAATTATTTTTTTGAGATTGCCAAGCTGAAAGCATTGCGTAACCTTTGGCAGGTTTTAGCCAGTGCCTATGACATTTCTGTTCCTTGCCATATTGTTGCGGAGCCAAGCAAACGAAACAAGACTATTTATGACTACAATGTTAATATGCTAAGAACCACTACAGAATCTATGTCTGCTGTTCTGGGCGGATCTGAAACGGTTTTCAATCTTAACTATAATGCCGTATATAAAAAGGATAATGATTTTGCCGATCGCATAGCTATAAATCAGCTTATATTGTTGAAGGAAGAAAGTTATTTTGATAAGGTAGAAAACCCTGCAGAAGGTAGTTATTATATTGAAACGATAACCAGTCAATTGGCAGAAAAAGCTTTACTATTCTTTAAGTCGATTGAGAAAGATGGCGGATTCTTAAAGCAATTAAAGAGTCATACTATTCAGAATAGAATTGCCGATGGTGCACGTAAACAGCAAGAAAAATTCAATGCTAAAAAGATAGTTCTTGTAGGTACGAATGTATATCAAAATGAAAACGATAAAATGGCGCATGAGTTAGAACTGTATCCGTTCGTAAAAAAGAATCCTAGAAAAACGCTGATAACACCGATCATCGAAAAAAGATTGGCGGAAGAATTTGAACAAAATCGTTTGTCACATGAGTAGAAAGGACCTACAACATATTCAGCTTGCTACTGCAAATAACAATGACAAAGACCATCTTGGTAGTACTATTGATGAGTTAGAAACTCCGTTTACAACTGCAGAAAGCATACCGCTCAAAAAAAAATATGTAAAGGAAGATATTAAAGATATTGAGCATTTAAACTTTGCGGCAGGTATACCGCCATTTCTCCGAGGTCCCTATTCTACCATGTACGTGCTGAGACCATGGACGATCAGACAGTATGCCGGGTTTTCCACCGCCAAAGAAAGTAATGAATTTTATAGAAAAAATTTAAAAGCAGGGCAAAAAGGATTGTCTGTAGCGTTTGATTTACCTACACATAGGGGTTATGATAGTGATCATGAACGTGTAGTGGGTGATGTTGGTAAAGCAGGTGTTGCCATAGATACGGTTGAAGATATGAAAGTACTCTTTGATGGTATACCGTTGAACGAAATGTCTGTTTCTATGACCATGAACGGTGCAGTATTGCCTATTATGGCATTCTACATTGTTGCCGCTGAAGAACAAGGGGTATCGTTAGACCAGTTGGCCGGAACCATACAAAATGATATTCTTAAGGAGTTTATGGTGCGCAATACCTATATCTATCCGCCAAAGCCCTCTATGCAACTGGTGGCCGATATTTTTGAGTATACCAGTAAACACATGCCTAAATTCAATAGTATAAGCATATCTGGTTACCACATGCACGAAGCTGGTGCACCTGCCCATTTAGAATTGGCATATACGTTGTCCGATGGTTTGGAATATATTAGAACAGGAATTAAGGCAGGATTAAAGATCGACGATTTTGCCCCGAGACTTTCCTTTTTCTGGGGAATAGGGATGAACCACTTTATGGAAATCGCCAAAATGCGTGCCGCAAGAATGTTGTGGGCAAAAGTGGTGAAAGAATTTGATTCAAAGAACGAAAAATCGTTAATGCTTAGAACACATTGCCAAACCAGTGGTTGGAGCCTTACGGAGCAAGACCCCTTTAATAATGTAGCCAGAACAACTATAGAAGCTGCAGCTGCCGTGTTTGGTGGCACGCAGAGTTTGCATACCAATGCATTGGATGAAGCTATTGCGCTGCCTACAGATTTTTCTGCCCGTATTGCGAGGGAAACACAAATATATCTGCAACAAGAAACCAACATGACCAAAACTGTTGATCCTTGGGCAGGTAGCTATTATGTGGAAAAATTGACCCATGACCTGGTTCATAGGGCATGGGAGCTAATGCAGGAAGTAGAGAATCTAGGCGGTATGACCAAAGCAATTGAAACAGGTATTCCTAAAACTAGAATAGAGGAAGCTGCAGCAAGAAAACAAGCAAGAATAGACAGTCAGCAAGATGTCATTGTCGGTGTAAATAAATACCAGTTGACAGAAGAAGACGAACTGCAAATCTTAGAAGTTGATAATAAAGAAGTGCGCAGGCAGCAATTAGAACGATTAAAAGAAGTAAAAGCAAGTAGGAACTCAGTTGCGGTTGCCCAACGTTTGAAAGATCTTACCACCGCCGCCAAGAAGAAAATGGACGGTAGTGAAATGGAGGAAAATTTACTAGCTTTAGCAGTGTTAGCAGCAAGGGAAAGAGCAACTTTAGGAGAAATAAGTAGTGCATTAGAAGAAGCATTTGGCAGACATAAAGCAATAATTAATTCATTTACTGGCGTGTATTCAAGGGAAATTAAAGAAGATAGTAGTTTTAAGAAAGCACAGGAGCTGGCAGATAAGTTTGCGGAACAAGATGGTCGTAGACCACGTATTATGGTTGCCAAAATGGGACAGGACGGTCATGATCGTGGGGCAAAGGTAGTTGCTACGGGCTATGCCGATCTAGGATTCGATGTAGATATTGGTCCGCTTTTTCAAACTCCGAAAGAAACGGCAAAGCAGGCTGTGGAAAATGATGTACATATTCTAGGTATCTCTTCTCTTGCAGGTGGGCATAAGACCTTGGTGCCAGAAGTAGTTAAAGAATTAAAAAGCTACGGTCGTGAAGATATTATGGTCATTGTTGGGGGCGTTATACCAAAACAGGATTATGATTTTTTAAAACAGGCCGGTGCAACTGCCGTCTTTGGTCCTGGAACCAAGATCAGTGACGCAGCTATACAATTGTTAGAATTGCTTATTGAATAGAAAGTAGTTTAATAAACTGAAAATGCCCGAGCAGATTGATTGCTCGGGCATTTTTTATATGGTTCAAAGAAGTTATGCTGTAGCAACTTCTACATTGGCTTCTTTGTTCTTAAGCCAAAAATATAAAATGGTAAATAGAACTATTAATATGGCAGGAAAAAGAACCATGGTGCCTAAAGTTTCTTGACCAGATACCAACTCTAATTCATCACCTGTAAAACCTTGTGCTTCTGCGGCAGCTCTATCAGAATCTATCCATCCACCGATAATAGGTTGAAAGATAGACGTAGAGAACATACCTATGGCACCGATTATAGACATGCCCAATGCTCCTGTTTTTGGTGTTTTAGTTGCGGCAAGACCTATCATATTGGGCCAGAAGTAAGCAACACCTAACGCAAATATTATTGCGGCCACATAAGCCATGGTTCCCGTTTGGGTGCTGAATAAGTAGATGCCTATAGTAGCCAATACTGCAGATCCTAAAAGTACTCCCGTTTGGTTGAATTTTGCTACCATGCTACCGCCAAAGAAACGTGCTACTGCCATTAAACCTGCGGTTAATGCTAAGATCAAAGTAGGTTCGGCTCCACTTTTAGAAAGAATAAGCCCAACCCATTGGTTCGGTCCAAATTCAGATATAGCGGTCAGTGCCATGCAGATTCCAATAAATAGGAATAACGGAGTAAACATACCTTTTAAGTTTCCGCTTATAGTAGCGGCTTCTTCCACTTTTGCTTTAGGCCAAGTTTGTCCAAAGAACAAAAATGCATAAATAATCGCTGGTATCAACAATAACCAAACTTGGCTTTGACCGGTAATGCCCATATCTGTCATAAAACCGGATAGAAGGCTACCTACAGCTATTCCGCCAGGAAACCACATGTGAAAACGGTTTAACATGGTACTCATTCTATTACCTTTATAGGCATCTGCGATCATAGGGTTACAAGCAGCTTCGGTACACCCGTTACCTAGACCTATAAGTAGATTTGCCACTAGAAGGCCCATATAACTTCCTGAAAAAATTAATAGCAATATTCCAATGGCATGTGAAAAGAATGCAAATTGCATGATTATTTTGCCGCCTACTTTATGGTAGATTAAACCACCTATTACCATTGCAATTGGGAAACCTAAAAACCACATAGATGTAATTAGACCTGCTTGGCTGGCACTTAATTCTAATTCTGTTTTTAGTTGGTCCAATATACCTGCCGCAATGGCAAATGAGAATGCCGTGGTAATTAATGCAAAACAGCTGGCGTAAAATAGCCTATTCGCATTTACTTTAGAAGTCGCTGTAGAACTTTCCATATTTAAATTGATTTAGTTGTTGTTTTGTTAATTTGCTAAACTAATAAAAATGAAATAATATCAATGCTTTTTTAGTAAAATGATACCTTAACTACGACAGAAAGCACAAAAAATAGTATTTAAACAATTTTTTATGGTTTTTATGCAATTTAGATTCCTGTAAATGAAAGGGTATTGTATTGATAATGAAGTATTAGGTAACTTGTAGCTTAATAATCAAACCTAAATAATAAACTATGAAATACAGTATTTATTTACTCCTGGCCCTTTTTCTGGTCAATTGTGCAGATGCGAATAATAAAATTGATAAAACTAAGGATGTTTCTTCAACGCCGGTAAGCACAGGTTATAATCCAGAAGCTAAAGTAGATAGTTTAGGAATTGTATTGAGAGATCAAGGTACTCCTGTAGCAAATTATGTACATGCGGCAAGATCGGGTAATTTATTGTTCTTGGCCGGTAAAGGGCCAAAACAGGAAAATGGTGAAAATATAATAGGTAAGTTGGGCGATAGTTTAACTATAGAGCAAGGATACAGGGCTGCCCGTGAAGTAGGTATTAATCAATTATCTGTATTAAAGGCGGAATTGGGTAACCTAAATAAAGTAAAAAGAATTGTAAGCGTACATGGTATGGTAAACGCTGTTCCAGATTTTAAGGACCATTCAAAAGTAATAAATGGCTATTCTGATCTAATGGTAGAAGTTTTTGGGGACAATGGAAAACATGCACGCGCTGCAGTTGGTATGGGTTCTTTACCTGGTAATATGTCTGTAGAAATAGAAATGATCGTGGAGATTTATGAATAGTAAGTTTTGTGGCATTGAAAGTTTAAATAGCAGGTCTAAACCAATTTAATAACAGATAGTTGATGTTTACATTATCTTTTGGTGGACTTAGAACTATAATTTTGCCGTGCCCTTTAAAAGGATACGTTCATAATTTGAGTTAGTTTGGTAAAGCCGATTTATTAAGTCGGCTTTTCTATTTATAGAGAGTAATGGTCAATATCTCTTTATACTATAAAGTTATTCGTTTTAATTTTTGTTTTCACTAAAAAAGAAAACCACCAAAAATGCGATTATTAAACAAATTGCGAAAAACCCGAAAAGATTAATATAGTTGGACATAAGTAGGAATTTTCTGCTAAACTATAAAAAGATGGGCAGGCTAATGTTCAAGTAATGTTATTTTCGATAAACGGTAACATTTTTAAATTGTTGTTCCTTACATGTAAGTATAGAGGAGCTAGATGTAGAAATATATATTCCGGTTCTATTGATTTGCTTTATAAATCACTTAACCCTCTTTTGCTCCAAATCTCATACATAGGTTCTCCTTTGCTGTTTTTTCCGGTGTGATGCCAATCATTGCCTTTCAGCTGATAATTGAACTCAAGTTGCGCTCCAGTTCTACTATTATCCTTAGAGAAGAATTCTATATGCTCTTTGTATACTCCGTTCTGTGCTGAGTAGGTTCCTCCACCAGTGCCTGAAAACTTAAATGATTCTGTATCATAAGCTATCCATTGAAAGGTATTGTCCATTAACAGTTTCATTGTCTTTCTTGAATTTTCTTCGCCTCTTCTTTTTTGCCCATTATCAGGACCTCTAGTGGCAAAAAGCCAAGCACCATCCAAATCTTGCGTACTGGAGATTGTGGGATTCATAGTTAATTTTTGAAACCAATTCAATTGTAATTTTCCACCGTCCATCATTACTGGAATAGATAGTTGTTTTAAGGCATCGTTCTTAAAGTTAGAATTAAATTCCAGAAGGACTACCAATAAAGTGTTGGTGTCAGTTTTCTTGATTTGCATAAACCCACCAACAGTTTTTATGAATTTTGCGGGTTCAATTTCATATGCATTATAGATAAAATAATCATCCTTAATCTTTATTTGATGTACCGTTTCCGTACCATTATTTTGAAGGGTATCCGTATAAATTCCGTTTGGAATTTGACCATATGAAATCAAACTAATGGCAGAAATTAAAATTATAGTCGCAAATCGACGTTTTAAATGGAAATTTTTCATTTTTTTAAATTGAATTATGTGGTATTTAAAATATTGAAAATTAATATGTTATATTCAAAATTAAAGTGCTTTTTATTTTTGTTTGGGTAAAAATTACTAATTATCGTAAAAAAAATAAAAATGCTTGTTTTTTCATTTTTTTTGATTTCATTTGTCCTGTCCTAAGATACAACTTTGTATGCTGGATATTTCAAGCTTTTAGCTGAACATTATGTATCGTTATTCTGTGTTCGGGTTTGAGAGAAATTGGAAGTGTTTCTCACAAATGGCTTATAAGATAGGTTGCCGATTAGTAAAGCAAACTTCCAACGTATTTTCTACTATCATGCAAAGTCAGCATGACTACTTTTTTATTCCTACTACTCAGAAGCAAATTCTGGTGTGATATCCTACTTAAATAGTTACGTTTTCTTAACTTTAAGTCTATAGGCTAGTTACTACATTTATCATAATCATATTTCATTATTATTTAATATTCAATTCATGAATACCAAATACATTGATCTTATTGATCAAACTTACTATTTTCCTCAAGAAGAATTTAATTTAGATGGTGAACATCTACAGTTTCATGGTATACCCTTAAATGAGCTGGTAAAGCAATATGGCAGCCCATTGAAATTCACTTATTTGCCTAAAATTTCAGAGAATATTCTTAGGGCAAAAAACTGGTTTGCAAATGCTATAGAAAAGAATAATTACAAGGGTAAATATCACTATTGTTACTGTACTAAAAGCTCTCATTTTCAGCATATAATGCATGAGGCTTTAAAGAACAATATTCATATGGAAACCTCTTCTGCCTTTGATATCAATATCATTGAAAAACTAAAGGCAGATGGTAAATTAAGCAATGACACTTTTGTTATCTGTAACGGATTTAAGCGCGAAAAATACATTGATAATATTGCTCGCTTAATAAATAATGGTCATCAAAATTGTATTCCAATTATAGACAATTATGAAGAAATAGATTTACTTTCAGATGCTATCAATGACACCTTTAAAGTAGGTATTCGTATAGCATCTGAAGAAGAGCCTAAATTCGAATTTTATACTTCTCGTTTGGGTATTGGCTATAAGAATATTGTTCCTTTCTATGAAAACCAGATCAAGGATAATGATAAGGTAGAGCTTAAAATGCTTCATTTCTTCATTAATACCGGTATTCGTGACAATGCTTATTACTGGAACGAACTTGTAAAATGTCTTAAGGTTTATGTTCGTCTAAAGAAAATTTGCCCATCATTGGACAGTTTAAATATTGGTGGCGGTTTTCCTATAAAGAATACCTTGGCTTTTGAGTATGATTACCAATATATGATCAATGAAATTTTAAATCAGATCAATATCACATGCTCAGAAGCAGATGTGCCCGTTCCTCATATTTTTACGGAATTTGGTAGCTTTACTGTAGGTGAAAGTGGTGGTGCCATTTATGAGATCTTATATCAAAAACAACAGAATGATCGCGAAAAGTGGAATATGATAGATTCTTCTTTTATAACCACGTTGCCAGATACTTGGGCTATCAATAAAAGATTTATCATGTTGCCGATCAATAGGTGGAATGATGAGTATGAGCGTGTATTGTTGGGCGGACTAACATGTGATAGTGATGATTATTATAACAGTGAGCAGAACATGAACGCTATTTATTTGCCTAAGTACAAAAGGGAAAAACCGTTGTATATAGGTTTTTTCAATACTGGTGCTTATCAAGAATCAATTGGTGGCTATGGCGGATTGCAGCATTGTTTAATTCCGCAGCCAAAACATGTATTGATTGATAAAGATGAAAACGGTAACTTCACGTACAAACTCTTTAGGTCCCAGCAAAAAGCAGAAGAACTGCTAAATATTCTGGGGTATGAGATAGAACCGGATAATGAATAAAATAGCTCGGTAACAAAGACCGATAGAAATAGAAATACGTATATAAAATTGAAAATATTACTAAAAAACCACTTAACAATAGCTAAAATATCATGAGTACATCTAAGAATTATGCCGGTATTTCCGATGAATTCGCACAACTAGAAAAATCCAAAATTATCTTGATACCTGTTCCTTATGACGGAACAAGTACTTGGGGTAAAGGAGCGGACAAAGGTCCTGAAGCTTTCTTGGAAGCTTCGGAAAACATGGAGTTGTATGATATTGAAACCGATTCTGAAGTTTACAAGCAGGGTATTCATTTAACTGAGCCAATTACAGAGAATAGTTCTCCAGAGGCAATGGTAAATGACGTACATAACATTACCAAAGATTTTATTAAACGTAACAAGTTTGTAACCCTTTTTGGCGGTGAACATTCAATATCCATTGGTTCTATTAGAGCCTTTAACGAGTGTTTTGATAATTTAACGGTATTGCAGATAGATGCTCATGCGGATCTTAGGGAATCTTATGAAGGTACAAAGTATAACCATGCCTGTGCCGTATACGAAGCTAGCCAGACTACCAATTTGGTTCAGGTAGGTATTCGTTCTATGGATGTTATTGAAAAGACGGTAATGGATGAGGAAAAAACTTTTTTTGCCCATGATATGGTTGCTGATGAATATTGGTCAGATAAGGTTATAGAAGCAATGACGGACAATGTTTTTATAACATTGGATCTTGATGCTTTTGATCCGTCCATTATGCCTTCTACCGGTACACCAGAACCAGGAGGGTTACTTTGGTATGAGACTTTGGAGTTTTTAAAGCAGGTTTTTGAAGATAAGAACGTGGTAGGTTTTGACATTGTTGAACTTTGCCCTAACAAAAATGATAAATCGTCAGACTTTTTGGCGGCTAAATTATATTACAAAATGCTCAGCTATAAATTTGCGGGGCAAGACATAGATCAAGAGTATGACAATACTTTTGATATTGATTATAAAGCAAATACAAATTCAAGATTCGAAGATGACGAAGACTAAAGGTGCAATCACCAATTTCATAGAAAAATATTATTTACACTTTAATGCGGCTGCTTTGGTAGATGCTGCCAAAGGGTACGAAGAACAGCTGAACAACGGTGCCAAAATGTTGGTTTCTTTGGCTGGCGCTATGTCTACTGCTGAATTAGGTAAGATCTTTGCAGAGGTTATACGCCAAGATAAGGTACAGATCATTTCCTGTACCGGTGCCAATTTAGAAGAGGATATTATGAATTTGGTGGCGCATTCTCATTACAAGCGTGTACCTAATTATAGAGATTTGACTCCGCAAGACGAGTGGGACCTGTTGGAAAAAGGCTTGAATAGGGTTACCGATACCTGTATTCCAGAAGAGGAAGCTTTTAGAAGATTGCAAGAGCATATTTTCAAAATTTGGAAAGATGCAGATGATAAGGGCGAGCGTTATTTGCCACATGAGTTCATGTATAAAATGTTACTTTCCGGAGTGTTAGAGGAATATTATGAAATAGACCTTAAAGATTCTTGGATGTACGCTTCTGCAGAAAAGAATCTGCCTATTATTTGCCCAGGTTGGGAAGATAGTACCATGGGTAACATTTTTGCATCATATGTAATGAAAGGTGAACTAAAGGCAAGTACCATGAAATCTGGTATTGAATACATGACCTTCTTGGCAGACTGGTATACGGCAAATTCTGAAAACGGTATTGGGTTCTTCCAAATTGGTGGAGGTATCGCCGGAGATTTTCCTATTTGTGTTGTACCAATGCTGTATCAAGATATGGAACGTACAGATACTCCGTTCTGGAGCTATTTCTGCCAAATTAGCGACAGTACCACAAGTTATGGTTCATACTCGGGCGCTGTACCAAATGAAAAAATTACCTGGGGAAAATTAGATATCAATACACCCAAATATATAATTGAAAGTGATGCGACAATTGTTGCGCCCTTAATTTTTGCTTACCTATTAGACATGTAATTATGGACAAGAACGCACATTTAAAAAGAGTCATAGTCGACTTTAAAAAATTGACACCAGAAGTGTTGAAACTGTTGGTAGAAAGATACCCAGATGGGTATGATGACCGTAATATTATCTCCTTTAGAAATGCTCAAGGAGAGCGTATAGAAGCTGTTGAGGTATTGACCGAAGACACTAAGTATTTAGTAAAAATTAGTGCTAAGCTTGAGTATACAATGGAGAATTATGACGAGGATGATTATGAAGATTTTGATGATGATGATCCAACTGCCGTTGTAGAACCAAATCCTGAGGATATGGTTGATGGCGATGATGAAGACTAGTTTTTCTATCGCCCACGTTGCTCCTGCACTTTAGAGAATAATACATCCGGTCTATTTTTTGTAGACCGGAAAACCAGGTCTTTCTCGCAATACGAGATGTTACGATTACAATTTCCGATTGCCCTTTGGGACTGTCCCAAAATGGATTACCAATAAAACTATAAACTAAATATCGTTGTGCTTACAACAGGTATATGAAAATTGATGAAATTGAAAATATTGAATTAAAGTTTTTGGACCTTGATGATTATCAAGAACTTAAAACTGCTATGATTTCTGCCTACACCAATATGCCGGGTTCATATTGGAAAGAGAAACATATAAAATCGTTGATCGAAAAATTTCCTGAGGGTCAGGTCGTTATTAAGATCAATGGTCAACTTGCTGGTGTAGCCCTTTCTATTGTCGTAGATTATGATGCTTTTGATGACAACCATACCTATGAACAAATTACGGGCAAATACTCTTTTGACACCCATGATAATGAGGGTGATGTGCTCTATGGTATAGAGGTGTTTATAAAGCCAAGCTTTAGAGGTCTTCGTTTAGGGCGTCGTTTATATGATTATAGAAAAGAGCTTTGTGAAAAGTTAAACTTAAAAAGCATCGTTTTTGGTGGTAGAATGCCAAATTACCATGCCTATGCATCAAAACTATCACCAAAAGAATATATTGATAAGGTCCGTAGAAAAGAGATTCAAGATCCTGTACTGAATTTTCAGATCAGTAATGATTTTCATCCTGCCAAGGTAATGAAAGGGTATTTAGATGGCGATAAGGCTTCTCAAGATTTTGCAATTTTGATGGAGTGGGATAATATCTATTACCAAAAACCATCTAAAAAAGCCGCTACTAAAAAAACCGTAATTAGATTAGGGTTGATTCAATGGCAAATGAGACCGTATAAGGATCTAGATGAATTGTTGGAGCAGGCAGAGTATTTTATCGACGCCGTTTCTGGTTACCGATCAGACTTTGCATTGTTTCCAGAGTTTTTTAACGCACCTTTAATGGCGGTTAACAATCACATGTCTACGCCAGATGCTATTCGTGAATTGGCAAAGCATACACAGGCAATTGCCCAAAAATTCTCTGAGTTTTCCATATCGTACAACATTAATATCATTACAGGTAGTATGCCGGAAATGATTGATGGTCGCTTGTACAATGTGGGGTATTTATGTAGAAGGGATGGTAGTATGGAGCGCTATGAAAAACTTCACGTAACACCAGATGAAGCCAAGGTTTGGGGAATGCAAGGCGGTAATCAATTAAAGGCTTTTGATACTGATTGTGGTAAAATTGGGGTGTTGGTGTGCTATGATTCGGAGTTTCCTGAGCTTAGTAGACTGCTTGCAGATGAAGGTATGGATATTTTGTTCGTTCCTTTCTTGACAGATACCCAAAATGGTTATTCCAGGGTGCGTAATTGTGCGCAGGCTAGAGCAATAGAAAATGAATGTTATGTTGCTATTGCAGGTAGTGTAGGTAACTTGCCAAATGTTCAGAATATGGATATTCAGTTTGCCCAGTCTATGGTTTTTACACCGTGCGATTTCTCTTTTCCAACAAACGGAATCAAAGCAGAGGCAACACCGAATACTGAAATGATTTTAATTGCCGATGTTGATATTAGTTTGTTACGTGAACTAAATCAGTTTGGTGCAGTACGTAATCTTCGCGATAGAAGAACAGATTTATTTGAGCTTAAAAAGAAATAAGAAAACTCCGTAATTAAAAGGAGCTAAAAACAAAAAAATTGGATAATTTAAAGATAGTAGGTAGTGAAGAGTGGTGTGTGTTCAATGACCTGGGTATACCGGCAATTAAAGCTAGGGTAGATTCTGGGGCAAAAACATCTTCCATACAAGCTACTAATTTAAAGATTGTAACGAAAAACGGACAAGAATGGGTGAAATTTGAGGTTAGTCCGCTTCAAGAAAACCGTAGTATAGCCATTGAATGCCAGGCAAGATTGGTAGCACGTAGAATGGTTAAAAGTTCTTCGGGTATATCGGAAGAAAGGCTGGTAATCAAAACACCGGTAACTATTGGTGAAGATACTTTTGATATTGAATTGACCTTGGCCAATAGAGATACCATGGAGTTTCGTATGCTCTTGGGAAGAGAAGCCTTGAATGAACGTTTTGTAGTAAATCCTGCCGTAAATTATCAATTACAGGAATTTGATGAAAGTGAAGTAAATAAATTTTACGCACCTTATTATAAGGAGAAAACCGGATTGAAAATTGCGCTGTTGGCCAGTAATCCAAATTTGTATAGTAATAAAAGAATTATGGAAGCCGCGGAGGCTAGGGGCCATGAAATACATTTTTTAAATGTTGAACAGGCATACATGAAGCTTGATGCCCATTCTCCCGAAATAAGATATCGTGGTGGTATCATACTTAAAGATTATGATGCGGTAATACCAAGAATAAAGCCATCCGTAACATTCTACGGTTGCGCATTGATCCGTCAGTTTAACAATCTAGGGGTGTACTGTCAGAATTCGGCGGAGGCTATTACACAATCCAGAGATAAATTGTTCGCCTCTCAATTATTTTCCAATCATGATATTCATATTCCTATAACCGGATTTGCCAAATCGCCAATGGATACCAAAGATTTGATCAAAATGGTGAATGGATCGCCTTTGATCATTAAACTTTTGGAAAGTACACAAGGTAAGGGTGTTGTTTTGGCAGAAACCAATAAGGCTGCAGAAAGTGTAATTAATGCTTTTAAGAGCGTTAACACGAACATATTGGTACAAGAGTTCATTAAAGAAGCAAACGGGCAAGATATCCGTTGTTTTGTGGTAAATGGAAGGGTAGTGGCCAGTATGCAGCGCCAAGCCCAAAAAGGAGAATTCAGGGCCAATATTCACCAAGGTGGTACGGCGTCAATCGTTAAGATTACGGCTGATGAAAAGAAGTTGGCCTTAAAAGCCGCTAAAGTATTGAATCTTGCCGTTGCGGGTGTAGATATCATACGATCTAACAAAGGACCGTTACTATTGGAAGTTAACTCTTCGCCCGGTTTAGAAGGTATTGAAAATGCTACAGGTAAAGATATCGCCAATGCCATGATCATGGCAATTGAAAAGCGATTGAAGTTTATTAACTAAATATGAATTTGAAGAACAGGCTAAATCCTGTTCTTTAAATTTTCCAACATTGTTTCAGTAGTTTTTTCAAGGTCAAATTCTGCCTTCCAATTCCAATCTTTTTGGGCACTGCTATCATCAATGCTGCTTGGCCAAGAGTTGGCAATTTCTTGCCTAAAATCCGGTTCATAGGCCATTTTAAATTCAGGGATCACAGCTTTTATATTTTCGGCCATTTCTTTGGGCGTAAAACTCATTGCTGCCAAATTATAGGCAGAACGCTCTTTGATGTTCTCAGATGGGGCTTCCATGATCTGTAATGTGGCACGTATGGCATCGTCCATAAACATCATAGGTAATTTAGTGTCTTCTTCCAAGAAACAGGTGTATGAGCCCTCAGAAAGTGCTTTATGGTATATTTCCACGGCATAATCAGTTGTTCCGCCACCTGGCATGGTTTTCCAGCTAATAAGACCTGGGTATCTAATGCTTCTTACATCTACGTCAAATTTTTTGAAGTAATACTCGCACCAACGTTCACCGCTTTGCTTACTTATGCCATAAACCGTACTTGGCTCCATTATGGTATTTTGTGGTGTATCGTGTTTTGGTGTATTCGGACCAAAAACGGCGATACTGGACGGCCAAAAGATCTTATCTATTTTTTTCTCCTTTGCCAAATTCAATACATTGAAAAGGGTATTCATATTCAAATTCCAGGCACGCATGGGAAATTTTTCTGCCGTTGCACTAAGCATAGCGGCCATTAAATACACCTCAGATATATCATAATAGGCAATGACCTCTTCAAGCGCGTCATAATTAGTGGCATCTAATATTTCAAATGGTCCAGATTCCATTAATTCATCGTTACCTTCCCTAATATCACTGGCAATAATATTTTCACCACCGTGTTTTTCTCTAAGTGTTAAGGTAAGTTCTGTACCTATTTGACCACAGGCCCCAATAATTAAAATATATTTCGGCATTAAAATTTTCGTTAAATGAATTTGAGATAAAGATACCTTTTCTTAAAATTTGTACATTCGCTTATGTCCAAAATTATCTTTTTTTTATCAATAGTTATATTGGCCGTATCATGTAAAGATGCTGTGCAAGATAAATCTAGTATTCGCGAAATTCGTTGGGAAGAAACAACGGATAGCCTACCTCAAAAAACGGGTATTGATGCCAAGGCGCAAACAATAATCAAAGATTGGCTAGAATATAATGTTTTAGATAAAAGTTTCGATAAAATCTACACCTCTGAACATATTGAAGATTTTCAGTTCTTGGTAGATGAGCTGATCGAGAACCAAAATAAATTGGAGCTTGGGGAGTATCCGGCGAAATTCAATATTCCACAAATTAAAGGGCGTCAAAAGTTATTTAAGACCTATGTTTTAAAAGCTAAAGGAGATTTGGAGTACCAACAAAATCCGAAAGAATCTATCATACAGATGATAACCGCCTATAATGATTTAAGAAATCAATTTAATGTAATAGTGAATAATACATTACCAGATGAATTGATCAAAAACGAAGAAAATTAGGCGATTTCTAATCTTGTTATCTTAGATTTTTTGACCAAGTGAACAGCAGAACTGTATTATTATAACCCATACTAGAGATATTAAAAAAGGCGAATCATTTGATTCGCCTTTTTTATTAACACCGCCAAAGGTATAATACCCCTAGGCTTGTCTTGAATTTAAAAGTATGGTTCTATTAAATGCTTCATGGACTTGGCCTGTGGTGTTTTACATGTATTAGAATATGGTATTATTCTTTCTCTTCGGGAGCTTGTTTTCTAGAAATCAGGGCTTGCTTGCTTAGGCTTGCCAAATTAAAATTTGGATCAATGGCCAGTGCTTCGTCCAAAGTAGCTATTGCCTGGTCAATATTGCCTTTGTCCATATTGAACTGTACAAGCGCCTTTAAGTGAATGAAAGCTGCTTTTAAGGGTACCTCGTAAGGTTGTTGACGCTCATAGAATGCATATTTCATATCTTCTGTTGCATTGGTTAAACCATATTCAACATGTTTCATGGCACCGGTATTATCGCCCGTTTGCACCTTAAGGTCTGCCAGTTCGTAGGCAAGGTATGCGTTAGGTTCTCTTGCATTTAATGCTTCAAATTGTTCTAAGGCTCTTTTTGGCTGGTTCAAAGCTTTTAAGGAAACCGCTTTTACTTGAATTGCTAAATTAGAATCTGAATCTAACTTTTCAATACCTATAAGATTTAAAGCTTGTAGGTGCTGATTATCGTTTGCATAGATATATGCAAGAGTATCATTACGTTGTTGTGAAGGGGATAAAATATTTAAGTGTGTCAGTGCATTGATTACACCATCAACATCGCCCTGTAATCGCATTTGGTCATAAAATGCTTCGTAATGTTTTAATAATTCAGATTTGGTCTGTGAATATCCATAACTACTTGAGAATAATAAGGCAGCTACGACTATTAAAAGTGATTTTTTCATTTTACTCTTCTTTTTAAGGTGCGCTAAACTATTAAAATAATCTGTATGATCTTGTTAAGGAAAGGTTTAAATGCTAAAAATGAAAAAGACGCCCAGCCAGGCGTCTTCATAAATTTAAATGCTTTTTAACTCTTATGCCAATTCTAGTTTGTTGTGCGTGGTTTTAAAAGAATTTATAAGCTGTGTATAAAAGCCAATACTTTTATTATCCTTTTCAATACATGAAATTAGAAATTTAAAGAGATTGTTGAACAATAAATTTGTGTAAAAAGTTGGTAAATACGTATTTATCGTTTTTGGATCATATAGACTGTCATCTTCTATTATTTCCATCTTAATTCTATGACGGTGATAGTCTATTGTAACATTGGTGGCATTATAATATTTTTTTAATAATGCAATATGTAAGTCTTCATACTTTTTAGAACCGTTAGGGTTCTTGCAACTTAGGGAGATGAGCTTCTCTAATTCAACTAAAACCCTCTCCCGTAATTTATCTTTCTTCATAACATTATGGTTTTATATTGTTATACAAAGGTATGTCATACGTCGATAAGTAGTTGATAGCCAACAATATATTAACGTGGTTTTTAGTGATTTGTTGTGAACAAGGTTCTAGATGTTGTGTAAGATCAATTTATGTCTGTAAGAAACCGGTACTTATTAATAAGAAAATTACTACAAAATGAAATAAATTTGTCGTTTTGTCCAGTAGAGGTGTACTTAGGAGGTGCTATGTTTCTTTTATTAGCTTGTGCCGCATAGTATTCTTTTTTGGAAGGATGCTCAGGATATACTGCATTTAAAACATCATTATAATGGTTTAGCTCAATTAGCTTTTTAATAATGCCGATACAATCATCTAAATGAATTAAATTAATGGGAGCGTTGCCCCCACTTAGATTTTCTCTGCCGGATAGCATTGTTACCGGATGCCTGTTAGGACCTATTAATCCGCCAAACCGGATAATAGTGACGTTCAATTCCTTATCGTCTTTCAAGAGGCTTTCGCATTGTATTAATTGTATGCCAGATTGGGTTGTAGGAATTGTTTTGGTTTTCTCGTTGACCTCGCCTTTTGCATCACCATATACTGCAGTACTACTTGCAAAAATGATATTTCTTACTGTAGATTTTTTAATGGCGGCATACAGTAACTTAATTTTTTCAAAATAACTTTCTTTGGGTCCCTTGCCCCTTAACTTTGGAGGAATATTTATAATAAGTACCGATACAGATTCTAAAAAAGAATCGATATCCCCTGAAATGCCATTTTCAGACAAGGAAATTTGAAACGGATGGATACCCTTTTCCTTCAAAATTCCCAATTTATCTGACGAAGTAGAGGTGCCATTGACTTCATAACCGTAGGCCACTAAACTTTCTGCGAGTGGTAATCCTAACCATCCACAACCTATGACTCCTATTTTTTTAGTCAAACTTTACTTTTTGTATGGTTAAAATAGCATCGTTAAGTACAAATGGCATAGGTATTTGATCTTCCCTTCGTGGAGGTATGGAGAAAAGTCCATTTTTCAATAAATTATTAGAGGCTTCATACACCGTAAGTTCCAGTTCTGAACCTTCTGCTAAATCTAAGGTGATATCAGTATAATTCTTATCACTGACATAATGTGTAATTAATCTTCCGCCGTATCTATTTTTAAGAAAATGTTCAGACAGTTCTATACCGTTTACATCGGCTTTTAAAATATCGACTTCATTGGTAAATACTTCTAATCGGTTTACAGGTCTATTGGGAGTGATGCATAAACGTACAGAACGGACCGAATTAATCACTGTATCCAATTGAATTTCAATTGTAGGTTTTTGAATATTTTTTACAGGAGCATTAGTGGTATATGTAAATTTAGACCCGTATTTACTGCTAATGGTTTTTTTGCTGAGTGCACTATCCGTATTTTTTTCGGTAATGTACTGCGAGGTCCAACCAGATAATTTGTGTTCGTAGGTTGCCCACTTTGCCGTGTTCTCATCGGTATCTAAAACATATAATAAGCTAGTTGGTTTTGGGCGGTCTTTAGTAAAGCCAGAATTCATATGGGCAGATACCATAAAACCGGCAAAAAGCAAGAAGCTTAAAAATGCCAAGGCTCCTTTTTTTCTGTATTTTGTAACCAGTGGAAGTAACAAAAAGAAAATTAGAGTGGTCATTAGGGTAGAGGCTACCATCATTTTAAGCCCTAGACCCACAGGAAACATTTGCACGAACGGTGCAAAAATAAATACTGCGGGTATACCTAGGAATACCAATAAGAAAGCATCGGGATTTTTTTGGTTGATGTGTACATAAAAGGCAACTAAAAAGCTGTATAACGGTATAATGAAAAAAGCCGCTCCTTTTAAATATACGGCTACCAATGTGCAAATGATGAGCCATATGATGAATGGCGCTACAAGCAAATTTGCAGTTTTTATGACCCTAAATCTGTAATAGGCATAAAAGCAAGTGCCCAATGAAAATAAGGTGAATGCAAAAATGTAGGCATGGCCGTTATAGGTAAATCCATGTAGCATATCATTATAAGCAGGATAAACCCATTTTAAAAGCTGCCAGCTATAGAAGCCAACAAGACCGTTTACCACTAATGTAAAAAGTACAGGAATGAAACCTTTTAAAATTTCTTTTACATTCAGCACTTTTTTTCTAAAACCGGATATCAACAATACTATGAAAACAAGAATGGCAATACCGAGCATGGGCATGATCCAACTAAAAGGGTATGAAACCATTTTAAAGAAGGGCACATTGAAATAAACGTTATCATCAAAACTTTTTAAGTTTGAAATATCAGCATTGCTAAAATGAGCCAGTAACGGCATTAGGTAGCTACCTTGGTGTGCCAATGTATTTCTATCCAACCGCTCATAATTATCTATTTGGGTATGGTAATCAAAATGATCGTCAATAAAGGCAAAGTTGAAGCCCTCTACATCCCCATCTTCTCTAAATACAGTTAGATCAGTGTCATTAGGTAACATTTTATAAATACTATAGGCAAGTGAATTGGCTACAGGAAACTCAGGATTTGCAGCAATAAATTCCGAAATTAATTTGCTATTTCCCCTATTGGTCTCCATAAGCATATAACTTGGTCCACCGCTTCCACGAGCTTCAAAATTTAAGACCAAGCCAACGTCTTTTAGCCACTCATGTTTATCCACAAACAAATCGGCACCGTTTAAGCCTAATTCCTCTGCATCGGATATTAGTATTATTATATCGTTTTTAGGTGTGGCATTGGTATTCAAGAAAGCTCTTACACCTTCTAAAATAGTAGCGACACCACTACCTGCATCACTAGCGCCCAACGAAGAATGTGGGTTGCTATCATAATGACTTAACAATAATAAGGCTTTACCAGATTTCCCGCTGCCCTTAATTCTTGCAAGGATATTTTCCGCCTTGCTCAAATTTCCCCAATCTCCAGCGGTATAGCCTTCTTGCAAGGAAGTTTCTAACCCTAACTTTTGAAGTTCTGCAGTAATATAATTACGTACCGTAGTGTGTGCCGGAAACCCAACACCATGTGGTTCTTTTGAAATTTCTTTTACATGTTTTAATGCTCTGTCTGTAGAAAACTCTGTTTCTACCACTGTTTCGCCTTCATTGTACTGGGGCGGTAAAACTCTAAAACTCCAGTAGGTAGCAAGTATGATGAGTAGTAAAGTAAGTAATGTCGGTGTTTTCTTCATAATTATGATATTCTTTTAAAAAGTCCTAAAATACTGAGTATTAAATGGTATACATCGAATATTATTAGCAAATTTCATTTTATTTAGTATCTTTAGTAATCAACCTTTAAATAAACTATCATGGGAATCAAAAGCTTTCAAGGCGTTAGAAAAGTATTAAAAAAAGAATTTGAAGCCCCAATTTTGGTCGCTGATTATATGACTACTAAGTTAATCACTTTTTCGCCAGATGATTCAATTTTAGACGTAATGGAGAAATTTGCCAAACATAAAATTTCCGGAGGACCTGTTTTGGATACCAACGGATTTCTAGTGGGCATCATTTCTGAAGCCGACTGTATGAAACAAATTTCTGAAAGCCGTTATTTTAATCAACCCATTCTAGATAAAAGTGTGGAAAGTTTTATGACAAAATCTGTAGAAACTATTCCTCATGATATCTCAATTTTTGATGCCGCGGGTATTTTTGCGCAACACAATAGAAGAAGATTACCTGTAATGAAGAATGATATTTTAGTAGGTCAAATAAGTAGAAAGGATATTGTGATCGCAGCATTAAAGCTTAGTGGTCAGAATTGGAAATAAAATTTATGAAGTGAAGAGTTAAAAGTATTAAGTA
>JAHDDL010000040.1:29000-30498 GCA_020629415.1 Maribacter sp. | reverse complement strand
ATTTTTTAGAAGCATCGGGTTGAACTGCTACATCTGTGAATTCTTTAAGTTTTCCGTAACCGTTTATGATCGGGGTCGTCCATTCCTGAGCGGTAGTAAGTTGTATGGCCATAATTGTTATTAATAAAAGAAGCGCTTTTTTCATGTGTTTCGGTATTTATAATGATTGTAAAACTGGTTTGAATCTAGAAGTACTAATTTCTACATTTTTGAATAGTAATGAAAGTAAGTTAATGTATTTAACGCAAGTGTAACTTGGGTTACTGTCATTATGGTATAATAATTATAGATTCGTTATTTAAATTAGCGTTAGATTACATTTATATGGATGAATTACAAAATATTGCTAAGAAATTTTTTAAACTGTTTACTGTAGTAATTGCCTTGGTTATAGTAATATTTTTAAAACTGTTAACCTATCATTCCTCTCAGGCAACCAAAGAAGTTGTAGCCATTGATGAACAAAAAGATGAAAATGTTTGGAAACCAAAAAATGCTTTGTCCGAAATTGATAAAATGCCCGAACTAGTCAAAAAAGGTTATTACTTAATTGCTGAGACTTCAAGGTTTATGGGTCCTGGGGCAGCAAAAATTGAAGATAGGTATAGCGGTAACAACTTGGCATGTTCCAATTGCCACTTACAAAAAGGAGCCCAGGCAGGTTCAGGTTCTTGGGTAGGTATTTTAGAACGTTTTCCACAGTTTGGTGGAAGGGGAAATAAAGTGGGTACTATTGAAGACCGAATTAACGGTTGTATGGAACGAAGTATGAACGGTAGAATGCTTCGGCCAGATTCAGATAAACTTGTGGCCATTGTTGCCTATATGGATTGGTTGAGCGAAGGTTTGCCTGAAGATAGAAAGTCGGAGTTTAAAGGATATCCAAAAATTAAGATTCCTAATGAAAAGGTAGATTTAGTAAAAGGTAAGCAAGTATATACTAAAGAGTGTGTTATTTGCCATGGTGAAAATGGAACTGGGGTTTTAAGTCTAGAGGATAACAACAGTTATACATATCCACCATTGTGGGGAGAAGATAGTTTTAACGATGGCGCAGGAATGCACCGGGTAATTACTTCGGCGGAATTTATAAAGAGTAACATGCCCTATTTACAGGCCACTTGGGATAATCCTAAGCTAACCGATGAAGAAGCCTATCATGTAGCTGGCTATATAAACAGCTTTAGCAGACCACATAAACTAAATACCGAAAACGATTATCCCGATAAAAAGCTAAAACCAGTTTCTACACCGTACGGACCTTGGGTAGATGATTTTACCGCTGAGCAGCATAAAAATGGACCATTCCCACCTATAATTGATTTCTATAAAGAGACATACGGAATTACTAAAACGAAATAACCTACATGAGATTAGTATATCTGGTCATTATTTGTTTGCCTATATTTTCTATTCCACAGGATTCTGTAGCGGTAAAGAAAAAAGGAACCCTTTCAGGGCAATGGCGTACGTATTATATGATGACATCAAATAAGGG
>JAHDDL010000040.1:0-28900 GCA_020629415.1 Maribacter sp. | reverse complement strand
TATGCGAAATATAAATTAAATAAGCACACCTTTACATTAGGTAGAATGAAGATCAATACACCCTTGATCAACCCCGAAGATGGTAGAATGATACCTACTTTGGTTCAGGGTTTTTGGTATCATTTTAGTGCAGAAAAGGCAAAGTTTCAATTGGGCGTTTTAAATGAAATAGCACCAAGGTCAACAGGGGAGTTTTATGGTATTGGGGAAAGTATTGGAACTTATCCCGTAGGTAGAAATATGTATGGTAATGCATCGGCATATGCTGATAATACTGAATCTGACTATATATTAATGGCTAACGCCGAATTTAAGCTGTCAAAGGAATTAAGTGTAAATGTCTGGAACCAGTATGTGGATAACGTTTTTAATTCCATCTACATCAAACCTAAATTAAAAGTATCTAAAACTATTAGTTTAGAAGGGGAGTGGCTGCATCAAAATAAGGTAGGTGATGGTGGTAATAGTATAGATTCTCTCAGGTATTACAATCAAAATTCATCGGACATAGTAGGATTAAAAATTGGGTATAAAAGTAAAGTAGGTTTACTATCATTAGGTTACGATAGAATATTGCCGAACGGTCAATTTTTATCACCTAGAGAATGGGGTAGGGAAGACCTGTTCAGTTTTCAGAAAAGAGAACGTAGCGAAGGCTCAGCTGATAATCATGCGTTGGTGTTCAACTATGTAAATACTTCTAATGTAATTGATGAAGAATTAAATCTAAAAACTATTTTAAGTATTGGAAAACATTGGAAGGGTAGCGTAACCGATGCTACTTTGAACAAATACGCATTACCAGATTACACCCATATTAATTTAGATGTTTTCTTTACTATTAAAAAGTTAAAACATTTACGACCAGAACTATTGATCACTTCTAAAATTGCAAATGGAAATATTCCGAACAACCCAAACCTATATTTCAATAAGGTAGATATGTTTCATTTGGATATAATTTTCAATTACAATTTTTAAATTAAATCACTTTTTAACCTTACAGGTATTAGCACCGAACAAAGTGTACAACGGGCAAAAATTTATGAAAGATGTCAATATGAAAATAGCTGCAACGGCTAACGCAATATAACCTAAAACACCGGTTACCGCATTTGTAAAAAATGCAATTAGAAGAATAGCTGCAATAATAAATCTTATGTATTTGTCTGTGGTTCCCATATTTTTTTTCATGACGCTAGTTTTAAATGTTAATTGTAATGTTGGCAATATAGTATTGATTAACATAACATATTTTTTAGTTGATACATCTTTGCCCTTGCCAAAGTACTGTATTTTAAGTACGTGGCATATGACATTGGTCAGGTCAAAATTAATGGTTATGCAAGATTTCTAAAGTAACTTTGGTTACATAAAGGGCAATATAATTACAGTATTTTTGTAAAAAGTTAGCGTGCAATGGAAGCATATGTAGAGGCGTTTTTAAATGCGATTACCGGAACATTAAGTTGGACATGGAAATCTATCATTTTCGATGTGCCTTGGTATCTTAATTATTTCTGGGGACTCATTTTAATTTCCCTCATTGTTTGGGCACTTGAAATCTTTTTTCCATGGAGAAAAAATCAAGGTGTTTTTAGAAAGGATTTTTGGTTAGATGCCTTTTATATGTTTTTCAACTTCTTTTTGTTTGCCATTGCCATAAGTGGAATATACAAGATACTAGGGGTTTTCTTTGAAGATATTGGTATTAAAGCCAATAGTTTAGCCGTTATAGATACATCTAGTTGGCCTATGTGGGGTCAGTTATTGTTATTTTTTGTGGTGTTGGATTTTGTACAATGGTTTACCCATACATTACTGCATAAATATGCTTTTTTATGGAAGTTTCATCAAGTACACCATAGTGTAAAAGAAATGGGCTTTGCCGCGCATTTACGCTACCACTGGATGGAGAATATTCTTTATAAACCTTTAAAAACTTTTGGTGTAATGCTACTTGGCGGCTTTGAACCGGAACAAGCTTACGTTGTACATTTTGCTGCAATTGCCATTGGGCATTTTAACCATTCTAACATAAAGATTACATGGGGACCATTAAAATATATTTTAAATAACCCTGTAATGCATTTATACCATCATGCCTATGATTTACCAGAGGGAACATACGGTGTAAATTTCGGAATTAGCTTGAGCTTGTGGGATTATATATTTAAAACCAACTACATACCAGAAGATAGTGGTGATGTAAGATTGGGGTACCCAGGAGATGAGGAATTGCCAGAAGGTTTTTTAGGGCAGTTAATGCATGGTTTTAAATCAAAGAAGAAGTAACCGTTAATTACTTCTTCTTCAAATATTCCTATACTTTAATTAGATAATTTTCCCGTGGCACAGCTCACAAAGGATTTTGCTTTTGACAGTACTGAATTCTCTTCGTCAATACTGGGGTAGCCAATTGCTTTTAATTTAGTTTTTACGGTATTAATATCTTCTTGATTTACTGCATCAAAAGAAACCGATGATGTTTCAACATTTACCGATACATTGGTAACGGTAGAAATTTCTTCTAGTTTAGATACAATTGTTTTGGCACAGCCACCGCATTTTAAATTTTGAATAGGAATTATTGATGTCATATCTTAATTATTTTCTTTATCGTTAAAAGTTATACTCCATATACCTCTTACTTCATTCTCTTTATAACCAATAGCCTGATCATACGGATATTTGTCGTTCAATAGAAGGGTAACTTTTGAATCTATATTCGTCTCTGGAACCCCATGACAATTTAAGCACATGGTATTGGTAACAATAGGAGAATAGAATTTAGGTTTTCCATTTTCATTAGTTACTATAGGTTGGTAAGACTCGTTGTTATTAATTTTTGATTTAAAAAATTCAATATACTCAAGTTCTTCTTTGTTTGCCTGGTTGTTGGTATTTCTTGGTTTGTCACTGACCCTTCTAATTTTTGCATTGTGCACAACAGCCATACTATCTGTTAGAGGGTAGGCCTTTTCATTACAAAATTCTACAGCACCTACAGCACCGCTTTTTTGTAAGCTGGCCATTAGGTTTTTGCCTAAAACTTTTTGGGTACTCTGGGCAAACGTTTTTCCTTTTTCGAGAAGAATACTGTCATTAATAGTAGCGTTTTTGCTAGTTTCAATAGCATTTGAGCTCACTACATTATTATCATCTTTTACTTTTGACGAATCTTTACAGCTTAGCACTAAAACAGCCACTAGTAATAAAAATATCTTTTTCATGAGTATAAGATTAATAGTTAATTATATGATTTACAAGGCGCTTATTGTTTAAGTGTAAGTATTTGATATTTAAATAATTAATAGTTTAAAGTATATACTTGGTTTAATTCCAGGAATTATATCCCCCTTTTAGATCATATACTTGTACAAAGCCCATTTTTAATAATTTGCGAGCAGCCTTTTGGCTTCTTGCACCAGATCTACAATAGACATATACCGGTTTCTCTTTATCTAATTTTTCAAAGTAACTATTGAAATTGCCGGCATTGAAAATATCAACGTTTATTGCTTTTTTAATGTGACCACTATTATATTCAGATGGTGTTCTAACATCAAAAGGTTTAATGTTGTTAGTTACAATTTGCGTTGCATATTCGTTCTTGTTCAATACGGTAATATTACCTGTAGCTTCTTGATCTTTTTTACCAAAGAGTGTGCTTAAAAATGACATGGTATTTTATTTAAAATTAATATTCAACAATAGAAAGAAATGGTCTTTATATATGACCGTTTCTTTCAAAAATCAACCAATAAAAAAATTATAATGTTGTAGGGCAAACAAATTCAGAAACGGAAACTCCAGCTTCTTTTATTGCTTTAAATCCGCCTTTAACATCTATTAGATTATGTATTCCTCTACTTTTTAAAATTGAAGAAGCGATCATGCTTCTATATCCGCCCGCGCAATGCACGTAGAAAAGTTTATTGTTAGGGAATTCAGCTAAATGATCGTTTAAAAAGTCAAGCGGAGTATTCACTGCATCTATAATATGTTCAGATAAAAATTCAGATTCTTTTCTCACATCAAAAACAGGAACGTTTTCAGTCTCAATTGCTTTTTTAAGTCCGTCTGCATCAACCTGACTTACGGTATCATACTCCATTGCCGCTTTTTTCCAAGCATCGAATCCGCCTTCTAGGTAACCTAAAGTACCGTCAAAACCTACTCTAGAAAGCCTAGTTACGGTTTCTTCTTCCATACCAACAGGAGTTACCAACAATAAAGGTTGTTGAACATCTGCAATTAAAGCACCTACCCATGGAGCAAAACTACCATCCAATCCAATGAAAATGGAACGTGGAATATGACTTTTTGCAAAATCATCTTGATGACGAACATCTAAGACAATGGCACCAGTTTCATTGGCTGCCGCTTCAAAAGCAGCTGGTGATAAAGCTCTTGTGCCACGTTCCAAAACTTTTTTAACGTCCTCATAGCCTTCTTTGTTCATTTTAACGTTCAATGGAAAATATTGCGGTGGAGGTAGCAATCCGTCAATGACCTCGTCAATAAATTCGTCTTTCGTCATATCTGCACGTAAGGCATAATTCATTTTCTTTTGGTTACCCAAAGTATCTACCGTTTCTTTCATCATATTCTTTCCACAAGCAGAACCGGCACCATGAGCAGGATAAACTATTACGTCATCTGCCAACGGCATAATTTTTTCACGAAGACTATCAAATAAGAATCCTGCTAGGTCTTTCTCTGTTAATACGCCCATTTTTTGAGCAAGATCAGGTCTACCAACATCACCCAAGAATAAAGTATCTCCACTAAAAATAGCATAGTCTTTTCCTTTTTCATCACGTAAAAAATAGGTGGTACTTTCCATAGTATGACCAGGAGTGTGCAGGGCCGTAATAGTAACATTGCCAATTTTAAACTCTTGATTGTCAGTGGCAATAATGGCATCAAAAGACGGATTGGCTTTGGGTCCATATATAATATCTGCACCAGTTTCCTTGGCTAAAGTTACATGGCCACTTACAAAATCGGCATGAAAATGCGTCTCAAAAATATATTTGATCTTCGCATTATTGGAATTTGCTTTTTTAATGTAAGGTTGTACCTCCCGTAACGGGTCAATTATAGCCACTTCACCATTACTTTCAATGTAATAGGCGCCTTGTGCAAGACAGCCTGTATATATTTGTTCTACTTTCATTGTACTATATATTTTGATTAATTCCACAAAATTATCTTATGTAATGCAGGTGTACAGTGACATTGGTCACATAAGAAAAATTTTACCTAAAGAATTCCATGTAGAATATAAAAGCGGCCATTACTAAAATGAAATAGCCAAAACTTTTCTTTAGTTTGTTACCGCCAATGAAATTGCTGAGGTAGCTACCTATGAAAATGCCTATCAATGAAAGAAAGGTGAAAAGCGCTAAAAATTGCCAATCGATAAGCATAGTCATTGCATCACCTAATAAGAAACCCAACAAAGATTTTATAGCGATGATGATCAAAGAAGTGCCAACGGCAACCTTCATTTCAACGTTTGCTAAAATGACCAATGCCGGTATAATTAAAAATCCGCCCCCTGCGCCAATAAGTCCCGTAATACTTCCCACCAATAGACCTTCCAACAAAATTAGAGGGTAGTTATAGGTAACCGTTCCGGTATTCTCCATACACTTTTCTTTTTTTAGCATTGAGTAAGCTGCTGGGATCATTAAAATAGCAAACAGCCCGAACATGGCCATTCTACGTGTAAATTGAAAATTGTCTATTTCGAATAAAACATCTGGCATTGCCGGTACCACATAATGTCTTACCAAGGTTACACCTATAATGGCCGGAATACCAAAAACGATAGCAGTACGCCAATCTACGTAACCTTTTAAATGTTGTTTGTACCCACCTATAAGTGCGCTTGCACCAACAATAAAAAGGGAATAAGCAGTAGCGGCTTTTTCGTTAATGGAAAAAAGATATGCTAAAACAGGTACGGCAAGAATAGAACCACCGCCGCCAATAAGACCTAAAGATATACCAATAATTAGGGCGCTGATATACCCTAGAATATGCAATACTTCCATGTATTTAATTTAGTAACACAAAAGTAGAGCGGTATAGAAACCTGTGCAGTAACAAAGGTTACAGAGGCTTTATAAATCTAATATTTCTAAATAATTTCGGTGAAGTTTTATTTTTCCCATTTCTTCCAATTTCTTTAAAAGTCTGGAAATTACGACCCTTGAGCTATGCAGATCATATGCAATTTCTTGATGGGTATTGTGAATAATATTGTCTTTTGTAACCCTTGCCTTTTCTTTTAGGTAGCCAATTAGGCGTTCATCCATTTTTTGGAAAGCAATATTATCTAGGGTGCTCAAAAGTTCATTTAATCTCTCATGGTAACTATTGAATACAAAATTACGCCAAGACTTATACTTGGTAGTCCATTCTTCCATTTTTTGAATGGGAACTATAATCAGTTTGGTGTCCATTTCGGCAATGGCCCTAATTTCACTTTTGTTATCGCCCATACAACAGGCCATGGTCATTGAACATGTATCGCCTTTTTCAAGATAGTATAGCAGAAGTTCATCCCCATCTTCATCTTCTCTTAAAATTTTTATAGCACCGGAAATCAATAAGGGCATACCTCTAACAAAATCGCCAATGTCCATAAGTTTATATCCTTCGGGAATTTCTTTGAACGTACCTACTTGGACTATTTCATTAATAATTTCCTCTTCAAAGATTTTTCCGTATTCTGTCGTTAGGTCTTGAATCATATTAGTTAGAATTAATTTTCTGAGCTATTTTTTTATCAAAGTTAAAAAATATGTTTGCCCAAGTAGATTTTGAAACTGCCGCAATCCAAGGCATGGTCAGAATCAATACAACCACAATGGCTATGAACAGGTTTACTAAGGAAAGTTGAAGGTTAAAAATCAAGGACAAAACGTATGTTGCAACCGCAACGGCAATACCTACGGCATAAGAAACATACATGGAGCCCGTGTAGAAACTGGGCTCTATGCTATATTTTAAATTACATTTTGGACAATGATCCTTAACCTTGTTGAAGTTACTTAATTTATAAGGATTGGCCTCAAAGAATTCACCTTTATGGCAACGTGGACATTTTAAAAAAATTATGCTGTATAATTTTGAACCTTTTAATAACATGCCTAGAAATTGAAAAACAAAATTATAAGTTTTTAATATTTGCTTAGGTAACATAGGTTACATAAGCATATTAATAGATTGCCTGTTTTTTAAAAAGTTATCTTTTTTCATTAATGCATGAACTGATATTAATCATATTTTATACTGGTAATGACGTGTATGTTTGTCAAAAAACAAATTCATATGTGTTCGCTTGTTCAAAAGTACAATGTACCCGGTCCTCGTTACACCAGCTATCCTACAGTTCCTTTTTGGGATGTAAATACTTTTTCGGGAAAAAAATGGGAAAAGACGGTAAAAAGAAGTTTTCATGTAAGTAATACCGTGTCCGGAATAAGCCTTTATATACACCTACCTTTTTGCGAGAGTATGTGTACGTTCTGCGGATGTCATAAACGCATAACAAAAAGACACGATGTTGAAATGCCCTATATAAAGTCTGTTTTAAAAGAATGGAAACTATATAGCGCAATGTTTGATGAAAAACCAATTATTAAAGAGTTGCACCTAGGTGGCGGTACACCAACTTTCTTTAATCCGGAGAATTTAAAATATTTGATCGATGGAATTTTAAGACTGGCGGATAAAGCCCCCGATGCAGAATTTAGTTTTGAAGGGCATCCAAATAACACCACCAAAGAACACCTACAGGCCTTGTACAATGTTGGCTTTAGAAGAGTAAGTTTTGGTGTTCAAGATTATAATGAAACGGTACAGAAGGCTATACATAGAATTCAACCTTTTGTTAATGTGAAAAATGTTACGGAATGGGCCAGGGAAATAGGATATACATCAATTGGCCATGATATTATTTTTGGGTTACCCCACCAAAAACTTGAACATGTAATTTATACCATTGAAAAGACCAAAGAGCTTAAACCAAATCGTATTGCTTTTTATAGTTATGCACATGTGCCATGGTTGGCGGGTAATGGTCAACGTGGTTATAATGATGCAGATTTACCTGTTGGGGACGAAAAGAGAATGCAATATGAGACAGGTAAGGAATTATTGTTGAACTATGGTTACCATGAAATAGGTATGGATCATTTTGCTTTGCCGACCGATGGACTTTACAAGGCCATGGAAAACGGTGATCTACATAGGAATTTTATGGGCTATACTAGCTCTAACACGCATTTAATGATTGGGCTAGGGGCATCTAGTATAAGCGATAGCTGGTATGGTTTTGCACAAAATGTAAAGAATGTAGAGGAGTATCAAAATTTGGTAGAAAATGACATTATACCATTGTATAGAGGTCATATTTTATCTGAACAAGATCAGATTATCAGAAGGCATATCTTAAATTTAATGTGTCAGTTTAGTACTTCATGGAGCAAATTTAAACTACATCTGCCACATATGAACAGTATTTTAGATAGGTTAAAAGAAATGCAAGAAGATGGTTTGGTGCATATTACGGAAGGTAATCTTCAAATAACGGAGAAGGGTAGGCCTTTTGTTAGAAATGTATGTATGGCATTCGATCTGCCACTACAAAGGAAAAATCCTGAGACCAAACTATTCTCAATGACAGTTTAAGTAATAAAAGAATTAAAAGTTCCTAATCTTAATAATCGCTAAATAAAATTATTATGAAAAAAATAATTGTACTTACAGATTTTTCAAAACAGTCAGAACAAGCGTTAAAAGCAGCTGCAGATTTGGCAAAAAAACACGATGTGGAATTATTGGTAGTTCACATGCTAGAACTAAACCAGGCAATTCTGACATCTCCTGACGGTATGTATATTGAGCAGACCGTATTTCTGGTAAAACTTGCCGAAAAGAATTTAAAGGAATTTCTGGAAAAGCCATATTTGGAAGGACTTTCCGTAACACCGGTCATTAAACATTATAAAGTATTCAGTGAGTTAGATGCCATTGCCAAAGAGCATGATGCAGACCTAATAGTAATGGGCTCTAACGGAGCAAGCGGACTGGAAGAAATGTTTATTGGTTCTAATGCGGAAAAAGTAGTTCGTAATGCTACCGTACCGGTTTTGGTCATTAAAGGCGAGATAACCAATTTAAGTTTAGATCGTTTTGTATTTGCATGTGATTTTAACGATGATAACTTACCTGCTTTTCAAAAAGCAAAAGAATTTGCGGAAATGTTAGATGCCAGTATGGAGGTTGTTTTTATCAATACACCCAACGACGAATTCTTAAGTAATAGAGATGCATATCAAAAAATAAATAAATTTTTAACGAAAGCCAATTCGGCGCAACAAGTAGAAATTTATAATGATTACAGTGTAGAGCAAGGCATACTAAACTACGGTAAAACCATTTTAGCAGATGCCATAGCAATGCCTACCCATGGTAGAAAAGGAATCTCACATCTGTTTAATGGAAGTATAGGAGAAGATGTTGTCAACCATTCCCGTATTCCTGTAATTACTTTTAAAATATAGAAGCTAACCATATTTTTAAATAACAATAAACCCAAAGCGAAAGCTTTGGGTTTTATTTGTTCGGTAAATATAAGGAGTACTAAGTATCAATAACATTCCTCATAAAATCAAGTAATTGCTGCATTTGAGGTTGTCCCTTTTTCTTACCGCTTCTACCGGCAAAATATAGCACAAACCATATGAGGACCAACAGCACCATAAGACCTACTTGTATATGATATGTTTTGCCTAATGATGCACTTGAATATGCCCAAATACCTATAATTATAAATAATGTGGCGACAATGAAATGTACGAACATAAAAAATGTCCATAGGGTAGGGTTTGGACCAAAAACACCATGAAGCTTGCAGCTAATTTCATCTATCTCATCAATTTCTATGTGAAGTTGCGGAGACCAAAAATGGTTCTCTTTTTTATTAAATTTTATAAATACATGCTCATCTAATCGTTTCGTTACAAACGGATTCTCCTTTGACCGCTCAAACTTGCTAAGAACAGTTTCTTTATTTTTTGGTATGTGCAATTGAAACCTGGGGCGAAGTACAATCTCGTTCGGTAACGGTTTCATATGAATAGAATTATTTAAAAATTGTCATTAGTTATGGCATTCTATAGCACTGGATACTAATTGGGTAACCGGGGCAGGGGATACATAAGGAATGCCCAGACCAAGACCTCTTAGAATAAAAAGCGCACCAATGATAATGACAAATACAGGAATTGCTTTTTGTACTTTTTGGCGTATACCGCCTTTTAATAAATTACTAAAATAAATGGCAGCTGTCATTAGTGGTAGGGTACCAAGGCCAAAAAGTATCATATACAAGCTACCTTGTAGGGCATCGCCCATTGCAATAGAACCAAAGAGCGCCATATATACGAGTCCGCAGGGTAAAAATCCGTTTAAAAAACCAATGGTCAAAAAAGTATCCGGCGATTTCTTTTTAAGCTCTTTGCCCAGTTGATTTTTAACTTTTGATATGATTTTGTAAACAGGTTTGGACAAGTTGTATTTATTGAAGGTTTGATAGGGAATCAAAACAATCAGAATCATTATAACACCAATAGTAATAGAAAGTTTCTGTTGTATTCCGAAGATGGAAAGTCCTTTCCCTAACAGCCCAAACACCAGGCCTATAATACCATAGGCAAGTAAACGCCCAAAGTGATAGATAAATATTTGCCCAAACTTTTTATAATTGTTCGTTCTATCTACCGGAAGCATAAAGGCAATGGGTCCGCACATACCTACGCAGTGCAAACTACCCATAAGACCTAGTATGAGGGCAGATAATAACATAGATTAAAATGTAATACTTTCTTTATGAAGAAACTCTTTTTCTTCATGTTGCCATGAAACTTTAATATCCCAACGACCTTCCAACAATTGATTGTCAGGTATGAGCAAATGTGAATTGGATAAACTAATGGGCAAATTAAAATCCAAATTCTTGTTGGAAGGTCTATATAGGGATACGATACCTTTAACATTGGTATCATCATAACCATCAGGAAAAATTACGAGTAAACCCTCTGGAGATTTTTTAATTTCTATTTGTGAAGAAGCGTTAATGGCATTTCTTTCGGCATCAATTTCTTTCTGGTAGCCCAGTTCCGCTTTATAATATTCTTCTGTTACCAAATCATGGTTGGCGTCATGACTTGTGGTCATTTTAACTACAAAGAACATAATAAAACTAATGAAAGCTATAATAGCTATTACAATACCGGTACCCCAATTAATTTTCATGATGCTATGTTTTTATTGGCACCGCCAAAGGGCATAATACCCTGAAGCTTGCCTTGAATTTAAAAGTTTGTATCCTTTGAATGCCTCATGGGCTTGCCCTGAGGTGTTTTACTTATAACTACGTGGTGCTAAAAAGCGAGCCGTAGTGGTCTCAATTAACTCATCGTTACTATATACTCCAATTTTAAGGTTGTTCTTATCTCCACTTAATGCAGACTGGTTAATTTCAATGAACAAGGTGCCCTCTGCCAAAGCCTCTGGCTCAACATCAAAATTCTCGTTGCGTACCAGTTTAATTTCTCCCTTGGGCGATATTAGTTCAAAATGAACGTCTTCTACTGTTTCAGTAGTCTTGTTCAATAGTTTATAGGTGTATACATTACTAATGATATTACCTTCTTTGTGTTCGTAAAGTTGACCGGGTAATCTTAAAATGTTGGCTTCAAGGTCATTTCTCAAGAACATCATGCCAACAAGCACTCCAGTTAAAATAACTAGAACAGCAGTATACCCTTTTAAACGAGGTGTAAATTTGAACTTCTCTTTCTTGGTAATTTCATCTTCACTAGCGTAGCGGATCAAACCTTTAGGCAGATTCACTTTTTCCATGATGGTATCGCACTCATCTATACAAGCAGTACAGTTAACACACTCTAGTTGCGTTCCGTTTCTAATATCAATACCCGTAGGGCAAACGTTTACACATTGAAAACAATCGATACAGTCTCCATGACCCATTGCTTCGCGGTCCTCATTTTTACGCCATTTTTTCCTGCCGTTCTCAGCTTCGCCACGCTTATGGTCATAAGCAACTACTATAGATTTATTATCTAATAAAACTCCTTGCATACGTCCGTAGGGGCAAGCAATGATACATACCTGTTCTCTAAACCAGGCAAAGACAAAATAGAATACACCCGTAAAAATCAATAATGACACCATGGTGCTTACATGTTGTGCGGGTCCGTCGGTAATGTATTGTATCAATCGGTCACTACCTATTAAATAAGCAAGGAATACATTGGCTATAATGAATGAAATAATGAAAAAGATAAACCATTTTAAAACGCGTTTACGAATCTTCTCGGCATTCCATTCTTGTCTGTCCAATTTTATTTGGGCACCACGATCACCATCTATCCAATATTCTATTCTACGGAAAACCATTTCCATGAATATGGTCTGTGGACACATCCATCCGCAGAATATGCGTCCAAAAGCAACGGTAAATAGTGCTATAAATACCACCCCTATAATCATTGAGATTACAAAGAGATGAAAATCTTGGGGATAAAACGGAAACCCGAAGATATTAAAGCGTCTTTCCAGCACATTGAACATTAAAAACTGGTTGCCGTTTATTTTTACAAAAGGAGATGCGATCAAGAAAATGAGTAGCACGTAGCTTACATACTTTCGGTACTCATAAAGTTTACCACTTGGCTTTTTAGGAAATACCCAAGCCCGTTTACCATCTTCTTTAATGGTACCTATGGAATCTCTAAAATTATCCTGATCTTGTGACATTCTTTCTCTCTTTATAAGCTTTAAGAGGTTTTATCCTCTTAAGGTAATCAGTTCATGGTAACCGCTGCAGAATCAATAACTCCCTCTTTAGCTTCTGCCTCAGCAGGAGTTTCTTTTACAGGAGCGTTAGGGTCTACCCAAACATCACCTTCGGGAGCTTTAGGATTGGCAGGGGTCGTACCTTCAAAACTTAGAACATAACTAGCCACCTGGGCAATTTCAGCGGGCTTTAAGTTCTGTTTCCAGGCAATCATACCCTTACCGTCACGGCCACCTTCAGATATAGTGTTAAAAACATTTTTAATTCCTCCACCAAGGATCCAATGGTTGTCGGTTAAATTTGGTCCAATACCACCGCCACCATCAGCCATATGGCAGGCAACACAGTTACTTTCAAAAATGCCTTTGCCGGCACTAATATCAGATGCGTCTGTCAACAATTCAACAGTATTGGCATCAACGAGGCCTTTCGCGGTTTTTTTGTATGCTTCTATTTCTAATTGGGCGGCAGCAACTTCTTGCTCATATTCCAAGTCTTGATCATAATCGTTAAAAACATGAAAGCGGGCCAAATAAACCACCCCAAAAACGATAGAGGCGTAGAAAAGGTATACCCACCAAGGAGGTAGATTATTATCCAGTTCACGTATACCATCATAATTATGGTCAAGAATAATTTCTTCTTCAGACTCAATTGGTTTGCTACCCAACATTTTGGCATACATTTTTTTACCCCAGGTCCATTCCCATTTTTCTTCTTTTGCCTCTAAATAACGAAGTTTTGCTTTTTCATCAAGCGTGTTGAACAAAACATTCTCAATAGCTTGAACTATAAAGGCAATTGCAATTAATAGCAATAAGATAAGGGCCATAAAACCGAACATCATTGTTGGGTAAGCTATAAAAGCAGGCTTGTCACCGCTATCAATATAAATTTCCATAAGTACTATGACCAGAAAAAAGGCCACGGTTATTCTTAACCACCAGGCTGTATTGTTTTTCATAATGGGTTGTTTTGTTGGTTATCTTCTTCTAAAGGCAATTCGCTAACTTCTTTTATATATGATTTTGAGGCTGTGATGACCCACCAAAATAGCAATGTGAAGAACACAAAGAAGATCAGTAACGATATCATAGGGTAGGTTGCTACGCCATCAATAGTTTCCATGTAACCTTTTACAAATTTGAACATGATTTTTTGTTTTAGTTATCAGATAATAATTCACCGGTTTCCTTAATCTTAATATCGGTACCTAAGCGTTGTAGGTAGGCTATTAAGGATACAATTTCACGGTCTCTCATTTCTATGAAATCTTCTCCATTTTCTACTGCATACTTTTTGTCCGCCTCATAAGATTTTGCAAAATCTGGATCAGTATATAAATTCTTTTCTATTTTTTCTGCCTGAGCATCCATTGAAGCATGTGCATTGGCAATATCCTCTTCTGTATAAGGAACGCCTAAGGTGACCATAGCTTCCATTTTAGCTTGTATGTCGCTTCTGTCATGCTCATTTCTGACTAGCCATGCATATGCGGGCATTATAGAACCAGATGAGGTACTTTGTGGATCATACATATGGTTCAAATGCCAGTTGTCAGAGTATTTTCCCCCAACACGAAGTAAATCTGGACCTGTACGCTTACTACCCCAAAGGAACGGGTGGTCATAAACAAACTCCCCAGCTTTGGCATACTCACCATAACGCTCTACTTCACTTCTAAACGGGCGTACCATTTGTGAATGGCAGCTAACACAACCTTCACGAATGTATAGGTCACGACCCTCTAATTCTAAAGGTGTATATGGTTTTACACTTGTAATGGTAGGTATGTTGGATTTTACCAAAATAGTAGGTACAATTTGGATAATACCACCAATTAATATGGCAATTGTAGCCAAAATGGTCAACTGAATAGGTTTACGCTCTAACCAAGTATGAAATGTTTCACCAGCAGTTCTACGTTTAGATATGGTGGTAAGTGCAGCGGCTTCTGCCAGTTCATCTTCTATAACGTTACCCGCTTTAATGGTGCGAACAACATTGTATATCATAACACATGCACCTACAATATAAAGGCTACCACCAATGGCACGCATCCAATACATAGGCATGATCTCGTTTACGGTTTCTAAGAAGTTACCATATACCAAAGTACCATCTGGGTTAAAGTCTTTCCACATTAAAGCTTGGGTAAAACCTGCAACATACATTGGTAGGGCGTAGAGAATAATACCTAAGGTGCCTATCCAGAAATGGAAGTTTGCCAACCCAACGGAGAATAATTTGTTTTTGGTCATTTTTGGCACCAAATAATAGATCATACCAAAGGTCAAGAATCCGTTCCAAGCTAATGCACCAACATGTACGTGAGCAATGATCCAATCACTGAAATGGGCAATGGCGTTTACATTTTTAAGTGAAAGCATAGGGCCTTCAAAAGTTGCCATACCATAACCGGTTATAGCGACTACCATGAATTTTAGAACAGGATCGGTACGCACTTTATCCCACGCACCACGAAGTGTTAACAGTCCGTTGATCATACCGCCCCAAGACGGTGCCAATAACATGATAGAGAACGCTACCCCTAAATTCTGGGCCCAATCGGGTAGTGCAGAATAAAGTAAGTGGTGTGGACCTGCCCATATATAGATAAAAATCAAGGACCAGAAATGCACTATAGACAATCTGTAAGAATATACAGGTCTGTTTGCCGCTTTAGGTACAAAATAGTACATAAGACCCAAAAATGGTGTAGTCAAAAAGAAAGCAACCGCGTTGTGCCCATACCACCATTGCACCAATGCATCTTGTACCCCTGCATAAACGGAATAACTTTTAAATGCTGTAACAGGTAATTCTAAACTATTAAAAATATGAAGTACGGCTACGGTTACGAAGGTAGCCAGGTAAAACCAGATAGCCACATAAAGATGACGCTGTCTTCTTTTGATCATGGTACCAATAAGGTTTATACCAAATGCCACCCATACCACTGCAATGGCCAAATCTATAGGCCACTCAAGCTCAGCGTATTCTTTAGAACTGGTGTAACCTAATGGTAGCGTTATGGCAGCTGCAACTATAATCAATTGCCAGCCCCAAAAGTTGAATTTGCTCAAGAAATCACTATACATACGTGTCTTTAAAAGCCGTTGTGTAGAGTAATATACTCCGGCATAAATAGCATTACCTACAAATGCAAAAATTACCGCGTTGGTGTGCAACGGGCGCAAGCGACCAAAACTTAACCATGAGATACCATCGGTTAGGTTGGGGAACATGAACATAAAGGCTAACAATAAGCCCACTGACATACCCACTATACCCCAGAACATGGTTGCATATAGGAAATTTTTCACGATTTTGTTATCGTAATAAAACTGCTGTACTTCCATAATTATACTTGTTTATTTAGTTGGATTTTATTTTTCTAAATTGAAGAACAGAGAGAAAAGTAAATAGAGAAGAGACTCCTTTTAATTTGCAAATGTCCTTTAGTTTCAATTTTTTACTTTACTCTTTACTTCATTACCTGTTTTCACGAGTTCATCTTCAAAAAGCATACGTACAGAAGGGGTATAAGCATCATCATATTGTCCTTGCCTGACCGATACGATGAAAGCAACAAAAAAGATAATTGCCACTACTAGACTTATAGCTAGCAAAACATAAATTACACTCATACCTAACTGATTTATTCGGTAAAAGTAAGAGTGAAGCAAACCTTAGAAAATGACAATTGTCATACTTTAAAACTTTTCTTGGACTATTTAAAATTCCGGATAATTGAAGTTATGTATTTTGAGTTTTAAGTAGTTGAATATCAATAGGTAAAACTGGTTTGGTAAGTACCTGTACTTATGGTTCTAGTTGTATGAATATGCGGGGAAAAAGCGCAAATTAAAAAGGCATCTGTCTTATTATTTAAAGAACGATGCCGTTTAAAAAATTTAGTGGATTATATGTTCATTATGTAAGCTTTCTGCCAATAAGGTTGGTCATTACGGTGGTGAAAACAACAATACTGATGGAGCTTAAAGGCATAAGGATTGCGGCAATCACGGGCTCTAATTGTCCGGTAATTGCAAAATATAGACCCACACAATTGTAGAGTAGTGATACTATAAAACTCATTTTTATAACGCGCATTGCTTTTTTAGATGCAAGTATATAATTGTAAAGCTGTTGAAACTTAGAGGCATCTAAAATAGCATCGCAGGCAGGGGAGAAGACATTGATGTTTTCTGATATGGCAATACCAACATTACTTTGTGCAAGTGCACCGGCATCATTTAATCCATCGCCCACCATTAATACTTTTTTGCCTTGATCCTGTAATGATTTTATGAACTCTAGTTTAGTTTCCGGTTTTTGGTTGAAGTATAAAGGCGTCAGTTTTGGCAGCAGTGCCTCTAGCCGTTCTTTTTCTCCCTCGTTATCACCTGAAAGTATGGCCAGATTCATTGATTCTGACATGTTTTTGAAGACAGATGAAATTCCCTCGCGATATTGATTATGAAAAACATACCTGCCTTTATAAGTATTATTAGCGCTGATATAAATAGAGGTGTCCAATAGGCTTTCTGAGCTATTCTTGCCAACAAAATTTGCCGATCCTATTTTCATGTTTATTTGATCTTTTGAGCTTTCAAGACCTTTGCCAACATGCTCTTCATATTCATCTAAAGTAATGATATTCTGTTCTTTGAGTAGATCATATAAAGATCTGCTTAAAGGGTGGTTAGAGGCCCTAATGGTATTCTTCAATAAGGATTCTTCCTCTGGGGTCAATGGCATACCTTCATAGTGTGCCGTACTTTTTTGGGATGTGGTGATCGTACCCGTTTTATCGAAAATGGCGGTATCTATCTTTGCCAACCGTTCAATGGTTTGGGTGTCCTTGATATAGAATTTCTTTTTCCCAAAAATACGCAGCATATTCCCCAAGGTAAATGGAGAGGCCAATGCTATGGCGCACGGGCAGGCAATGATCAGTACCGCAGTAAAAACGTTCATAGCTTTGGAAGGTTCGTGGTATAACCAAAAGGCTGTAGCCGAAAATGCAATGGTAAGTACTGCAATGGTAAAACGTTTGCCAATACTATCCGTAAGGTTTTGGAAGGCGGTTATTTTGTCCGTTTTAAAAACCGCATTGCCCCATAACTGGGTCAGGTAACTTTGAGAAACTGATTTTAGGGCGATCATTTCTATAACACCGTTCAATTGCTTTCCGCCGGCAAAAACTTGTTCCCCAATTTCTTTGGCCACCGGTTCAGATTCTCCAGAAACAAAACTGTAGTCTATTTGTGCATTACCGTACACCAAGGTACCGTCAACGGGAATCATCTCTTCGTTTCTGATCAATATTCTATCACCTTTTATAATTTCCTGAACAGGTACGGTTTCTTCCTTGCCGTTTTTGTTTAGTCTGGTAATAGCAATGGGGAAGTATGATTTATAATCGCGTTCAAAAGACAAAAAGCTATAGGTTCTTTGTTGAAAGAACTTGCCCAATAGAAGAAAAAATACCAGACCGGTTAGGGAGTCAAAAAAACCGCTGCCCAGGTTGAAAGTGATATCATAGGTACTTCTTATGAACAGTACTAGAATACCTAGGGCAATGGGCACATCAATATTTAAGAGTTTGGCACGTAATCCTTTGTATGCGGACACAAAATAATCCCAACCGGCATAGAAAACTACGGGTAAGGAAAAGATGAACATCATCCATCTAAATAAATCTTGATATTCGTTCAGCCAATATTCACCACCAGAGGCAGCACTAGAGCCAAGGTCAAAATAATCTGGAAAGGAAAGAAACATGACATTGCCAAAGGCAAAACCTGCAACACCAAGTTTGTATATTAAACTTCTGTCAGCTGTTTTCTTTTTACCCTCAAAATCTTCTAGCGATATATATGGCTCATAGCCAATTTTTGCCAAAAGCAAAACTAAGTCCTTTAGGCTAAAACTTTGGTTTTTATAGGTAACCCTTATAGTTTTTTTTGGAAAATCTACCTGTGAGTTTGTTACGTGCCTATTTAGTTTGTTCAGATTCTCTAAAATCCAAATACATGAACTACAGTGGATAGTGGGTATATATAGGTTTATGATTTCAATATTATCATCATTAAATTCCGTCAGTTTAGATACGATCTCTTCATTATCTAGAAAATCATATTTTCCTTCTATGGCCTTTGGTGTAGAACCTGCGGCTTCTTGCAACTCATAATAATGATCAAGGTCGTTGGTAGAAAATATTTCATAAACAGTTTTACAACCGCTACAACAAAATGATTTTTGGTCAAATGTTATCAGTTGTTTGTCACAAGGATCTCCGCAATGAAAACATGTATTTGCCTGCATAATTATAAACTAATATTTTACAAAGGTGAAAATGAAACACTTTCTAAAACATGATAATTGTCACTTTTTACAAGTATGGGCTTGTGTAATTTTGCCCTATACTTAAAGATAATGCCATGGAAAATAGATGCGAAAATTGTATAATAAGGCAGTTTAATTCTCTCCGTGCGTTAAATAAAGACGAATTAAAAAAGGTTTCGGACTCTAAAATATCCCGGAAGATAAAAAAGGGAGAAGCCCTGTTTGTTGAGGGTCAAAAGTTAGATGGCGTCTTTTGTGTAAGAAACGGTGTATCCAAATTATCTAAATTAAGCGCTAATGGTAAAGAACAAATTGTAAAACTGACCAACCTTGGCGAGATAATGGGGCAACGATCCGTCATAGCGGAAGATTTTACCAATTTAAGCGCCATGGCCATAAGTGACATGGAAGTATGTTTTATACCCAAAGAAATTATATCTAATACGCTGAACACCAATCCTAATTTTTCTTTGGAAGTATTACGGCATTTGGCCCATGATTTAAAAGAGGCCGATGACGTGATCGTAAACATGTCTCAAAAAACGGTAAAACAGCGGTTGGCGGAAGCCTTTATTTATCTTAAGAAAAATTACGGCGAAGATGAAAACGGATTTCTGGCACTGACCCTAAGCAGGGACGATTATGCAAATATCATTGGTGCTGCAACAGAATCCTTAATACGTATGATTTCTGATTTTAAGAAAAAAGGACTTATAAAGACCGAAGGTAAAAAGATCGGGGTCGTAAAAATAGATACGTTACAGGAACTTGTGGATGGTTTCTAAGTAATTTTCTAAGTTGACGAATGTCATAGTTTCAACTCATTTGCAGAAGTATTTTTATCATCAAATGATGAGCTTCGTTTATGAAAAACATTTTAATACCTACAGATTTTTCACCATCGGCCTGGAATGCCATTACATATGCTGTTCACTTATTTGCAGAATTTGAATGTGTATTTCATTTTGTAAATGCCTACACACCAGAAATGCACAGCAATCGCTTAATGGCGGGGAAGGTTTTAGATACGGCAAAAGGCTGTACCGCACAAGCCGCTTCAAAAAGAGGATTACAAAAAACCATATATCGCATTAAAAAGGAATACAGAAATCCGATACATAGGTATAGCTCAATTTCTACTTTTTCCATGTTGGTAGATGAGGTGAAAGAGACGGTAAAAGCGCATAACATAGATTTTATAATTTTAAGTACTAGCGGTGGTGCCGATGATGAATCTATATTTTTAGGCAGGAATACGGTAAAAATTTTGAACCAAGGTTATCATTGTCCTGTAATGGTAATTCCGCCAAGGGCACGTTTTGAAGATCTAGCATCCATTTCGGTACTATCGGAAATCAATCATTTATTTAAGCTAGAAGAATTACAACCGGTAGTAGAATTGGCACGTTATTTTAATAGTACGGTTCAAATTGCAAGTATGCGGAAAACATCGGCTTCATCAAATGAATTACAAAAATTAAATCACAAAATTTTAAACGATAGCCTAGTTAGGATCTCTCATAACTATTATAAATTAGATGCTGAAGGTTCTTTAACAACAACTTTAAAGAACTACGTTGATCAGACTAATTGCCAATTACTTGTTATGTCCAATTCTATAAACAGTTACCTAAGAAATTTATGTCATAACTACATAGTAAACAGGTCTATTTTCTGTTGTCATGTACCGTTGTTATCACTACAGTTTATAGAACATGGTATAAGCATTGACCACTAAAACATTATCTGAGGTAAGGTTGCATAAGCATAAATCGCAAAATTTTAGATATTACTTTACCCTTTAGGTAATGCTATCTATTAATTCTAAATATCTTTATGGCCGGATAAACTTTAATTGAACAAAAAGTGAGCGCGGTAAACGAGAAAAAAGTAGCGGCATTGGCAGCGGTAAAATATGTAAAGTCTGGAATGACGGTTGGACTAGGAACAGGATCCACGGCATTTTATATGATAGAGGCCATTGGTGAAATGGTACAAAACGGCATGGAAATCAAAGCTGTTGCAACCTCTAACGAAACAGAGAAATTAGCAACCCGCTTAGGTATTAACGTAATAACCCTTGCAGAGGCAAAAAGGTTGGATGTTACTATTGATGGGGCCGATGAGGTAGATGAAAACTTTCAATTGATCAAAGGCGGTGGTGGAGCGCTACTAAGAGAAAAAATTGTTGCACATAATTCTGATTTGAATATTATAATAGCAGATGCATCTAAAAGTATTTCCAAATTGGGAAAATTTAAATTGCCCATTGAGACCATACCGTTTGCTACACAGTTGATTATTAACGAATTGAACGACATGGGGCTTAGTCCTGTGCAACGAATGAACGGAAATGATCACTATAAGACCGATGAAAACAACGACATTGTTGATATTGATATTTGGGATTGCGATATGAAATTAACCGAATTAGAGCGGCATTTAAAAACCATTCCGGGCATTGTAGAAACCGGCTTGTTCTTGACTACGACCAATTTGGTTATTATAGGCAAAGGCGATGAAGCTATCGTAAAAAATAGATAGCTATTAAACAACTTCTATTCTTTTGTACAATTCTGAAGTAAAAAAAATACGTCGGTGTTAGTATTGCTTTGTCCTTGGTCAATGAATTAAAACTAGCTTTATGGTTGTTAAGAACATACAGCTCAAGGACTGTGAGGTGGTATACATAAAGCTATTTTAATGTGATATTTTTTATACGTAATTAAGAAAGCTTAAACCGTGTGGAATGCCTTGGTATTTTGGCTTACATTTTACAAATAATAAATACATCGTACAAACAACTGTAACTCCTTAATTTGTAGGGGATAAACTAATATGCATCCAAAATTATGAAGATATTGCATTTTCCGAAAACCCTTTCGAGAACGCTATTGTGTTATTTAAGAAGTAATCAGGGCTTTAATACTTGAATACTATAGAATTATGTTAGGGGAAATATTTTAATTAGCGCCCATTATAAAGTATCTTTGAGGGAGAATTTTAGTAGATAGTAAAATAAACACGAACCTGAAAAATAATCTAATAATATAATGAACAAGGAACTAGATCAATTAGCAGCCGACAATATAAGGGCATTAGCTGTAGCGATGGTAGAAAAGGCAAATTCTGGACACCCAGGTGGCCCGATGGGAGGAGCAGACTACATGCACATTTTATATTCTGAATTTTTCAATTACGATCCTTCTGATATGAAATGGCCGTTTCGTGACCGTTTCTTTATGGATGCAGGTCATTTATCTACTTTAATGTATGCTCAGTATTATTTGTTGGGTAACTATTCAAAAGATGATGTTTCTAATTTTAGACAATGGGGATCGGTAACACCGGGTCACCCAGAGGTAGATGTGGCAAGAGGTATTGAAAATACTTCTGGTCCATTAGGCCAAGGGCATACTATGGGTGTTGGTGCAGCGGTAGCGGCCAATTTCCTGAAAGCTCGTTTTGGAGATTGGATGAATCATAAGATCTATGGTTTTATTTCAGATGGTGGTGTACAAGAAGAAATTTCTCAAGGTGCAGGTAGAATTGCAGGTCATTTGGGCTTAAGTAACTTTATCATGTTCTATGATTCTAACGATGTTCAATTATCCTCTAAAACAGATGAGGTAACTTCTGAGGATACGGCAAAGAAATATGAAGCATGGGGATGGAAGGTAGTTACTATAGACGGCCACGATCATGATCAAATCAGAAAGGCGTTGAGTGATGCCAATGCAGAAACCGAAAAGCCAACTTTGATTATTGGTCAGACCATAATGGGTAAAGGCTGTGTAACTGCAGATGGAACTCCGTACGAAGGGTATACAGAGTTGCACGGTAAGCCAATAGGCGATACAGGTGCGGATTATGAAAAGACTTTGGCAAATTTAGGCGCAGATGTAGATAATCCATTTGACATCTATTCAAAAGTAGAAGAGTACTACGAAGGCATCATCAATAAAAAGAAAGATGAAGCTCAAGCAAAGAAAAGGGAAATAGATGCTTGGCGTTCAGAGAACCCGGAGCTATCTGCCAAATTAGACGGTTTCTTGGAAGGCAAGTTGCCAGACCTAGATTTTGGTTCTGTAGCGCAAAAAGAAGGTCAGGCAACAAGAGCGGCATCTTCCAATGTGTTGGCTTACTTGGCACAGAACGTAGAGAACATGATCGTATCCTCTGCAGATTTATCCAACAGTGATAAAACTGATGGGTTCTTAAAGAAAACCAGTGTTTTACAAAAAGGTGATTTCTCAGGTGCTTTCTTGCAGGCAGGTGTAGCGGAACTGACCATGGCCACTATGGCAAACGGTATAGCACTACACGGTGGGGTAATGGCAGTAGTGGCCACATTCTTTGTGTTTTCCGATTATATGAAACCAGCAATTCGTTTAAGCTGTATTCAAGAGCTACCGGTAAAGTTTGTGTGGACACATGATGCCTTTAGGGTAGGAGAAGATGGCCCAACGCACCAACCAATTGAGCAAGAAGCTCAAATACGTTTGTTGGAGAAATTAAAGAACCATAGCCACGAGCAAAGTTTTGTAGCATTGCGTCCTGCAGATTCTCAAGAAACGAACGTGGCTTGGAAAATGGCCATGGAAAACCAAAAAACACCTACCGGACTTATTTTATCCCGTCAAGGCATAAAAGATATTCCTGCGAAAAGCGGTAACCGCTATGAGGAAGCGTTAGGAGCTGAAAAAGGAGGGTACTTGGTACAAGAAGTAGCTGATCCAGATGTAATTTTGATAGCAAACGGTTCTGAAGTGGCAACATTAGTAGCTGCAACAAAATTATTGGAAGAAAAAGAAGGGTTGAAAGTAAATATCGCTTCAATACCATCAGAAGGTATATTTAGGCAACAGTCAGAGGCTTATCAAGAAAAGGTAATTCCACCGAACAAACCGGTATTCGGTCTTACGGCAGGTTTACCTGTAAACTTGGAAGGTTTGGCAGGACCAAATGGCAAAGTATTCGGTTTAGAGCACTTTGGGTACTCTGCACCGGCAACCGTACTTGATGAAAAATTTGGGTTTACCGGAGATCAAGTATACCAACAAGTAGTAGATTTTTTAAAATAAATAATCTTTAAGGCATTGCTTTAGGGACATTGATTATAAATTAAAAATTAGTAACAGATGAAATTTTTTATAGATACAGCAAATTTAGACGAGATCAAAGAAGCCCAGGATATGGGTATTTTAGATGGTGTTACCACAAACCCATCTTTAATGGCTAAAGAAGGCATTACAGGTGCCGATAATATTTTGGCACATTACAAGAAAATATGTGACTTGGTAGACGGTGACGTTAGTGCTGAGGTAATTTCTACCGATTTTGACGGAATGGTTGAAGAAGGGGAGAAGTTGGTTAAAATTAGCCCACAGATCGTAATTAAAGTACCTATGATCAAAGAAGGTGTAAAAGCGATCAAGTATTTCTCAGATAAAGGATACAGAACTAACTGTACCTTGGTATTCTCTTCAGGTCAAGCTTTATTGGCTGCAAAAGCAGGAGCAACTTATGTATCTCCGTTCATTGGTCGTTTAGATGATATCTCAACAGATGGTTTAGGTTTAATAGCGGATATTCGTTTGATATATGATAACTACGGATTTGAAACTGAAATTTTAGCGGCATCTGTACGTCACGTAATGCATATTATTGACTGTGCCAAAATCGGTGCAGATGTTATGACCGGTGGCTTAGGTGCTATTACAGGACTTTTAAAACACCCTTTAACAGATAGTGGTCTAGAGAAGTTCTTGGCAGATTACAAAAAAGGTAACTAAGTTGTAAGATGTTATCTAATTGATATTAATAACCATCATTGAAAAGTGATGGTTATTTTGTTTTATATTAGTTGTGATATAAAAGATATATGTGCAATTGTGTACATATACAATTGTTGTAAGTAATGCGGAAATCGTGCTAAACATCAACATTTGAACTATAAACGCCAACGCTCAAACAGCACATTTATTTTTTTTTCCGACACGAAAGCCAACGCTGAAAAAAATAAAAGAGCTGTTTCTTGCCAACGCTCGGAATAATATTAAATTTGAGGAAAAAGATTAAAATTTTATGAGCTTATTTCAGAACTCTGTTCTAAACAAATATTTAAAAGGATTGGAGTCCGAAAAAGTTAATCAAGCTTACGAACGATTTACAAGCCATTTCCACAATCCGACCATTCAAGAAAATATCCGAAATTCCAAAGAGGAACAATATCAAGGCGAATTTCTGATTGACCTTTTTGTAAACGTTTTTGGATACGTTAAAAACCCAACACCTGACTTTAATCTCACAACGGAATTAAAAAACATAAAAGGCTCAAAAAAGACTGATGGAGCGATTCTAAAAGGAGAAAAAGCACTTGCAGTAATTGAACTTAAAGGGACTAACACAACCGATTTAAGCAAAGTAGAAACTCAAGCATTTGGATATAAAAACAACCAACCTGGTTGTAATTATGTAATTACTTCCAACTTTGAGAAGTTGCGTTTTTACATTGACAACGCAGTAGATTTTGAGGAATTTAATTTATTCCAATTAACGAAAGAACGTTTTAATATCCTTTGGCTTTGTCTTTCATCTGAATATCTTTTAAAAGACATTCCCAAAAAAATTAAGGACGAATCCTTAACGCAAGAGGAAAAAATCACAAAAGAACTTTACAAAGACTACGCATCTTTCAGAAATGAGGTTTTTGATAGCATCCAAAAGGAAAATCCGCAATACGACAAACTAACCTTATTCAAGAAAACGCAAAAATTACTTGACCGTTTTTTATTCATCTTCTTTGCAGAAGACAGATTATTACTTCCACCTAATTCAATTAGGTCTATAGTAAACCAATGGACAGATTTAAAAGATAAATACGATGAGTATTTTCCTTTGTACGACCGTTTTCAAAAGTATTTCGGTTATATGAATTCTGGTTATAAAGGACAGCAACACGATATTTTTGCTTACAACGGAGGTTTGTTTGCACCAGACGAGATTTTAGACAACATCAAAATAAACGATGAATTACTGTACAAACACACAGTAAATTTAAGCAATTACGATTTTGAAAGTGAAGTAAGTGTAAATATTCTTGGTCATATATTTGAACATTCTTTAAACGATATTGACGAAATTCAAGCAGAAATTCAAGGAGTTTCAACTGAACAAAGCAAAACAAAACGAAAAAAAGATGGTGTTTTTTACACGCCAAAATACATTACCAAATACATTGTAGATAATACTGTTGGCAAACTTTGTGAAGAAAAGAAAATTGAACTTGACATTCAAGAAGCTGAATACGAAAAAGAGCGTAAAGGAAGAAAGAAAGCAACACTCAAAAACTTAACTCAAAAATTAGAAGATTACAGAAAATGGTTATTACAAATTACCATTTGCGACCCTGCTTGTGGTAGTGGAGCTTTTTTAAATCAAGCGTTAGAATTTTTAATTTCAGAACATCAATATATTGACGAATTACAAGCCAAACTCTTTGGAGATGCAATGGTTTTAAGTGAAGTTGAAAATGCAATTTTAGAAAACAATATTTATGGTGTTGACATCAACGATGAAAGTGTGGAAATTGCAAAATTATCACTTTGGTTACGTACAGCTCAAAAAGGGAGAAAACTAACGTCTTTAAACAATAATATTAAATGTGGTAACAGTTTAATTGACGACCCAACTTTTGCTGGAGAAAAAGCTTTTAATTGGAATAACGAATTTCCAGAAGTTTTTTCAAATGGAGGTTTTGATGTTATTATTGGTAATCCACCTTATGTTAGACACGAGATAATTAAAGAGTTTAAACCTTCATTTCAAAAAGATTTTGAGACATATTTAAGTACAGCAGATTTATATGTGTATTTCATTGAATTAGGTATCAAAGCTTTAAAAACAAACGGATTATTAGGTTTTATTAATCCAAACAAATTTATCAAAGCATCTTATGGTAAAAATTTAAAGCAGTTTTTAAGTAAATTACAAATTGAAAAATTAATTGATTTTGGAGAATTAAATATTTTTCAAGATGCTGTTACTTCACCTCTGATTTTGATAATTAGCAATAAAGCTTTTGATTATGATGCTAAATATCTTCAAATTCAAACTCTTAAAAATTTAGATATTGATTTTAGCCTGACAAATGAGGGAATAAATCTAAAACCTGAAATCTTTCAACAAGAAAAATGGAATTTAATATCAGAAAAAGAACTTTCAATTATAAATAAAGTTCAAAACAATGGAATTTCAATTGCTGACAACAAAGAATTAGATATTAAATATGGTTTAAAAACGGGTTATAATGATGCTTTTATAATAAGCGATGAAGTACAAAAAAATATAATTACAAAAGACCCAAAATCTGCCGAATTAATCAAAAAATTTATTGATGGCGATGATGTTCGGAAATTTGAAATTAGAAGTAAAGGAAAACATTTAATTTGTATTCCAAGTGGTTATACAGATTTACAAGGAGAATTTGAAAATGAAAATGATGCGTGGTTTTGGCTAAAAACTAATTTTTCTGGAATTGCAGAATTTTTAGAACCATTTAAAGAGAAAGCAAAAAAACGTAGTGATAAAGGAAAATATTGGTGGGAATTAAGAGCTTGTGATTATTACAATCTTATTGATAACCCAAAAATTATTTATCCAGAAATTGCAATGAGTTCACGTTTTGCATTTGACGAGGAAAGCACGTATATAAACAAAACAATATTTTTAATTAATAGTTCAAGTCTTTCCTTATTAGGCTTGTTAAATTCAAAACTAATTTGGTATTATTTAATGAATATTTGTGCTTCACTTGGAGACCCAAAAAATGGCGGAAGATTGAATATGCAAAGAATCTATTTAGAAACTATAAGTTTTCCAGAGCATTTAATAATTGAAAGTTCAGATTTGACTGAACCTGCTAAAACTGTAAGAACTTTATATACTTCTCTTAACAAAAAGATTAATCGTTTTAGAAAAAGAATATTAAACACAGAAAGTTTTGGCATTGACAAACTATCTAAAAAGCTAAACGAGTTTTACGATTATGATTTTAAAACCTTTTTGGCAGAACTTAAGAAAAAGAAAATCACATTAAGTCTTTCTCAACAAGACGAATGGGAAGAATATTTTGATGAATATAATAAAGAGATAAACGAGCTTAAAAGTCGCATAAATGGAATTGAAAATGAAATTGATAATTTGATTTATAAACATTATGAATTGACTGAAGAGGAAATTAAAATTGTAGAAAATGCCAACGCATAAGCCATACACATTTACAGTCGCATCAGCCAATGCTACACCAAAACTGTAAAAGAGTATGTCTTGCCAACGCACACATTTGAACTAAATAACAAACATCGGAAAACCAAGCAGAAAGTGAAAAGCACTACTTACAACAACGTGTATAAAACATAGCTATTATAGGCTTTCCGAGAGTTTTTTGTATATTTACAAAGTACGCCAAATTTTTTATTTGGTTATATTTAGAAAAGAAAATTAAACATAAAAATAAAAAATTCGGCTCGTGCTAAATCCGAAAAGTTAGCGTTTATTTATACACTACGTTTCATACACAAGACCGTTGTGTTTAATTTGAAAAAATATTGAAAACCTTAAGTAACATCATAATTTTAT
>JAHDDL010000078.1 GCA_020629415.1 Maribacter sp. | reverse complement strand
CCTGATTTTAGAGTTCGTGGAGAGCAAGAATGGCCAAACAATGTAGTACAGACAGAAGGGCATTCTACAGACGTTATTACGGACAATACTATTGAATGGTTAGATAAAGGAAGAGATAAAACTAAACCTTTCTTTTTAATGCATCATTACAAAGCACCACATGACGATTTTGAAAATGCCCCACGTTACAATGATTATCTGGCAGATACCTTTATTCCGGAACCAGAGAGTTTATATGATAATAAGAACAATGGTTCGGTAGCTACTAGGGGATCGAACGATTCCCTAACGCGCATTATTGGTTCATCGGTCTCTAGACGTAATTTAATTCGTAATCAGGCCATGAATATTTATACAGATAGCTCTATTTATAAACAATATAGAGATCAAAATACTATTGGGATAGATGAGCATAAAAAATGGCAGTTGACACCAGAAGAAAAAGAAATAACCTCAAAGGTGTATCAAGATTACTTAAAGCGCTATTTGCGTTGTGTAAAAGGTGTAGATGATAATGTAAAAAGACTGATTCATTATTTGGAGGAAAATAATCTGTTAGAGAATACAATTATTGTGTACACCGGTGATCAAGGTTTTATGTTGGGCGAACATGATTATATAGACAAAAGATGGATGTACGATGAATCTATGCGTATGCCATTCTTTGTTCGTTATCCTGAAAAAATTAAAGCTGGTTCGCGCTCAAATGCCATGGTAAATAATACTGATTTTGCTCCTACTCTTATTGAAATGGCAGGTGGGTCTGCGCCAGATTACATGCAAGGGAGAAGTTTTAAATCAATATTGGAAACAGGGGAAGAACCGGCAGATTGGCCGCAATCTACTTATTATCGTTATTGGATGCATATGGCACATAGACATCAGAATCCGGCACATTTTGGGCTTAGAACTAAAGATTATAAGTTGATATTTTTTTACGGAAGGTATTGGGTAGATACGGACGACCCCAACGCTGAATATAATAAAGCTAGCTGGGGTAATGATTTTAGCAATAAAACACCGGTAGCGTGGGAGTTCTATGATTTAAAGAACGACCCAAAGGAAATGAACAATGCTTATAATGACCCAAACTATACAGAGGTTATTGCTGAATTAAAAGAAGAGTTGATAAAGGTTAGGGAAGAATTAAATGAAACCGATAAAAATTACCCACATATACAAAAGGTAATTGATGCCCATTGGAATGATTGATAACCATAGTTTTATAAATAGAAAAAGCCAACTTGTTAAAGTTGGCTTTTTTGTTAAAGCTATGACAGACTGCTAGTAAATTGATTGATAGTTTTTAATATGGTTTTATATAACGTGTATTATTTTTCTAGTTGAAATATTTGTTCTAAGGCTATCCACTTTTCACCTTTCTTTGCCCATGGAAGTTCTTGTTGAAAACCCCACATCAGTTCTTCCCATTCTTGAACCTTTGGGTTTTCCGCATCCATTTTAGACTTTTTATCGGGGTCAAAAGAAGCATCGACTTCCATAATCATGAACATTCTATTACCTGTAAGGTAGATTTGCATATCTATGATACCGGCATCTTTAATGCTCTTTGTAATTTCTGGCCATGCATTGCCTTCTGCATGGTACTTTTTGTACTCCGCAATTAATTCTGGGTTATCTTTTAAATCGCAAGCAAAACAAAGACGTTTATTGAAACTCATAAAATTGATTAATTAGTTGGTATGATATTTTTTATAAACAGTTCTTCCGTAAAAGGCAACTACACCAAGACAAATAAGTGATAGCACAAATGAAAATCTCATTTCTGTAACTCCAAAAATAGTAATGTCCTCATATCCAACACCACCTAAATCTAGCATATAACCCTGTAAAAAGGGGAGTAGTGCTCCCCCAACAATAGCCATGACCAAAAATGCAGCTCCAAATTTGGCATCTTCACCTTGGCCTTCTAAAGCAATACCGTAAATGGTGGGGAACATAATGGACATGAACAAAGAGGTTGCCACTAATGAATATATACCTAACATACCCGGTAAAAATATTGCGCCCAGCAGGGTTAGCATTCCACCTAATCCAAAAAACATTAATAATTTTCCAGAGTCTATTTTGGCCATGAGGGCAGTACCTATGGTTCTACCTACTAGAAAAACAATGTACCCGGCTAAACCGTACCAAACAGCAGATTTTGCATCAATGGCAAGTGTTTCGGCGTATTGGTACACATAGGTCCAACACATAATCTGGGCACCTACATAAAAAGCTTGTGTGACCACACCAAAAGCAAACTTTGGTTGTTTCCATAATCGTTTTACAGAATCCTTAAAAACCACCTTCGCCTCTTGATGTTTGTTTTGTGGCATCTTAACCACGCTGATCAATACAAAAAAGATTGAAACTACAAGCCCTAAAATTACATATGGATTTCTAATAATTTCCAGGTCAGATGTTCTAATAACGGCTTTGGCACTTTCGTTCAATGTGTCAAAAATAGGAACACCATCTGCTGTTGTGTCATCAGATTGTAATGCGCCCAATACAAAGTTTTGAGCAACCAATAGTCCTAAAATAGAACCCATTGGGTTGAACATTTGGGCAAAATTCAAACGTCTGGTGGCTGTTTCTTCTGCACCCATAGAAAGAATGTATGGGTTAGATGTAGTTTCTAAAAACGCTAACCCAAAAGTTAGTACATACAATGCCGATAAAAAGAAAAGGTAGCTTTCATAGGCAGCTGCCGGATAAAATAGCAATGCGCCTATGGCATATAATGCCAAGCCTAATAAAACCCCTTTTTTATAAGAGTATTTATTTACGAATAAAGCAGCCGGAATAGCCATGGTAAAATATCCACCATAAAATGCTAACTGTACCAAAGATGCTTGCTTGTTGGATAATTCCAGTACTTTTTGAAAACCGCGTACCATGGGGTTTGTCATATCATTTGCCAAGCCCCACAAAGCAAACAGCGAAGTAATCAATATAAATGGCACCAATACTGATTTGGCAACAACAGGTATTTTTTCAGATGTGTTCATAAGGATTGGTCGGTTTTGTAGAATTATTTTTCAGATAATAAAGATCGATCTAGATGCACATAGCCACCATCAACGGTTATAAATTGGCCCGTGGTGTGTGATGATCTTTCTGATATAGCGAATAATACCGCATCGGAAATTTCTAAGGGAGATGTCATTCTGTTTTCAAACGGAATGTTCTTTACAATAGATTGTAATTTTTCATCGCCATTATCTAAACTGTTGATCCAGTTTTCATAGGCTGGTGTCCAACTTTCAGCAATGATCAAAGCATTACTACGAATGCCGAACGGAATTAAATCTACCGCCCATTCACGGGTTAAGCCAAGAACACCACCTTTGGATGCCGCATAGCCAGAAGTACCGCCTTGTCCCGTAAGTGCAACTTTGGAACCAACGTTTAAAATATTGCCTTTCGCCTTTTTTAAGTAGGGTAGGCAAAACTTGGTCATCGCAAAAAAACTGACCAGATTAAGCTTTAAAGAGCGCATAAATTTCTCTATGCTATCTTCCAGTCCAACCGTGTCGTTAACGCCAACATTATTGATTAAGGCATCTATTTTTCCATATTTATCACCAATGGTCTTCGCCGCTTGTTCTATTTGTACAACATCGGTTAAATCTGTCTTTACAAATATGCTGTCTATACCTTTATCACGTAGCTCCTTTTCATATTCATATCCGCGATCATTTCTACAAACAATAACAGGAATAGCGCCTTCCTTAGCTAATTCTTCTACAATGGTTTGCCCAATGCTTCCTCGTAGACCGGCTGCACCCGTTATTACTACTACTTTATCTTTTAGTCTTAAATCCATACTTATAAATTGTAAAATTCAACTGCATTGTTTCCCATAATATGATGTTGTTCGTTATCGCTTAGACCAGAGATGAAATCTGTGACTAAGTTTTTAACCTGGCTATAATTTCCCGCTACTAGACAAACAGGCCAGTCAGAACCAAAAAGGCATCTTTTTGAACCAAAAGAGGTCAGGACAAGGTCTAGATATTTTGATAGATCATCAGGCTTCCATTTTTTGTAGTCGGCCTCTGTAATCATTCCCGATAGTTTACAGTAAACATTTTCCAGTAATGCTATTTCTCTCATCATGGTAGCCCAACCGTCATAAAAACCATCTTTTATGTAGGGTTTAGCTATATGATCAATCACAAATTTTTGATTTGGAAATTGCTTGACAAACTCTAAAGTTGCCCCAAGCTGATGCGGAAAAATTAGAATGTCATAAGTATATCCAAACGGTTCAAGTTCTTTTATACCGTTCAAAAATGGCTTTCTTAATAGAAAATTATGATCAGGTTCTCCCTGTACCACATGTCTAAATCCCTTTAATATAGTATGGTTGCTTAACTTTTCTAAATCGCTTTTAATGGTAGAAGCACGTAAATCTACCCAGCCCACAACACCTTTTATGAAATTGTTTTTTGCGGCTAGATTAATTAAAAATTCAGTTTCCGCCAACGTTTGATCAGCTTGTACCGCAACACAGCCGTCAATGGCATTGGCTTTTAATTCACCAATGAGGTCATTAGGCATGAAATCTCTTCTAATTACCCTCATATCATCATCGATCCATGAATGCTTTACGGGCTCATACTGCCAAAAATGTTGATGTGCGTCTATGGTCATAGTAAATTGATCAATAGTTAACTTAATTTATCATTGTAACAGCTTCTTCAAATCCGTATTTTTCAATATTGCTGAGGTTGTTATAAACCATGTTCGTTAAACCGGTTATTTTGTTCAGGTCCTCTTGCCAAATATCAGAATTGCCCAATAATCTAGTAGTCAATGTATTTAAGTCAATGTCGTTTTCTCTAAATTGTTCCCAGGTGTTAGAGAAATATTCAAGTACCGAAGAAGTATCGTTTAAATCAATTTTGTCATTGTTGAAACTTCCTTCATAAAAGCGAATTAGAGCACTCAATGCAAATGTGATATTTGCGGGAAGACTTCCTTTTATTTTCAAATAATCTTTTAAGCTAGGTAATAAACGAGTTACAAATTTTGAGGTGCTGTTCAATGCAATACTGATCAGCTGATGTTCAAGAGCCGGGTTTTTAAATCTGTTAACGACGTCATTTGCAAATTGCTCTTTATAATCATTTGGAAAATCTAGAGTCTCCAACACTTCGCTCATCAATACTCGATGAATAAAATTAGCGACTTGGGTATTCTTCATAGCGTCTTTAACCAAGCGTTCACCTAATAGGTATGCCACTGGAACCATTGATGTATGGGCACCGTTTAAAATGCGCACTTTTAAATTTCTATAGGATTCCAAGTCTGAAACCAATTCAATATTTAAATCTGTTTTATTGAAAGGAAATTCATTTAAAATGTCATCAGGTCCTTCTAATAACCAAC
>JAHDDL010000077.1 GCA_020629415.1 Maribacter sp. | reverse complement strand
GCAGCTTCGGCACATCTTTCGCCATCCATTGCTGCAGAAACAATTCCACCGGCATAGCCACCACCTTCACCACATGGGAAAAGTCCTTTGATCACTGGGTGTTCCAGTTTTTCGTTTCTAGGGATGCTCACAGGAGATGAGGTTCTGGATTCCACGCCCACAATATTTGCTTCTGCCGTGTAATAACCATGCATTTTATCGCCAAAAGCCTTAAAGCCTTGTCGCAATCTACTACCAATAAGTTTAGGCAACAGGGAGTGTAGGGGAGCGGAGTTTAATCCGGGTTGGTACGAGGTAGGATTAAGGTCTACGGATAAATTTCCTTCTACAAAATCGGTCAATCGCTGAGCTGGGGCAGTTTGCGTTCTTCCGCCAGAAGTGAATGCCAGTCGCTCTAAATTCTTTTGATATTCCAATCCTTTCAAAGCCCCGAATTTCTCATATTTAGGAATATCCTTATCCACATTAATTTCCACTACGATACCGGAATTGGCATACAGGTTATTTCGTTTTGATGGTGACATGCCGTTTACAACCACCTCGCCAGGGGAAGTTGCAGCAGGTACTATGAATCCGCCAGGGCACATACAGAACGAATACACGCCACGTTCCTTCACTTGTTCCACTAAACTATACGAAGCTGCAGGTAACAATTCGCTTCGGTCACCAGAGCAGTGGTATTGAATACTGTCTATGATATGTTGCGGATGCTCTACACGCACGCCCATGGCAAATGATTTTGCCTGTAGCGCAATATCTTTTTTATGTAATAAGTCAAAAATGTCACGAGCGGAATGTCCCGTAGCCAATATTACGCGATCCACGGCCATTTCATTATTGTCATTTAAAACAATGGATTTTAACGTATTGTCCTTGATAACGAAATCGGTCACCTTGGTATTAAAATGAACTTCACCACCGTGCTGCTGTATAACTTCACGAATATTCTGTACAATTTTAGGGAGCTTATTGGTTCCGATATGTGGATGTGCATCTACCAATATTTGGTCTGTTGCACCATGAAAAACCAAACTTTCGAAAATGCGACGTACATCTCCACGTTTAAGACTACGGGTGTATAGTTTTCCATCAGAATACGTACCTGCGCCACCTTCACCAAAACAGTAATTACTCTCAGGGTTTACCTGATGGTCTTGATTAATGGCCTTCAAATCTCGTCTGCGTTCTTTTACATTGTTACCACGTTCCAAAACAATAGGTTTGTAACCCATTTCTAAACAACGTAGCGCAGCCCACATACCTGCAGGTCCAAATCCTACAATATGTATGGGTTTGGCTTTTGATACATCTTTATATTCAAAATGAAGGGCGTCGTTAGGTGCAGGTTCGTTAATATATACCGCCAATTTGTAATTGAAAACAATTTTAGGTTTACGTGCATCAATAGATTTACGTAAGACTTTAAGGGTAAAAGACCCTTGTTCGAGTCCAAGATATTGCGCTGTACGAATTTGTAATCCGTTTGGGGTTGCTTCTTCCTTTAAAGTTAACCGTAGCTGTACATTTCTAACCATGGGGCAAAATTAAAGTAAAAAGATGATGTAAAGCTGTAGCGGCTTAAAAATGCATAAGGTCTGTTGCTGTAAAATTATTTTTCAACGATGGTTCTAAATGTCAGGTTTACTCTTGGTGTTTTACTTTTTGTAGTGGGTGGCAATCTATGTAACCAGTGGGTCTGTGTTGCATCTTTCATAATTAAAAGGCTACCGTGCTCTAAAACTAGTTCAACCTTTTCTTTCGTTTCTTTGTGTTTAAATGCAAATTTTCGCTCCGATCCAAAACTTACGGAAGCTATTGCGCCATTCTTTTTCAGGTCTTTTTCTCCATCACTATGCCACGCCATGCCCTCGCTGCCATCATGATATAGGTTTAATAGGCAAGAGTTAAAGGTTTCGCCACTTTCTTGCTCTACTTTAGATTTTAATTCTAGCAGCTCTGTAGTCCATGGTAGTGCCTGCTTGGTAGTTTTTGAGTAGGTATATTGAAATGGTTTTTCGCCATACCATGCTACTTTTCTTTTGGTTATGATCTTTTTGCCAAAGATGATGGCTTCATCATTCTTCCATTCTATTTTTTTCAATAAGTCATTTAGGTAGTGTATAGCGTCTTCCTCATTTAATATTTTACCAAAATAATTTACCGTTCCGTCACGTGGAAGAAGGTTTTTCTTATGGTCAACCTCAATATCAAATAATTTCATAATGCTTGCTTTCTAACAATTCAGAGCACTAAAGTACTTGGTAATCATCTTAAAAGCAAAAGCGAATAGTTAACCTTTTTTATAAGATTTTCTATTCGCTTTTATAATTAAAAAGAACTTTGATGATATATACTAATTGCTTTTGAGCAAGTTTTTAATCGCCTTGTTCCATTTTTCTATAGACTGAAATTCTCCACTTAATTGATAGTTGACTTCAGCATCATAAAATTCAAAAACTACATCTGGTACATTGGTGTTTTTGGGGAAAAGTTGCAGCAGCAATCGCTCTGCAATTTTCTCTTTTCTGGCAAAGGATTTACCAATGTTCGCAATTTCAGTAGTTTTAATAGTGGCTAAATCGGCATACTGTTGTTGTAGTTCTTCGCCATTTTTTGAGACAAAGAATACAAATTTCTTTTCAGTGTCCAAACCTATGGCATAGTGACCAAAAATCTCATATTCCGTTAGTTTACAATGATGCGTAGTTGCGATGTCGTTTAAAGATGACATCATTTTTTTTTCTTTTATTTTTCTGTTCGTTAAAACAAAAGGCATTGCACATAGTGCAACAGATGCTAAACTAATAGCAGTTACTCCAAATTCCATATTGTAAATTTTAATTTTTTAATACTGATTATTGTATGATGTAAAGTGATACATCATAAAACCTAGTTATTTGGTTATCAAAGAGATAACCTACATGAAGAGGTCTACCAGAAATTATGGAAAGGAAAAATAAGATCAGTTTTTTTAAACTTGATCAATAGCGTTTTGGCATAAAGAATATATTGCCTGGATCTAGAAATAGAGGCAAAATCAATACTGTTAAGGCTAGCGGTAAAGCCAGTAAACGGAAGCTTGTAATTAGGCGAAATAACTTCGGCAACATCTGAAACCGAAACTTCAGTTTGCTGGGCATGTGGAGATAAAAGTTTGGTTGACGCTGTAAAATAGCTTTTTTGCGCGCTATTTTCGCTTAATGGTGTTTGGTTAAAGTTAGTTAGGGCATCTGCAGAATTAACTAGCCCAAAACAATAAATTGTAAAGAGGAGTAGCACTTTTACTATGTTGTTAAAACTTTGCATTTTATACGACAACCGCTTGATTTAATATAACATTTACTTCTGCTAAACTTTCTTCATTATCTAAAAGCAAGACCAAAGTATCGTTAGCTTTAATAATTGTAGATCCACCTGGTCTAACAAAAAGTCCGTCCCTTTTTATCATGACAATGAATGTGGTCCTTGGAAAGTGTAAATCTATAATTCGTTTTTCTACAGCAAAACTGTTGGGAACAACCGTAACTTCTTCCATGGCAGATTTGGGTAGATTAAGTATGTACCTATCGTTTTCGGCAATTGGTTTTACCTCTTCCGGTAAAGCAACATTAAGCCATTTGGCAAAAATAGATAAAGTAGTACCTTGAATTAAAACCGATGAAACCGATATAAAGAATACGATACTAAAAATAATACTAGCCTTGTCAATGCCCGCCAATAGGGGGTAAGTTGCAAATACGATAGGCACTGCACCACGTAAGCCCACCCATGAAATATATAATCTTCTGCCCATTTTCATTTTAAAGAACATAAGGCTTAATAAAACACTTACAGGTCTTGCCACAAGAATTAAGAATACCGATATAAGCAAACCAATACCTAAATAAGGTAAAATCTGAGAAGGAAAAACGAGTAGCCCCAAGGTCAAAAACAATACGATCTGCATTAGCCAAGCCATACCATCGAACATTTTTAAAATGGTAGACTTATGTATTAAATCTTGATTGCCTAAATACACGGCACAAATGTAAATAGCCAAGAAGCCATTACCGCCAACAGCGTCCGTAGCGGAAAAGGTTATGAACATTAAGGCAATGACCAGCACAGGGTACAAACCTTCAAAGCCTAATTTAATTTTGTTGATGATAATTTCACTCAGCTTTCCAAATACAAAACCGCCAATGCCACCCAATATCATTTGTTTTAAAAACAAGGGAATAATGGAGAGAACGCTCAGGTCTTGATTAATGACCAAGGTTAAAAAAGCAAGAGTAAGCACATAAGCCATGGGGTCGTTACTACCACTTTCAAGCTCTAACGTGGGTCTTAGATTACTTTTTAAGGCTAAATTTTTAGAACGTAAAATAGAGAAAACCGCTGCGGCATCTGTAGAAGATACAATAGAACCCAACAACATGCTTTCGAATATGGTAAAATCGGTAATATAATAGACGAAAGTTCCAAGGGTGACCGCTGTGAGCAAAACCCCTAGGGTAGATAGCACAAGTCCCTCTTTTAAAATAGGTTTTACAGCGTTCCAATTGGTATCTAAACCACCAGAAAACAATATAAAGTTAAGAGAGACAATACCAATGAATTGGGCAAGCTTAGGATCATCAAACTGAATACCGCCAATACCATCTGATCCGGCAAGCATACCTATGGCCAAGAAAAGGATCAATGTAGGTACCCCGAATTTATACGAAGTCTTACCTACTATAATGCTGATAAACAGTAATATAGAGCCTACAAGAAGTATGTTTTCTATGGTAAGGTTCATTGGTGGTCAGTTGCCTTAATTTTAAGGCAACAAAGTTAGATCATTTATCAAAAAACCAATACAAATGTTAAGGTTTGGCACAATGTTAACATGTTGTATAGCTGTTTAAATAAGGTTGAAAAAACTATTCCGTTTTACTTAGCAAAGCAATAATAATATTTATGAGATAAAGAGGTTGAATGTAGAGTACTAAGGAAAAAATATAAAAGACAATTACCTGCATTTCAAGAAAGTTTTCAAAATTATAAGAGAAACCGTCTTGTTCTATGCTGGGTAGGGAAAAGAAAATTAAAATAATTGAGAAGAAGCCAATAACCGTAATGATTAAATGAATCACGGTCAGCCAATATACCAACCTTCTGTTCAGTCTAATTATAACCCAATATCCAAAACCTATAATTGCAAATATAATAGAGATTAGTACAGCTAAATTGATCAACCCCAGTACATAATAGGTGTCATGAATATTAAAGTAGAATGTTTTATCAGGTTTTAGAAATCCTGTAAGTAGTATTATGGGAATCAGAATCCAGAAAACAATATGGGGTGTTTTGGTAATTTTAGTCATCTGTTGGTTGTAGTATTATTCCTAAAGTCAAGTTAATCATTATTAAGAGAATCACAATAA
>JAHDDL010000039.1:20798-32898 GCA_020629415.1 Maribacter sp. | reverse complement strand
ACAATGTGTATAATTCATTGCTAGTTAGAGCCTACTTACGAAAGTCCTCGCGGACTTTCTATCTGTGATTTATTTGCTAAATTTAGTGCTTAAACACGCAACGAAATCATACACTAGACCGTTGTAAGTAATTTATAAAAACAGATATTATAATGATGAATAAAAATGTAAAACTAATAGTATTAATTATATCAATTATTTTTTCTACTGCGCAATTAAATGCACAAGGATCTACAGATGAAATAATAAATGAGTTTTTTAAAACTTATGAAAAATCTCCCGAAAAAGCAGTTGATTTTGCTTTTGGCACTAACAAATGGATGATGGACAGAAAAAAAGATGCCGTTGAAAATGTCAAATCACAATTAACCAGTTTTATAGGACTAGTTGGAAAATATTATGGATATGAAAAAATTACGGAAAAAGGTGTTGGTAAAAGTTTCAAACTTGTAAGTTATATGCTAAAATACGATAGACAGCCAGTACGTTTTACCTTTGTTTTCTACAAACCAAATGACAAATGGCAGGTTCAAAATTTTCAATATGACGATAGCTTAGATGATGAACTTGAAGAATCTGGAAAAGTATATAGATTAAAAGAAAACTGGGAATAAAAACTACTGGCAACAAAGAACTGAGCTGAAAAACAAATAAAATCTAGCTCGATCTACCCACATAATTCCTATCATAATCCAAACCTGATTTGGCTATACCATAAGCTTGTTTAATAAATTTATTACAGACTGCTATCAAAGCCAGTTTTTTACTCTTCCCTTTTAAAACTATCCTGTCATATAACGCCTTACATTGAGGGTTATGGACACAAGCTGTAAAACTGCAAAGAAAAAGATGGTTCCTCACCAAGGAGTCTCCCATTTTACTTATTCGGGACTTTCCCCTTACACTACTGCCCGAACTTCGCTCGTTCGGTGCCAGACCGAAATAGGAGGACAACTGCCGTGAACTTTCAAAATCCCGAAAACCGTTCGTACAGACAATTAAAAGCATAGCGGTTTTTCTGCCAACGCCCGGTATAGCGTTCAGCCTGGTATAAAGCTCTTGTTCGTTCGCACGTATCAACTTTTCAATCTCCGTTTCAAATAACTTTATTTCCTTATCCAAACTTTTCAGTTGACGAACGATGGAACGCATTAGCATACCCTTTCCACGTTTACTTGTGGACATTGCGTGAAGTGTGTTCTTTAAGGCCGTACGTTGCTTAAAATAAAGGCGGACAACTCCTTGAAGGGTTTTACTCTCTACGATGTAACCAGGTTCCGGTGACCATAGCTCCAAAGCTTGTTCCTTGCCATAGCGACATATCATCTTGGCATCGCTCTTATCCGTTTTTACCTGATTTAGTTTCATCTGTATAAAACGCTTGATGATCAAGGGGTTTATCACGGAAACACGTAAACCGTTATCGAAAAGATCAATGGCAAGTTGTTGATGATAACATCCCGTAGCTTCAATTAAGCACCAATTATCGGCAGTTATGCTCCTTTGGAACAACTTGAAACCTTTCTCGTCATTACTATATTGGAAATGACCACTATTAGAATCATAAACATCGAAAACATCTTTAGAGATATCTATCCCTACAAAAATTGTACTTTTATTCATATTATTAAATTTTAAAGAACAAAAACTAATGCTATACATCATCCTAGAAACAGGTTCTAAAGACCTAATGAACTGATCGTATTTGAATAGTAAAAGAGCAGGGATTTTCTTTGTTGACGGAATCTGAAGTTCCTAAACCTAAAATAACCTTACTCTGCTCTTTTGTTCTTTTGTTAAACCATAAAAGATAACAGATTACTAACTTAGGATGCCTAAACGTAATGCGGACTTTAGGGCAAAACGAAAGGTCTGTGTATATTTATAAAGTCGCTAGATTGAAAATTACACCTGAGTGAAATACTCAAATTTAGTTTTGGAAAAAAGAAAATGGCAATTAAGCTAGGAGCTTTAGCCTCATGCGTAGACGGAAGATAAGTACAAAAACACCTACTATTATTCATAAATTAACCGCATTACAAATTCTAATAATTTAAGAATTAATGAAAAAGACATTAAATGATTTAACTAAAGAGGATTGGAATACACTTTTTCCGATAGAATTGGTGGACCATAATCCTGAATGGATAAACATTTTTGAAAACGAGAAAAAACGGATTTTAGATAAGGTTGGTAATGAAAAGATTTTACGTATTGAGCATTTTGGGAGTTCATCAATTCCTTTGATAAAATCCAAACCATATATCGATTTAATGATTGAAATACCTAAAGCATATTTGTTTGATGAAAATTTGATTGAAGAATTTACGCAATTGGGCTACGCTCATTTTAAAGTGCCAGCAAGAGAAGATATAAAGGAATATTCATCATTTGGAAAAGGATATAATTTGGAGGGTAAAAAAGAACAAATTTTTCATATCCATATGTGCCCAAAAGATAATGTGATGTGGAAACAAATAGATTTTCGAGACTATCTGAATACCAATAAAAAACGAGCGAAAGAGTACGAGAATCTGAAACTTGAGCTAGCCTCTAAATTTAAAAATGATAGAGGTTCCTATGTCCTAGGAAAGACAGATTTTGTCAACGAAACATTAGAAATAATCAGCAGAAAAAGCGGCGAGCAACAGGGTGTATAAATCCATAGCTAATCAATGCTAAACTAAAAAGTTTATTTGCATTTGAAAACCCACCAAATTTTTAATTTGGCTTTTATTTTTAGTCTTTAAAAGTAAGTACATTTTTACACGCTATGTTTTAAACACAAGTCAGTTAAAATTTACTTCATTAAACATTTTATTATAAAATGTTGTAACAAACTGACTTGAAATTTTACCTATAGACTGTAATCATAAAGTACTGATATGAAATTAGGTAAAGTTTTGGAAATTATTGGATGCATTTTAATTGGAATAGGAATGTTGGCTAGAATAGTTATAAAACTTTCTGATGGAGAAATACCGGACATGCTTTCGGAATTTCAATTCCTAAAATTTCTAGGTTTTGTTTTTTTGATTTCAGGAGTGGTCATTATGGAAGTTAGGAAAAGAAGGACCAACAGCAAAAATAAAAATGCGCTTACGAAGCCTATTATAGAGCAATAGTTATGGATAGGAATAAGAACTATGCGGTATCTGTCGTTATTGGTATTCTAGGTTTTTTTATTGCCTTAGGCTTATTGTTTCAAGGAAGATTTTTGATTGCTATTTTCAGTGTTATTACATGTATTCAACTACTAAGGAAAGAATCAAAATAAAAAAGTTAAGGTTATATCAAATTTATTATTTACAAGTTTCTTGAACGAAAATTATAGGCAGAAAATAACGGTATAAAAAACTGATCTATAATCTGCTATGAATAAGGAATGGGTTTAAAACTGTTAAGTGTAATCCTATTTGTTGTTTCTAAGTTGCTTTCTCCAATAATAATTCATTTTTAAATCCACAAGTTTAGTTGTATTTTGCAAGGATGGAATTTAATGTAGTACATAATTTTGCGTGTACTAAAATGTGAATTTCATTAATTGAAATCGGTATAAATGCGAAATCTCTATTATATGAGTGATTTTGCAAATATTGAAATTAACACACTTGAACAACTAGAACATGAAAAACGGTATTAAAATTTGCGTACTCGGCATCTTTTTATTCACTGCATTTTTAAATGCACAAGCTCCAACATGGGAAAATCCGGAATGGGAGAATCCTGAAATATTTCAGATTAACAGAGAAGAACCTACGGCATCGCTTTATCGCTATGAGGAAGTAAAATCAGCTTTGGCAAATGAAAGTTGGGAGAATTCTTTAAACTATCAGTCTTTAAATGGAGAATGGAGTTTTAATTACGCGGCAAGTGTACCGGAAAGACCTATATCGTTTTATAAACCGGGTTATGATACCTCTGGGTGGAATAACATAAAGGTTCCGTCTAATTGGGAACTGGAAGGTTACGGTACGCCCATATATACGAATGTGGTATATCCGTTTCCAAAGAATCCGCCATTTATACCTCACGATATTAATTCCGTTGGTAGTTATAAGCGTCATTTTGAAACTCCTGAAAACTGGGAAGATAAAGAAGTGTACCTGCATTTTGGAGCGGTAAGCGGTGCCATGTACGTATACTTGAACGGGCAAATGGTAGGGTATAGTGAAGGCAGTAAAACTCCGGCAGAATTTCATATCAACAAGTATTTAAAAGAAGGCAGAAATGACCTTTCCGTACAGGTGTTACGCTGGTCTGATGCCAGCTATTTAGAAGATCAGGATTTTTGGAGGTTAAGTGGTATAGATAGGGATGTCTATTTGTATGCAACCAATAAAGCTACTATCAAAGACTACACGGTGGTGGCAGATTTAGATGAGACCTATACGAACGGTAAATTCCGTTTAGACCTAGAATTGGCAAATACCGGTAAGAAACAAAAAGGTACTCAAGTAGAAATTACATTATTGGATGGAGCACAAGAAGTCTTTAAAGTAAACCAAAGTTTAGATTTCGCTGAAGGAATAACTACGGTAAAATTCGCTCAGGAGATTCCTGATGTAAAAACATGGAATGCTGAAAAACCTAATCTTTATGCACTACTTTTTACATTAAAGGATAAAAAAGGCAATGTTACCGAAGCCATCTGTTCAAAAATCGGATTTAGAAAAATTGAGATCAAGAACAATCAATTTTTGGTGAACGGTATGCCCGTATTGATCAAAGGCGTAAACCTACATGATCATGATGAAGTAACCGGGCATGTGATCAGTGAAGAGGTTACGTTGAAAGATATGAAGGTGATGAAGCAAAACAATATCAATGCTATTCGCTGTAGTCATTATCCTAAAAACGAATTTTTCTATAGAATGGCAGATAAATATGGTTTTTATGTAGTTGATGAAGCCAACATTGAAATTCATGGTATGGGAGCAACCAATCAAGGTTTGGATGGTGATGAGGCCGCAATTGCCATTCACCCTGCATATAGACCTGAATGGAGAGAAATGCATTTAGATAGAACGATTAGAATGTTTGAACGCGATAAAAATTTTACTTCTATAGTAACCTGGTCTTTAGGAAACGAAGCCGGTAACGGTCAAAACCTTTTTGATACGTATGATTGGTTAAAGGCACATGATACAACAAGACCTGTACAGTACGAAGGAGCCACAAATTTCTCTAATACCGATATACAGGCACCTATGTATGCAAGGGTAGATCAAACTATTGAATATGCAGAAAATAATCCTAAGAGGCCTTTGATTCAATGTGAATATGCGCATGCCATGGGTAATAGTGTTGGAAACTTACAAGAATATTGGGATGCGATAGAAAAATATGATGTGCTGCAAGGCGGATTTATTTGGGACTGGGTAGACCAAGGCCTAAAGGCTACCAATGAAGATGGCGTAGAATTTTATGCCTTTGGGGGCGATTTGGGCGGAGCGGAATTACAGAACGATAACAACTTCTGTTTGAACGGTTTGGTTAATCCTGACCGTTCTGCACATCCGGCTTTATATGAAGTGAAAAAAGTATATCAATATGTAAAGTTTACATCGGAGAATCCAAAAGCGGGAAAAATCAGTTTAAAGAATATGTATGATTTTACCAACCTGTCCGAATATAATTTTTCATGGAGATTGTTGGAGAATGGGGTAGAAGTAGGTAAAGGAAAAATTGCCGATGTTGATGTTGCTCCTTATCAGACTAAAGCAGTGCAAATAGAATTGCCAGAATTAGCAAATGCCACTTCTGAGTATCATTTAAATGTATATATGACCACAAAGCAAGAAAGTGCATTAATTCCTGAGCACTATCTATTGGCTTACGAACAGTTTCAATTGACAGATTTTAAACCATCTGTTTTTAAAGAGAATATTGACGGATTAAAACTGACCAAGAAAGAAAATATCATTACCGTTACAGGTGACGGATTCAAAATAGGTTTTAATAGTAAGGACGGAACATTATCATCCATAGATTACGGACAGGGAAATCTGTTTCAAAAGGGACCTGCCGTTAATTTCTGGCGCGCACCTAACGATAATGATTATGGCTACAATATGCCTAAATTATTAAAGCCTTGGAAAGATGCTACCGATACTCAAAATCTATTGCGTTTACAAGTGAATTCCAATGAAGGCAAGAAAATTATTGATGCTGTAAAGTTAACCGCTAATCCGTTTAAGATTAGAAATGATTTTAAGTTAAATGCAACATACGGTCTACCATCGGTAAATGGAGAGGTACAGGTAACATACACAATTAATGCGAAAGGTGAAATTTTGGTGAGCACACAATTGAAAGGTATTAAGGGCGATTTGCCCATTCTGCCAAGATTTGGTAATAACCTGATTATTGATAACAATTACGATCAGGTAGCATGGTATGGTAGGGGAAAACATGAAAACTACCAAGATCGTAATACATCTGCTCTGGTGGGCGTGTATAATGCTAAGGTGTCTGATCTGTATTATGAATATATTCGTCCGCAGGAGAATGGAAACAGAACGGATATTAGAACTTTGTCCTTTGAGAACAAGGACGGGAAGGGTATTAAAATTACCGCACCAGATTTATTCTCGTTCAGTGCGCACCATCGATTGAATTCAGATTTTGATGAAGGTATGCAAAAAAGGCAGCAGCATACGTTTGATGTCCCAAAAAGAGATTTGATCAATATAAATATTGACCATAGTCAAATGGGTGTAGGTGGTGATAATAGCTGGGGTTTACTACCTATGGAGAAATATCAGATCAAACCCGCAAATCTTTCGTTTGAGTATGTAATAAGTCCTATACGTTAAAATCTTATTATTGATCAGAATTTTAAATAGTAGAAAGTATATTTAGACCATGAAGAAAAGCATGCAATATGTAGCCTTGGTCGTTTTTGGTGTGTTGATGGTCAATTGTAAGTCAGAACCCAAGAAAGACAAAATACAGCAAGAAGAGAAAACCGAGAATGAAAAGCCTACACCGGTAATAGATCATACGGTATTAAATGAAAAACCGGAAGGAGTAACTGCTCCTAAAGGTATGGTTTGGGTGCCGGGTGCTGTTTTTAAACAAGGTGCTGTTAATAATGATAAAATAGCAATGGATCATGAAAAGCCGGCAATCGATGTAATGGTAGATGGTTTTTTTATGGACGTTACCGAAGTAACCAATGCACAATTTTTTGCATTTGTAAAAGCAACAGGTTATGTAACGGTAGCAGAAAGGGGAATTGATTGGGAAGAATTGAAAAAGCAAGTACCGGCAGGCACAGAAAAACCGCACGATTCCATATTGCAGCCCGGTTCATTGACTTTTAAAAAAGCAAAATCTTCAGTACCTAATCTTTATGATTTTTCCCAGTGGTGGAATTGGACCATTGGCGCAGATTGGAAACACCCCAACGGACCAAAGAGTTCCATAAAGGGAAAAGAGGATTACCCGGTGGTACAGGTTTCATACGAAGATGCATTGGCTTATTGCGAATGGGCAAATAGGCGCTTGCCTACAGAGGCGGAATGGGAGCTGGCATCAAGAGCGGGCTCATATGGTACCATTTATAATTGGGGCGATGATGTATCCGTTCTTGCGGAAAAAGCGAATACGTGGGAAGGAGAATTTCCTGTTGAAAATACCTTGGCAGATGGTTTTGAACTTAGGGCTCCCGTAAAATCATACCCGCCAAATGCATTGGGATTATATGATATGGCAGGTAATGTATGGGAATGGACCAGTGATTGGTATAATACCGATTATTACAAAGAAGCTAAGTCTAAAAATACGGTTTTGGTAAACCCCAAAGGTGCAGAAAGTCCGTATACACCAAATAACCCGCTTGCAAAAGAAAGAGTGATCAAAGGAGGGTCCTTTTTGTGTAGTGCGTCGTATTGCGCAAGTTACCGTGTGTCTGCAAGAATGGGGTCCAGTATGGATTCCTCATTAGAGCATACAGGCTTTAGAACGGTTGCAACTGCTAAAATGTTGAAAAACTAGACAAAGATGATATTATTCTATGCAGTTTAGAAGTTGATCAAGTTCAACAATTTTTGCACGGCTAATTGGTATTTTCTTGTTTTGAATTTCTATGAATTCATGGTTATAGCGTTCAACCATTTTTAGGTTAACGATATAAGATTTATGAATTCTAATGAACTTATCCGCTTCCAATCGTTTGTTAAAAGCGTTCATTGTAGATAATATAATGTAATTACGTTCTTGGGTCACTACTTTTACGTAGTCACCTAAAGCTTCAACATAAAGAATACCATGAACATTAAGTTCAACCTGTTTTAAATTGTGTTTTACCGTAATCTTATTTTCGGGTTGTTTGTTTTTAATGAACTTGATTTTGTCTATGGCTTTTGTAATAGCGATATTGAACCGTTCATTACTATATGGTTTTAAAAGAAAATCGGTAACATTGAATTCAAAAGCTTCAAGTGCATATTTCTGGTCATGGCTGGTAATTATAACTTGAGGGGTTATTTTTAATCCTGCAAGAAACTCAAAGCCGTTCATCACCGGCATTTCAATATCTAAAAATAAAAAATCTACGTTCAATTCATTTACTAGGGCAAGACTTTCATTGGTAGCACTTGAAGAATGTACCAGTTTTAGGTTTTTATTATGCTGAATAATTTGCTCTAGAAGTTTCCTTTGTGTGTTAGAATCTTCTATAATAGCACATTTAAAGGTTTTCATTCGATAATAATATAAGTTCTATTATACATACGTAAAGAATGGGGGAAAGTTCGTTTTTTCTTTATTTAATGTATTCTTAAAGTTAGAAAAACAGGCGAAAAATAGTAAATAGTTATCTTCATAGCTAATATTCGTATAAAAACTTTTGATAACTATATTGTAAGTTTTTAGCTCAAAAACCTACTTTTGTAGTAGAGAATTTAATAGAACCACTTGATATTATGTCTGATAAAATAGAACGTGTAAAAACATTGATTATAGGATCCGGTCCTGCAGGGTATACAGCTGCAATATATGCTGCCCGTGCAGATTTAAAGCCTGTTATGTATACAGGTATGGAGCCAGGGGGTCAATTGACCACCACAACGGAAGTAGATAATTTTCCTGGATATCCGGAGGGTATAGACGGTCCTACGATGATGGTACAATTGCAACAACAAGCAGAACGTTTTGGTACCGAGGTTAGAATAGGTATGATCACTTCTGTAGAATTTTCAAAGGAAAAAGGAGGTATTCATAAGGTAGTTGCTGACAATGATAAGGTAATAGAGGCAGAAACGGTTATTATTTCTACCGGTGCATCTGCCAAGTATCTTAATATTCCTAGTGAGCAACGTTTGCGAGGTGGAGGGGTATCTGCCTGCGCAGTGTGCGACGGTTTCTTTTATAAGGGTCAAGATGTTGCCATAGTAGGTGCGGGTGATACTGCCGCTGAAGAAGCGTCTTATTTGGCCAACATTTGTAATAAAGTAACAATGTTGGTACGTAGAGATGAGATGAGAGCCTCTAAAGCAATGCAACATAGGGTACACAGTATAAAGAATATTGATGTACGTTACAATACCGAAGTTGATGAAGTACTAGGTGATCAGGTTGTTGAAGGTTTACGTATGGTAAACAACCAAACAGGTGAAAAGGAAGAAATTGCTATTACCGGTATCTTTATCGCAATTGGTCATAAACCAAATACGGATATATTTAAAGGTCAGTTAGATATGGATGAAACTGGTTACCTTATTACAGAAGGTAAGTCTACCAAGACTAATTTACCAGGTGTTTTTGCCAGTGGAGATGCACAAGACAAAGAATACAGGCAAGCGGTTACCGCTGCTGGATCTGGTTGTATGGCTGCTTTGGATGCTGAGCGTTATTTGGCAGCCATTGGTTCTGTTGAGGAAGCAGTAGCAGACCAATATAAATTATAGTAAAAAAGTTTTAAATAAAGGCCCATTCATTTTGAATGGGCCTTTTTTGTTTTTTAATTCAAGGTCAATCTATTCTAACATAGTTTTCAGAGAAGGTACGGTTACCTTCTTCGTCTAAACTAATTTGACTAAACCTATCATTGCTAAGCTGAAGTTCAAATGTAAATATGCGCATGGTGTCCATAGCTTGGATCATTTCATTATCTCCATATTCCAGTGTTTCCATTAATTTATCTTCTGTAATATTATAAGTACCGTAACCAAATCTACCTACTTTGTCCACGGGTACATATCTGGTCCACATAATTTTTCCGTTATAATACATTTTAACCTGTCTGTACCCATCTGCTGTAGGTATGGTATCAATAACTTGTTGTCCGTCGTAATTATAAAAACTTTCTAGCTCCCAGGTACCTTGTATGGTATGCATATAGTTTTCATTAATAGAATTTGTAGAGGCTGCTGAAACCAATAAGAGCATCAACAAAACCAAACCTATAATTTTTTTCATAGTGATAAGGTGTTAGTTAATAAAAGAGGTGAACGTATACTAAAAAGATACGAATTATATATTGGAATTTAATAAAAAATATAACTAATAATTACGAATAACATAATTAATATCATCTTATTGTATCAATTATTGGGTACATGTGTAAAATGAATTAAGAATATTGCAAAGAGTTGAAATGTCTTGATTTGTGTGTGAAGCGCTTAAAACTATACGACTTATTAAAGAATCCTTTTCTGTGGGATACCTGAAATTTGTAACTATTATTCCGTTTTCTTTAAGATAGGTAGCTAGTAATTCATTTTGAAAATTAAAGGTAGGATGACCCTCTGCAAAGACAAAAATAGAAGTCGTTGATAATTTTGATAAGAAGAGCTCGGTATTTTTATGTAATTGAGCTCTTTTTATTTTGATAAGTTCTTGAGCATCTCTAATAGTAGCTAAGGCTGCTGGTGTTGCCGGGCTGGCGCCACCAAAAAAAGGAGTCTGCTTTAATTGGTCTATACTGTTCAAATTGCCAAAAATGGCACCGGCCTGTACGCCAAATCCCTTGCCCAATGAGCATGAGACCAATAGATTTTTTGGCTGTAGTGATTTCAAAAATCTAAAACTGCCTCCGCCATTTTTGCCTGTAATCCCTATTCCGTGAGAATCATCTACGATCAAAATAATATCTTCTAACGCTAACCTTTTTAAATAGTTGTAATTAGGGTAGTTGTTAGCTTGAAAGTCAATACTATCCAAAAAAAGTACAGGTGTTTTGTTTGTTAATTTTTTAAGCGAATTTTCTAGTTCCATCCAATTTTCAGATAATTTCTGGTGGTTTCTATATAAAGCGGAATGTGTATTTGGGGCGTAAAATAGTTGATAGTCAGTAGTGCTAAAATAGTCGCATAACAACTGCCCCGCCAAATACCCGGAAGACAGGGTAATACAACTTTCGCTACCTGACATTTTTGCCAAGTACGCATCCACTTCATCAAAAATGGATATTTTAATATTAGATTTACGAGAGGCACTGTAAGCTGTGCCATATTTTTTGATATTCTTGATGAACAATGATTGAAAATCTGCATTTGTCTGTAATCCCAAATAAGACGTACCGCCAAAGTATAGGTATTCCTTACCGTCAACGCTTATAGTTCTATCAGGAAATTCATCAATAGTAAACATTAATCTAAAAATTGAACACCGCTACCGGCAAGTTTAGGGAAAATTACTTTCCCGTCAGGTTCAATATGAACACCCGTTGCAATATCACTTTTCAATAATAAAGCACCGTCCATATCCACATAATCTAATTGTGGAATTATCTGAGCAATAGCAGAAATACCTACTGTAGATTCTGTCATACAACCAACCATTACACTTATACCTAATTCTTTAGCCTTTTTTATCATGCGTAGGGCAGGGGTGAGGCCGCCACATTTGGTCAGTTTAATATTTATACCACTAAAATGTAAAGCGCATTTTTCTACATCACTTTCTACAATACAACTTTCATCAGCAATTACGGGTAATACACTATGGTGCATGACTTCTTCCATACCAGACCAATCATCAGCTTTCAAAGGTTGTTCTAAAAACTCTACGCCCAATTCTTTTAATAATGGTGCATTGTGTATGGTCTCTTGTGCCGTCCATGCACAGTTGGCATCTATTCTAAAAATAGCAT
>JAHDDL010000039.1:0-20698 GCA_020629415.1 Maribacter sp. | reverse complement strand
CAAATGGCAAAATTTGATAAACCTTTGCGCACTAGAAATTCATGAAAAATTTCTGGTGTGGTAAATTCAAATACTTCTATTTCAGATTTAATGGAATTGATTTCATCCATCATGCTCTCTACAGTAATCTTGTAATACGGATTGGAGGTTGCCTCTCCATATCCTGTTTTACCGTTTAAGGTTAAACAGGCAATTATAGTATCTTGAAAATCATGGGATTCCCTAGAAATGCTAAAGGTATGTTTTAGTGATAAAATGTATTTTTTAAGTTGTACTTGCATACTACTAATATACAGATTAGGCATAGACAAAAAAATGAAAACCCACTGATATTTCAGTGGGTTTTAAATTTAGGTGTGTCCAAAGATATTAGTACTTGTGTACGCTACCGGAGACCGATTTGTTTTTCTGAACGTTGGGGTCACCTTTATAAGAGATGTTGCCACCACTAGAGGCTTCTGCCGTTAGGTTGTCCGTAACGTCAATGCTAATATTTGCACCGCTGCTAGCGTCCGCATTTGCCACCAGTGTAGATAAGTCCTTAGCCCTAATATTTGCACCGCTACTGGCATCTACATAAACTTCTTTGGCAGAACCTTCTAAAGAGATATTTGCACCGCTACTGGCATCTATTTCCATATTGGTTACAAGTACTGTAGCATTGATAATGGCACCGCTACTGGCATCAACTTCTAATTTATCTGACTGAATTTTATTTTCAGTCGTTAAATGAGCTCCACTAGATGCCTTTAAACTAGTAATATTGGGCATGGTTACATATACCTTTTTAGTAGCTCTACCAATATTCTCTATACTGTGAATTTTTAATTTCCCGTTTTTAATATCTGTACCGATTAAGTCAATGATATTTTCATCGGCCTCTACTGAAATGTCAAAATTTGGACCCTGGGTTACAAATACTTCTAACCCTTCAGAGCTGGCAACTTCCGTGAAATCACCGGTTATTTCCCTGGTTTCTTCAACGATTACGCCATTACCTTTTTCCCCGGTACCAAAATTAATATCAAAATTGCAAGATGAAAGTATTAGGGCCAATACGAGTGCTACGGTAATTCTTACTAGTGTTGTCATGATTGTTCGTTTTTTGATTGATTAATATATTATGATGTAAAAATGATTGTTTTTTTAGTCTTTTACGATTAATAAATACTGAATTGTTGTTTTAGGTGTATGAACTGTAATTAGTTGATACTATCGTTGGTATTGACCTTTACGCCGTTCTGATCTAACTTCATTTTAAACGATTCTCCATTATCGTTAACGTCAATGTCTATTCCGTTTTCGTTGATGATGATTTTACCTTTGTCGCCATTATCGTTAATATTGATGTCGATACCATTTTCATTGATATTGATGCGGTTAGAGCTGTCGTCATCTTCATCGTTCATTTCAATGAATTCAGGACAGTCCTGGCATTCAAGCTCACCGTTGTCGGTCATTTTCCAGATATATCCTGAAAGACCTTCAACATCCCTATCCGTATTAACAGTGGTAATCCAATCTCTAGAATTTGTCTGGTCATAGGTTAAAATGGTACCCACGGGTAAAAATATGTTTACACGAACTTCCTGGTCTTTAAACTTAGGACCTTGTGTGGTCAAATAATCATCAAAAGAGATAGTATTGCCGTTTACTTCATATTCATAGACGATTTGACTGGCAATATCTTTTGCCTCTCTGTTGGATGGACCATCAGCCTCTTTTCTAATTTGAACACGAACCAAGGTGTCTTTAGACTTACGAATACGGAATCTGACATCATCGGAAACCAAAACCTTATTACCAGCTTCGTCATAAGAAATAAAGGTGTCGCCCATGTGCATATCCTTTTCGTAATCGTACTCATCCGTAGATACCAACCTAATATTCAACGTATCTGTAGGGATCACCGTGGTAATCTCTTGTTCAACAGATGTGCTACCGGTATAGGCGTGTGCTGCAGCTTCTCTAATACCAAAGATGACCAAACATATAATTGATATTAACCATAATCCTAACAATGAAAACTTAGCAACGGTACCAATAGACTTCAGGTTATTTACCAATATTTTTAATCCTAAATACATTAAGAAGAAAAACGGAATACCAATAGCAAAAAAGGCCAATAACGATACTACCCAAATAGGTAAGTTAGTAGAATTTACAACATTGTAGAAATCAATACCAGGTACATGAATGATATCTAAAATACCAACGGTAAACATACCTACAAAAAGACCTATCAATGTAGCCGCACCAATGATAACTAAAAGAATACCAATGAATTTGCCAAAGATTTTAAACAGAAACATTACAATATCACCAAAGGTGTCAAAAATCGTTTTACCTCCTTTTTTGACGGTGTCTCCTACTTTTTCATAGTCTACACTTTTTACACGATCCGCTACGTCATCAAAACCCTCTTTAACTTTACGCTCAATGTTACTGATGTTGACCGTTTCGCCACTCATATCTAATTTTTGAGCGGTAGTTTTGGCTTCAGGAATAAGGATCCACAGAAGACCATAGATAAAGATGAATCCTCCCCAAGTGAAAATAGTCAAGAAAATCCATAGTAAACGAATCCATAACGGATCAATACCAAAGTAATGCGCTAACCCTGCAGATACGCCGGCAACATATTTCTTTTCTGTGTCCCTATATAGTTTCTTAACTCTTTCCTTAGTATAGGCAGACTTTGCTTTAGGCTCATCTTCAAAGATATCCTCATCTACCATATAGTCTTCTGGTTGCCCCATTATGGCAATAACTTCATCTACCTCTTTTTGAGTGATAACCTGTCTTTCATTCTCTAATTTGTCATGAAAAAGTTCGGCTATACGGGCTTCTATATCTGCAATGATTTCATCGCTGCCCGGTGTGTTGGCAAAAGAACGTTTTACAGATTCTAAATACCTACGCATTATATTGTATGCCTCTTCATCTATATGGAAGAGCATGTTCGCTAAATTTATATTTACTGTTTTGTTCATGATCAGCTGTTTTTTGAGTTGGTTACCAGGTTGGTGGCTTTTCTTAATTCGTCCCAAGTGGTATCTAATTCTTTAAGGAATATTTTACCGGTCTCGGTTAGTGTATAGTATTTTCTTGGTGGTCCAGAAGTAGATTCTTCCCAACGGTAGTTCAGAAGCCCGGCATTCTTTAACCTGGTCAATAGCGGATAGATAGTGCCTTCCACTACTAGCATTTTTGCATCTTTTAACGTGCCCAAGATTTCAGAAGCATATTTATCATGTCCATTTAAAATGGACAGGATGCAATACTCCAAAACCCCTTTACGCATTTGTGCTTTTGTATTTTCTACATTCATAATCTCTTTTTGCTTTTTATGCAGTCCCGTTTTTGGAGGGGATTGCTCCATTGTCTCTGTTGTCTGCATAGGTTAACTGTTCGTTTTTTGTTCGATGAATAAACATCCTGATTGATTTTTTGATTGATTAATAAACTCTTAAGGGTGTGATGAATACCCATTATATATGTGTACTGATAATTTTATTTAATAAATTTTATAGTGAAGGGATATTCAAAAACTTCGCCTTCGTTAGTTTTTATGGTAGCTAAAATGGTATAAACAATGTTGATGATAAACAGGGCAGACTGAGCTAAGCCCAAAACTCCCACAGGTATCATCCATGGACCGAAAAAGTCGTCTGAATCAAAATTAAAATTGATGCTGTTGAAACTATGGACGTTTACCAAGCCAAAATTGTCAAAGTCGAAAATGTTCGGTAAAAATCCGCCTAGGAAAAATGGAATACTGACCATACCTACAAGAATAGAGTAGAGTAGTATGCTTATTTGAAAGTTTAAAGCTTGTTTTCCGTTATGGTCTACAAACTCATATTCTTTTTTGTTTGCAGTCCATAATACCAAAGGAATGATGAAGTTCCCAAAGGGAATAAAAAACTTAGAGAACGTACTTGCGTGTATAAGTGCAGAGAGGTTTCTTTCGTGTTTTGTTACTGATTCTGTCATGATTGATTCGTTACTGATGATGATTGATTTTAATACTATGCAAAAGCCAATTACGTTGATTACCTATTAACTTCCTATGCAAATATATGTCTAAAAAAAGGTACTATGTAACGCATAGTACTAATATTTAACAATATTTTAACATTTTAGAATCGTGTAAATTATAGCTACTTTTATCCAAATTTTAGAATAAAATGGCGGTAACACCTAGTAAAATCAATATGTTCTCCTTTTTTAAATTACCATCTGCATGGTGGTGCGGGGTGCGTTTAAAGGAAATAGATAAAAACAGGTCAGTGGTGACGGTAAAGCACAGATGGTTCAATCAGAATCCGTTTAATTCTATGTTTTGGGCTGTTCAAGGTATGGCTGCAGAATTAACGACTGGGGCTTTGATGATAGACTATATTGAGGCAACAGGAAAGAAAATTTCTATGTTGGTAGCCAACAATACCGCAAATTTTTCTAAAAAGGCCACAGGTAGAATTACATTTACTTGTGAAGACGGACACCTTATAAAAGAAGCTTTGGATAAAACGATTGCCACTGGAGAAGGACAAACCATTTGGATGAAATCTGTAGGTGTAAATACAGATGGGGTAGTGGTTAGTACATTCAAGTTTGAATGGACGGTGAGGCTGAAACAGAAAAAGTAGTTTCAGTGAAAAGAGGGATAAGATTCAAAGAGACTCAGAAATTTACTCAATGGTGGCTGTGGTTAATCATACTTGCTCCAATAATTTTATTTGTAACAGGTAAGGTAATAACTATAATAAGTTTATTTACATATCAAATTCCTAATGCTTCCGGAAATATTAGCATTTCATGGATATCGGGTAGGTTATCTATTGTTCAATTTATCTGCGTCCTAGTTTATGTAGCTACCATTTTATTTTTGGCATTATCAAAACTTAAAGTATCGGTTTCGGATAAGGATATAAAAATTCATCATCTATTATTTTTCAGTAAAGTCATTGATTTAAATGATGTAGTAGAAAAACAAATCGTTAATTATGATTTTGTAGGGTATGGTATCAGAAAAACTAAAAAGTACGGTACGGTCTATAATGTAAAGGGTAAAGAAGGAGTCGCCATAACACAGACTAATGGTAAAAAGTATCTTATTGGCTCGCAAAAGACCGAAGAATTTTTAAAATCTCTTTTAAAATAATTCGGTTTAGTTGTAACAAAAGTACTTCTGCTAACAACTAATAAGCATCAATCAAAAAAAATATACAAATGAACGCACACGAAATAGATTATGAGATTTTTGGGGAAGAAATGCAATACGTTGAAATAGAGCTAGACCCACAAGAGGCAGTTGTTGCCGAGGCTGGTAGCTTTATGATGATGGATACCGATATTAAAATGAGCACCATTTTTGGTGATGGTAGCAATCAAGACAATAGCGTTTTAGGGAAGATTTTCTCCGCAGGTAAACGTATGCTTACGGGAGAAAGTCTATTTATGACGGCATTTTTAAATATTGGTCAGGGTAAAAAGCAAGTAAGTTTTGCTTCTCCGTATCCAGGTAAAATTCTGCCTATTGACCTTTCTGAAATGGGCGGACGTTTCGTTTGTCAAAAAGACGCCTTTTTATGTGCAGCACAAGGAGTATCTGTAGGCATCGAGTTTTCAAAGAAATTGGGACGTGGACTCTTTGGGGGTGAAGGTTTTATCATGCAAAAATTAGAAGGAGACGGAATGGCTTTCGTGCATGCAGGTGGTACACTGGCAAAAAAGACGTTGGCACCTGGTGAAGTACTAAAAGTAGATACCGGCTGTATAGTAGGGTTTACCAAAGAGGTAGATTACGATATAGAATTTGTTGGCGGAATTAGAAATACTGTTTTTGGCGGAGAAGGATTGTTCTTTGCAACGCTTCGCGGACCAGGTACTGTATATATTCAATCACTACCATTTAGCAGATTGGCAGGTAGAGTACTAGCATCAATACCTAGAGGTGGAAAAGATAAAGGAGAAGGTAGTATTCTAGGTACACTTGGTGATATTGTTGGTGGAGATACTAGGTTTTAAGAATTATGGACAAGGTACAAAGTACGGGGTACTAAGTATTAAGTAGTTTGTTTGTATTTTGAGGAGAGAATTAGAATAAACAATATAGAAAATAGACTTGTTTTGATACGAGTATTTAAGGAGAATTCAGCGATGATAGAAGTAAGTTGTGCAAAGTACTAAGTATTAATTACGAAGTACATAGAATAAAAAACATTTGAATTTAACTTTTGAGTTTGATTTTTGAACTTGAACTTGACTTTTGAATTTGATTTTTGAGCTTGTATTTTAATGTTCCAACAACCAACAACCAGCAACCAGCAACCAGCAACGAACTTATGAGTTTTAAAAATCAGATAGACTTCCTAAGAGAATTACAACAAAACAATTCAAAGGAATGGATGGATGCCAATCGTAAATGGTACAAACAGGTACGGGATGAATATATAGATTGGTTAAATAGTATGAATAAGAGACTATCCGCTATTGATGACGACTACTATGATACGCCCGGTAAAAAGGGAATTAATCGTATCAATAATAATCTAATGTTTCACCCAAATAAACCCATATACAAAGATCACTTTGGAGCCGGATTCGATAAGAAACCAAAAACTGCGGATTTCTATTTCGAATTAGGAATAGACCGTTGCATTTTTGCGGGAGGATTATGGAGACCGGAGCCAAAAGTATTGCGTAGTGTACGCGAAGCCATTGATTATGACGGAGAAGAGTTGCTAAAAATATTAAATAAGAAATCTTTTAAAACTCGTTTTGGAAATCTTTTTGAAGATGCGAAACTAACAAACGCACCTAAAGGATTTGCCAAAGATCATAAGCATATAGAACTACTCAAAAACAAGACTTTTGCCGTATTTCAAGAATTTGATACTAAAGAAACCAATAAAGCTAATTTTGATGACGAGTTAATTAACGCCTATAAAGAAATGCTACCTTTTAGGCGCTATTTAAATAAAGCGATTACGGTTTAAAAGTTCTAAAATCATTGCGAAGTTTTTTTGGCAATTCTAGGTATATTTAAACATTAAATACTAAAACAATAGCATTGAAAAACGGCAATATTAAAGACGTTAAGAAAGAATTACTTTCTAATAATTGGTATACCTTACATAAATTTACTTATAAATATCAACGCCCAGATGGCAGTTGGGAAACACAAGAGCGAGAAGCTTACGATAGAGGTAACGGAGCAGCTATTTTGCTATATAACTCTAAAAAAGGAACTGTAATATTAACTAGGCAATTTAGAATGCCAACTTATGTAAACGGTAACGAAGATGGAATGATGATAGAGGTTTGTGCGGGGCTTCTTGATGGAGATAATCCTGCTGATTGTGTTCGAAAAGAAACAGAGGAAGAAACTGGTTATAGGATAAACAACGTTCAAAAAGTATTTCAAACCTACATGTCGCCAGGTTCGGTTACCGAAGAATTGTATCTTTTTGTTGGTGAGTATGACGATAGTATGAAAATTGGTGAAGGTGGTGGGGCAGAAGACGAAACCGAAAATATTGAGGTATTGGAACTAGACTTTGTCCAAGCAATGGATATGGTTGCGAGCGGAGAAATAAAAGATGCCAAAACTATTATGTTACTGCAATATGCAAAATTGAACGCGTTAGTTCAGTAGTTGAATACCGACTATTTACAAATGAATAAAGTCTTAAAAATTGGTTTTGGTGGCGGGTGCCATTGGTGTACCGAGGCTGTATTCTTGGCCCTGAACGGTGTTGAACAAGTAGAACAGGGCTTTATTGCCGTAAAAGACGGTTCCTTAGATTTTTCTGAAGCGGTCATTGTACATTATGATCCAACTATTATAACATTGAAAGACTTGGTAGCTATTCATTTGGACACCCATAAAAGTGATAAAAATCATTCTATGCGAAACAAGTATAGGTCTGCTATTTATTATTTTGGTCAAGAATTCACACCTGTATTGAAGCAATTTATTAGCGACAAACAAGAGGAATATAATAATGAATTAATTACCGCTATATTACCATTTGGTACCTTTAAATCATCTGAGGAAAGATTTCATAATTATTATTTCAGTGATATTGAAAAGCCATTTTGTAAAACGCACATATCGCCAAAAATTAAAATGCTAAAGGAGAAATATGCTAAACATTTATCTTCCAAAGTGAAATAGTCAATACGTATCCCTTAGGGTTTGGAGCATTTGTTCCATTCTGGTCCTTTCTTCATTGGTAGCTTGTTTGTAATGGTTGTTCATAAAGCTGAAAATTAAAGTTTTACCAGATTTTGTTAAAAGGTATCCGCTAAGGCAATAGGTATTACTTAAACTACCTGACTTTGCGTAGATATAAGGCTGGTCATCACCAGAAAACCTGTTTTTTAAAGTTCCGCTAACTCCCCCGGCCGGAAAAATAGCGAATAAACGTTCTGTAGAAATCATCCGGTATAACTTATCTAGGACAGTTACCATGTTCTGTGGGGTAAACAGGTTGTAACGAGAGAGTCCGGAACCGTCTACCCATCTAGGCATTTGTTTTAAATCGTCCAATTCATTATTAAGAATATGGGTTCTAATAAGTTTGCTGTCCAGGCTGTCCTTCAATTCAGAACCGGCAAGTAATAGTAATTGTTCTGCAATAAAATTATCACTTTCATGCATCATTCTAACATAGAGCGAATCTGAATCTATACTATACAAAGTCTGTTTTTTTCCGAACGGCATAGTTGCGCGTTGCTCAATTTTTTTGTTCAAAAGGTGTTCTAAAATAGATTTAGTAGTAGTGTTGCTTGTAATAAACGGAGTTTCTAACGTATCTCTAGACAATGGCGAGTAATAAAAGGTGTTAGAAAATTCTTTACGGTTTTTCTTTTTAGTTAGTTGAAAGACACTATCCTTAAAATATGAAGGCGATACATTTAAACCTGAATTATTTGAAGTCATTACTACATTTCCATGTATGGGAAGGTCATTTTTTTCTGGAGAATAGTACCATTGGTAATCATCCCAAGCCCAACCTGGTCCATATTTTTCATCTCCAAAATAGTTGGTGGTATATACTAGGTTATCATGCCGTTGTAAAAATTTTAATGCCGTTGAGTCTTTTAAGAACGGATGTAAAAAAGAAGGGTCGCCCGTTCCTTCAAAATAAAGCGAGTCGTTTATCTCTATATATCTTAAAGCGGGTATTTGTGCAGGCAATGATTTTAGTGCGGCAAAAAGGGTAAAAATTTTGGTATTACTGGCCGGTATAAAGTATTTGCGGCTATCTAGGTTATAAATGGTGTCCTTGGTATTGGCATCAACTACTAAAATACCCGTAAACTGGTTCTGATAGAAGGCAGAGGATAATTGTTTGTTGAATGTTTTTGAAATTAAGGATTTCTTTGGGCTACATGCCGCAAAGAGAAGTAAAGTTATACCTACAACAATGAAGTTCTTCATGTATTCGAAAATACAAAAATGAAAACTCATCAATGTTATAAAAATTTAACAAGTACTTAATTACTTTAACTTTTTGTATACAATATTAAAACTGCATTTCTGTTTACCTTTATACAACAACAAATCTATTAATCTATCAACAAAATTTCTAAGTCTATGCTAGAGTATAGTAAAACAGTGCTTAAAAAGGTTAGTTTTGATACCTTATTATTTTGTAAAGAGTTAAAGAAAGCGTTAATGACGCTTATGCCGGAAGAGGCAGAAGAATTAAAAATCTGGTTAGAAAGTTATATTACGGATAAACCAGAACTTCATCAAAGTTTAGTTTATTTAAAAGCATAATTGAGAGCCACGTTAGTGGCTCTTTTCATTTTAAAAGCAACCTTATTTAATTTCTAACATCTTATAATAAAAGACATTATGGTATTCAAATTTACTGTTGCAATATGTTTGCTTTTCTTAATGCAATGTCAAAATGACGATATAACGTTTGATGATACACCAATTGACGATACAAGTTTGGTGGGCGAGTGGTTGTTAACAGCATCTTATGTGAGCCCTGGTGGTGCTACGGAGTGGAAAGAGGTAGATGAAGGTTATCGCTTTTTATTCGATGAATATGGAAGTTATGAAAGAACCGATTTTAGCAAGAACCAACTTGAATCTGGCACCTATGAAATTTTGGACGAAGAGCTATTTTTATACTTTTATACCAATGACCAAAAAGATACTTTGGGGTACCGCGCAGATTTTAATGAAAATAAAACAAGTTTAACCATTTCACCATCATACCCATCTGTTTGCATAGAGGGTTGTTTGTACAGATTTAAAAAACAGTAGGCGCTACTTATTTAGCGGGCTTATAATTTTTACATCTTGAAAAGCGATGGCGCCACGTACAATACCGGTAATTACATCTCTTAGGGCTTCTGTAATCTGTACTTTCAGTTCTTTTTTATGATATATAAGGCTTACTTCACGCGCAGGCGAAGGTTCCTTAAAGTATTTTAAGTTCTTCTTTTTTATATCGTCAAGTTCTAGAGTATTTAAGTAGGGTAGAAGTGTCATGCCCAGCCCTTCATTAGAAAGGTTTATAAGTGTTTCAAAACTACCACTTTGCAAACTAAAATGCTCACCACCTACTTTTGGGGCCTTACAAAGGTTCAGGACACCTTCCCTAAAACAGTGTCCGTCCTGTAATAACAGAATATCTTCAATATCTAAATCTTCTGGGGTAATCTGAGAACTATTTCCTAATCTATGTTCTTTGGGTACATACCCCACAAACGGCTCATAATACAAAGGTCTTTCCGTTATAAAATCGACCTCTAACGGCGTTGCGGCTATAGCGGCATCTATATGGCCGTCCTCTATATTTTGAATTAAATTCTCTGTATTCTGCTCTTTGATAATAAGGTTTACCTTCGGATATTTCTGAATGAAATTCTTTAAGAACATAGGTAATAAAGTGGGCATTATTGTTGGTATTATACCCAATACATAATCCCCACCAATATATCCTTTTTCTTGTTCTACTATATCTTTTATACGTGCCGCTTCATTTACAATGTTCTTAGCTTGAGCTACAATTTTTTTACCTACCTCGGTAATGGTAATCGGCTTTTTACTTCGGTCAAAAAGTAATATATCTAGTTCATCTTCAAGCTTTTGTACTTGCATGCTAAGCGTAGGCTGTGTAACAAAACTTTTTTCGGCGGCTAAGGTAAAATTCTTGTATTCCGCAACAGCAAGTACGTATTGTAATTGGGTAATGGTCATGTATATAGAATAAGGTTATAAAATTACTAAAAAGCATTATTATAACCTATTTAACGATGCCACGTAGCGTTTTATTTATAGTTAAAAACGAAGCTTTAATTCCATGTCTTCTGCTGAAATAGTGAACTTGGCATCGCTAAATGTTGGTGGTGCCATTGGCATGAAATCTCCGCTCATAGCATATTCTTCTTTGGGCATTCCGTTAGGTTCAAAATCCATACGTGCATTATCATTGGCATCATGAAGTACTGAAAAAGCATAATCTCCCGGTTCAACGTTCTCAAAAGTGATAATCAATTCTCCCGGTTCAGCTTTATCCTTACTGCTTCTAATAGCTTCAGCTTTCATAAAGGTATTTTCATTGTGTAATCCGCTTAAAATATGCCCGTCACTACTCAATACATTTTCAATGATTACGGTAAGTGTAATGCCTTCGTTTTCTTGGGCATTCATGGTAAAACTCAATGCTAATACGGTAATAGTAAAAAGTAACTTTTTCATTTTATAAGGTTTTTAAAGATTAATTGATACTTCAAAGATGCCTTATGAATATCCTTTTTAAAAAAGTGTTGAACCCAACTGTAGAAAAATGTATCTGAGTTGTTAATTATAAGCTATAAACAAAAATAGACACACTATCGTTTAGCGGTAAGAAAGTAATCTAGACCAAATTTACCTGAGCCAAAACCCATAAAAAATAGACCTAAACAGAAAAATATAAAGGTTGGCATAATACTCCATGTATAGTCCCAAGGTCTAAATACTATAGTAATGAACATAGTTGTGGTAATAAAAAACGAAGTTATTCTTGTATTTAATCCTAGAATAAGTAAGATACCGCCTAAAGCTTCAGTAAAACCTGCGGACCAAGCAAATACTTCTGGCATCAATGAAAATGGAGTTCCAAATTGTGTTACCAATTCAATAAACCAATCAGAAACCTCAAGATATTCTAAATTCATAGAGACAGGCGTCCATGGAGTGCCAAATTTATTTATTGCAAAAACAAAGGACAAAAGGTGTCCTGTAATTAATCTAGGTATTAATATTAATATATTAGGTAAAAGAGCATCTACCTTAAAAGGAATAATTAATTTTTTAATGGGTTGGAGTTGGTGGTACATAGGTCTAAGTTTTGGTTACTTAAACTTATTAAAATTTAAGTTATTAAAAGGTGACCAATATCAATATAAATTATAATTAGAATTATTATTTTATTTCAATTTTATCTATTTCTAGCACAAAATCTTCTTCAATTCCGTTCTTAATAATTATGGCAATTTGCGTTAAATAATCTCCATGATAATTGGGTAGGTTTAATTCTTCACCTCTAAAAACAGCTTGCATATCCTTAAAAGGTATTTCTATTGTTGTCCATTCTTTGGTAGAAGTAAATTCATAACTATAGGTATGTCTTTGATGTTCACCGGACTTACACCGAAAAGCATATTTTTTACCATCTCCCTTGACGGATAGCAGAAATTTGGTATACACGTTCACGGGCATACGTTCTAAATTGCGCCTTACCATGCAAAAACCACCATTATTTTCTAATGACACATGTCCGCTAAATACTCCAAAACCCTCCTTATTCACTTGAATAAGCCCCATGGATAGGCCGCCCATAACATCGTCATTGACTATTTGCCAATCTTTTAGATTGAAATTTTCATCAAATTTGTACAGGGTTTTTATCTTGCTCATAATTTAAATATTTAGGTAGCATATTTGCTACCTTTAAAAGTAGAATAAAACCAAGTGGTCAGCTTGCCCCAAAAGCAATAATTTTAGCTGTAATGATAATCCAATTATCGCATTTGTTTCTTCATTTCTTGGGCAACTGCTTTCTCACTAGCAGATTTTTTTTCAAGTTCAGTTATAATTTTCGGGTGGTCATGTTCCCTGCCTTGTGAAAGTTTGTTTACGGCCTGAATGTCATTAATTTCAATCTCAAAACCAATAATACCAGATACCTGCCTCATTGTTTTTTTAGACATGTTATTAAGGGAAATGGGATGTTCTGACTGTTGTTCGTACTTATCGACCAGGGCATGTAACGATTTTAATAGTTCTTCCGGAGTTTGAATTTTAACGGTACCGTATATATGAACTGCAATATAGTTCCAGGTAGGTACTTCTTCATTCTGGTACCAAGAGGAGGAGATATAACTATGCGGACCGTTGAAGATGCAAAGTACCTCATCACCATCGACCAAATTTTTACTTTGCAAATTGGCTTTGGCAACATGGCCTACAAGAATATCTTTTTGCCCTAAATGTTTTTCAAGTTCTAAAGGAATATGGGTGCCCCAAGGTTTGCCCGCAACGGTATTGACCAATATACCGAAACTGTTATTCTTTAAAAACTCGTAAACCTCTTCAATATCATTGTTCTTATAGTGTTCAGGAATAAACATGGACCTTATTTTAATTACGGTGTATAAAGGTATTAAGTAATTATGTTTAGAACCAATAATTTAATGATTTGTACTACTTAATTTATAGCGTTCTAATTAACTTAGATGTAAATTTTAAAATAAGAATATGCCATTTATAACAAATACTAAAGCAAAGGAACAAGTAGATATTTTTTACGAAGACTATGGAAGCGGACAACCTGTAATTTTAATTCACGGTTGGCCATTGAGCAGAAAATCCTGGGAGCAACAAGTTTGGAAGATAGTTGAAGAAGGCTACCGTTGCATATCATATGACCGTAGAGGTTTTGGTACATCATCTTCACCATGGGAAAGTTATGATTACTCTGCATTGGCAAGTGATTTAAATGCTATCATAGAAGAGTTGGATCTGAAAGACGCCGTAATAGTAGGCTTTTCAATGGGAGGCGGAGAAGTAGTGCGTTATCTAACGGATTATGGTTCTGATAGAATTGCAAAAGCAGCATTGATCAGTTCTATAATACCTTTAGTAAAACAAAAGACAGATAACCCTGTAGGAGTACCAGAAGATGCTTTAGATGGTATTATCGATGCGCTACAAAATGATAGGGTAGGTTTTCTTAAAGAAAAATTTCATAAAGGTTTTTACAATTTTGAAGAAAATAAAGGAGAAAGAATCAGTCAGGCGCAGTTAGACTATGATTTTACTATTGCCTCTTTTGCCTCACCTAGAGCAACAATACAAGCAGCTTTAGCATGGATGCACACAGATTTTAGACCAGAATTAAAAAATGTAACTGTACCAACATTGATAGTTCATGGTGACGCAGATGCTACAGTACCTATTGAAACATCCGCAAAACAAGCAGCAGAGGGAATAAAAGATAGCACCTTTGAAATAATTAAAGGTGCACCACATGGCTTGAACATAACACACGCAGATGAATTGAACGAAATATTGGTTTCTTTTTTAAAAAAGTAATCAAGTATAGTGCTTAGAATAAAAATCCCTATTGCCAATGGCAATAGGGATTTTTTATTTGTGTAAAAAAAGTTTTTGTTGCTAATCTTTTGACCTTATTCCGCATCCTTGTATTTTTCAAACCAAGCTAGTACACTGGCAATTTTGGCTACTAAATTACTAGGTCTGTTAGCGATGCCATGTCCTGCTCCGGGAATACGCACCATAGCAGTTTCAACACCTTCTAATTTAAGGGCGGTATAGAACTGTTCAGATTCTGCAATAGGCGTTCTGTAATCTTCTTCACCCGTTAGCAGCATGGTTGGCGTAGTAACATTGGCAACATACATTAACGGAGAGCGTCTAAAATAGTTTTCCGGATCTTCCCAAGGTTTTTTGCCGAACCAATATTTAGAAAAGAAAGCGGCACCATCTGCATAAAGTACAAAACTTGTCCAGTTTATTACTGGTTTGGCAACCACGGCAGCTTTAAATCGGTCAGTTTTACCCACTATCCATGCAGTAAGTACTCCGCCGCCACTACCACCGGTAACAAATAGATTGTTGGTATCTATAAATCCTTTCTCAATGACGGCATCTACACCGCTCATTAAATCTTCATAATCGTGATTAGGGTAGTCATGGTGAATTAAGTTACCAAATTCCGCTCCGTAGCTAGTACTTCCCCTTGGGTTACTGTACAGCACAACATAACCAGCTGCAGCATAAGCTTGTATCTCGGCACTGTAAACTGAACCATAGCTAGTAAACGGTCCGCCATGAATTTCAAGAATAAACGGATATTTTTTACTTGGGTCAAAATTTGGCGGAGTAACTACCCAACCTTGTATTTTTTTCTGGTCATATGAAGATTCCCACCAAATTTCTTCGGTCTTGCCTAAATCACGAAAAGAGAAAAGATCGTCGTTTACAAAAGTCAATCGTTTAGAACCTTTTTTATCGGCAGCACCTAAATCAGACGGGTGTTCGGTATTACCTAACGTATAGGCAAATTTAGAGTTGTTAGAAACGGTAAAATCACCCGCGTTATAGGGTCTTCCCAAGGACAAACCACCAAGTCCTTCAACAAGAGTGGTTACTTTACCGTTCAAAGTAATATGGCCTATTTTGGTAGCTCCTTCCGTATCATACTGAAAATAAAGACCTTTGCCATCATTTGACCACTGCACATTGGCAATATCCCTATCAAAATCTCCGGAAATTAACCTAGGGTTGCTTCCATCGGTATTCATCACATAAAGATTGGTAATTTCATACCCCTGTAATGTATCATCTTTACCGGTGTAAGCTATTAAATTGCCATCTGGAGAAACTGTAGGTGAATTGTCCGGTCCATATCTAGAAGTCATCGGAGTTACCTCTGATGTTGATAAGTCTAATTTATAGACCTCGCTATTGGCAGGTTCAAAAGCCTCATCGGGATTAAAATTTGCCGAGAAGTATAGCGCTTTGTCATTTTTGGCCCAAACGGGAGCACCATGGTCAAATGTTGTAGTAGTTAATTGCTTTGGTGTACCGCCATCAATAGATAAGGTGAAAATTTGAGTATGTCCGCCTTTAATATATCCTTGACCGTCACCCCTATAGTTCAATTTATCAATATATGTAGGTGGGGTATTCCATTTGGCGCCTTCAGGCTTCGCAGGCATTTTCACGATAGATTTTTCAGCCTCTGGCACAAACATAGTAAAAGCTAAATAACGATCATCATGAGACCAGCTTACGGCACCAGGACTTTTAGGAGTATTCGTTAAAGGAGCAATTTCTTTGGTATCCATCCACATGAGGTATAATTTCATTTTGGAATCCTCTTTGTTCGATTTAAAAATGATTTTTTTACCGTCATGAGACCAGCGTGGATAGAAGTCGTTTTGGTTGCCAGTTGTCAAAGGTCTATTTTGTGAACCGTCGTAATTTATGATCCAAAGATTAGATAAATTCTTGTCGGTCATAATATCCTTGAAGTTTCTAACGTAGATTATTTTACTACCATCTGGCGATATCTGAGGATCAGAAACATACTCCATGTTAAATATATCGGTAAGCTCAAGATTTGAGGAAACCTGTGCAGATACCGTTATTGAAAATAATAGGAAAAAGAATGTTTTAGTAATAACTTTCATAGTGTTGAATTTGGTTGGAAATAATCCTATGAAGATAGGGAAATACTTAAAAAAATAGAACGGCATGCATTAAGAATTGAGGAAGTATTAACATTCAAACATTTAATCCTTTTTGTATTTTCACGGTATGGAAGAAAAAGGCTATTTACATCAAATTCACCCTGTGCTTCCGGTTTGGGATGTGGTTGAGGCGTTAGATTTTTATGTTAACCGATTGGGGTTTAAAATTGCCTTTGCAGATGATGCCAAAAACCCAAAATATGCGGGTATCTTAAGGGACGATATTGAGATCCATTTGCAATGGCACAATATAAAAATGTGGGAGGTTGATATAGATAGACCTATGTTGCGCATTGTCTCTCAAAACATAGAAGCTTTGTACAACGAGTATTCAAACGAAGATGTTTTTAATGCACATACATTGCTAAGGGAAACCGCATGGGGAACACGGGAGTTTGCTTTTTACGATCCATTTAAAAACGGATTAACATTTTATAGAGATGTTTAGACCGTTCAGTTTCATGGAATCATCAAGAATTTAAAATATAGAAATGAAAGTATTATTTATAGGAGGAACAGGGAATATAAGTACACCAAGTAGTAGATTGGCAGTTGCCAAAGGAATGGATTTGTACCTATTAAATAGGGGCAAAGCAAAAGTTGATATTAAGGGCGCACACAGTATTATTGGTGATATCAACAAACCAAATGAACTTGAAGAGCTGAAAAAACATGAGTGGGATGTTGTGGTGAACTGGATAGCGTTTACACCTGATGATATTGAGCGAGATATTGAATTGTTTAAAGGAAAGACCAAGCAATACATTTTTATAAGTTCGGCATCTTGTTATCAAACGCCATTGAGCTATCCGGTGATTACGGAATCTACTCCGTTACATAATAATCTATGGGATTATTCTCAAGGTAAAATTCAGTGTGAAGACCGATTGCAAAAGGCATATCGCGAGGAAGGGTTTCCTATTACTATAGTAAGACCATCCTTAACGTACGATACGGTAATACCTATTGCGGTAGGTGGATTTGATAAGTTCAATACCGCACAGCGAATATTGGATGGCAAAGAAATAATTGTACATGGAGACGGAACTTCACTTTGGACAGTGACACATTCAGATGATTTTGCAAAGGGATTTGTAGGTTTATTAGGCTTGCAAACCGCAATAGGGCATGCTTTTCATATTACTTCAGATGAGGTGCTGACCTGGAATATGATTTATAAGATTTTGGCTGATGCCTTAGGGAAGGAAGCAAAAATAGTTCATATAGCGTCGGACTTTATTTGTAAAGTAGAGCCGTCATTTACGGGTACACTTTTAGCGGACAAAGCAGAAAGTGTTTTGTTCGATAATACCAAGATAAAAACTTTTGTACCGGGTTTTGAAGCTACAATTCCGTTCTCGGAAGGTATAAAGAGAACCGTAAAGTGGTTGTTAGAGCATCCAGAACATCAAAACATCGATGAAGAGACAGAGGCTAAGATTGAGAATGTGTTGAAGGCTTATAAAAGTTTGTAGATTTTTAAGAGCTCTAGCAGGTTGATTTACCATTCGTATTGCCCACCCCTAAATCCCCTCCCTGGAGGGGAGATTTACGTTTTGTTTTTGAGTTTCTGATAAATTTTAAAATCTGTAGTCAGCTTGTTAACTTTAGTGGCAAAGCTTAAATAATAGCACCTGCTATTCCCCTCTAGGGAGGGGCTAGGGGTGGGTTTTTAAATGATTAAATATAAGTGTAATATTTACGAAATAACAGTACTCGGTATAAGTTCTTCCACAATTTCACCATCTTTTAAATACACATAATAAGAATGGTTTTCATCATTCAATGAGACTGAAGTATGAACTTCACCGTCAATAAAATGAATAGCGGAACGGTCGTCGCAGGCATAACCATCGGATAGTTTTCCGGTCTTTATATTTTCAAAATATAAAGGTCTTCGTGAAGTTTCAGAATTGTAATGCGGACAGTGGCTCTTGTCTATAAATGACATGCCGCCAACAATACTTAACTCTTTTGGTCTAGAATCTGTAGTACCGCCATTAAACCAGCATAAAGAGCCAGCGCTGCCGCCACCCATTACTACGCCGTTGTCATAAGCTTTTTTAAGGGCAACATCAATGCCTTGCGCTTTCCAAATGGCGAGCATGTTCAACGTATTTCCACCACCAACGATTATGGCATCCATCCGAGAGATGATCTCTTCGAACGATTCTTTTTGGTCATAAGAATTGATCCAAACAGAAAGTACATGTGGCGTAACATCTATCTGAGAGCAAACATCATAAAAGGAAGCAATATATTGTTCGTCTTCACCACTAGCTGTAGGGATAAAACACATATTCGGTTTTTCCTTGCCCGTAGCTTTGGCAATATAGTTTAAGAAAGGTACGGTGTGGCGGCCACTGCCGTAAATTACCATTTGCTTTTTCATAAAGACGATAAAATGTTTATGCTAAAGATAAAATGAATTTCTAACAGAAGCTATTCGCTTCTGCTAGAATCTGTTCGTTTTTTAGGCCTGTTTGTATTTCTATTGTTCTTTCCCCTAAAGTTGTTGCCACCAGATCTATTTCTGTTTCTGTTATTATTTCGGGAATTACCCTGCTTTTTTTTCGGCGGAATCGGTTGATCGTCAGAAGGCGTATCTTCATCAACAAATTGATGCTCCGGCATGCGAGGTACAGATTGTTTTATCAATTTCTCGATATCTCTTAGGTATGCTCTTTCTTCTTTGTCACAAAAAGAAAGTGCCGTACCACTTGCATTTGCCCTACCTGTTCTGCCTATACGGTGAACATACGTTTCGGATACGTTTGGTAAATCATAATTAACGACCAATGAAAGGTCTTCTACATCAATTCCCCTTGCGGCAATATCGGTTGCAACCAATACCTTAAGATCTCCCTCTTTAAAAGCGCTTAGTGCCTTTTGTCTTGCAGTTTGCGATTTATTACCGTGTATGGCTGCGGAACGTATACCTGCTTGGTCTAATTTCTTTACAATTTTATTGGCACCATGCTTAGTTCTGGAGAAAACAATAAGCGTACTCTCAGGGTTTTCTTTAATGATATGGATAAGCAGTTTTGGTTTGTTAGGCTTGCTAACAAAATATACCCCTTGTTTAACTTTCTCTGCTGTAGCTTGTTCTGGCTTAATGGTAACGCGTTCAAAATCGCCCAACATTTTTCTAGAAAGCTCAACAATGTCTTTTGGCATAGTTGCCGAAAAGAATAATGATTGTCGTTTAGGAGGCAATTTTGCGATGATTTTCTTGATATCATGAATAAAGCCCATGTCCAGCATTTGGTCAGCTTCATCAAGTACTACGTGCTCTAAATCTCTGAAAGAAATAAAACCTTGGTTCATTAGGTCTAATAAGCGACCGGGAGTAGCAATTAATATATCAACGCCTCCTCTAAGGGCGTTTACTTGCTTACCCTGTTTTACTCCGCCAAAAATAACCGTATTACGTAGGCCTGTGTATTTTCCGTAGGTCGTAAAACTTTCGGCTATTTGTATGGCAAGTTCCCGAGTAGGTGTTACTATCAGCGCTTTAATTTTTCTTTTGTTCTGGCTAAGGCTTATACCTTCATATAATTGATGTAGAATAGGAATACCAAATGCGGCCGTTTTACCGGTTCCCGTTTGTGCAACGCCCAATAAATCTTTGCCTTTCAATAATATGGGTATGGATTGTTCTTGAATTGGAGTAGGGTGAGTATATCCTTCAGCCTCTAATGCCTTAAGGATAGGTTCGGCTAAGCCGAGTTCTTTAAATGTCATAAAATTTCAATAAGCTGCAAAGGTACGCTTTAATGTGGAAGGAATTGTAAAGTGGGGTTAAAGTACAAAGTGTTGAGTACAAAGTAAGAAGTATTAGGTATTAAGTATAAAGTAGTTGGAAGTAAGAAAATAGAATAAAGAGAATAGACTTTTTTTG
>JAHDDL010000006.1:22779-127863 GCA_020629415.1 Maribacter sp. | reverse complement strand
GCGCACTTGATTACGGCTCAAGAGGTTACAGGTTTGAATCCTGTCGAGGTCACTGAAAATAAAAACCCTGCAAATTAAAATTTGCAGGGTTTTTTGCTTTCAATTAAAGTGCCACCTTCTAAATAAATTTGGTCATTTTACAAACATTTGCTTTTTATACTCCAGAAAATGATAAAAATGGCAATTCAAGTTAAGGTACCTTAGCTGTAATTAAAACAATAAAGACTTCATATTAAAAAGTATACTCCAAAACAATACAGAACTCAATACCATATTACAAAACCTAAAATATTAAATCCATCAAAACATCATAAATAATATGTGGTGATCTAAATTTTAAATAAACTATCTATTAATTGGCAGATAATAAAATTTTATAACTTGCCTAACATTTAGCTTAGATGACATGGAATACTTAAAGAAATGGAATAATAAATACCTCAAATTTAAACTAAGACACTCACCACAGCAGAACTTATTTTATGGTTTTTTGACTTATATAGTTGCAGGCTTTCTTTTACTATCCTTACCTATTTTTCAGAAAACCTCAACATCGTTGCTAGATAATCTATTTATAGCAACATCAGCAGTATCCACTACAGGTTTGGTCACTGTCAGTATTTTTGACAGCTACAATTTTGGAGGTCAATTTATAATTATGTTGTTATTTCAATTAGGTGGTATTGGCTATCTCACCTTTACTACATTCATGCTACTATCAACTACTAAAAGAATAACTAGGTGGCATAAGGCCATTTTAAACTCTGAATTTACCTTACCCACTTCTATTAAAATAAAAGACTTTTTAAAATCGGTAATTATCTATACTTCTATTATGGAGCTAATAGGCGCCATTTTATTTTTTGTAGCCTTTAAAATAGATGGAATGGAAACTTTCCAAGCACTATGGAATGCTGTATTTCATAGTATAAGTGCATTCTGTACTGCAGGTTTTAGTCTTTTTAATTCAGGTTTCACAGAATACATCGGTAATGGCTTCATAAACTTTATAATTTCTTTCTTGGCCATTGGTGGCTCACTCGGATTTATTGTGGTGACCGATTTTGTTCTTTTAATCAAAAAGAAAACACATAAGCTTAGCTTTACAACCAAAATAATTCTAATAGGCTTATCAATTCTATTAAGTATTGCTTTCCTATTCTTTTATTTTTATGAACCAACGATTACTACTTTAAACGGATCAACCAGAATATATGCAGCCTTTTTTCAAGCAATGTCCGCTATGACCACGGTTGGCTTCAATACTTTGGATTTTGGAAATTTTTCTACTCCTATATTAATAGCTACCGTTTTTTTGATGTACATAGGCGCGTCACCCTCAGGAACCGCCGGCGGATTAAAAATAACTACACTTACTGCCGTATTTGCCATAATTAAAAGTCGATTAAGGGGTAGTCATCAGATTACTTTTTGGGGTAGAACAATCCCATTTGAACGTCTATATATTGCAACCTCCTCTTTTATTTTTTATACCTCGCTAATTTTTTTAGGATTATTTATTCTCACCTTCTCAGAGGAATTTAGTTTAGATAAAATACTATTTGAAGTTGCTTCAGCCCTAGGCACGGTAGGTATTAGCATGGGAATAACAGGAGACTTGAGCTCCGTTGGTAAAATCACTATTATTTTATTGATGTTTATAGGCAGATTGGGCGTTCTTACCTTTGGTCTTGCAATTTGGTCTAGGTCTGTAGCCAACAACGAAAATAAAACCTTAGAAGATGACATTGCCGTTTAAGTGTATGAACAATTGATAAAAATATCATTCATAACTTTATTAAAAAAGTTTTATCCTTTTGGGTAGATATGCCTAACATATACTCTTCGCATCAGCCTCTGACTTTGGTCTTAGTGGTAACCATGATTTTACTATGCAAGTACTATGGCTTTGAACATCCTTTTTTTTACAGATGTTCATATAAAAATAGATTATTTAGTTTTAAAAATCTTTAAACATTAGCCTCAGTACAGTACAGGATGCCTTTTTTCTAAAACTCGGTTATACTTGTGAAAAGACCGATGGCTTTTTCCGTTACTTCTTAATGGAGTCAAATTTAATAGCATGAAAAGAAAAAAATTCATTCAACTATCTGCCATGGGCGGTGTAGGTTTAACATTACCATTTACAACCTTTTTAAATTCATGCAAAGAGAATTCATCCCCGCAACCACATTCAACAGAATTTAGAACACTTACATTCAATTTACTGAGAGATTGGTGCAATGGCCTTATACAAACGCAGGTCATAAATCCTAGTGATCCCAAAACACATGGTATGTTTATATGCCCTGCTTGTAATAAAGTACATGGTAGAATGATGGATGCCGTTTACCCTCTACTTGCAATGGCAAAATATACAGGTGATAAAAAATATCTAGAATCAGGTATTGCAGTAATGGAGTGGGCAAAAAATGTTACATTACCTAGTGGAGCGTGGTCCAATGATCTAAATCCAAAATCATGGAACGGAATCACGGTTTTTGGAGCCATATCGCTTGCAGAAGCATTACATTATCACGGAGATCTTCTTGATAGCGACCGACGTCAACAATGGACAGATAGATTAGCAAAAGCCGCAGATTTCGTATACAAAAAGTTTCCTTCAATGGATGTTACCAATGTTAACTACGGGGCAACCACCATATATGCATTGAACCTTATTGGTAAGATGCTCAATAAACAGGAATACATTACCCGCAGCAAAGAACTTGCGCATGCAATAAAACCATATTTTACCAATCCTAATCACTTTCTTTACGGAGAAATTAAACCAAGTGCTCACAAACTAAGTGCTAAAAAATTACCTGGTATTGATTTAGGGTATAATGTAGAGGAGTCCTTAAATAATATTGTTTTATATGCCGTACATGAAAATGATAAAGAGTTACTTGACCTTTTGGATAAATCGTTAAGCACACATTTAGAATTTATGCTACCTGACGGTGGTTGGGACAATGGATGGGGCACCCGTATGTTTAAATGGACGTATTGGGGAAGCAGAACTTGTGATGGTAGCCAACCTGCTTTGGTCTTAATGGCAGATAGAAATCAGGCATTGGGTACGGCAGCGGTAAAATACACAAAACTATTAAAAAGGTGTACCAATAACGGATTGCTACATGGCGGGTTGCACTATGTTTCACATGGCATAAAACCTTGTATACATCATACTTTTGCCCATAGTAAGCCATTGGCACATCTATTGGATAACTGGGATAACCTACCAAAAATAAGTACCTCTACCCCGTTACCTAGAAGTATCGCCAACGGCATAAAACACTATAAAGAAATTGATACTACCCTATTTGCCCGTGGAGATTGGAGGGGAACCATTACTGCATATGATGCAATTTATAAAGATGGCCATTACCGCCAAGCCACAGGTGGGGTAATGTCCCTATTATACCATAATAAAGTTGGTCTTTTATTAGCTGCAAGTATGGCTGAATACAAATTGGTAGAATCATTAAATCAACAACCCAACCCAGGAGAAGATTTTCCATTTACACCAAGAATAGAAACAAGGCTCAATGGCAAATGGTATTCTAATATATTTGACCGTACAGCAATTATTACTTCCGAAGATACCAACGGAAAAATAAGCGTAGATGCTCAATGCACCTTAAAGGACCATAATAATGATGTTGTTCAACAAACAGCCTCTGATTTTAATTTAAGCTATCACGTTTCAGAAAACAACATACGGATTATTGCAAAAACAGATAAAAAAATTACCAACAAGACAACATTTGTTTTACCTATAATTTCTCCATCTAATGAAGTGGTTACACAAGTTAGCTCTAATGAAATCATAGTGAATAAACCAGAAGGCGTAGTAAGTATAACTTCTAGCGCAGCACTTGAAATAAAAGAGACTCCTAAAAATCGTATTTTCAATATGGTTCCTGGAGCAGAAGCAATTCCTATCATGGCGGTATTCAAGGTTAATACTAATAAATTGGAAATAACAATTCAAGTATCTTAATCTATATAATTTTAAATAAAATGCATTATAACTTGATATCTAAACATATTGTTCAAGCATTCATTTGTGTGGTGGTAATCTGCCATACGGCATGTAATGAAAAGCATAACTTAACGGCCGCACAGAACTTAATAATTTCTGAAGGTTTTAAAAACCCTTTAGGTTTTTATGATAACGAACCTACTTTTTCTTGGAAATTACCAGTTGATAAGGCTATTACTGCACAATCTGCCTATAGAATTGTAGTTGCCAGTAGACCAGACTTATTACCGGACCAAGCAGATTTGTGGGATTCAAAAAAACAACTAACGGACCAATCTAATTGGGTAAAATACCAAGGAGCCCCACTAAATTCACGTCAAAAAGCATATTGGCAAATAAAATACTGGAATCAAGCGGACCAAGATTCTGACTGGAGTGAAATTCAAAATTTTGAATTAGGATTACTTAAAAATAGTGATTGGCAAGCAAAGTGGATAGGTCTAAACACTGTAAAAGATAGCATACGTGGTCGTGACAACGTACTTATTCATAAACCGCAATATCTGAGAAAACAATTTAAGCTGACAAATACAATTTCATCCGCTAGGTTGTATATCACCGCCAAGGGGGTTTTTGATGTTTCTGTAAATGGTAAAAATGTAAGTACTGATGTAATGTCTCCAGGGTTTACTACATATGATAAAAGAATTGAAACATTAACCTATGATGTTACCAACTTAATAAAAACTGATCAAAATACTATTGGCGTGGAGCTGGCATCCGGTTGGTATTCCGGTAGGTTACTGTGGGGAAAAACACCATGGGACAATTCTATTTCACCTAAAATTCTATGTCAATTAGAAATCAATATGGAAGATGGATCTAAAGAAATCATCATTTCAGATGATAGTTGGAAAGGAACAACCAACGGACCAATTCAATTTTCTGAAATATATGATGGTGAAATTTACAATGCCAATTTGGAAATGCCCAATTGGACTACCAATGAATTTGCTGATAATAAATGGCACAGTGTAGAAACCATGAACCTTGACGACCACATTGCTTTAGAACCAAAAAGACACACAACGGTAAAAGCAAAAATAACGCTGAACCCAAAAGAAATTACAAAAAGAGATGATACCGTAATTTTTGATTTAAAGCAGAATATGGTTGGCGTACCGCACGTAAATGTGCCTATGAAAAAGGGTGATACACTAAAAATTAAATTTGCTGAAATGTTATCGCCAGAGGGCAATTTTTATACAAAAAATTATCGTTCGGCAAAATCAACAGATTATTATATTCCTTCGAAAGATGGTGATATTGAGTATATACCCAAATTTACTTTTCATGGTTTCAGATATATTGAATTAAGTGGATTTGATACATCTAAACAACCTAACAAAGATTGGGTAAAAGGTATTGTACAGTATTCAGATTTTGACGACAATGGTACGTTTACATCATCTAGTGACAAATTAAACCAACTACAAAATAATATTATCTGGGGGTTAAGAGGTAATTTCTTTGATATTCCCACAGATTGTCCTCAACGTGATGAACGTTTAGGGTGGACAGGTGATGCCCAAGTTTTTGGACCAACATCTATGTTCAATGCCGATGTCTATAAATTTTGGGCAAGCTGGTTACAAAGTGTTCAAGAAGCTCAGTTTGAAAATGGAGGTATCCCTTGGACAGTGCCAGATGCACGTGGCAATAAAATTGGTAGTTCCGGTTGGGGTGATGTTTGTACCATTATTCCTTGGAAAATTTATATGCGTACAGGTGACAAGAGCATATTGGAAGATAATTTTGAAATGATGGAAGAATGGTTAAAATATCATAAACTGAAATCAAAAGACAATATTTCCAATATGATGTCTTTTTCAGACTGGCTGCAGCCCTATCCAGAAAACGGTGACAATAGAGGAGACACTTCACTTAATCTTATTGGCACTGCTTTTTATGCCCATTCGGCAAAACTTGCTTCTAAAAGTGCTGCTGTATTAGGGAGAATAGAAGAACAAAAAAAATATGAAGAGATATATAAAACAGTAGCCAAATCATTTGAAAACACCTTTTTTGATGAAAGCGGCAAAGTTAAGGGAGTATCATCTACCCAAACATCTTATTTGTTGGCCTTGGCTTTTAATTTACTATCCGAAGACAAAATAGTAAATGCCAAAAAGTATTTAATGGAAGAAATCTCTAAAGCTGATGATCATTTACGCACAGGATTTCTAGGAACCCCATTATTATCAAAAGTTTTAGATGAAACCGGCGAGATAGACATGATGTACAAATTACTTTTTAACGAAACGTACCCGTCATGGTTCTACTCTATTAATCAAGGTGCTACAACTATTTGGGAACGTTGGAACAGTTATAGCAAAGAAGAAGGATTCAATCCACAGAACATGAACAGTTTAAATCATTACGCCTATGGTGCTATCGGTGAGTGGATGTATGAAAGAATTGCAGGTATATCACCCTTAAAAGCTGGTTACAAAGTCATAAAAATTGCCCCTATACCCAACTCAGATTACTTAACCAATGCCTCGGCAACTTTACAAACTCCATTTGGCACGGTATCAAATTCTTGGAAAATTTCCAATAATCAACTTAAAATGGAAACTCACATCCCACCAAACACAACGGCAAATATTACGGTACCAAAATCTGGAGAAAATGATATTTTGATCAATAATCAACCACTAAAAGAATATAAAAAAATTAAGTTATTGAGCACCACTGATAATTATGTTGAAATTGAAGTTCTACCGGGCACTTATAAATTTACGGCACCTTACAAACTAGATAAATGAAAATTTATAACTATGTTTTTTTGATATTGGCTACGATGCTACTACCTTCTTGTCACGAGAAAAAAAATCGTACAGATACTTTAGAAGAAAAGCAGCCAAATATTCTTTTTATAGGCGTAGACGATCTAAATACGATGATAGGTAGTTTTGACGGCCCTGCAAAAACACCAAATATAGATAGGCTTGCAGCTATGGGAGTTTCCTTCACAGATGCGCATTGTCAAGCACCATTATGCGGCCCATCAAGAGCATCCTTAATGACAGGATTAAGACCTTCTACCACAGGAATTTACGGAATGACTCCAGATAATGAAATTCGACGAGAAGGAAATTCTACCACAAAAGATATTACATTTCTACAAGAGTACTTTGAAAACCACGGGTACCACACAATGGGGATTGGTAAGTTATTTCACATACATGCTCCAGACAGTACTTTTAATGAATCTGGAGGTCGTGTAAAAGGCTTTGGACCCTATCCAGAAGAAAGATTTGTTTGGGATGGATTTGGTACGGCAGACAGAAAAAAATATGGTAGAACTAGCACAGATTGGGGCGCCTTTCCTGAGAATGACACACTAATGCCAGACCACAAATCCGTTGATTGGGTCATTGATCGGTTACATAAGAAATATGATAAACCATTTTTTATGGGTCTAGGGTTTTTAAGGGTACATGTACCCTTATACGTACCACAAAAATGGTTTGATCTATATCCTTTAGACGATATTAAAACACCTCCATACAAGGCAAACGATCTAGTAGACATACCACCTGTAGGGCTTCAAATAAACGATTTACCTATGATGCCTACTACAGATTGGGCAAAAGAAAACGGAGAGTGGAAGAAAATAGTACAGGCATATTTAGCGTGTATCAGTTATGTTGATTATGAATTAGGTCGTGTTCTAGAAGCCTTAGAGCATAGTGAATACGGTGATAACACAATTATTGTATTATGGTCTGATCACGGGTACCGTTTAGGAGAAAAAGGAACTTTTGCAAAACACGCATTATGGGAAACTGCTACTAAAGCGCCATTAATATTTTCGGCACCAAATTTACCTAAAGGAAAGAAAATTGATGCTCCAGTTGAAATGTTGTCCATTTACCCTACACTTTTAGAATTAAGTGGACTACCTAAATATTCAAAAAACGAAGGGATTAGTTTAGTGAATATGATGAAAAATAATGAAGGGTTAGTCGATGCACACGCCATTACTACTTTTGGGATGAACAACCATACCATTAAAACAAACGGATATAGATATATTAGATATGAAGATGGCACCGAAGAGTTTTATGACCATAGTACAGACCCTAATGAATGGACAAACCAAGCAAAAAATTTAAAGTACAAATCTCAAATTGAAAGAATGAAAGATAAATTACCTGAACGGAATTCAAATTGGGATAAAAAATCTTCTTATACTTTTCAACCTTATTACGTAGAACAAAAAGAACGTACTAGTAACTCTAAATCCTAAAGATACCAAAATAGTTACTGCAGGTTGAAAATAGTTAATTAAAAGTTGTTTGCACCCCCCTTATAATTATTAAGAGGGGTATTTTTTTATAGTGGCCACATTTTGATTACGGTTAAAAATTTCAACTGAAATGATAAATATCTACGCGGTTTTAAAGCAATATGCAATAACCTACCAATACAAATTTTGAAATTAAAAGCTTAATAAATAATCAAATTAAAAATAAAATCGACATTTTTTAAGAATTTAATTTTTTATTCACATATCCAATAAACATTCTACATATAGCCCTTTTCAAGTTAAAAATTATTGACCACTACAGTACAGTACAGGATGAATAAAAAAAACGTTAACGATAGCTTAACATAATCAAAATGAAATTTTCAACTTTATGAAACAACTTTATGAAAACTAAACTAACATCATTTAAAACTAAAACTAAGGCATTTACTATTCTATTTGCCTTGTTCGCATTTACTTCTTGGTCTCAGCAGACCGTGAGCGGTAATGTATCGGATGAAGAAGGACCACTACCCGGTGCTTCGGTCATCATAAAAGGGACAACTAGGGGAACCACTACTGATTTTGATGGTAACTTTACAATAGAAGCAAACGCTTCAGATGCATTGCAGGTTTCCTACATTGGTTATGAGCCTCAAAGTATCACTGTTGGTAACCAAATTCAATTGAACATTATTCTTAAAGCAGGAAATAAGCTTGACGAAGTAGTCGTAATTGGTTACGGTACCCAACGTAAATCGGATTTAACGGGTTCGGTAGCATCGGTCAGTTCGGAAGACCTAACTCAGGTACCTTCTTCAAGAGTCGATCAAGTACTACAAGGTAGAGCTGCAGGTGTACAGGTAACCCAAGTTAGTGGTGCACCAGGTGCAGGTACGGCCATTAGAGTAAGAGGTGGTAATTCAATTACAGGTAGCAACGAACCTTTATGGGTTATTGATGGTATTGTAGTTGGTACCAATTTTAATTTAAACAACATTAACGCTAGCGACATTAAGTCCATAGAAATCCTTAAGGATGCTTCTTCTATAGCCATTTATGGGTCAAGGGGTGCAAACGGTGTTGTATTGGTTACTACTAAAAATGGCGTTGGTATAGGCAGCGGTAAACCAGAGGTAAGCGTTAACATATATACAAGTATGCAAATGCTACCTGAATTGCCAGATTTGTTAACACAAGAAGAGCAAATTGCATTTACAAATGAAAGCGCTGAATTTAGATCGGCCGCAATACCCTTTCCAGATGCCCCTTCTTCATATCCAGATAATGACTGGGTAGATCTACTATTGGGCCCGGCACCGATCTACAATGCAGATATTTCAATTTCAGGTGCATCTGATAATGTAAATTACTATAACTCTATCAATTACTTCAATCAAGAAGGTATTGTAAAAAGCTCTGGCTTGGAAAAATTTATTTTTAGATCAAATTTAGACATCAAACTTAATGATAAATTAAAAGCAGGTCTACGAATCAATTACTCTAGAATTAACCAAGATAATGGCTTAACTAGTTTTGGTTCTGCTGCTTTCGGCATATTGCGCACACAACCAATATTCAATGATGATGGCACATATAATGGTTTTAACGATGTAGTTGGATCTCCATTCTCGAACCCACTTGCCAATATTGAACTGAACACTAATGAAACGTTTACCAATAACCTTTTAGGAACTGTATATCTTGAATACAGGCCGGCACCTGATTGGACCATTAGATCAACCTTTAGCCCTGAATTCAATAATACAAAACAAAATAGATTTACTTCTAGCCAATCGCCCGGTAACCTAGCCATAGGCGTAACAGACGGCGGTACTGCAAGTGTAAGAACCGTTGCCAGTACAGGATGGAACAATGAGAATACTATTCAATATCAAAAAGATTTGAATGAAAACAACAGTATAACGGTACTTGCCGGTGCTTCATTTCAAAAAGTTTCTACCGAGATAACCGAAGCAGAAGCGTTCGGGATTACAAGTGATGCCACTGGCTTTAATAATTTAGGCAATTCTGACCCCGCAAGGTCTATAGTAACCAGTGGTTACAACGGTTTCCAAATTGCTTCTTTCTTTGGAAGGATAAATTATGATTACAAAGACAAATATTTATTGACATTGGTAGGACGTACTGATGGTAGTTCTGTTTTTGCGCCAGGTAACAAATATGAATTTTATCCATCTATTGCAGGTGCATGGAAGATCAGTGAAGAGGCTTTTTTACAAGAACAGACTTTTTTCAAAGATCTAAAGTTGAGAGCTAGCTGGGGCCGTTCCGGTAACCAGGCAATTGGTCCTTATAGAACATTAGGTGTTTTGACCGAAGCGAATACTACTCTAAATGGTTTTGAAGTTCCTGGATTGACTTTGGGCAGACCATCTAACCCTAATTTAAAATGGGAAACCACAACTTCTTTTGACATTGCTTTAGAAGCATCAATGTTTGAAGGTAGATTATTTACGGAATTTAATTATTACCAAAAAGAAACCAATGATCTTTTGTTAGATGTTACTATTCCAAGACAAACAGGTTTTACAAGTCAATTACAGAATGTAGGGTCACTTGAGAATAAAGGATGGGAACTATTGGTAACTTCTACCAACGTCACAAATGATAATTTTAATTGGAACACCACCTTAACACTTGCGTCCAACAAAAATAAAATCTTGGACCTTGGTGGCCAGGAATTTATTGATGTAGTCGTAGATCCTATTATAGGTTCTGGTAATACACGTTTAATAGTTGGCGAATCGGTCCCGGTATTTACAGGTGTAAATTATTTAGGAACTTGGAAGAGCCAAGAAGAGATTGATGCTTCAGGACTTTCATCACAAGTAGTTGGTGGTGCCAGATTTGAAGATTTGAACGGAGATGGAATTATATCTACTGAAGATAATGTGGTATTAGGCAGTCCATTACCAGATTTAATTTTCGGATTTGAAAATTCATTTTCATACAAAAACCTAGATTTTTCACTTTTCTTTCAAGGTACTACAGGTAATGAAGTTTATAACCTAAGAATGCGAAATCATTATTTCAACAGAGGTGAAACCGTGAAGTTCGGAGATTTAAGAGATAGATGGACACCAAGTAACCCTACATCAGACATTCCTAGAGCTGGTGCAGATTCTGTAACCAACACCCCTAGTAATTCGGAATATGTAGAAGACGGCTCTCACGTTCGTCTAAAAACAGCAAGGGTAGCATATAACTTTCCTGTTGAGAAAATGGGATGGGGAGATAGTGTTAAAAACATGAGCGTTTATTTATCAGGAAGTAATCTTTTACTATTCTCGGATTTCAGATTAATAGATCCTGAGCAAAATAATTTTGGAAGAACTGGTTTAGGAAACATCGCACAAGGATATGCGAACGGTTCATATCCAAATCCAAGAGTAATAACACTTGGTATGAACGTAACTTTTTAAAAAAATAAAATATGAAAACAAAAAATATAATTGCATACGTCTTCATAATTTTCTCATGCTTCTCATGCGAGAAATTTCTTGAAGAAGAGCCTAGGGCTATAGTTGCACCAGAAACATTTTTTGCATCGGAGAACGACGCAAGACAAGCTGTAAATGGCACATATGCCATTTTAAAAAATAACTCTATCTATGGTCAGGTTGGTCTTGATCATTTCTATGACAATGGCGCGGATATCATTGAACCTAACCGTTCAGCAAATTTCGTTGAACCCATAGGCAACTATTCATTGAACGAAGCTCTTGCAGACGTTTCTGTTCAGAAAATGAGTGTCTCGGATACTTGGAAAGATCTTTACCGAGTTATATACAATGCTAATTTTATTATTGATAGAGTAGCTGAAAACGAAGCAATTCTTGATGCGCCCAGAACAGAAATTGTTGCTGAAGTAAGTTTTTTAAGGGCATTATGCTATTGGCATATTACCAATTTGTGGGGTGATGCTCCTTATTATACAGAAGTACTTACTCTAGAAGAAATTAGTGCACTACCTAGAACAGATGAAGAAACTATAATTAACGGTGTACTAGCAGATTTACAGTTCGCACAAGCCAATCTACCAGATTCATATGCTGATGATCAAAGAGGCCGTGCTTCTAAATGGGCCGCCGCAATTATTGAGGCAAAAATTTATATGAAGCAAGAAAACTGGCTAGCAGGTTTAAATAAATGTAATGAAATAATAGACCAATCTCCTCACAGTTTATTACCTACCTATAATGAGGTCTTTGACCCGGCCAATGAATACAATGCCGAAATTATCTGGTCTTTAGATTTTGCCAGAGATATAGAGGGTATTTTTGACCCAGCTTTTCCTGGTGCAGCATTTGCAGGTAATAATAGCTGGAGACCAAGTATGTTCAATCCTAGATTGCGAGACGAACCAAAAAATTCAGATGAAAGAGCTGCTTTGAGAAATGCCCTTTCAGAAAGAGGAGAAGCTTTTAATGGTACCGGTTTACAAGTTGCATCGAAAGACTTTGCAGAAAAATTCCCAATGAACGATTTAAGAAGAGAATTGAATATTGTAGATAATTATTTGGGTTTTGAATTAAACTTTCCATACATGGCCAAATTTTGGAATTTAGATTTAGAAAGCTCTCCTCGTTTTAACCACTCGGACAATAGAATGGTATTTCGTTTGGCAGATGTCTATTTAATGGCAGCTGAATGTGAGAATGAAGCTAATGGTCCTGGTAATGCTTATCAATATATTGAACCAATTAGAAGCCGAGCGTATGAAACAGAAGCGGAGTGGAAATTAGAAGGGCTAAGCCAACAAGGCTTTAGAGAAGCAATTTATGATGAGCGCAAGTGGGAATTAGCAGGTGAAGCACATAGAAGATATGACCTTATACGTTGGGGCATTCTATTGGATGTTGTTACAAATTTAGAATATCGTTTTTGGGAACCTAACTTAAATATTAGGCCATGGCATGTTAAACTTCCTATTCCGTTACAAGAATTGGAACAAAACCCTGCCCTTCTAGAATCAGATCCAACAAATAATGGATATAGATAATAGTTATTTCGATTTAAAAAAATTACCAGCATAGGTAAGGTATATCAGTTGTTTAAAGTTAGTTGGTAGAGTGGGACAAAAAATGTTTTTGTCCCACTCTCTTTTTATGATATGTCATAAAACACAAAGACTTGAACAATCTCAATTCCAACTTTAAAAAAATTATCATGAAAAAAATATTGTCGATCTCTCTTTTAATCTTAGCTAGCACTATAACCTGCTTCGCTCAAATTAGACATGGTCTACGTGATAGTCAAGATAGACATATTATACCTAGAGGTTTCGTAATTAACACCAATGACCACAGAGGCGAAGTTTTCTTTAATTCAGATGATTATGCACGTATGGTTCGCATGGGAAGTAATACTCAAGTTATAAGATTAGAATTGGGAAAACTAAGTAAGTTCCCTGGTGGTAAATTGGACAATGATTATTTAATTAAACTCGATTCTTTAATTGATCTGGGGCGAAATGCCGGAATTAAAACGATTTTTAAAATGACCGTTTATGGTGTAGATAGTTTTATTTGGGAAGATTTTTGGTTAAATAACAATAACGAATACAATACCTATATAGCAGCTTGGCAAGTAATATGGAAAAGATATGCCAAAGAATCTTCGGTTTTAGGCTATGACATTGTCAACGAACCTAGAAAGCTTACAATGGATATCACGTATAATGAACTTACTAGAAAATACTTAATTCCGTTATATCAAAAAATTATAGATGCCAGCAATTTAATAAACCCGGATAAAAAGATACTGTTACAGTCCATTTTCATGAATAAAGGTGAAGCTATTGATAATAACCAATATGCCGAAATAACTACAAATGTGAATAGAAAAAATATAGTATTTGCACCTCACATTTATCAAAATAAAATAGAATACATTAAACCGGTAATGGATCGTTTTAATAAGGAATCTATTTTTTTGAACGCACCAATTTTAATTGGTGAATGGGGTTTTCCAACATTTGCAACAACAGACACTTTGGTTTCGGGTAAATTAGGGCAACTAGAATATAGGGAACTGTATATTAAAACCGCAGAAGTCTTTGACAGAATGGGAGTTGGCAGCATAAAAGCTTGGTTTTTAGGTAATCGAAGCATGCAGAATTTTTTACCAGGTGGTCCGTCAACATGGGCAATATTCAGTGACAAAAAAGCTGCAGGAACAGTAGAACGTAAGTATATCACAGATATTATTGCCAGACCTTATCCACAGAACATAGCCGGTGACATAAAATCATTTTTGTTCAATCATGCCACACGCACTTTGGACGTAACAATAAAACCGGATAGCAAAAAAGGATCTTCAGAAATCTTCATTGGTGCTAACAGACATTATCCAGATGGGTTCTCAATTCTTATAGACGATGATTTTGTCATGTACCACGACCCTATTAAAAATAAAGGTCTAGAGGTATATAAATGTCCAAAAAGCATGCAACCAAAAAATTTTATTTGGAATTCCTTCACCCAAAAACTTACTATACTAAAATGGCCTGACAATAAAACTGAACTTCAAATACAAATAGTACCCGGTATTAGAAATTATATTGAAGAGTCAAATTAAAAATATGTAAAATGTACTTTAAATTCAAAGATTATAATGTGATCTATAATCCTTGAAATAAAGGCTCTTTGAATAAAATCAAATAATCAATTACTTATTGACTACAACAACATCACTTGGTTTAAAACCAATTCTATGGGCTTGTACTTTAAGAGTATTATTATCCTGTAATTCAAAAGGACCGGTATAGACTTGCCACTCTACCGGTTCTTTTTTATTACTCTTTATAATCTTATAGCCAATTGAAGCTCCTTCTGTATTACACGCAATAGACACTGATGATTCATTAATATCAACGGTAGGCACTAGGGTAATGGGCTGTACATTTTTTCCATTCCATAATTGCTTTAAAAGCTCACTTTCAGGTAAATTAGGTTGATCTCCAATATTGTTTATCCAGTTATCAAGTTCATTACTTAATTCGTTCAAAATTTCTGCATATTCCGGGTTTTCCGCCAAATTATTAATTTCATGGGGATCAACTTTACAATCGTACAACTCCTCCATTGGTTTTTTGTTTCCAAACCATAAAGATTGTACAGAATCTAACTCACCGGCATCCCTTAAATTCAACAATTCTTGCATGGTGGGTATATTTTCTCTGTAATCTATAGGTAAGTAATAACCTTGTTCTGGCCTATAATTTCTAATATATTTAAAGCGGTTATTACGCACCGCACGAATTGCATCTGTAAAACCATCAAAGCGATCTGCGGCGGCATAAATGTACTCCCTCTTATTTTTGGCTGAATATTCACCTAAAAAAGCTTGACCTTGCATATAATCATGTGGCTCGGTTTTAATCAACGAAAGTAAGGTCGGTGCAAAATCTACAAAGCTTAGTAACCTATCATCTTTGGTACCTGCGTTAATTTGATTTGGAAATCTAACTATCATGGGGGTTTTCAAACCAGAATCATAAATTAATCGTTTTTGTCTTGGCATTGGCCCACCATGATCCCCATAAAAGAAAATAATGGTATTTTCCAAAAGACCATCATCTTCCAATTGCTTTAAAACAGCACCTACTTGGCTGTCCATTTCAGCGATATTATTATACATTTTCCACATATCCCTCTGCACAACTTCAGTCTTGGGCAAATAAGGAGGAATATTGAATTTTGTATCTTTTTTTAAATGCTTTGGAGTTTCTTCCTCAGACATTCTACCTTCTTTCCATTTGAAGCTTCTATCTCCTAACCGATAATGCCGTTGCTCAATATACCGATGTCCATAAGGTTCAAATAAACCGGACTCATGGGTTTCTGTAAAATTAACGACAGAGAAAAATGGCTGATTATTACTTCTATTGCGCCAATGCGCATAAGGTCCACTTTCATCCCAAGCGGTAACGGGATGTTTAAACTGATAGTCCGTTTTATAATTATTGGTGCAGTAATACCCTTCTTTACGTAAAAGTTCACTGATCATTTTAACCTCTGGCGGTGGTACCGCACCATATGCAGGTAAACCGGTTACCTCTGTGAACGATGTAGTTCTCATATGGTTTGCACCTATACTTGAAGGATACATACCTGTTGTAATCGCAGCCCTACTCGGAGCACAAACACCAGAAGTAGAATACAGATTTGGATAAATTACACCTTCTTTTGCCAACCTGCTTAGGTTTGGTGTAACTATGGTAGAATCACCAAATGATGGTAAATAAGCACTCATATCTTCTGTAACCAACCATAAAATATTTGGACGCTCCGGAAGGTCTATCCCCTTAATTTCAACATGGCTTACTTTTTTTTGCTTCGCATTATTACAACTAACGGTCAACAAAACAAAACATAAGGCAATTACCTTAAAAAAACTAAAAACTGTAGAAGTCATATTTCTTTGATTTAAACACTTGGTAAAAGCTAAAAATAATGTACTCTTAGATAAAAACCATACTGGTGTGTAGGCTATAAAAAAACACCCGAAAAACGCATACTTATACAAGATTTTAAATTATATCTTGTCAATATATATTCAGGACAGCACAGGATGGATACTACTACCTTGAAACTTAAGTTTGGTAATGCGCTCAAAAAAGGGCGTTGCGTTAAAATCAACATAAAAAACTAAAATCAACGTATGCTGAAAATAATGAGACATTTAGCTATTTTCTTATTTTGTATAATAGGAAACATATCATATGGTCAAAACAACGATAAACCAAATATCATATTTATTTTAACAGATGACCAAAGATTTGATGCCATTGGTTATGCAGGAAATAAATTCGTAGAAACTCCAGAAATGGATGCTTTGGCCAAGGCAGGTACATACTTCAACAAAGCAATTGTTACCACTCCTATTTGTGCCGCAAGTAGAGCAAGCATTATTACAGGCTTACATGAGAGATCACATAATTTTAATTTTCAGACCGGTAATGTTCGCGAAGAATATATGCAGAACTCGTACCCTACTCTATTAAAAAATAATGGCTATTACACAGGTTTTTACGGAAAATATGGTGTTAGATACGACGATTTAGAGAAGCAATTTGATGAGTTTGAATCGTATGATAGAAATAACCGCTATAAGGACAGAAGAGGATATTATTACAAAACTATAGATAATGACACTGTTCATTTAACGCGTTACACAGGACAAAAAGCTTTAAATTTTATTGAAAACAACGCATCTGGCAGTGAACCATTTTGCCTATCGTTAAGCTTTAGCGCACCGCACGCACATGACCCTGCAGAAGAACAGTATTTTTGGCAGAATAGCACCAATAATTTATTGACAGATGTTACCATACCAAAGCCTGCATTATCAGATGATAAATATTTTAATGCACAACCAGAGATAGTGAGACAAGGTTTCAATAGACTACGTTGGACCTGGAGGTACGACAACACAGAAAAATATCAACATAGTACAAAAGGTTATTACAGAATGATCTCTGGAATAGACCTAGAAATCAAAGAAATTAGAAAGAAACTAAAAGAAAAGGGTATTGAGGACAACACGGTCATTATTGTTATGGGCGATAATGGTTACTTTTTAGGAGAACGCCAACTTGCAGGCAAATGGTTAATGTACGACAAATCTATACGTGTACCATTAATAATTTTTGACCCACGGGTAAACAAACATCAAGATATTGATGATATGGTTTTAAATATAGACGTTACTTCTACAATTGCAGATCTGGCCAATGTAGAAATACCAGAAACCTGGCAAGGAAAAAGTTTAATGCCACTAGTTAAACAAGAAAAAAAATCAATAGAAAGAGATACTATTTTAATAGAACATATTTGGGATTTTGAGAGTATTGCCCCAAGTGAAGGTGTACGAACCGAAGAATGGAAATATTTTAGATATGTAAACGATAAAACCATAGAAGAGCTATACAATCTTAAAAAAGACCCTCAAGAAATCAACAACTTGATCGGTAAAAAAAAGTATGCCGAAACAGCTAATAAATTACGATCTAAATTAGATGAACTTATAAAAAAGAACAGTAATGAATTTAGAGCTGCACCCACTGATCTGACTGTAGAATTAATAAGAGCTCCGGAAACCGAAGTTGAAATCTTTGATCTTCAACCTGAATTTGGCTGGACAGTTCCTTCGGCATCAAAAATTCAATCTGCATATCAGATTTTAGTAGCTACCGATAAATCAACTATTGATGCCAATAATGGCAATGTTTGGGATAGTCAACGAGTAGCTTCTAATGCATCTACTAATGTAGAATATAAAGGTAAGCCCTTAGAAATAGGCAAAACATACTATTGGAAAGTAAGGATTTGGGATGAGGACAATCGTTTGGTAGACTATTCGGAAACTCAAAAATTTACAACAGGAAAAAGTGACAGCTATATCATATCTACTGAAAATAAATTTGTTACCACAAAGATAGAACCTGTTGTTTTTGAAAAAAGAGGGGATTCATATTTTATGGATTTTGGTAAAGCGGCATTTGCAACCATTGATTTTACCTATAATGCAGAAAAACCACACACCTTGACCTTTAGAATTGGTGAAATGATAGATAGTGAAGGTAATGTAAACAGAACACCACCTGCAAAGAGTAACATTCGCTATCAAGAGATACAAATTGATGTAAAACCAGGTCAAACAAAATATCAAATAGAAGTTCAAAAAAACGAAAGAAATACTAGACCTAACCAAGCTGTAGCATTACCTAAAGGGTTCCCCCCACTTGTTCCGTTCAGGTATGCCGAAGTAGAAGGAGCCCAAGCAAAGGTATCTAAAGAGAACTTTCAACAGCTTGCATTTCATACCTATTGGGATGAAGGGGCAAGTAGTTTTCATAGTGATGATGAAATTCTAAATCAAGTCTGGGAACTATGTAAATATTCTATCAAAGCAACAACCTTTAACGGTCTTTATGTAGACGGTGATAGAGAAAGAATACCTTATGAAGCCGACGCTTACTTGAACCAATTGAGTCACTATACTACAGACCGTGAGTTCGCCATGGCAAGACGTACCATAGAGTACTTTATGAAAAACCCTACTTGGCCAACAGAGTGGCAGCAACATGTACCTCTTTTAATTCATGCAGATTATATGTATACGGGAAACACTGAATTAATTGAAAAATACTATGAAGCACTTAAGCATAAATCTTTATTTGAACTCTCTAACGAAGACGGTCTTATAACCTCTACTAAAGTTGATAAAGAGTTTATGCGTAAACTTGGTTTTCCAGACGGTTATAAAAAACCGTTGACCGATATTGTAGATTGGCCGCCCGCCAATTTTAACGGTAGCAAAACTCCGGGAGAAAGAGACGGATTCGTTTTTCAACCATACAGTACCGTAATAAACTCATTCTTTTATGAGAACATGAAAATTATGGCAGAGTTTGCCAAAATTTTAGGAAAAACTCAAGAAGCCCTAGATTTTGAATATCGCGCAACAAAAGTCAAAAAAGCGGTCAATGAACAAATGTTCGATAAGGACAGAGGTATTTATGTGGATGGCGTAGGCACTGATCATGCTTCTTTACATGCCAATATGATGCCATTGGCATTTGGGCTAGTACCAAAGGAACATTATAGGACTGTAGTAGATTATGTAAAATCTAGAGGACTTGCGTGTAGCGTATATGGCGCCCAATTTTTAATGGACGGACTTTATAATGCAGGAGAGCAAGATTACGCCTTAGATCTACTAACCGATACCAGTGATAGAAGTTGGTACAATATGATCAAAATAGGTTCTACAATAACATTAGAAGCTTGGGACAATAAGTATAAAAACAATTTGGATTGGAACCATGCTTGGGGTGCTGTCCCTGCTAACATTATTCCTAGGGGGCTTTGGGGCATTAAACCTAAAACACCAGGTTTTGGCATTGCCACTATTAAACCTCAAATGAGCACATTAAAATCGAGCTCTATTGAGGTACCAACTGTACGTGGTACTATAAAGGGCACATATACCCACAACGGACCCAGATTACAAACCTATGAAATAGAAATACCTGCTAACATGGTAGCAGAGTTCAGTTTAAATAATTTAGACGGTAAAGATTTCATTCATAATGGCAGCAAAGTACCACCTGCATTTGAAAGTGTTAGGCTTTCTCCGGGCAAGCACACCATTCAATTAAAAATAAATTCTTTTTAAACAGTAATCATTAACTTTAATTAAAATCAAAAAATAACATTAATTATATTTTTGAAAATGAGGTTTTTTAGTTTAAAAAACCTCATTTTATTTACAACTTGTTTACCAAGATTTTAATAATGAGTTCTTTTCATTACGTATTTAAAGTCAAAAATATTCAATTAACAAGAGAATTTCACATCAATCTACTTGGTTGCGAAGAAGGCAGATATACCGAAACATGGTTCGATTTTAATTTTTAACAACCAATTATACGCTTATATAAGTACTGAATTTCCAAAACTCTACAATTGTGGAAAGGTTAATGATACAAGTGTTCCATACCATATCTTGGATGTATTTTAAATAGCTATACTTTTAAAGAAATAGAAAGATAATTTGAAGAAAGTAAAACACCTAAGGCAAGCCAATGAGGCGTTCAAAGGAGACAAATTTTAAATTCGAGGCAAGCATCTGGGTATTATACCCTTTGGCGGTGCCAATAAAATAGAGTTCGTCGTTAAACCTAAAAAAAGGTACGAAGGAAAAAACAGGAGAACAGCTTACTATGGTCGTGTTCGATTATAGTGGTAACCCACTAGAATTTAAGGCCTTCTCAAATAATGATGAAATATTTTCTTCATAAATAAACAAATAGGGCAAGTAGCTTTGACTACTTGCCCCATTATTCCTTTAAAATTTATATTATGATAATAACTTTATAACATAAACTTACTTTTCCAAGAACCCTCATAAGGTTTATTCCAATGTTTCATAGCTTCTCTATTGAACATGGTACCCTTTGTATTATCAATATCAAAATTTTGATTGATACGCGACGCAACATTTGCATAGTGAACCATAGCCATTGAAACGTTTGCATCATCTATAGGTGCTTGTAAAGATTCATTTCCTCTAATAGCTTCAAAGAAGTTCATAACGTGTACAGTAGACATATCGCCTCCGCCGCCAAGAGCAACGCCACCCTCTTGGCCACCACTTGAAACTTCTTCTATAAGCTTACCTTTTCTATCGAATAGTTTATAATGACCTCGGTTGACAAATACGGACCCTTCGGTGCCATAGATAATAACACCACGACCACTACCATATGTACTGTATGCATTTCTACTTTTACCGTCCCATTCGATCTGCTTATTATCCTCAAATGTAAATTTGGCCATCATGGTATCGTACATTTCCCATCCATCATCTACAAAGTGTTTTTTTGTAGCATCTACTTCTACTCTATTAGGCAGGTCTACATTTAAGGCCCAACGAGCAACATCTAATTCATGGGTTGCGTTATTGCCCATTTCTGCCGTACCATAGTTCCATCCGTACCAGTGCCAATTATAGTTCCAAGTTTCCGAGGTGTATTCCCTATGAACTGCAGGTCCCTGCCAGTTATTCCAATCTAAGCCCTCTGGCACAGCCGCTTGTTTCTGGTGTGGTACCGCTCCTCTCCCATTATTATAAAATGCCAATGCTTTGTACGCCTTCCCTATGGCACCGTCATGAATTTTCTGAATGATTTTTTGGGTATGTAGAGAAGAACGCTGCTGGTTTCCCATCTGCACAATCTTACCAAACTTTTTGGTTGCTTCTACAAGAAGTTCATTTTCTTCCATTGTACAACTACTAGGCTTTTCAACATAAACGTGCTTACCGGTTTTCATGGCCATGATCGCCCCAGGTGTATGCCAATGATCAGGCATGGCATTTATAAGAACATCTACTTTATCGTCATCTAAAACTTTAAAAATATCTTGCTCAAGTTTAGGACTATAAGTAATATACTTTTCAAAATTAGAAGCGGCTTTAGTCATTTGTGATTGCATTGCATCGCACAAGTAAAGCAACCTAACATTACTCTTTTTATGGGCAATTGGCTCGTAAAATGCACCCAATCTACGACCTAGGCCAGCAATGGTAACATGAAGTCGATCATTGGCCCCCAAAATGCTATTGTAACTTTTTGCACTCATACCCATTGAAGATGCACTGGCCAATCCTAGACCAGCTAATGTAGATTTCTTAACAAAACTTCTTCTACTATTATTCTTACTCATAAGTCTTAATTTTTATGTTTTTGAAAGACACTAGATCACCATGATCTTGTAATAGAATATTTCCTTTTTCCAATAGTCCAAAATTTGGCCAGTCTTTATATTTACTTTCTTCTACCAATTTCAAAAATGCTTCACTACCTCGCTCATATTCCAAAACTTTTACACCGTTCAACCAATGTTCAACTTTATTTTGCTTAGAAATTATATGTGCCGTATTCCATTCCCCTATGGCGTTCAAATGCTTATTTTCATCTGCCTTGATCAAATCATAAAGAGACCCAACTGTTCTGCTTCCTTCATGGTTACCAAGCTTTGCGTCTGGGTGACGCTCATCATCTAAAATCTGAAACTCAAGACCAATTGACGACCCTTCACCCTTATTAAGTTCAGTATCAACATAATATTTAATACCGCTATTTGCACCTTCAGTAATTTTAAAATCGGTTTTCATTTCAAAATCAGCATACATTTTTTCTGTTACTATATCTCCACCGGCAGTAGACTCGCCGCCACCTGATGCCAGTACACTTAAAATTCCATTTTCAATTTTCCATCCTTTCTTAGGAAAAGCATCTAGCTTGGCACCTCTCCAACCTTTGGTCGTCTTACCATCCCATAGCATTTGCCAACCATCTTTTTTCTCTTGAAAAGTAAGATTGTTTTTTGTGACAATAGGTTCTAATGGAGATGCTTTGCTATACGTATCCAAGTTCTGGGTAATAAGCTCCACATTTTTCCATTTGATTTCCACTCCCGGTTTTCCTTTTTTCCCAATACTATGTACTTGCAGGGCAATAAAACCCTCTTTGGTCATGTCATCTATTAAATGAGCTGCAGGTATATCATTGATCCATGTCTTTAAGGTGTCGCCAATGACTTCAATTCTAAAATGATTCCAATCATTAGGTTTATATGCTTTTTGCGCCGGTTTATTGCCTTCTAGCGGATTTAGCCATTTTCTTCTTTTTTCATCATAAATACCACCGCTCCAAGATCTTCTTGAAGGATCGATCTCAACTTGGTAACCGTGAACAATACCATCTCTATACCAAGGAAAACTGTTGCTTCTTATTTGAACGCCAGAGTTGGAAACCGAATCTGTTTTAAAATCAAGTTCCAGAATAAAGTCTGTATATGTAGCGTCCGTAACTAAAAAAGTATTCGGTGTATTGGCTACCGTTTTACCAATTATCTCACCATTCTCCACGCTATACGTAGCTTCACCACCAATAATATGCCAACCAGTTAAATCCTTACCATTAAAAATTGGTGTTAAATGATCTTTCTTTTCAGTTGTACAGCTTGCCAATAAGGCAGAAACCAAAACATAGGAAATTCCTATAAAATTCTTTTTCATTCTTTTATTCATTTGATAACTAATTTACTTATCGCTTAAAGTTAGCTCAAATTCCCTAAGAACTATCCTGTGCTTTCATGGGTAACAACTTATTCTATTTTTAGATAATTCTTAAAAAAATAGCACTAAAATTATAAGCCTAACACTACAGGACACCTTATAGGTGTCAAAATCTTAAATTGCTTTAATTCAAAATTCACTGTATGAATATGTCGTTTCAAAATTGTTTTTTACTCTTGATCCTAGTTTTTATTTCTACAAAAACTATGAACGCCCAAACATCTGAACTAACAGATCCAATAATTGATGAAAACAACTTTTTTGAGTCGCAAAACAATACAGTTGCGGTCGAGGCAGAATTTTTTTATCGACAAACAAAAGATAGTCTACGTAATTGGTACCGATTTAATAAGCACGAAATTGCGAATACTACTAATAAAAAAATAGAAAATCATAGTTATGGTGCAAGTAACAATGGTTACACACAAGTTTTGCCAGACACAAGGATCACCCATGCCGATGAACTTAAACATGGTGAGAATTTCTCCAACAAACCGGGTGAAGTCGCAATCATGCATTACAAAGTTAAAATAAAGGAACCTGGTCGTTATTATGTTTGGGTCAGAGCATATAGCACCGGAAGTGAAGACAACAGCATACATATTGGTCTAAACGGAAAATGGCCGGAACATGGCCAACGTATGCAATGGTGCGATGGCAAAAATGACTGGTCATGGTCTAACAAGCAAAGAACAAAAGAAGTACATTGTGGAGTTCCACATGAAATATATCTAGATATTGCAAAAAGCGGCATTCATGACATTCAATTTAGCATGCGTGAAGATGGCTTTAAATTCGATAAATTTATTTTAACAAAGGACAAAGATTACCAACCGGAAAGTAAAGACAAACCAGCAATAATAAAATGGCCGGAGCCTACTTATTATCAGTTAATTTCTTTATCAGATATAGATAACAAAACCTTACCTGTAGCAGATTTCCCAATGGACAATACTGGTTATTATAAAGATGCCGGTGGCCAATGGTTTGCCATAAACCCAAATAAGAATAGGAAAGCAAGCACTACCACGAATTTTAATTTTAAAGATGGAGCTTATGACATTGTATTTGTTGGTGTCGGCGAAAATGATGGACAATCTAAGTTTACAGTTTTAATAAATAATAAAGAATTAGGGTCGTTCACACCATCCTTAACCTCTAAAATGTTTGATGAAGGGGAAGATTTTAATGGCTTGTGGCAAAATGTCTCCCTTAAAAAAGGAGACAAAATTACGGTCCAATCTACCATAGGAAGTGCCGACGGTAAAGAATGGGCCAGAGCAAGATGGTCCGGTCTAATTTTTACACCAGTTGGTAAAGGCGAAAAAGTAAAAAAAGCCGATGGCACACTACAAAACACAGCTGTTAATAGCATTCCAAAGGTGAAACCACCAAAGGGTCGTATTGCCATTATAGCCGATGGAAATTCTCCTGACCCCGATGATCTTGGAGGTACTGCAGTTTCATTGGCCCTTTTAAGGGCGACAGGATTTGAAAATAGACTTGTGCATTATTCCCATAGCTGTGATCTAATCCGAGTAAACCGAATATCGGAACGAGCAGAAAAAGAAAGACACGCCATGATGCAAACTGTTTGTGATGTAACGGCAAGGCGTTGGGGAGGCTTTGATGATATTACCTTTTTTGATGCCAAATGGCAACAAGAGCAAACTATTAATGATTTAAAAAACGCCATAAACGCATCATCGACTAATGATCCTTTATGGATTGTAGAAGCAGGCGAACCAGATATTATTGGATATGCTTTACAGGCGTCAAAAAAATCTAAACACAAGTATGTTAAAGTAATAACCCACCACCCGGCCAACGATGATGCGGGAGATTTCTTTTCATGGCAAGATATTTTGGATTTTGGTGTAGACGAAATAAGAATACCTGATCAAAATACACATTTAAAAGTTGCCTTACCTGAGTGGGATTGGGCAAAAAATCATACCGACCCTAGAATGCAATGGGTTTGGCTTCAAGGTAAAATTGCCGAAGTAGATGATGTAATAAAATTTCAAAAAGGAAAATGGGACTGCTCTGATGCGGGTATGGTACTTTATTGGCTAACTGGTGCTACAAACGGCGGTTTACAACTAGGTACCGTAGAAGATGTAAAAAATATATTGTTGAGTTTTATCGAAAAGAAATAAACAAGACACAGTCAACCATAAATATTAAAGGTTATGAAAAATATTATTATTGGTATACTATTGGCAATGAGTGTAGTTTGTACGGCACAGGAAAAAATCAAAGTACTTATCGTCGATGGTCAAAACAACCATCAAATTTGGCCCAAATCGACCATAATGATGAAACAGTATTTAGAAGAAACTGGCTTGTTCAATGTAGATATATCACGTACTCAATATATATGGAAAGCTGAACGAGAACAACAATATTTAAAGCTTGCGACCGATCAAAAACAGCAACAAGTAGAACAACCTATAACCGACCCAAATTTTAGACCCAAGTTTCATAATTATGATGTAGTCATATCTAATTTTGGATGGAAGGCCGCACCTTGGCCAAAAAAGACCCAAAAATTATTTGAACGCTATGTAAAAAAAGGTGGGGGTTTTGTAAGCATACATGCTGCAGACAATTCATTTCCACAATGGGATGCCTATAATGAAATGATCGGACTAGGCGGCTGGGGTGATCGATCAGAAAAAGATGGGCCTTATGTATTTTACAATAATGCCAATAAAATGGTTATAGATACAACAAAAGGTCCTGCAGGGTTTCATGGAGCCAGACATAGGTTTCCCATAACGATAAGAGACAAAGAACACCCAATTACTAATGGAATGCCCAACATTTGGATGACCGGTATTGACGAATGTTATGCCAAAATGCGTGGTCCTGCAAAAAATATGACTATACTGGCTACAGGCAAAGATCAAAGCGCCAAAGCCCCCACTGATAGACATGAGCCTATGCTAATGGTTATAAATTATGGTAAGGGCAGAATTTTTCACAACACCCTTGGCCATGATTTGGATTCATTTGAAAATGTAGGTTTTATTGTTTCTATTTTACGTGGTACGGAATGGGCCGCAACAGGTAAAGTAACCCAAACTATACCAGATGATTTTCCAACAGAATCAAAAGCTACCAGACGTACTTTTCACTTGAAAAAATAACTAAGACAAACATTTTTCTCAAATTAATGATAGCTATTATTTTTAAAAATTCAGTCAAGTATATTTTCAGTATTAGTTTGGTGTTATCAATGTGTTTTGCCCAAGCACAGTCATTAAACCACCCGGTCATTATGACGACTAAAAGTGAAAAGGAAAAAATATTAAAAAATATTGATAATTATGAATGGGCAAAGAGCTTGGTTGAGCAATTACATATTCAGGTTGATAGCGCTTTAAACGTACATAAGACCAATCCTGAACATATATTAAGTAAAATACCCGCTTTTGCAACAAGTGACCATCAAAATAAAGAAAGACAGGCTGGGCCAATTGCCGCTGCCCATAACAAAATACTAAGATTGGCCGCCAATTCAGGTATGCTATTTTATTTAACGGAAGATGAAAAATATGCGCAATTTTCTGCGGATATCATTAATGTCTACTTTAACCATATTTCACCACTTACACCTGAAACTACGACCATTTGTGGTTATGCATTTTTTGACCCCAGAACAACATATGACCAACTTGCCATCGCCTATGATTTTATTTATGAGTATCTAAAAAAACCGGGGACTACGGTCTACGATAATTTACAAGGCACCCAGGTCGCTTTTAACAATAATAAAGCACAAATGGCCATCAAGAATATAGTAGGCAATATGTTACAAGAATATGGTGAACCCGATGTTTATGGTAAACGAATATCAAATCACCCTATACTTACAGCACCAGGTGCATTATTTGCTATTCTTTGCGTAGAAGACGATACAGAACGTGAACGTTTGTTCCATATATTTTGGGAAACTGGTACGGCTCATCAAAACTCCTTCACCAGGACCATACTACCCATGTTCTCTAGTCAAGGAATATGGCCAGAATCTTTAAGCTATAGTTTCATGCCCATAATCACCATGGTATTGAATATTGTAGATAGGGTAAAACCAGAAATGAACGTAACAGAGAACAATCGCCATATTTTTGAAGGAAATTTTCTTTTTGATTATTTAAGAAACCCAGATAGAACTTTTGTGCGCTATGGAGATTCTAAGCGATACAATGATTTTACCGCTCCTTTGTATCGTTATGCCCTAAGTATTGCAGATCGCCGAGGATTCACCTCATTAAAGGAAAAAGCAGAAGTTGCCCTACAACAATCTTACCAGTCTCAAGGCGGTTACCACCCCAATCTTGGTCAAGGAAATATTTTCAACAATTACAATGCGTTACAATTGTTTTGGGGCATTCCATTACCAGAAGCGATAGACAAAACGGTAGATTTAAACAAACCAACAGTTATCGTTGATCATGCAGGTATAGCGCTACAACGTAATTATGTAAAAACAGATAACGAATTGTATGGCCTATGTGGCATTATTGGTGGGGCGCATTATGTACACTCTCACCTTACCGGTATTACCATGGAGTTGTATGGAGCAGGGTACATTATGGGACCAAATGCCGGACTACCGCCTACGGTCTCGGAGCGTCAAATACCATTACACGAACATTATTTTAGACTTTACGCAGGTAATAATACCGTAATAGTAAACGGTACCTCGCATGGTTTGGATGAGGGTTCGTGGAAAAGAAAAGCAAACGTTTGGCAAAACACCACCGTAAATATTGCGGCAGAACCAAAACATTTAGAAGACCCAATTTCAAATGAATTTAGTTTTGCTACCCAATATCTGAACGATACCGTAAATGATGCCGAACAAGAACGCACATTAGGAATTATTAGGACCAGTGACAGTACCGGATATTATTTTGACATGTTCCGCTCAAAATCGAATATTGAAAATAAATTTCATGATTATGTCTATCACAATATTGGTGATAAAACAATACTGACCAATGAAAAGGGAAAAGCTTTATCAGTACAGCAAACGGACCGTTATAAAAATGATATTGGAGATATTGTCAAGTCTCCAGGTTGGCGGTATTTTGAAGATACCAAGTCTACCAAAAGTATAAAGGAAACTGTAAAAGTTAGGTTTGATGTAAACTATAATAAAAGATATATGCACATGATAATTCCAAAAGAATCTGAACGCGCATATACAACCGCATTGGCACCGGGTACGCGAGAGGCTAAAAACGGTTATGTAGACAAACAGACCCAAGTATTGGTCATAAGACAAAAAGGTGAAGCATGGGAAAATCCTTTCATTTCAATTTTTGAACCTTCAACGAACAAGAAATCAAGTATTCAAAAAGTTGAGACATTAAAGCAAAATGGACAAACTGTTGGCGCCATAATAATTTCAAAAGTAGGAAAGTCTTTAATTACCGATTATATCATTTGTCAAGATACCGAGAAAGCCCAGTACCAGAGCAAAAAATTAGGCATAAGTTTTCAGGGCCGTTTTGCCATTGTACGCACAACAATAGAAGACGATAAAACAGAAAATACACTCTATATAGGTGATGGCAAAAAACTCCTATTTGGGGGTAAAAAGTTAGAAACCAATGGCAACACTAGCGCAGTATTACACTATAATCCTTAAAAAATTATGAGATCATACACTAAACTAGCCATTCTTGCTCCCTTACTTTTTGTAACGGCCTGTAGTAAACCACCTCAAAAGAAAAATGTACTTTTTATACTAATAGATGATTTTGGCTATAATGATATGAGTTTTAGAAACAGTAGTTTCTATGAGACTCCGAATATTGATCAACTCGCCAAAGAAAGTACCGTGTTTAATGAAGGATACGCAAATTCTAGGGTCTGTAGTCCATCAAGAGCAAGTATCATGACAGGCAAGTTTACTGCTAGACATGGTATAACCGATTGGATAGGAGCTACAACGGGAAAAGAGTGGCGAAAAAAAGGCAGGTTCAGTAAATTATTGCCACCCAAATACATTAAGAATTTGCCTGAAGAAAATATCACCTTGGCAGAAGCACTAAAACAAAGTGGCTATAATACATTTTTTGCGGGAAAATGGCATTTGGGAGAAGAAGGTTCTTGGCCAGAAGACCATGGTTTTGATATCAATATTGCGGGTTTTGGAGCGGGCAGCCCCCCAGGCGGATATTTTTCACCGTTCAACAACCCAAAACTAAAAAATAATATAGAAGGTGAAAACCTGAGCATGAGATTGGCAGAGGAAACCGCAAAGTTTATTAAGAAAAATAAAGAGAAACCTTTTTTTGCTTTCTTATCTTTTTATGCGGTACACGGCCCAATACAAACCACACAAAACAAATGGCAGAAATACAGAGAAAAAGCCAAAGAAAACGGTATTAGAAATAGCGGCTACGCCATGGGACACTTTTTACCGATACGTCAAGTACAAGACAATCCTATTTATGGTGGATTAGTTGAAAATATGGACGATGCCGTTGGTCATATTTTAAGCTCATTAGAAGAAATGGGGTTAGATAAAAATACTTTGGTAGTTTTTACATCAGACAATGGTGGCGTTGCATCGGGAGATAATTATTCAACTTCAAACTTACCATTACGTGGAGGAAAAGGATACCAATTTGAAGGAGGTATCAAAGAACCGTATTTTATAAAAGCTCCCTGGATAAAAAACACGATTAAAGAAACAAATTTACCTGTAACCGGCGCCGACCTCTACCCTACTATTTTAGATTTAGTAGACGCCAAACTAATGCCAGAACAACATATAGATGGTTTGAGTTTGAAATCTGTTATACAAGGAGATAGTTTAAAAGAGAGACCTTTGATCTGGCATTATCCTCATTATGGTAACCAAGGCGGTGAACCCTCGTCTATTATAAGAAAAGGCAAATGGAAAATGATCCATTATTACGAAGACAAAAGAAACGAACTTTATAATCTGGAACAAGATCAAGCTGAAAGAAACGATATTTCTTTAGAAAATAAGGGGTTAACCAAATCTATGTTGAATGAGTTATTCAATTATTTAGATGACGTTGGTGCTAAATATCCAGTTAAAGACCCCAGCTATGATCAAAATCTAGAACAGAATTACCTCAACAAAATCGCTACAGAAAAACTTAGGCATTTGGAAATTGAAAGGTTAAAAATATTAGAACCTAATTTTAAACCTAACAATGATTGGTGGGGCAGCCAAATAACAAAAGATTAATATGTATTTAAAATGTATAAAATATAAAATTTCAAATCTACTTTTAATTGCATTACTGTTCACCGGTATTTCATGTAAAAAAGAGAAGGAAAAACTGCCTGAGGATTTAGTTCAAAATTTTAAGAATCCTCCAAATGAATTCAAGCCAATGCCTTTTTGGCACATAAACGGTGAATTAACTACCACCGGAATAAAACAACAAATGAAAGATGCAAAAGAGAAAGCAGGTTTCAGTGGCATTAGCGTATTACCATTAGCTCCTAAAAAAAATGGTAGACCTGGTACAACACCAAAATTTCTTTCGAAAAAATACCTAGAACGGTATCAAGATGTCTTAAATACAGCTGAAGATTTAGACATGCAGGTAATTTTATATGATGATAATGATTTTCCAAGCGGAATGGCCGGTGGAAAAATAGGCGAACTTTTTCCTCAACACACCATGAAACGTTTAGATAAGGTGGAAAAACGCATCGAGGGACCTTCAAGGTTTAAACAAAACATACCTGCTGGTAAATTAGTATCGGCTGTAGCGATGAACCAAAAAACTAGACAACTTATAGAACTCAACAGTTATATAGAAAATGAAACATTACAATGGCAAGTACCAAAAGGAACCTGGAAAATAATGTTTTTTGTCATGGTCAAGGATAGTTACCATAAGGCATTTCCTGTGGTAGATTATTTGGATACTACTGCGGTAAGGGAAATGATACGTTTAACATATGATGTTTACAAAGAAAATTTTGAATCTTACTTTGGTAATACAATTAAAATGACCTTTTTTGATGATGTAGGTTTTTTTAAACATCCAAGAACCTGGACCGGTCTATTCAATAAAAAATTCATGGATCTTAACGGTTTTGATCCAAAACCCTGGTACCCGGCATTGTGGTATGATATTGGACCCGAAACCGAAGCAATTCGTCATGCATTTTTCAATACCCGAGCAGAACTTCTTGCGGAAGGTTTTCCAAAACTTGTTGGGGAATGGACCAAAGAAAATGGACTCAAAGACACAGGGCATCCGCCAGGTAATTATGATCCTACCCCAATAGACATGAACGGAGATATTTTCAAATTTTTCCGTCATACAGAAATTCCGCTAACTGATGCCATAATCGAATATCAATTTGGTCAAAACGGTCATAAACTTATAAGTTCAGCGGCAGATTATTACGACAAACCTATCGTATCTACTGAAATTTACGGTGCCTATAAGGAACAAGCTTTCGATTCGTTAATGCTTTACCGTTCTGCAATGGATCTTTTTTCTCGCGGTGTAAATTTGGTTGTTCCCCATGGTATGTGGTATAATCCAGATCAGGTATACATTTCACCCTTGGTCTCTTCTGATAGTGAAAAATTAGCACCCACCCTACCCCGTTATTCAAACTTTGTTGGTAGGTCGTGTATGTTATTGCAAGGAGGTAAAAGAGTAGCCAATATTGCAGTGTTGTATCCGTTCGAAGAATTGGCTGGTTGGTATCATTTTGAGGCGCCAGACAATCCTCGACAAGGTTTCTACGTATCGCCAGAAACCAACTACCAAAAAATTAGTGGCCTATTGACAAATGATATTCGACAAGACTTTACATTTATTCATCCAGAATATTTCTTAGATAACAAATATAAAATAGAGCAAGGATCAGTACTATTGAACAATGCAACTAACAAACAAAAATACGACGCACTTATAATTACCGGCTGTAAAATTATTTCATTAAAAACATTACAAAAAGTAAAGAGCTATTTTGACCAAGGTGGTTTGGTAATTTCTACCGGGCAACTACCATTTAAATCTTCAGAATTGGGCCAAGATGAAAAAATTAAGAAATTAATAATTGAAATTTTCAATATAAACCCTGAAAACACCCAAGTTTCTGAAATTAAAATTAATGGTAATTCTAATGGTGGAAAAGCTATTTATATCTCAGAACCAAATGAACATACCCTATCTGGAGCTATCACAGAAAATGTGGTAACAGATGTTGCATTCAACCCAACTCCAAAACTGTCTAGCAACAAAGGCAAATTCAATTATATCCATAAAATAAAAGATGGAAAGAATATCTATTTCTTTTCTAATTCTAGCGACGAAACCATTACTACTGAGGTAACGCTACAAGGTAAACATTACCTATTTAATGCAAACCCGCATAATGGAGACATTCAAGAAATAAAAAACCTTACTCATTCAAAATTCAACAATCAAGAGTTTACAAAAGCTACACTAATGTTAAAACCAGTAAGCTCAACATTTTGGTTATCAAATCAATAGAAATATGAAAACAATAAATCAAGCCCTTATTCTAACCTTCTTTTATGCAGCTTTTGTAAGTTGTAATAATGAAGTAAAGACAAAAGCTGTTGAACAGCATAAAAAACCAAACATTGTATATATTTTAACCGATCAGTGGCGCGGGTCAGCGTTGGGCTATGCCGGTGATCCAAATATAAAAACGCCCAACCTAGATAATTTTTCAAAACAATCTGTAAACTTTACAAATGCCGTATCCGTAACCCCTGTTTGTACTCCTCATCGTGCAGCACTTTTAACAGGTAAGTTTCCTACTTCAACAGGTATGATTGTCAATGATGTTTATTTGCCATCTGAAGAACTCACAATGGCAGAAATATTTAAAGCAGAAGGCTATAATACTGCTTATTGGGGTAAGTGGCATTTAGACGGTCATGGGCGCTCAACGTTCATTCCCAAAGAAAGACGTCAAGGATTCGATTATTGGAAAGCTCTTGAATGTTCACATAATTATAATAAAATGCCTTATTATGATAATGACAATCCCCAATTAAAACATTGGGAGCAATATTCACCCTTTGCCATAGTAGAAGATGCCAACACTTACTTAAAAGAGCATGCAAAAGATGAAAAACCATTCTTAGCTATGGTATCTATTGCAACACCACATTTTCCTCATGATTCAGCGCCTCAGAAATATAAAGACCTATATCAACCAGAATCATTAAAACTTAACCCAAATGTTACTAAATCATCTATAGAAAATAGAATTCGAAAAGAATTACAAGGTTATTATGCCCATGCTACCGCCACCGATGAAGCCATTGGCCAATTACTACAGCAGATAGAAGATTTAGGCCTTTCTGATAATACGATTATAGTTTTTTCCGCAGACCACGGTGAAATGATGGGAGCCCATGGGGTAAGACCTTTTGCAAAACAAATGGCTTGGGACGAGTCTTTACGAGTACCATTTTTAATAAAATATCCTGGTATAAAAGAAAACAAAGGTGCTGTGGTAAATGCACCTATTAATACTCCTGACATATTACCTTCATTGTTAGGCCTATCTAATATAAAAATACATGATGAAATAGAAGGTGAAGATTTATCACAGTTAATACTAAACCCTAACCCAAATACAGACCGGGCCGCTTTGGTTATGAATGTTGCTCCTTTTGCAGGAAATTATAATGATACGCCATTTAGAGCTATAAGAACAAAACGTTACACTTATGCCATAAGTATTGATGGACCAAATATGTTCTATGATAATGTAGTAGACCCGTACCAACAAAATAATTTACTTGACAAACCTGAATTTAAAACTATACAGACAGAATTAGATAATACCTTAAAGGAAAAGCTAACTAAAATTGGTGATAAAATACGGCCTAGAGAATATTATTTAAATAAGTATAATTATTCTTTTGATGAGAAAAGAAAAGCAATTCCATATTGGGAATTTGATGAAGGTACCGGTGAGGTTCAATCACCTAAACCAATACAACTAGATTAATGATAAAATGTACCAAGAACTAAATGAAAAAATTTATAATACTATTCATTACTACTTTTTATTTCGTAGGTAGTAATGCACAGGAAAAACAGCCAAATGTTCTAATATTCTATATAGACGACCTAAGAGCCGAACTAGGTTGTTACGGTAGTAAAACCGCCATTACCCCGCACATTGACAAACTGGCAAATGATGGTATATTATTCAATAAAGCTTATGTACAGCAAGCTATTTGCGCGCCCTCAAGAATGAGCATGTTAACGGGTCTGCGACCAGAGACATTAGGCATATATAGCATATTTACTCCGTTGAGAAAAGTTCATAAAGAAATTGTTTCAATTCCTCAATTGTTTAATAAGAACGGTTATAAAACTGTAAGTATCGGTAAAGTATACCACCATGCCAGTGACGACAAAAATGAATGGTCAACTTATTTTGAAAAAGAACAAAACAGTTATTATAAACCAGAAAATATTGAAATATTAAGGCATTTAAAAGAAGAAGGCAAACCTTTAAAGGGACCTGCTTTTGAAAACGCAGATGTAGCTGACGACGCCTATAAAGACGGCCGTGCCGCTAAATATGCCATAGAAAAACTACACAAGCTAAAAGATGATAAATTTATAATGTTCGTAGGTTTGAGCAAACCACATTTACCATTTAATGCCCCTAAAAAATATTGGGACCTATACGATAAAAATAATTTTGAAATTCCTTCCAGAAAAAAACCAGAAGATGCGTACAGACTGGCATTAAGTCCTTGGGGAGAATTAAAAGCTTATTCAAATATTCCCGGCAAAGGAAATTTAGACGATGATTTAACACGGAACTTAATTCACGGATATCATGCTTCCGTAAGTTATGTAGATGCCCAGATCGGTAAAATAATGAAAACGTTGAACAATCTAGATCTTAGAAAAAATACCATGATTATTTTCATGAGTGATCATGGTTATAAAATTGGCGAGTACGCTTCTTGGTGCAAACAATCTAATATGGAAATAGATGTAAGAATACCAATGATCATTAGTAGAGAAACTGATCATAAAAATAGGAATACGGGTAAAATATCAAATGCCTTAATTGAAAGTGTAGATATATATTCCACATTGGTTGAAGTTTGCAATTTAAAAGGTGCCCCTAAGACAGATGGTAAAAGCATACTACCCATAATGGAAAATCCTTCTAAAAAATGGGACAAAGCAGCATATAGTGTGTATGCAAGAGGTAAAAAGATTATGGGTGTTACAACTACCGATGGTGATTGGCGCTATACGGAATGGAGGAACTCTCAGACCCATGAAATTTTGGGAGCAGAATTATACCAACATAAAAATAATCTCCTGTCGTATAAAAACCTATCCGGAAATTCAGACTTTACATCAGTAGAACAAAGAATGAAAAAGTTACTAGAGAAAGAATTTCCAAGAGATAGCAACCCATTCTTGCAGAATGATATTCCACGAAATAATTAGGAGGTGCCAAATTTATTCTTCGTCAATTAAACGGTATATCCTAAAAAAGTTAAAACATCAATTAAGCATGACATTACAGGATGATATAGATAAGTACTTCAGGTAGATTTATATCAAATATGTAAACATGAAAAGATTGATCTTAATTCTTGCAGTAATTTGCCTTAACAATTTGTTTGCGCAAGAATTTAAGTCTTTGGAACAAGGTTTCCACACCCCTCCTAATGAAGCCAAAGCAAGAACTTGGTGGCATTGGATCAGTGGTAATGTATCTAAGTCTGGTATCACAAAAGATTTGGAAGCTATGAAACGAGTAGGTATTCAAGAAGCGCAATTATTCAATGTGCAATTAGAATTTCCTTCAGGTGATTTAGAGTATTTAAGTAAAGAATGGTTAGACTTGTTTCATTTTGCAGCTGAAGAAGCAGAACGTTTAAACCTAGAATTAGCATTTCATAACAGTGCCGGTTGGTCTTCAAGTGGCGGACCTTGGGTAACACCCGAGAATGCCATGCAAACTGTAGTTTTTAGTGAAGTTAATGTGATAGGCAACCAAGTATTTAATCAAAAATTACCACAGCCTGAAACTAAACTAGACTACTATAAAGATATTGCGGTTTTAGCATTTCCAAAACCAAAAATAACCAAGAAAGTCAATGGGTTGGATTATAAAAACCTTTCGGGCCGTATTCGAAATCATTTATTGCCGGACGTAAAAGATATAATGGCAGAAGCTTTAATTAGCAAACCAGATATTATAGACTTAACTACAAAATTATCAAATGACGGAACTCTAACATGGACCGTTCCAAAAGGAGAATGGACCGTTATTCGATTTGGACATACCCCAAAAGGCAAAAAAAATCATCCTGCACCTAATGGTGGCCATGGTCTAGAAGTTGATAAAATGAGTAAAAAAGCTGTTGATGCTTATTGGAATGAAGGTGTACAACCTATAATCAATAAACTTGGTAATTTAATTGGATCAACAGTAACCAACTGCCTGATAGATAGTTATGAGGTAGGCACAACTAATTGGACAATAGGTTTTAATGAGCAGTTCAAAAGATTGAAAGGTTATAATATTACCCCATTTTTACCAACTTTAGCAGGGTATTACGTAGAAAGTGGAGAAATAACAGAACGCTTTCTCTGGGATTTTAGAAGAACTATTGGTGATTTAATGGCAGAGAACTATTATGCTCATTTCGCTAAATTATGCCACGACAATAACCTAAAATTCTCTGTAGAACCTTATTGGGGTCCTTTTGACAATATGCAAGTAGGAGCTACAGGTGATATTGTCATGTGCGAGTTTTGGAGTGGCGGGTATCCATTCTTTGACTCACCAAAATTTGTATCTTCTATTGCACATTTAAACGGTAGTGCCATTGTCGGGGCCGAATCTTTTACGGGTATTGGTGGATGGGACGATCACCCCGCGCAATTAAAATCTATTGGTGACAGAGCTTGGGCAGAGGGTATAACACGATTTATTTTCCACACCTACGTTCATCAACCTTGGGATATAGCGCCAGGATTGGCCTTAAGTTACCACGGTACAGATTTTAATCGTTTAAATACATGGTGGGAACAAGGCAAAGGTTTTATGGATTATATTGCCCGTTCTCAATATTTATTACAACAAGGTAAAAATGTAGCCGATGTTTTGGTTTTTACCGGTGAATCTTCACCTAATACTGCATTTTTATTACCTGAGATTAAAACTTTAGGTTATGATTATGACTTAATAGGGTCTAATAAATTTGATGACCTCTTGGTTAAAAACGGAAAAATATATACTTCACACTCGGGTCCTTACAGTGTTTTGGCATTAACCGATACCAATTGGATGAAACCCGAAACCTTAAAAAAAGTAAAAGAACTGGCAACCGCAGGTGCTAAGATAATTGGTGCAAAACCAAGTAAATCTCCAAGTCTTGAAAATTTTCCGGTATGTGACAAGGAAATTATCTCCATTTCCGAATATTTATGGGAAAATGGTTTAGTGAACGATCAACCTGTTATTGAATTTTTAAAAAGTAATGACCTCCCTGCCGATTTTTATATTGAAGAGGGCAATGCTGCGGACATATCTTTTGTACACAGACAAACCAAAGATGCTGATATTTATTTTATTGCCAATGCAAAAAAAGAACGTCGAGATTTTGTGGCGCGTTTTAGAGTTTCAGCAAAACAACCAGAGTTATGGAATGCAGAAACCGGAAGTATAAAAGATATGGTAGTTTTTAACGAAAATACCGATGGCACCACCAGTGTTCCCATCACATTAGGTACAGAAGAGGCAGTATTTATCGTATTTAAAAAACCTATAAACTCCAATCATCTTATCAACACCAAAATTGAGCTTGAAAGACCTAGTTCAGAACCACTTTCAAATTTAAAAATTATAAAAGCTGATTATGGTACGTTTTTACAGGAAGGTCTTTTAGATATTACAGACCTGGTTAAAAAAGAAGTGAAAGACAATCAACTTGATTTTTATGCCTCTAGACAATTTTGCGATTGTGACCCGGCAATGGGTTACGTAAAAGAATTTCGTATGGAATACCAAATAGATGGAAAAACACAATTTAAAACTGTCTTAGAAAAAGAACATGTATCTATAGATGCAGGCGATAAAGAACTAACAATAGTGAGAGCTGTTTTTGGTAAATTTAAACCTGAAACTAAAAATGTACCCAAGTATTATCCATATCATGACATTACGGAAACCATTAAAAAAAAGGTAAGATCAGGAGTTTTTGAAATACCTGTAACAGATGCATTGTTAAACAATGAAAAAATTGCAGGCAGTCATAAAACATTGAAAATTGTATTTTCTACAGATGGTGAAAAACAGACTATTTTAGTTCCTGAAGGTCAAATTTTAAAATTGTCAAAAGACAATACAAATCCAGAATTAATTTTTACCGATAAGGACATTCAATGGGTTACGCCTTATAACGGTAAAATTACATACACAACTAATACAGGGCAGACACAACGTACAAAGGTAAAATCAGTGCCAAAACCGTTAAAACTATCAGGTGAGTGGAACGTTTCATTTCCGCTAAATTCAGGAATTCCAGAAAACACAAAGTTCCCCGAATTAATATCTTGGTCTGCTGTTGAAGACGAAAGAATTCAACACTTTTCTGGTACAGCTACATACACGAAAGAATTTGAGTTAACCAGTGATTATCTTAAACCCGATAAGCAATTAGAATTGGATTTAGGCAGCGTTGCGGTAATTGCCGAAGTGACGGTTAACGGTAGTAAGGCGGGTATTTTATGGAAAGCTCCCTTTAGAATAAAAATTGATGATTTTATAAAAAAAGGCAAAAACATATTAGAAATAAAAATCACGAACCTTTGGCCCAATAACCTAATTGGTGACGAAAAACTACCATTGGACATAGAACGCAAGGGAGCCCAGACAATAGCTATACCTAATTGGTTGAAAAATATTAGGGAACGCACGTCTGGCAGAACTACATTTCCGTCATGGAACCATTACAACAAAGATTCTAATTTACTCACTTCTGGTCTATTGGGTCCTGTTCAAATTAATGTGTTATCAGTAAACAAATTATTAAATACTGATTAAAAAATTTGTAAATAATAAGCGTCATAAAATGAAAAAATCAAAAGTCATAACAATTCTTTTGGCATTCGTAATTATCACCTCATGTAGGGAGTATAAAATAAATAAAGTAACATTAGATAACCCAGCTCAGCCCAATATCATTTTCTATTTGGCGGATGACCAAGATGTATATGATTATGGTTGCTATGGTAATGAAAAAGTACATACAACTGCCGTAGACCGTTTAGCCCAAGAAGGTTTATTGTTCACAAATGCGTTTACCGGTCAAGCAATTTGTGCACCAAGTAGATCTCAACTCTTTACAGGAAAATATCCATTAAAGAATGGTTGTTTTGCCAATCATACTGCTACGAGACCAACCATTGAAAGTGTTACCGACCACATGAAAAAATTGGGGTATGAAGTAGTATTGGCCGGAAAAAGTCATGTAAAACCCTCTAATGTTTATCAATGGGATAGAGAATGGGAACCAGTACCTAAGGAAAACGTACCAAGAGATTACATTCCGTTAGATAGCATAGAAAATTATTTAAAAAATAAGACTAAACCATTTTGTATGTTCATAACCTCAAAATATCCGCACGGAAAATATTTTGAAGTTGATAACCCTAAAGCAGAGGATATTAAATTCTATCCATTTAATGAGGATAAAAAGACAGACCCAGAATATGTAAAGTCTAAAGCAGGTTATTATAGAAGTATAAAAGAAGATAATACGCAACTAGAACGTGTTCTAAATTTAGTTGACACGTATTTAAGTAACAATACACTTTTTATTTATAGTGCAGATCATGGTGTTTCTGGCAAATTCACTGTTAAGGATATTGGTCTTAAAGTACCCTTAGTAATGCGTTGGCCAAAGGTAATAAAGGCCGGCACAGTCTCTGACCAACTTGTTCATTACACAGATGTACTCCCCACCTTTTTGGATATTGCAGGCGTTAAAGCTATGCCAGATATGGATGGCAAAAGTTTTCTGCCAATCCTTAAGGGTAATGATGTTGAAATAAACGAATATGTATACGGTGTTAGAACCAACCAAAATATACTGAATTCAGAAATTTTCCCTTCAAGAATGATTCGTAACAAGAAGTACAAATACATTAGAAACTTTAATTCTCTAGAAGTAGTAGAGAATAATCTCACGGGAAAAACATATGTAGATTACTTTATTAAAAGGGGGGCAAATAAATTTAAAAATGAACCATTTGAAGAGTTATATGATATTGAGAACGACCCATTTGAACAGCACAACTTGGCAAATGTTGAAGAATTAAAATCAGTAAAAGACACCCTTTCAAAAAAAATGTTCAGTTGGATGAATTCTCAAGGCGATATTCTTAATAAAATCGCCGGTAATATGCCCATTATAACTCCTAGAGGAAATAAAGGATTTAAGTTGGATCAAGATACGCCAACACGACAAATTGCCGATTCACTAAAAAACACATTGCAAAAAGAAGACTATACCATAATTGAACATTGGTAAACATAAAAGAATTCACATGAATAGATTTTTATATATCATATTATTTTTGGCAACCTTAATATTTTCATGTAAAAATGAAAATAATAAACCTATTGTAACCCAAGATAAAAAACCGAAAAACATATTGTTCATTGCAGTTGATGATCTGCGCCCTGAATTAAATTTCTATGGTGCCAAACACATAATTTCACCAAACTTGAACAAATTGGCCAGTGAAAGTTTAGTCTTTAACCGCGCATATTGTAATATACCGGTATGCGGTGCATCAAGAGCAAGTATACTTACTGGTATGAGACCTACAAGAAATCGTTTCATTGATTATAGCACTAGAGCAGATGTGGACGTACCCTTTGCTACTTCATTACCTAAGTTTCTTAAACAAAATGGTTATGCAACACGATCAAACGGTAAAATTTATCATCAAATAGATGATGATAGTTTAGCTTGGGATGCCATTTGGTTTCCTGACGGTAATATTCGTAATTATCAACTTAAAAAAAATATTGAAGAAAACGGTAATGCCAATCTAGCTGTTGCAGGAGCTACCGCATTTGAAATGGCAGAAGTTAATGACACCGCTTATTTTGATGGCAAAATTGCCCAAAAAGGTATTGTCGACCTAAAATTGCTGAAAAACGAGAAAAAACCTTTTTTCTTGGCTCTAGGTTTTATGAAGCCACACCTACCGTTTACTGCACCAAAAAAATATTGGGACCTTTATGATAGAAACGAAATAGAATTACCTCAAAATTATATACAACCAGAAACTACACCTAGTGAAGCCTTTCATAATTTTGGAGAATTGCGCAACTATGGTAACATTCCTAAAAGTGGGGAAATCCCTGATGATTTAGCAAAAGAACTCATACATGGTTATTATGCTTGCGTAAGTTATGTTGATGCGCAAATTGGTTTGGTATTAGACGAGTTAAAACGCTTAGATTTAGAAGATGATACAATAGTTGTTCTTTGGGGAGATCATGGCTGGAATTTAGGAGATCATAAATTATGGTGTAAACATGTCACATTTGAAACGGCTTTAAGAACACCCTTACTACTAAAAGTTCCAGGGAAAACCAGTGGACAAACAACAGATGCCATAACAGAATATATAGATATTTACCCAAGTATTGCAGAACTTATTGATATTGAAAATGTTCCAAAAACCGTACAAGGCAAAAGTTTTGTCCCTCTTTTAAATGGTAAAAAATCTAGTAAAGATTGGGCAGTAAGTAAATTCAAAGATGCCGTTACATATATCAAAGGCGATCTATTTTATACTGAATGGATCAAAGATGATGGTACTGCCTACGCAAGAATGTTATTTGACCATTCAACAGATTCTTTAGAACTTGATAATTTGGCGGAGAAACCTGAATATCATCAAAAAGTTAATTTACTTTCTAAAGAATTAAGACAAAATTGGGGCAAAGATTTTTTAAACAAATAAAATTTCATGATGATCTGTATTAAATATCCGAAAAAAATAAAAACAGTATTCTTTACCATTTTTATTTCACTAATTGCCTCATGCCAAGATAAAAACAAGTCGGTTAAAAATGGGCAACCCAACATAATTTACATTTATGTTGATCAAATGAGTACAAACATGATGAGTTGCGCCGGCAACACATATTTAAATACGCCAGCTATAGATTATATAGCCAATAACGGTATTAGGTTTACAAAAGCATATACGACCAACCCGGTTTGCTCTCCGGCAAGGGTAAGCTTAATGACAGGTAGATTTCCAAGTTATTTTAAAGATAATCAGGGAAATGAAGTTAGGGAGAACAGAGCTTCTATGAAAATACCTGAGGTATCGTCAGAAGTAAAAAATACGACCATTGCATCTTTTCTTAAAAAGGCGAATTATGAATTGTATTTTGGAGGCAAGGAGCATTTACCCGAATCTTTAACACCTAATACACTAGGTTTTAACAAATTCTCTGACAATGAAAGGGGCGAAATGGTAAATAAAGCGGTAGAGATTATTAATGAGGAGCATAAAAAACCTTATTTTATGGTGGTATCATTAATAAACCCACATGATATATGCTACATGGCCTTAAGAGAAAAGGCAACAAGTGCAAATGATGCCTTATTACTTAAACGCGCAGAAGTTGAAATAGCTACCTTGAATAATGCCATGAAAATACCAGAGGGCATCAGTGAAACTGAATTTTACACAGATTACTGCCCGCCTTTACCCCCCAACTTTGAACCTCAAAAGGATGAGCCAAGGGCCATCAAAAAATTAATTAATGACAGACCCTTCAGAAAAAATGCCAGAGAGAATTTTACAGAAAATGATTGGAAACACCATAGGTATGCATATCATAGGCTAACAGAAGTATTAGATAAAGAAGTTCAATTATTATTAAATGCCATAAAAGCAAGCGGACAAGAAGAAAATACCTTAATAATATTTTCAAGCGACCATGGCGAAATGAGTGCAAGTCACCGTATGGAGCATAAATCTACCCTTTATGAAGAATCAGCTAATATTCCCTTATTGGCAATGTGGAAAAACCATATTCCAAAAGGTCAAATTAATGATCAAAATCTGATTTCAAACGGTTTAGATATATTACCTACCGTTTGCGATTATGCAAATATTACTGGTATTTCAGACGTAAGAGGTAAAAGCCTAAGGCCACTGTTAGAAGGTAAGAATGTTAAATGGCGAGAAACCTTGGGTGTTGAAAGTGAAATAGGCAAAATGGTTATTGATACTGATGGGTTAAAATACATTCGCTATGATGCAGATGGCATTGAAGAGCAATTATTAAATTTAGAACTAGACCCATTTGAGACTACTCACTTTACCAATGACCCCAACTTTAAACAAGACTTGGTTAGAATGCGTGCAATTTATGAGAAGGAGTGGTTTGATTAATTAGTATAAATTCTACATGTAATATATCTTTCATAATACTACTTACCAAAAGAAAAAAATGAATATGAAATTTGAGGCAATTTCAATAAAACACCCAATAAAATAACTATTTAACATTAATTACAACAAACCAATACAGATACTACAGGATACTGCCATAAAAAAATATTGATAAGTTTAGTTTTCAACAAACCAAGACAAAGACTTATCATATGGAAACCTCAAATTGGATACTTCAACTTTTAGGCAGGCTGCACCCTTTGCTGGTACACTTTCCTATAGGATTATTAGTTGTTTCTTTTGTTTTAGAACTACTTACCCTTAAAGGCAAAAGAAATTCTCTTAGAGAAGGTATTAAGTTCATGGTATATATTGGTGCTTTTTTTGCTATACTCTCTGCCATAGTAGGATGGTTATTAAAAACACAAGAAGATTATGCCGGTAATTTAGTAGATAACCATCAATATACTGGTATAGCTACCGCTGTACTCGCTCTAGCAACGGCATTAATTTTAAATTACAGTTTACGTAAATCAAAAAAACTAACCCTTTATAGATTCATCTTTACCATAACAATTGTTTTACTTAGCGTAGCAGGTCATTTGGGCGCAAACCTTACACATGGAGAAGATTATTTAACAGCTGTATTACCAAGTAATAATACAAAATATGACAACGAAAATACAGTTGCATTATTACAGGACTTAAAATCTGCCGATTCACTTTCTATCTTACAAAAAGATAAATTAAATCTTGAGGTAAGGGGTATTTTTGCCCATAAGTGTTACCAGTGTCATGGAGAGAACAAAAAGAAAGGTGAATTAGTTCTTGAAAATAAAGCCGGTGTCTTTAAAGGTGGTGAAACTGGTTTGGCAGTTGTGCCCGGTAATGCAAAAGAAAGTGAAATCTATAAACGAATTATTCTTCCGGCCGGTCATAAAGATGTTATGCCAACCAAAGGCAAACTACTTACTGCAGATGAAATAGAACTTGTTAGACTTTGGATCGATGAAGGTGCACATTGGTCTGATCAAGCCCTTAAAGTATTTCCTGAAGCTGAATTGTCTTTGACAAAACCCAATTTACCAAACCAACAAGATATTACACACCCCATAGACAAACTAATAGATGTTTATTTTGATAATAACAATATTGAATGGGAAGAGATTATAGACGATAGAACTTTTATTAGAAGAGTATATATGGATGCTATTGGTCTACTACCCGAACCTAAAGTAGTTGACTCTTTTGTAACGAACAACAATAGTAACAAAAGAGAAGAACTAATAGATTCTTTACTTAACGATAATCAAAATTACACACAGCATTGGCTAAGTTTTTGGAACGATCTTTTACGCAATGATTATTATAGTGTTGGTGGAAAACAACCCATTACGGAGTGGTTGTATAAATCATTGATGGCCAATAACTCTTATAACCAGATCGTCACAGAATTGGTGAACCCCATAAAAGGATCAGAAGGCTTTATTAACGGCGTAAAATGGAGAGGTGTAGTCAATGCAAGTCAAAGAACAGAAATGCAGGCAGCTCAAAATATTGGACAATCTCTGATGGGGGTAAATGTTAAATGCGCCTCTTGCCATAATAGCTTTGTAAGTAATTTGACCCTAGACCAGGCTTACGGTTTTGCAACAATTTTTTCTGACTCTATACTAGAGCTCAACCGCTGTGACAAACCTATTGGTAAAATGGCAAAAGCTAATTTCCTATATCCTGAATTAGGAAGTGTTGAAGGTAAGACAGTAAAAGATAGATTACTGAAGCTAGCAGAGGTAATGGTACAAAGAGACAATGGAAGGCTCTACCGTACTCTAACCAATAGATTTTGGCATCGATTAATGGGGCGTGGTATCGTAGAACCTTTGGACGAAATGGATAATGCACCATGGGATGCCAATGTGCTTGATTGGCTATCAGCGGACTTTATTGATTCAGGTGCAGATTTAAAACACTTAATAAAGCGTATAATGACATCTAAGGTATACCAATTACCAATTGTCAATTATAAGAAAGAAGAAGATTTAAAGACAGAATATGTGTTTAAAGGTCCAGTAACACGCAGGCTTAGTGCAGAACAATTTTCAGATGCCGTAAGTCAAATTATTGCACCAATGTACCCACAAGCGGCATTTAATCCCAACGGTGATGATATAAAGGCAATAAGAATTTGGCATTTGGAAGAGGAGTTGGAAAGGGTGGTTCTACCTGAACCTGGAAAAAGGTACTTCAGAAAATCGTTTAACGTAACCCAACAGACTTTGAAAAAAGGAACGATACTAATTTCGGTCGATAATTCTTATGAACTGTATATTAATGGAGAAAAAATATTTCAAAATAAAAATTGGAAAGCAGTAGATAAAATAGACATAACCCAATTCTTGATAACAGGTAAAAATACGATAGCCATTATAGGGGAAAACGGTGGTGTCATAGCAAACCCTGCCGGTATATTGTTCGCTTTAAAATTAGATTATGAGTCTGGCAAAAGTGTACTCATAAAATCTGACGAAACCTGGTTAAGTTCACGTGAGCTACCAAAAGGAAATTGGGTTGCCATAGATTACGATGATAGCTCATGGATGAACGTTAGGAATTATAGTACCGGCAATTTTAAAAACTGGGGACAATTACTTGATTTTACGTTTAAACCCCATAATGAGAAATTTACCCGTGCAAGTTTAGTAAAACAGCATCCTTTTATGAAAGCTTTAGGTAGGCCAAGTAGAGAAATAGTAACTACATCAAGAGAAGACCAAGCTACGTTATTGCAAGCTTTAGAGCTTACAAATGGAGAATTCTTCAATACAATTTTAGAAGAAGGAGCACAATCATGGCTAGAAAACCATGGCAACGATAGTGCAATAATCATTGACAACGTTTATAAAAGAGCATTTAATAGGCCACCAACTAATGAAGAAAAATCACTTATGCTAAGTGCGTTAACGAATACGCCTAAAACAGAACAATTACAAGATACCTTTTGGGCTGTTTTAATGTCACCAGAATTTCAATTTATCAATTAAAATCATGAAAATGGATTCACAAAACTCACGAAGAGATTTTATAAAAAAAATGAGCGCCGCAAGTTTATCGGCAGCAGCTACAACTATTCCCGTGACCAGTTTTTTAAGTTCATGTTCTCCAGAAGTACAGAAAATAGCATCTAGTGCAGATACCGTTATATTACTTTGGATGGCAGGTGGCATGGCCCATACAGAAACATTTGACCCTAAGGCTTATGTACCATATGAAAAAGGGGTAGAAAGTAAAAGGGTGTTGAGTACTTTTCCTAAAGCACCTACCGTTGTAGACGGATTGGATTTTTCAGAAGGTCTACAATCAATTGGTAATGTTATGGACAAAGGTGCCATTATACGATCATATAAATCAGCAGATTTAGGTCATATTTTACACACTCGCCACCAATATCATTGGCATACGTGCTATGAGCCGCCACAATCGGTACAAGCACCACACATAGGCGCATGGATAGCTAAAGAATTAGGTCCTTCCAATCCCGTAGTACCACCTTTCATAGCTATGGGACAACGTTTTACAATGGGAGAATCAGAAGAGTTGAAGGCTTTTCATTCCGCAGGTTTTTTAGGTGCGGAATATGGTCCTTTTTTAATACCGGACCCTTCAAGTGGTCTTGATAGTGTTAGACCTCCTAAAGGTATGTCTCTTAAAAGGTTCGAGGCACGTTACAAACTTTATAAGGAGTTGACCGATAAAAGTAAAATAATGGAACAGGGCAGCGATTATCAGCGAGAATCCTTAATGCGGTCTATGGAGCAATCCTATCGCCTGCTAAACTCACCCGAAGCTAAAATATTTGATTTATCGGAAGAGCCAAAAGAGGTTTATGATACCTACAATACAGGTCGTTTTGGATTGGGTTGCCTTTTAGCAAAACGATTAGCCATGAATGGCGGAAGATTCATTAGTGTATCTACAGAATATGAACCTTTCTTAGGTTGGGACACCCACGAAAATGGACACACACGACTTAAAAAAATGAAGGCACTAATAGATAGACCAATAGCACAACTAATAAAGGATTTAGACGAAACGGGTCATTTAGATAGAACACTTGTAATTCTCGCCAGTGAATTTAGTCGTGATGCCATTATGGAAGGTAGACCAGGAGAACTTGTTAAAAACCAAGTAAATCAACCAGATGTTATTGAACATGAAAAGCATTACGGAATGCATCGTCATTTTACAGATGGTAGTTCTATCTTAATGTGGGGCGGTGGCGTCAAAAAAGGACTAGTGTATGGCAAAACTGCAGACGAAAGACCATGCGCTTCTATTGAAAAACCTGTAGTGATCGATCAGGTACACCAATCTATATATCATGCTTTGGGCATAGATTCACAAACACATTATGAAATAGAAAGTAGACCCTTTTATACCACACCAGACGGTAAGGGAGAACCTATTTTAGATTTATTCGGCAAAACGCCAAATACAAAAGAACAGATTACCAAGAACGTATAATCATCATGTCAAAAATAGAAATCAATAGAAGGTATTTCTTGAACAGATCTGCAAAAGCAGGCTTAGGATTAGTTTGTACCCCTCATTTTAATATTATAAAATCAAAACCAAAATTATACGAAACCATTATTGGCCACAGTGATTTCAAATACCGAGTTCATAAAGATTGGGGGAATTTAGACAAAAGCCGTACGCCTGTAAAAAACTGTCATGAAATGGTTATGGATTCTCAAGGTAGACTCATCATGGTTGGTGATGATACCCATAACAATGTTTTAATATATGACAAATACGGTAAACTTTTAGATGCTTGGGGTATTCGCTATAATGGTGGTCATGGTCTATCTTTATGGAACGATGGTTCAGAAGACTTTTTGTTTATATGTGATACTAAGGGAGAAAGTGTAATTAAAACCACCATCAACGGTAGAGAACTAATGATTATAGGCCATCCATCAAAATATGGTGCGTATAATGTCAATGACAATTTTAAACCCACAGAAAGTGCCATTGCCCCTAATGGCGATATTTATATAGCTGATGGTTACGGTTCTAACTATATATTACAATTTACTAAAGATGGTGAATTTATACGTAAAATTGGAGAAGGACGCGGTACTGGTCAAAACCAATTTCAAACCGCACATGGTGTTTGTATAGATTATAGAGGAAAGGGACAGCCTACCCTACTAATAACATCTAGAGCTACCAATTGTTTTAAACGTTTTACACTTGATGGCAAGTTTATTGAACAAATAGATTTACCTGGTGCATTCGTATGCCGACCTGTTATTCATAAAAGCAACCTCTATGCCGGTGTATGTTGGTCTTCTGAAACTGACTATATTGAGGGAAATGCAGATACACACCCAACACGCACAAGTCCAAATTCTGGATTCATAACAATTCTAGATAAAACCGGAAAAGTAGTTTCAAATCCTGGTGGCGTTGAACCTAAATATAAAAAGGGTCAATTAGAAAGAATGGTTCAAAAAGAACAAATATTTAAACACTGTCATGATGTTTGTGTTGATAATGATGAAAATTTATACGTATGTCAATGGAATGCCAATAACAGCTATCCTATAAAATTAGAAAGGGTTTAAGAATGTAACCGCTAAATTATATCAATATTTTATTTCTGATAAGATGATACTTAACCAAATTTCAATTAAAACCAAACGCTAATATTATTTTGAAGCGACCCTTATTTAGCAATTAATTTCACATATCTTTTTCAATAATTTATTCTGTTTTTTGAATATAGTATTTGCCAAATAAATTTATACCCCCCTATTAATCTGTATGCACTTTATCTAAATCTACCTAAAAAATGATTCAATTAATAAACATCAAAACAAATATATTTTTCAAATATCAGTTGTACTGAATAATAAAAAAGACTGCCTATTTTAGACAGTCTCTTTTAACTCTTGAAGGATAATTTAAATAAATAAGTTTAATTTTTAATAAAAATTTCCGAACTATAAAGTTCATTGTTTATATAAACCTGCAAATAATAGGTACCTATTGGCAAGGTATTTATTGATAACTCAATTGTTTCGATACCTTTCTTAATGCGCTGTGTTTTTTCAGCAATGCTATTACCGCTATTGTCTAACAGAAGTAATTTAACCGTACTATTTTTTTTGGTATCAATGATGGCTTTTATAGAAGTCGTAAATGGGTTTGGATAAGTACGTATACTCAATTCTGCATTATTTGAATCTCCAGTGCATGCTCCCAGTGTATCCCCATGTTCTAAATGTGCTTTTACTGCCGTTTGTGCAACGCAAATTGTTTTACCCTTATGGCAAATAAGTATCTTTGGGTTGTTATCTGTTCCACAACTTACATCAATTACTTCAACCGTAATTTCCGCGGTTGCTTCGCAGCCATTAGCGTCTGTTACAATTACCGTATAGGTTTGTGTACTATCTGGGCAAACATCAATCATTTCAGTTGTTTTCCCCGTACTCCATGCAAAATTATATGGCCCTTCTCCACTTGTAACGGTTGTTATTCCAATGGTAGCACAGTGTTCTGCTCCATCATATCCTGCGTACAATACTGCATTATCTGATACCGTCACGACGATATTACTAGGTGCGGTTATTTCTGTACTTGCCGTTATGGTAGCATTTAAAGCATCAGTAACCGATACGGAATAGGTGTCTGCTGCAAGATTGTTTAAGGTTTCCGTTGTTTCACCAGAACTCCATAAATAATTATATGGTGCTATTCCTCCAGTAACCGAAACACTGACCGTACCATCATCTGCTCCGGCGCAGCTAACATTTGTGGAAACTAATTCTAATAGTAAAGGTTCTCCTGGTGGTATAGCTTCCCATACACTTCTATTATCTGTTGCAGGTACTTTACTATGTGTTACCGTTCCATCTTCATTTTGATATAGATATCTGCCAGACGTTCTAGATTCAAATCGATATGTATCTTTAGTTTCGTCATAATATATAATCCAGGTTTTATCGGTATCACCTGCTGGTGGGGCTTTTGTAGTACTTACAACTACATAAGGCCCTCCAGGACCACCAGCACCAGGTGCTCTTAAAATTCCGGTTCCTCCATTTTCGCTTTCACTATCTATATTGTAAAAAGCTCCATTTTTGACAAACGTCCATTTTGTATTTTCCGCTCCACCTGAAACTGACATGGTAACAGGTTGAGTGCTTCCTGCTCCAGCGGTTAAGAATTCTCCTGTTTCTACATTTCTTAATGCAACAACATCAACTGTTGGTTCTGGACCTGGATTAGGATTTTCATCTACTACTTCTGCTTTTTCATAGGTAGTTTCTGCCCACCTTATTTGAGCTCGTCCACCTTTTACACGATAGGCACCATATCTAATACCAGATTGCAGTCCTCTTTCTGGGTCAGGAATATTCCATTTAAAGGCTTCGCCACCAATAACCGCATCGCAATAATGTATTTTTTTTGAAGCATCGTTTGGATCAGCTCTAAACCCAATCTCTAATTCAAAATCAATTTCCGCATTTTTAGCTACTTGTTTTAAGAATACAACTTCTCTACCGCTACCTGATCCTCCTCGTTCTAAAATACGTTCTGCATAAATATCAAAGGCTATTTGCTTATCTGCATCTTCACCCGTACCATAAACGGGCTTTGCCAAATACAAACAGATTGCAGGGTCTACTGAGCCTCCGCCACCTGTATGTTTACCTTTGGCTTGTATTAAGTAACTCCCGTCTTGGTTAAAAGAACCAGCATCACCTACTTCTAATATTCTTACAATTCCTTTGAACCTTGCAAAACTTCCAACACCAGTTTCTTGAGATCTGTTTAAAGAACGCTCCATTCTGGGTTGTAACGTATTAGGCGCATCAATATGATTAGATCCATCGGTAATATTATATACACCCCAAGTTTTGCCATTGACAGAAACTTCACTGTAATCTGAATAACATGTTCTGTCATCTATAGTTCCTACATTTTCAGGGTTTGGAATATCAAAATTTCTAGTACTGTTATTGTCAAATTCACCTGAACAGGATAAATCTGGATTCGTATCTTCATCTGGAGCTGCCCCTTCTGGTATTTCTACAAATGGAATAAGTTTCCAATTACTACGATCATCAGTAGCATCGACTATAGAATGAGTTACGGTTCCATCTTCATTTTGATACAAATATCTACCAGTGGTTCTAGAGCCAAATCTATAGCTATCAGTGGAACCGTTATATTCTATTGACCACGTTTTATCGGTATCCGCTGCTGGCGGAGCTTTTAACGTACCTAAAACTACGTAAGGACCTTCTGAACTACCAGCACCTGGTGCGCGCAGTATTCCTGTAGCACCAGATTCACTTTTACTATCAATATTATAATAGTCTCCACTTTCTACAAGCGTCCAACGTGTATTTTCAGCTTCTCCTGAAGCAGACATGGTTACGGGCTGATTGCTCACTGATGCAGTGGATAAGTACTCTTCTGTCTCTACATTTTGAAACAGAAGAGTTGTTCCTACAGGAATTTGTATAACAGGAATTTCCGAAACAGCAATAAGTTTCCAATTACTTCGATCATCTGTAGCTTCAACTTCAGAATGCGTTACGGTTCCATCTTCATTTTGATACAAATATCTACCCGCGGTTCTAGATTCAAATCTATAGCTGTCAGTAGCTGCACTATACTGTATTGACCACGTTTTATCGGTATCCGCTGCTGGCGGATTTTTTAGGGTACTTACAACTACATAGGGACCTCCTGGTCCACCAGCGCCAGGCGCACGTAAAATCCCTGAAATTTCACTGTCTATATTATAATAGTCTCCACTTTCTACAAATGTAAAATGTGTGATTGGGTCGTCACCTGAATCTGACATAGTAACTGGGGATGTGCTTGCTCCAGCATCTGTTAAGAATTGCCCTGTAGCAACATTTTGTAATTTAAAAATCCCATCAGAGGGTGGTGCGTTTTGTGCTGTAACTACAAGTGTAATAAGCGTAAAACAGTAAATTAATAATGAATTAAGAGTAATTTTTTTCATAATGTGAGGTTTTCACGAAAATTATCTTAATGTTTTCTTAAAAGCATCCTGCACTGTACTGATGTCGTAAAAAAACAACAACCTATTTATTAATTATCATAATTTTTAACTAACAAACAAAACATTTCTCAACAAAACGCTTTTTTTAAACTCTACATCACTTAGACCAATTTTGATTCAAAATACCAATAGTTTTATTCACATTTATGCTTTGCTAGGAATCTAGATGTAAAAATTAATTTATTAAGCTCACCTACAATTTAACCATATAGTACAGGATACCCTAACAGTACAAAAAAAGTACATTGCCATAATTACTATCTAATAAACAAGAACTAGCATATATTAATTATGGAATTGTCAAAAATATTTTATCTATTAAAAAAACTTGGCTTCATATTGATTTATTTATTGTTGAGTTCATGTAATCAAACTACTGAAACATTAAGCTTATCTTTTAATAAACTAACTGCTAATAATTTACAAAACAGAAAAAAAAGTACACCTGTTTTTTCATGGGTTGTAACTTCAGAAGGGTTTAACAAATCGCAATCTGCATACCACCTTCTAGTTGCAAGTAAAAAAAACTTATTAAATAAAGACAAAGCAGATATTTGGAACACTAACAAAACAGCTTCGGCTAAATCAACTTTTATCACCTATACTGGCGAGCCTTTAAAACCTATGCAAACCTATTACTGGAAGGTTAAAATATGGGATGAAAAAGAACAAGAGTCCAATTGGTCTGAAATACAAAAATTTGAAACAGGTGTTGAAACCGAAAAAGAATGGGGTGCCTCTTCTTGGATCACATTAAACGAAGACAAAAGAAGATCGCCATACCAATACCGAGATTATAAAACCGGTAAAATGGATAAACCTACTGCCGTAAAAGGTTTCGCTGCCAGTTATTTTAGAAATGAAATTGATGTAACAAAAGAGATAGAAAGTGCTAAAGCGTATATCTGTGGCTTAGGTTATTATGAACTATACTTGAATGGAAATAAAATTGGAGACCACGTCTTGGACCCGGCACCATCAAATTACGATAAGCAAGCCTATTATGTAGATTACGACCTTACAGAAATTCTAGAACCAGGTACCAACGCCTTAGGTATTATTTTAGGAAACGGATTTTATGGTCAAAACATCTCTTGGAAAAATGACCCCGAATCTGAAAAAGACTTATCATATGGTCAACCTGCAGTTAGGCTTTTAATAAAGGTAACCTATACAAATGGTCAAGAAGATGACTTTTATACCGATGATACTTGGAGAGAATCTACAGGACCAATTGTATTCAACAACATTTATGGTGGAGACACCTATGATGCCAGGTACGAAATAAATGGTTGGAACACGGTAGGGTATAACGATAAAGATTGGAACCACCCAAAAGTAGCCAACCCAAAAATTAAAAAAGTCAGTGCACAACAAATACCTGCCATTAAAAAACTTAAAGAATTAGAACCTAAAAAAGTTTTTAAAAGTGTAGATGGAGAGTGGATTGTAGATTTTGGGCAAAATATAGCGGGTTGGGTCAAAATTAATGTTCAGGAAAAAGACGGACAATTAATACAGATTACTACCACCGAAGCTCTTAAAACAGATAAATCAGACATTTTCCAAGGTGCTACCGGTGGTGGTGCCAATGGTATGCCGCAGATTTATGAATATATCTGTAAAAGTAGTAAACCTGAATCTTGGGAGCCAAAATTCAGCTACCATGGTTTTAGATATGCAAAAATTACAGGCGTTTCAAAAGAACCAGATGCAAATATGATAAAAGCTGTTTTGGTCGCTACGGATATAAATGAAACTGGAAGTTTCACCTCATCAGAAGAACTATATAATAAAATGCATAAGGTAAGCAAATGGACCATTGTAGATAATTTACATGGTATACCAGAAGATTGTCCACATAGAGAAAAATGTGGTTGGCTGGGAGATTCCCATGCTTTTGCGGAATATGCACTTTATAATTATGATATGTATGATTTCTACCAAAAATATATGGAAGATATACGTACCCAAATGCGACCAACAAAAGGGCACAATAATCCGGATATCAAATTTCAAGTACCTACTATGATAGCTCCTGGTAAGCGCACATCTACCTATGCTAAGATTGATTGGGGTGTTGCCACTATGTATTTGCCTTGGTATAGCTACAATTATTATGGGGACGAAACCATAGTTCAAGAATACTATAATGAAATGAAAGAATTAACCAATTTCTATCTCTCGTTCAAAGGTGAAAACGGCATCATGCAAGACGGTATGGGCGATTGGTGTCCGCCGTTATGGGACAGAAGGTTAAATCCGAGTGCCATGGAAACAGATCCTATCATTTCTGCCAATGCATATTTTTATGATGTATTGGGCATAATGGAAATTTATGCAAAAATGAATAATGATACAGCTTTTGAAAGCAAGATGAAAAATGAAAAAGAATCATTAAAGCTTGCGTTCAACAAAGAGTTTCTTGTTGGTATACCTAATACTGAACATAAATGGTACCAGAGTCAAACGGCTACGGTACAAGCCTTACAATTTGGAATAGTTCCCGAAAAAGAGCTGCAAAATGTTGTGAACGGTTTAGAACACAACATCACCAAGGTAAAGGGAGGTCATCACGCCACTGGCATTCATGGCAATAGATATATTTATACGGTACTGACCAAATACGGAAAAGAAAACTTAGCCCATGAAATATTAACAACACCAGATTTTCCGAGTCAAACCTATGTAATGAATTCTGGCTTTACAACATGGCCGGAGCGTCAATTTGAATGGGAGAAAATGGAAGGACCTACAAATTCCCTGAATCACCCAATGCACAGTGGTTTTGCGGCATACTTTTACGAATCTTTAGGAGGTATAAAATCATCAAAGTCCAAACCGGGATATAAAGAATTCATTGTAGACCCAAAATTTCCAAAGCAAGTAAACTATACAGAAGTATGTGTACCTACACCCTATGGAAATATTGATTCTAAATGGTCTTTAGATGATACTATTTTCAAAATGGAATTAACTGTTCCATTCAATACCACCGCACTTTTACCATTAAACGAAAATGAGAAGAACAGTTTAAAGATCAATGGTACGGATTGGCAAACTTTTCAACAAGAACCAATAAGTAATAATGAGGTTAGATTAGGCTCTGGAACTTATAAAATAAGCTACAAGAAATGATAAAGACCTCCTTTATTAGAACAATGTTGCTATCCGTTTTTTTGACATTAAATTTCTCTTGTAGTTCAGATGCTATTACAGATGAACCTATGGAACAAATAACAGAGGATAATGTTAATACAGAAGAAGGTGATATGAGTGACCCTAGCACACCTAACAGCAATGCAAATGTCATTAGCTATACCGAAAATAATGGAATTATTAGCGTTGAATTTGAATCAGCTGAGGGAGATTTGGAATGGGAACGCGGAAATACATTAGATGATTTTGAAGGTAACGGCTATTTACGCTGGATTAAAGAAGATAATTTTAATACGCCAGGCATAGGCACTTTGGTCTACAAATTAAATATTGCAACACCAGGAACCTATCAGTTCGTTTGGCGTTCAAGAATTTCTGAGGGAGATGTTCAATCTGAAGGAAATGATTCTTGGCTTCGCTTTCCAGATGCCACTGACTTTTTTGGACAACGCGAAAGTAGTATAGTATACCCTAAAGGAGTTGAGAAAACACCAGTTGTTGAGGGCAGCAGCTCAAACGGTTGGCTAAAAATTTATATGAACCGTGTAGGCGAATGGTTATGGCGCTCCAATACCAGTGATAATGACCCACACAATATTTTCGTAAAATTCGATAATCCGGGCCTATACACCATGGAAGTTTCAGGTCGTTCTAAATTTCATGCTTTAGACCGTTTTGTTTTATTCATAGAAGGAAAAACATTGACAGAAGCACAAAATGCAGACAGAAGTACCATTGTACAACCATAAGAAATTACATAATACCTTAAAGTAATTTAGTTAATAGAAATCAACAATAATGAAACCAATGAAATATCAAATCTTATATTTTCTTTTCCTAGTAACGATCGGTATATCGGCACAAAAAAACAAAATGCCATACAAAGATGCATCTCTTTCTATTGAAGAAAGGGTAAATGATCTTTTACCAAGAATGTCATTGGAAGAAAAAGTAGCCCAAATGAGAATTTTTCATGCCAATATCGGCGTTAAATCAGATGAGAAAGGAAATATGGAGCTATCTGAACGGGTAATAGAAAAATTAAAGCTTGGTATTGCGGGAATAAAAAATCCAGGAGAACATATATCTCCTTTGGCTGCGGCAAAACTAAACAATGAACTTCAAAAGTATATAATAGAAAGTAATCGTTGGGGCATACCAGCATTGTTTGTCACAGAATCATATAATGGTGTTGATGCAGAAGGCTGTACAAAATTTGGAAGACCTATTACTTCGGCCGCATCATTTAACCCAGATTTGGTACGCCGCGTTTGGGACGTTGTTGGAAAAGAGGCAAGACTAAGAGGTATGCACATGTGCCATTCACCAGAGGCAGATATTGTTAGAGATCCTCGTTTTGGCAGAATGTCCGAAGCATTTGGTGAGGATACTTATTTGACCACACAAATGGTCGTCAATGCTATTAAAGGTGTACAAGGTAATTATGAAGGTTTAGGAAACGGAACTCACATTGGTGCCGTTGCAAAACACTTTGCCGGATATGGCCAAGTTCTTGGTGGTTCTAATTTTGCGGCAATAGAAATATCTCCACGTACATTAATAGACGAAATCTACCCTCCATTTGAAGCAGCGGTAAAAGAAGCTAGAACATTGGGTATAATGGCATCGCATGGAGATCTAAACGGAATTGCAAGTCATGGTAATCCAGAACTACTTACAGGAGTACTTAGAGACCAATGGGGTTTTGATGGCTATGTGGTTTCAGACTCTAATGATATAGCTCGTCTATACTATTTTATGAAAGTAGCAGAATCTCCTGAAGCAGCAGCATTATTGGGATTAACAGCTGGCATAGACATTGACCTTTACGCAGAGGACTCGTATGCATACTTACCAGAAATGGTAAAAAAAGACCCTAGCATCGAAAAAATGATCGATCGTTCTGTAAAAAGGGTACTTAGAACTAAAATGATCTTAGGTCTTTTTGATAATCCTTATGTGGATATAAAAAAGGTTAAGAAAGAAGTTCGCTCACAAGCCTCATTGGCATTGGCGCAAGAAGCAGATCTAGAATCCATAATACTCCTAAAAAATGAAGCAAACACGTTGCCACTGAAAAAAACCACCAAAAAAATTGCCTTGCTTGGACCTCTATTGAACGAAAGTACAAAAGCAGCTTTTGAGTCTGTAGCAGGTAGCAATGTAAACTTCATTGCAGATAAAGGTTTTGAACTAACTGACCAAAATAAGGGCGTACCTCAACTATTAGAAACAAGCGATAGTACCATTGATAAAATGGTAGGCATGGCCAAAGAAGCAGAAGTAACTATTCTGTTTTTGGGAGGGGATGAATTTACTTCAAAAGAAGCCTTTTTCAACAATGCGCTAGGAGATCGCGCAACCATTGATCCTGTTGGGGCCCAAGATCAACTAGTAGAAAAAGTAAAAGAACTAGGCAAACCCGTAATAGTGGTACTAAAACATAGAAGAACTCTTTCTATAAATACTATAGCTGATAAAGCAGATGCAATTTTAGACGGATGGGATTTAAGCGAATTGGGCGATTCCTCCTTAGCAAAAATAATATTTGGCGAAGTTTCACCATCAGGTAAATCTCCGGTAACCGTACCAAGATCCATTGGACAAATTCCCTTTCACTACAGCATGAAGGAAATAAATAATAAAAAAGGATATTTATTTCTTGAAGATGGTCCTATATATCCTTTTGGCCATGGTTTAAGCTACGCTCAGTTTACTTATGAAGATTTGAAAATATCCAACAGCGTAATAACACCAAATTCAGAAATTACAGTAAGCACAACAATTACCAATACCGGTAAAATGAAGGCTAAAGAAGTGGTACAAATGTATGTTAAAGATGAAATAGGTACCGTTACACGCCCAGATAAAGAATTAAAAGGTTTTCAAAAAATTGAAGTTGCTCCAGGAGAATCTAAAAATATTAGCTTCAAAATAACCCCAAAGATGCTTGAATTTACAGGTTTGAAAATGGATAAAATATTAGAGACCGGTGATTACAAGGTAATGATCGGTTCTTCTTCACAAGATGTAGTATCAGCTAAATTTAGACTAGAAAAATAGCTATGTACAGAAGGGATATGTTTAATTGGTTATTAAAAAAGCAGGGTTGCCTTAAACAACTAATGTTAATAGCTTTATTGTGCTATAATATTAGCGTATTCCCTCAAGCAACTGAACGGCCTTCTATTTGGGTAAAGCAAGCCGATAAGTCAAATATTCTCAATAAAATACATACCAATAAAGAGATAGGCACTTATTACAAAAGGTTTACAGATAGGGTGAAAAATGATTTGGAAGCATACCACAACGATAAAGAGAACTATCTAAAAAAATTGCCCTGGAACTATACCGGCATAAAAGCTAAAGAATTTCCGCCATTACATACCTACGTTAGTTTTGACAGTCATGCAAGAGATCAGCAAAGCATGCTAATACATTATTTACAGACCGCTATCGATTGTGGAGTTCTTTATTTTTTAACCGATGATGAACAATATGCCGAATATGCCGGATCGGCATTATACAATATCTCAAATGGATTATTAGCACTGCCCCAACCAGAAGCAAGCCATAATGCCGGATGGTTGTATACACAGGATCATTTAAGGGAAGCCCGTGAAATTGGTGCTCAATTACCTATTATTTATGATTTTGTTTATCATTATTTAAAAAATAACGGCAAAGTATATGACCTAGGTAAGAGTTCTATGGTTACCTACAATTTTGAGGATGGTCAAAAAGTGTTTCGTACTTATGTAAAACTGGCTCTTGAGCGTGGTATAATTAACTGTAATTGGCCTATTTTAGAATCACCAAGCCTAGTAGGCAATATATTGGCATTGGATGATGAAGGTGAACGTAAAAGACTGCTCCCCTATTTTTTGACCCTAAACACTAAACATCAAGATGCCTTGCAAAAGATTGCTGATCACTATCTAGAATACAATGGTGACTGGCCAGAGAGTATAAACTATGCTAATGGGGTAAATACTTTTCTAACCTATTTAATGACCTTACTGACCAAGTATGATCCATCTTTACATTTAGGTCAAAAGTATCCTCAAATTCTAGAAGCGTTACCCAAACCGTATTACTTAACTTATCCAAACAAAAAGGAAACTATATTATTTGGAGACGGTCATCGTGAATACAACCCAAATTATCACGCTTACGAAACGGCATATTACCTGGCAAAATTAGAAAATCAAGAAAAGTTCGCAACCATATTTGGATCTGTTTTAAAAAGTAATATCGCCAACGGAAATTATAGAAGATTTCAGTTAAGCGGGCGTAACTATGGAGCTAGTTTTTACAATGAACCTACCAAATTACTTTGGTTCGAAACCAATATTGAAGGTAGTGTCAAAGATTACCCATTGCCTGTTACAGATGAACTACCTTTTGCCGGCATTATTCTACAACGTAATTTAAACAAAAATGAAAATGCCGAAGATGACCTTATGACTTTTGTAGGTGGCGGGCATTATGTACATGGGCATGCTACAGGAATGTTTATGGAATTATATGGTAAAGGTTTTGTTTTAGGAGGCAAATCTGGCAGAAGTAGATACCGTACAGAAATTCATGAAAATTACTATAGGTTATTTGCATCTAACAACACTGTAATTGTAAATGGATCATCTGAAGGTAAAGGCGGTTGGGCCGGTCTAGAAATAAATAGGGTGGAAAAAATTGTGGTGGAACCAGAACCAAGAACAGAAGCTATTTCTCCTTATAATTCATTTTCTAGAACAAGCTTTAAAGATGATAAGGGAGATTTTACAGAAGCAACACAAGAAAGAACTTTGGGTATAATAAGAACTTCACCAACCACTGGTTATTATGTTGATGTATTCAGGTCTAAATCTGCGCTTCCAAACCAATATCATGACTATATATATCACAATATTGGAGATTCTTTAAATATTATAGGTAACGAAGCGCCACTACCGCTATTTCCTGACCAAAAGAGGTATTCGAATTCAAAAAATAAGCCATGGACAAACAACAAAAAAGCGAAGCATCCTGGGTGGCATTACTTTGAATCGGTAAAAACATCTAAACAGACATCAGAAAATGTAACTGCAATTTTTACGGCCAATAAACTTAACCCAGAACCCATAAAAATGAAAGCTTTTATTCTTGGAGCAGAAGATAGAGAATATACTTCTGTTATGGCACCACCAAGCACCGAGGGACCCAAATCTTACAGATCAGAAAAAACTCCAACATTGGTTATTCGTAAAAAGAATGAAGCTTGGCAAAACCCTTTCGCTTTGCTATTTGAACCTGTTAAAGGAGAAAATGGGAGTATAGTTTCGGTTACAGAAATTAAACAAGACAAAATTTTTAAAGGTTTTGAGGTAATAAGCTGCATTGATAAAAAAAACATAAAGCAATTAATTCTGGTTCAAGATTCAAAAGACGCCACTTTTACCGATCATCATAAAGAAATTGTATTTACTGGCAGTTATGCAGTAATTACTTTAAATGAAAACGAAAATTTACAAACAATTTATGTAGGTGAAGGGTCATACTTAAAATTTAGAAATACCATTATAAAGTCAAACTCAGGACAACCAACGGCGCTATTTATTGATTTTAAGAACAATGGACCAAAAGTTAAAACCAAAGAAGGTATTACACTTAAACGTAGTACAGATGTAAAGATTTACAACTCAAAAAACTATTAATTCTATTTAAACAATTGATAATGAAAAGTAAACAAATTAGAAAAATACTAAATACTACTATAGTATTTCTTTCATTCTTGCACATAGTAAATACCAATGCGCAAAAGAAAATTGAAAAATCAGATATAGAAAACGCTATGGTGAAGGCCATGGAATGGCAAGAAGCCCACCCTATTTTTGCTTTAGCACCGACCGATTGGACCAATGGTGCTTATTACATTGGTGTTACACGTGCACACCAAGCCACGGACAACCCTATATTTTTAGCAGCGTTAAAAACTATGGGATATACTAATGACTGGAAACCATTGTACCGTACCCATCATGCAGATGATGTCGCTATTTCATATGCTTACCTATATGCAAACTCCACTAGAAAAAATCTTGTAGACTTATCTCCCACCAAAGAATTTTTAGACATACACCTCTATGAACCAAATGCATGGAAAGACGGAACAGATAAACATGCCGAAAAAAAAATACTATGGTGGTGGTGTGATGCTTTATTTATGGCACCTCCCGTAATTACGCTATATGCAAAACAAACAGGTGAACAAAAATATTTAGATGCCATGCACAAGTATTATAAAGAAACCTATGATAAACTCTTTGATCACGAAGAACAATTATTTGCAAGGGATACACGCTATCAATGGGGTGTGAATAAAAAAGATTTAAAAGAACCTAATGGAAAGAAAATTTTCTGGGCCAGAGGTAATGGCTGGGTACTTGGCGGACTTGCTTTAATACTATCTGATATGCCTGAAGATTATGAACATCGTGATTTTTATGTAAACCTATATAAAAAAATGGCTGCTAGAATTAAAGGACTACAACAAGAAGATGGGCTATGGCGTACAAGTTTACTTTCACCAGAATCTTTTAATCATGGTGAAGTTAGTGCAAGCGGTTTTTACACTTTTGCGCTAGCCTGGGGAATAAACAACGGACTTTTGAATAAAGCAGAATATACGCCTGCAGTAAAAAAAGCATGGCAAGCATTGGCTGCTTGCCAACATGAAAATGGTATGGTAGGCTGGGTACAAGATATAGGTGCAGATCCTCAACCAGCATCTGCAGATAGCTGGCAAAATTATGGTACTGGGGCATTTTTATTAGCTGGTAGTGAAATCTTAAAACTTAAATAAGTTATTTTTAGATGAACAAAAACACTTTAAAAGCTACTTTACTTTTAGTAGTGTTCATCATCATTAATGCTAGTGGTCAAAAAAAAGAAAAAACGGTAGGTACATATAAAGACGATGTACCTACTATTTACTCCACTACGCCCAATTCTTATATTGTTGATAATAAGCTGACGGTTTACGACTACAAACTGCTCTCTCAAGTAAAACTAGCAATTAAAGAAAAAGATGACAATTTTCTACCTGCCTATAAATCGCTCATCAAAGCGGCAGATAAAGCGCTAAAAGAAGGTAGTTTTTCGGTGATGACCAAAAAGCAGGTTGCCGTTAGCAATAATAAGCATGATTATTTAAGTCTAGCGCCCTATTGGTGGCCAGACCCTAGTAAAGATGATGGTTTACCTTGGGTCAGAAAAGATGGTAAAATTAATCCCCTAACAAGGGGTCAAAACGTTGATGAGCCCGTAAAGGATAAAATGATAAATAACGTCAAAATGCTTTCTTTGGCGTACTTTTTTTCTGGAGATAATACATATGCTAAAAAAACCAAAGAGCTACTTAAAGTATGGTTCGTAGACAAGGAGACTAGAATGAATCCTAACCTGAATTATGCCCAAGGAGTACCAGGTTCCAGTACCGGAAGATGTTTTGGCATAATAGAGTTTTCAGGAATTACACATATCATTACCGCCATTGAAATTTTAGAATTAAACAATTCATTAGAACCAAATTTAAGAAATGAACTTAAAGCCTGGTTAAAAAGCTATCTAAATTGGTTACAAACAAGTGAACTGGGGCAATTGGAAAAATCGAGAAAAAATAATCATGCTACGCTTTATGAAGTGCAAGTGGTAGCTTTACTCCTATTCCTAAATAGAATAGAAGAAGCAAAAAATATTCTGTCATCAGTAGTTGAGAAACTAGTTGAAACCCAAATTGAAGCAGATGGTAAACAACCCCATGAACTTCAACGAACAAAATCATTAACGTACAGTATTTTAAATTTAACAGGATTATCAAAACTTGCATTTTTTGGCAGGAAAGATGGTGTTCAAATAGATATATGGAATTACCGGTCAAATACAGGCGATTTACAAAAAGCTTACGACTACCTCTTACCCTTTTTAAAAACTCCAGATCAATGGCCCTTTAAGCAGCTGGGCAGTATGGAAAACGCAGTGGAAAAACTAAGAAGAATGTTTAGAAACACAGGTAGCATGTTAAGCATAAAAGAGTATTGTAAACTAGGTCATAATACAAAGAAAGTAGACCATTTAGATATTTTACTATACCCATGTAACCGGTAATACATTACTATGAACCAAAACAATTATTATGATGAAACGATTGTCATTTAAAATGAAACTAAAAGCCGGTGCTAAAGAAGAATATACAAAAAGGCACAATGAAATATGGCCAGAACTAAAAGAACTGCTAAAGAAGGCTGGCGTAAGTGAATACTCCATCTTTTTAGATGAAGAAACAAACACACTTTTTGCATTTCAAAAAGTGTCAGGCAATGGTGGTTCACAAGATTTAAGCCAGAACCAGATTGTAAAGAAATGGTGGGCATTTATGGCTGACATTATGGAAACCAATGATGACAACTCCCCTATTTCAAAACCTTTGGACGAGATATTTTATATGGAGTAGTATAATAGGTTGAAAACGACTAACGATGGTAAGTTCTAAGCTGTAAACTTGATGCATTTGGAACGGTCAACTCATGAGGTAGTTTTGTAAGTTTTCCTGTTTCAATATCGCGACGAAAAATAACAACATTATCTGTGAATTGATTGGCCACTAAAAGAATTTTCCCTGAAGGATCAATGGCAAAATTTCTTGGGTGCTCGCCATGAGTATCTTGATGACCTTCTAACCCTAATTTACCTGTTTTTTCATCAATGGAATAAATAACTATAGAATCTTCATTTGGACCTCTATTAGAAGCATACAAAAACTTACCGTCTGGTGAAATATGTATATCGGCAGCCCTGTAAATTTCTTGATCACTCCTATATGTTAAATAATTTTCTATAAAATTTAAATTCCCATTTTCATAAGAGTATGCGGTAACGCTACCACTTAATTCTGCTATACCGTAAGCAAAAGAACCGTTAGGATGAAAGGTAAAATGTCTGGGACCGCTGCCTGGTCTTACCTTTACAAAACCATTGGACACTAAGTTTAATTTACTATCATTTTCTTTCTGAATTTTGAATTTCCAAATTTTATCCGATCCTAAATCTTGGGCAAATAAATACTTCCCATCTGGAGAAAAATTAGTAGAGTGTATATGGGCTTCATCTTGTCTTCCCTCTATGATACTGCTGTCTTTGAATGTAAAAATTTGATCTAATGGCGCCAAACCTCCACCCCTCTTTATATTGAAAACAGAGAAACTAGCATCAGTATAATTAGAATTTACTAAAAATTTCTCATTTTCATTTATTGATAAATGAGCCGGATTTCGTCCTCCGGAATCTTGAGTGTTTATTAACCGTAATTTACCACTTAAAGAGTCTACGGCAAAAGCCGCTATCCTACCGTTATAAGGTAATTGACTTTCTAAAACGGAGTACAAATACTTACCGTTTGGCGCAATTTTTAAAAAAGAAGGGTTGATGAGATTTTGTTCTGAGTTCAATAAACTTAAACCTCCTGTTTCAGTATCCAATTCATAAATATAAATACCAGTACTTGCTATACCTTCTGTAAAACTACCAACGAACAATAAGGTCTTAGTTGAACCTTTTGTACAAGAATTACCTAGAATTAATAAGAATATTAAATACTTTATATATTTCATAAATTTAATAGTGGGCTAAATATTGTATCTATTTTAAATTTCTTTAAAGGCATTGACATGTACAAACGAAAAGAAAGAAATATTTAGTTTTTAAAGTATAAAAATGCCGTGTTCCATTAGTAGAACACAGCATTTAACTAACTACACAAATAATCATTATTTTTCAATACTTAAATAAGTTCCTTTGAAATTCTGATTCATTACCATTACTTTTAAAGTAGTATCTGTATCATCAGGTTTTATTTCTAAAGACGCTTTACCATTGGCCATACCGATTACTTCACTTCCTGTGGGCGTACCCTGATTTTTTATGCTGCAACCACCTTCTAAAGTTTGAAAATAAACCTTCTCTTCATAATCTAAACATCTTAAACCGTTTTCATCAACGGCAATTGCGGTGATCATGTAATTACCATCATCTAGTTTTTCTGCCGTTAAATTTAATCCTACGGCCACGTCGTTTTTGATATATCTATAGTTTACCTCAACGGCATCTTCCACAACATTTCCATTTTCATGCTTGGCTACTGCCATGAGTCTATTATCTCCTTCTAAAAATTCTACATTCCAGGTTAAACCTGATGCAGGAAATTTATTGATATCCTTTACTCTTGTACCAAGAGAATTTCCATTATGAAACAGGGTGACTTCTTTACAATTGCTAAAAACGCTTATTTCTCTTTTTTTACCTTTTAGACCCTGCCTATCTGTCCAACTATGCGATTCTATATATGCAAATGGTTCTTTTGCCCAATAACTTTTAAATACATAAAATGCATCTTTAGGGTTACCTGAACGGTCAACTAAACCTTTTTGGTTCATGTACGGAATATCATTCTCTGGTCGTAATGGTGTGCCAAAATCTTTAAAAGCCCATTGCACGTTACCTACAAAAGTAGAATCTGTCTCAGAAATTCGTAAATGCCAATCAAAAAGATCTACAATATAATTCTCGCTCCAGTCGCCTATTTGGGCAATATTAGCCGCTTTGGTCTGCACTATGGCCTCTTCCCATCCGTCTGAATTTATAACGCCTTCGCCGGAAATAGGGTTTTCTGTATGCCGACCAACATGACTTGAACCACCATATTCTGCATGTAAAAAACTTTTATACTGAGGTTTGTAAGTATCTATAGCCTTTTGATAACTTTTATAGCTACCCGAATACCACCCAGACCAAATAGAAGGAGAAAATATATCTACAATATTTGCGCCTTCATAGTACTTGCGTATGGCAGTTTTTCGACTTGGGTCCATATTATGCGCAATGGTATTGAGCTCAGTTAAAAACGTATTCATGTTTTCAGTATTATCGCCATTTTCAAAATCGGGCAACCAGTACATTTCATTACCCAAAGACCATATAATAACACTTGGATGGTTAAAATTTTGATGAATCATTTCTTGTAACATATTTTTAGTGTTCTTTTGCCAAACCTCTCCACCTAAACCGCCACGACACCACGGCAACTCATCCCAAACCAACAGACCTAGCTCATCACAAGCTTTATATATTTCTGGATCTTGAGGGTAATGTGCCAAGCGAACAAAATTTGCACCCATTTCCTTTATGAGCTCCATATCTTTTCTATGAAGCTCATTAGACATTGCTGCCCCAACACCTGCATGTTCTTCATGTCTATGCGTACCACGTAACAGAACCCTTTTGCCGTTTAAGTAAAAGGGACCATTCTCCTCAAATTCAAACCATCTAAAACCTACTCTTTCAGAAACTTTATCCAATTCTTCATCACCGCTCTTTAAATGAACATCAACAGTATATAAATATGGTGAATCAATGTCCCAAAGTTTGGGTTTTTGAATGGTGTTAAAGCTGACTCTCATAGAGTTGCCCATAACTTTCTCTAATTCTGAACTTATTATTTTACCTTCAGGGTTTCTCAAAAAAACATGTAACATTAAATCAGATAAATCTTCATTTACAATTAAAGGTACATCGACAACTAATTTTGCCGATTCTCTAGAAACCGTAGGTGTGGTTAATTTTATTTTACCAATAGATTGCTCTGGTCTAGTTATTAACCAAACATCTCTTGTAATACCGCCGTAAATAAAAAAATCGCTTTTTTGAGAAGGAATAATATTTGGGTCATAGCCATTATCGACCTTTACCATTAATTCATTTTTTCCTATTTGAACATAAGGTGTAATATCAATTTCAAAACCTAGATAACCACCTATATGGGCACCGGCTTCCTCACCGTTTACGTAAACTGTTGTACTAATATTTGAACCTTCAAAATAAAGTAGATATGTATTATTTTCAATTACATTATCTAGAACAATGTCTTTCTTATACCAACTTATTGCTCGCCGGTAACCGGGTTCGCTATCTAGCACATCTTCACTGTTCCAAGTATGTGGTAAATCTATTGACTTCCAATCTAATTGAGCATTGGCAATATTAATTTCCTCCGTGGAATATTCCAAGTAAGACCAATTTTCATTAATGTTCTGTTTTGTTCTTAAACTGATATTATCCTCTTTTTGAGTACAGCTTATAAATAGAACTACGCATAAAAAAAGGTTATAATAAAATTTCATTTTCAAGCTTTTAACCTTAAGGAACACTAGGTCCTAAAAACTAGTGGACTCTTAAACATATATTATTTTTGACTGAGCAATTGGTGCATTGACTTCAAAGAAACATAGAGTCAGTTATTCATATTTTTTTTAAGTTCCGTTTCCTTAACAAGGCCTCTAAAAAATAATAATCACCATATACTATAGGCTCGTCCATTTCGTCATTTTTGGGCCAATTACCAGTACTATGCTTTAGGATAAAAGGCGCATCATTATTTGTGTCGAGTATATATTCTGTTGTCTGCAGATTTTTTAAGACTTTATCTGCATATGCTACATATTTTGGATTATTATCATACTTGGTCAATTCATAAAATGCAGACGAAACAATTGTAGCAGCAGATACATCTCTTACCGCATTTGGTATTTCCGGATCATTAAAATCCCAATAAGGTATACCATCTTTTCTTAAATTAGGATGATTTAAATAGAACTTAGCACTAGCCTTTGCCCGCTCTAAATATTTTACATCTTTGGTATATCTGTAACACATAGTGTAGCCATAAATAGCCCAGGCCTGACCCCTTGCCCATGCAGAATTTGCATTATAACCTTGATGTGTAACCTTATCCTTTGATTTCCCTGTAATGGTATCATACACCACAACATGAAAACTACTATTATCTTCTCTAAAATGGTTTTTCAATGTGGTATTTGCATGGGAAACCGCAATTTTATGATAGGTACTATCGCCAGAAATTTTAGTAGCTTCAAACATCAACTCCAAATTCATCATATTGTCTATAATTACTGGAAATTCCCATATATCCCGGTTAAAATCCCAAGAACGTAGACTACCAACATTTTTATTGAATCTAGAACTTAAAGTGTTTGCAGCGTCAATGATTACTTGCTCATAATGTGCATTAGGTGCTACTTTGAGACCTTCGCCAAAACTTGAAAAAATTTTGAAACCCATGTCATGTGTACCCCCATTTAATTTCTCTTTTTCCATAAATACCGTCCAAGCTTTTGCCTTTTTCTTGTATTCTGAATTATTGGTAAGTTGATATAAATGCCATAAATTACCTGGAAAAAACCCACTAGTCCAATCTTTAGATGGCACTTTGCGAACCTTTTTAGTCTTTAAATTATAGTTTCTAGGAAAACCTACAGAATCTAAAGGATACGCTAACAATTTGGTGTAGCGTAGCTGCAATAAGGAGTCAATTGACACCGTAGTAGTTTCCTTTTGTTCTCTTTTATTTGATTTACATGCGCTGACGAGGAAAAAGAAACCAAAAATTAAGATAATATAACTAATTCTATTCATTTATCTCTTTTTAAACATACTCCTTTGAAAACCTCAATTAATTAAAAATGAACCTCAAAGGAGTTTTGATTGAATTTAATATCCTGGATTATTAGGTGCTAAATTTGGATTTCTGTCCAACTCATCAAAAGGCAGTGGAAACAGGTAATCTCTATTGGGGTCAAAGTTAGGTTGAGGCTCTAAACCGCTTGCTCCAAAAACCTCAGGTCCAATTTGTCTTCTTTTAATATCGTACCATCTTTTGAACTCAAAAGCAAGCTCCCATTTTCTTTCTTCAAGTACCATATCCCTAAAATCTGTTTGTGAAATACCTCCTGTAATATTCTCGGGATATTCAGAGCCATTACCAGACCTTGCTCTTTCACGTACGCGATTTACATAGCCCGCAGCTTCCGCTGAACCTGGGCTAACTTCATTTAAAGCCTCTGCAGCTATTAAAAGTATCTCTGCATAACGCATTAGACCATAATTTAAGCTAGAAGCTCTACCATTACCTGTTCCTGTAGGACCTATAGCCCGTGTATACTTAGCAATGTAAGCGCTTGGTATATTTCTGGAATCAAATTCAGGAAATTTTGTAAAAGGTTCAATTACACCTCCAAAAATACCTGTTGTATCTAAACTAACGGCTTTACGGTAATCTCTGCCATCCCAAGTATTGTATACTTCTATAGAAGGTACGGCCACAGACCAACCACCACCAATATCACCTCTTTCATTACCCCTAATGCCTGTTAACGCAGGAGCGTAATCTCTACCTGTATCTCCATTACTAAATCCATTAAAATCTAAACTCAATAAAAATTCATTAGTACTTGATTGCTTGCTATAATCAAAAAGATCTTGAAAATCTGCGGCTAAACCTATTTGAAACTTCGCTTCATTATCTATTACAAATTTTGCTTGATCATACGATTTTTGATATTCACCCAATGTTAGATAAACTGATGCCAAAAAACCAGCTGCAGTTGCCTTTGTAGGGTACGCAGATGAAGGCTGCGTTTCCGGTAGCGTTGATAATGCTTGCTCTAAATCTTTAATAATGTTTGCATACACCTCATCAACAGAAGATTTAGTTAGTTGTTTCGCTTCTTCAATATCATTGACAGGTGTGTCCAAATAAGGTATTGCCCCAAACAATCTTACTAAATGATAATATGTATAAGCTCTAAAAAAATATGCTTGACCGGTTATTGGGTCTATTTGATCAGGTTCAGCGTCAATTAAAGCTGCACCGGCAATAGCTTCGTTCGTACCTGCAATTACTTGATATGCCTTTGGCCAAAGGGCTGTTACCATACCGTTATCAGGTCCCATAGAAAAGTTATCCACTTCTTGTCTGCGGCCAGGGGTACCAGCGTCGCCTATTGTGGCCATATCACTTCTTAACATGATAGGTAATGACAATTTTCTTCCCCAATATGCCTCTGTAGCCATGTTGCCAATAGCACCGTTTATTAATGTCTGTATATCTTGTGGAGAATTTACGAGACCGTCTGGTGAAAGCCTACCTACAGGTACTTCTTCCAAATCTGAACAACTTATAAATATGGCAACCAAGAGTAGTCCTAAATATTTAATATTTTTCATAATTTTTTTCTTTAGAATTTTAAGTTTACTGATATTGTATAAGATCTAATATTAGGGTAACTACCATAATCGAAACCTCTATTGGTATTACTATTTTGGTTACCGCTACTTCTATAACTAGCTTCGGGATCTGTACCCGGAAAGTCTGTAAACGTTAGCAAATTTTGTCCACTAAGACTCAGCCTAATGCCGTTCATTCCAATTTTATTAGCGACATCAAACGGAATATTATATCCAAGTGACAGGTTTTTTAATCGTACATAACTACCGTCATATACAAAACGATCTGTGATACGTTTTTCACGAACTGCCGCCGAAGGAATATTGGTATTGGTATTAGACGGGGTCCATGCATTTAAAACATCTGTGGTTGCATTAGACTCGCCAGAAGCCAACTCCAAGAAAGTATAACTAAAAATGTCACCGCCTACCGAAGCTTGAAAGAAAACATTTAAATCAAAATCTTTATACCTAAAGCTATTGTTAAGACCTGCCTGCCAGTCTGGGTTGGGGTCACCAATAATTTTACGATCATCACCATCAATTACACCATCATCATTTAAATCTGAAAATAATTCGTCACCGGCAACTGCGTTTGGATAACCAGCCGTACCAGGTTCAGGTGTACCTTGATTTACTCCTCTATATTCATAGCCCCAAAATACGCCTACAGGCTCACCTTCTCTTAACAGGTGCGTTTCATCTTGCAAGAATGATCCTGGTGAAGAATCTAAAAATATATCTTGACCATCAACTAAAGCCACAACTTCGTTTCTATTGCGCGACCAATTAAAATCTGTAGACCAAGAAAAATTCTCTTTTACGATATTTTTGGTATTCAAAGTAATTTCAAAACCTTTGTTATTGATTTCACCAATATTGCGTAAAGAGGTTAAATTTGCAAAACCTATATATTCTGGAGCAGAGGAATCCCCCAATATCAAATCTTTTGTATCTATCGTATAGAAATCTAACGTTAGCCCAATTCTATCGTTAATTAGACCTAAATCTAACCCCAAGTTAGTTTGATATGATGTTTCCCATTTTAAATTAGGATTCGCCAATTGCTCAGGAACCACAGCATTTACGACCTGATCGCCAACATTAGAGTAAATACTTTCAAAATTTGCTAAAGATTGGTAAGGTGAAATAGCCGGGTTACCGGTTACACCATAACTAGCACGTAACTTTAAATTAGAAATTGTTTCACTATCCTTTAAAAACTGCTCGTTAGAAATTCTCCAACCAAGAGCTCCTGAAGGAAAGAAAGCATATTTATTATTTTTTGAAAAATTAGAAGCACCGTCTCGTCTAGCTGTAAAAGTCACTAAATAACGATCATCATATTCATAATTAAACCTACCAAACTGAGAAATGATCTCTTGTTCTGTCAAAGAAGAAAACGGAGTTTGTATATCTGAGCCAGCACCTAAATTAAAATAGCTTAAACTGTTACTAATGAAGTTTTGTGCCGCTGCCCCATAAGATTCATTTCTAGACTTTTGATATGAATACCCTAACAATGCCGTTAAATTACCTTTACCGATCTCTTTGGTATACGTTAGGTAGTTTTCTGAAAGAATATTGGTACCTTTTAAAGACTCTACACTACCAATACCACCTTGAACACTTGCCTGCCCTATTAAGGTAGAAGGTAAAAATCTACCTCTTGTTCTATTCTCAGAACTAAATCCAAAAGTCGTTTTAAAGGAAAGACCATCTAAAATTGTATAATCAGCATAGAAATTAGCCCTGTAATCATCGGTTTTAGTTTCATCAATGGATTCTGTAGCTATCGCAAAAGGGTTATCGAACTGATCACCAACAGGATTTGTAGTATTAACACCGTTTTCATCTTGCACTGGTGTATCTGGTGCAAAACGATAGGCTGTAGAAATCACATCTCCTCCCCCACTGCCGCCGCTACCTGCCTGGCTTTGAACGCCATCTTTTGTACCTCTATTGGCATAAGCGTTAAAACCAAGTTTTAACTTATCGGTAGCCTGAACATCTATATTACTTAAAAATGAAAATCGTTCGAATCCAGAATTGATTACAACCCCCTTTTGATTGAAATAATTACCGGATACATAATAATTTATTTTTTCAGAGCCACCAGAGAACGAAAGTTGATGATTTTCAACTGTACCAGTTCTATATATTAAATCTTGCCAATCTGTTTCGGCATTACCTTGTACATATGCAGGATTAATTACTTGACGATAAGCACCGAATTGCGTTGCATTTAACAAGTCTAATCGGTTGGAAACGTTTTGTGATGAGTAACTACTATTAAGTTCTATCTGCATTTTACCGCTACGCCCCTTCTTAGTTGTTACCAATATAACTCCGTTAGCACCCCTAGATCCATAAATAGCCGTTGCTGAAGCATCTTTTAGAACCTCTATAGATTCTATATCAGTAGGTTGCGGTAAAGAACCTCCTACAAAACCATCTACAACCACAAGCGCCGCACTACTTGCACCAATTGAGGTATTACCTCTAATACTTACATTAATGGGAGCACCTGGTTCACCACCATTGTTTGACTGAACCGCTACACCGGCAGCCCTCCCTTGTAGCGCTTGTTCTGCATTTAATACGGGGAAAGCTGCAAGTTCTTCTGCCTTAACCGAAGAAACCGAACCGGTAATATCACTTTTCTTTTGTGATCCATAACCAACCACTACCACTTCTTCCAGTTGACTGGCATCTTCAACAAGAATTACATTTAATACCTTTTCACCATTTAATGTTATTGATTTTTTGGCATAACCTATAGATGAGAACTCTAAAACATCGCCCTTCTTAGCGGATATTGAATAATTACCGTCAAAATCAGTAGAAGTTCCGGTAGTTGTATTTTTAATGACAATGCTGGCTCCAGGTACAGGAAAATTTTGCTCATCTGTTACCGTACCAGATAAATTATAACTCTCTTGGGCGAAACCTAAGCCAGTTATGATCAAAAAACAACTAAAAAGTAGCATTTTGATCCATTTTGTTTTTTCATGTGTTAACATAAGTTTGATTTTTTGAGTTTTGTTGATTATTAATACATCAGATTTCTTGTTTCAACAACATAGATAAAATGGAATACTAATTATTGAATTAGAATATCTCCTTGTTTTCAAAACTATGTATATATCTGATAATAATAATCCAAAAATAGGGGGTCAAAAATACATATTCACCTAAAAAAACCTTGTAAATACTAGTATTTAATCTATATCATATAGATTTTCTGAGAATTTATCAATATATGCAGAAGGACTTAAACCGTATTTTTTTTGGAAGCACTTGCTAAAGTATTTCGGATTTTTATATCCGACCATATAACTTATTTCAGATATATTTAAACTTCCTTTCTCCAATAACTGAGCAGCACGTTTCATTCTAATTTCTTGAATGAATTCATTGGGGGTAAAATTAGTCCAAGCTTTTATTTTTGTAAATAATAAGGTTCTACTAATACCAAGTTCGGTACTAAAGGTTATGATATCAAATTGATCGTTTGAAATATTCTCCTCTACAATAGAGAGTGCTTTTTTAAGTAATTGCTCATCTAATGAAGAAATGGCTATATCATTGGGTGCAAAATTCTGATCTGCAGCAAATTTAGATCTCATTCTACTTGAAGAATCTATCAAATTTTTTACTCTTAATTTAAACTCTTTTACGTTAAAAGGTTTACTTATGTAATCATCTGCCCCACTTTCCAGACCTTCATATTTATATAACAAAGAGGTTCTAGAGGTTAATAACACTACAGGTATATGACTGGTCTTTATGTTTTCCTTAATTTTAGCACAAAGTTCTGTACCTACCATTTCCGGCATGATCACGTCTGAAATGATTAATGAGGGTATATATTTTAATGCGGTGACCATAGCTTCTTTACCATTATTTGCTTCAAGAATGTTATAAGAATCTTTCAATAAGTCTTTAATAAACCTTCTAAGGGGTACATTGTCTTCTACCAAGAGTACAACATCACGCTCCTTATCAAGGACTATTGTTTCTGTATTAAGAAAAGACTTCTCCAATAAAGTATCTGTTAATTGCGAAGTATATAAACCTAGGTCATCACTAAACTTAAAATCTTGAATTATTTCTTCATCAAGAATATGTGCACTTCCTAATTTAAGTTCTACAACAAAAACACTACCGCTATTTTTTCCATTTTGGACAGAAATATAACCCTTATGAAGTTCAACAATACTTTTTGCAATGGATAGCCCTATACCGGTACCTGTGCCTTGAACAGAATCGGCAGAAACATATTCTGGGACTTCAAAAAAGCGTTCAAAAACTTTACTTTTATACTTATGAGGTATACCCGGACCCGAATCAATTACCTTAATTATTACCGACTGTTTTTCTTTTTTAACAACAATTTCTATAGTACCATTGACCGGAGTGTATTTAAATGCATTTGAAATAAGATTATAAAATACCTGCTCTAGCTTAGATCTATCATAATAAACCAATATCTCATCATTACTTGTTTCAAAAGAATATTGGTAATTATTAACTTTTGCGAATTCTGAGAATGACAAGTATATTTCCCTTAAGAATTTTACTAAATTACCTTCTGCCGCTTCAAGCGTAAAATTTTTATGTTCAAGCTTTCTAAAATCCATTAATCTATTGATCAACTGTAATAAATGATTCGCATTACTTTCAATGACCAGAAGTTTTTTGTAAACAACTCTACTACCCTTATAATTTTCTAGCAACTGCTGTAATGGACCTGTAATTAGGGTTAAAGGAGTTCTAAATTCATGCGATATATTTGTAAAAAAACGCAGTTTGGCAGCGTTGACCTCTTGGTTTCTTTCGTTTTCTAAATGCTCTAATTGTAATTTATGCTTAAGCTTGGTTTTTGATCTAATAATATTATAGAGCCCAAACAGCCCCATAACTATAAATAAGGTATAAAGAAAAAGCGCCCAACTACTTAACCATGGCTCCGGTTTTACCAAAATAACCAATGATGTTGGCGTAACATTCCATAGTCTGTCATTATTAGCGCCTTTTACCTCAAAAATATATTTACCCGGTTTTTGTATGGTATAGTTAGCCCTGGTACGATCGGTAATTATCCAATTATCGTCTAAGCCTACCAAACGGTATTGGTATTGATTACTATCTGGATTTATAAAATTGGGTATAGAATAATCTATTGAAAAATTCGCTTTGTCATATTCTAGAACTATTTCTTTGGTAAATGGCATACTTTGCGTTAAAATACTATTTTCCCCATCTACAGAAATAGAATTATTTTTAACCTTTAAATCTGTCAAAATAACTTGAGGAGCGTAATTATTTCTGGCTAATTTACTTGCATCAAAATAAGATACACCTTCTGCCCCTCCAAAATAAAATTTTGTTTTATCAATTTTTAAAGCAGCACCACTACTAAACTCATTACCAACAAGGCCATCCTTCTTAGTGTAGACCACAAAAGTATCTTCTGGCACATTATACTTTAATATTCCTTGGTTACTACTCATTAATAAGGTATTATCGGTACCTTCTAGAATAGAATAAATTGAAGTTATTTGATTATTGGAATTTAGCTTTATATTTTTAAATTTTCTACCATCATATCGGTAAAGTCCCTTGGCCCTGATACCAACCCATATAACACCATTACTATCTTGAAAAACAAAAAGAATATCATCGCCCGAATCGGTTTCTGGATCGTAAAAAAACCTAGTAACATTGGCATTGGAATAACCTTGTTCAGAAAGAGGTAAAAGATTAAGACCGCTTTGGGTACCAATCCAAATATTTGAATTTTTATCTACCAATAAACTTCTGACCCGATCACTGGATAAACTATTTTTTTCACCAGAAAAATGTACAAATTCATCTATAGATTTACTTTTGGTATTGTACTTGATTACACCCTGCCCAAATGTACCTAACCAAACATCATTATTTATACCTGTTTTAATAGCGTATACACCTGCTTGATCAAGTAATTGATTCAGCTGGTCTGACACCAAATTGTTCTTAAATCTTTTGGTTTTTATATTATAGGTTTTTACTCCTTTATTAAAGGTTCCTATCCACAAATTTGTTTTATTTAGCATTAGTGATTTTATATTATCACTCTGCAACATATTTGAATTTACAGTATTTATATAATCTGTTTGGTTTTGTTTTTTATTGAAAATAGTTAGACCACCACCTTCAGTACCAAAATATATATTTCCATTATCGTCATTTACTATAGAGCTTACAACTTTATGTCCTAGTCGTTTTTTTCCAAAATTTTCAGTATAATTGATAAAATTGGCATTAGAAATATCCCAAATATCTACACCGCCATAATAAGAACCTACCCAAATAGAACCCTTTCTATCTTTATAAATGGATTTAATATAATTATGGCTTAAACTATTTTCATCAGATGGTTCATATGTAATAGACTTAGCATTATCATCTTTATCGAATACAGTAATTCCGTTAGAACTGCCAACCCATAACATTCCATTATCCCCAGCCCTTACGGCTCTCACATCTTCATTTTCCTTGATTGTTTTATTTGGTAAAAAACGTTCCGATATTAAATCAAATTTTAACAGCCCCATATTCTTAGTGGCAATGCACATAGTATTTTCATCGCAAGCGGAAATGTCTTGAACAAAAGGATCTTTTTCATTACCAGATGGTCTAAAAACGGTAAAATCAAATTTATGGTCTTTTGATGCTCTTACTTTACATAATCCTTTTGAGGTACCTAGCCATACGGTTCCGTTCTTCGCCTCTATTATACTTAGAACATAATTAGAAGGCAACCCACTACTACTCTTGGGATTTTCTGTATAAATATTAGTAAATCTATCATTGATTTTGTCATAAATAGAAACTCCATTTGATGTGCCTATCCAAATTTTACCATCAGAAAGTTCTTCTATGTCCCATATAGTATTATTACTAAGTGATGTTTTATCATTGAAATGATAAAATCGTTTAAATGAATCTTTAACAGGATCATATCTATTTAAACCGTTATAAGTACCTACCCATATGTAGCCATCACTATCTTCTTTTATTGCAAGTATATCACTATTGCTAATAGAGGTACTATCAAAAGCAACATTTCTGTAAACTTTAAAATCATTACCGTCATATAAGTTAAGACCATCTCTTGTACCCAACCACATACGCCCTAAATCATCTTGCTCAATAGTTATTACGGAACTTTGCGATAAACCATCAGAAGTACTTAAGTGTTTAAACTGATAAGTGTTTTTTTCAATTTGAGCAAAGCATAACCAAGGCAATAGCAAAAAACACAACTTGTATAATCTATTTATCATACTATTAAAAATGTAAACTTCTTTAGAAATAGGGTAGTAATAAAAGCAATTTTAGATAAACTTAAACACACTAGTTATATTAAAAAAATTAGCACACGAAATTAATAACCTTATTAACCCCTGACCTTTTTGTCAAAAATTTCATCTATAATTTTACTCAAATTTCTTCACAAATAAAATCTTCAGGATATAGTTTTTAAAGGTAAAATCATTCAAATCATCTGTATTAAACAAGATACTACAGGATGCATAAAAGAAAAGTAAAAAGTAGACTTGTAATATTTAAAATGAACGAATTGACCCCTTAAAATGTACTATTGTTCAAGTAAGTCCTTAGTTCGTTTAAATTAAAATTTTAAAATTTGAGAATAGTGTCAAACGATACTTAAAACAACGCTGACAAAACAAAACAATAAAGCATAATGATAAAAAAAGTAGTAGTATTAACTGGTGCTGGTGGTGTACTTTGTAGCACTTTGGCAAAAGCACTTTCTAAAGAAAGTTATAAAATTGCCGTATTAGATCTTAGCAAAGACGCAGCGCAAAGAGTAGCAGATGAAATTAATACAACTGGCGGCGAAGCTATTGGGGTTGTAGCCAATGTTCTTGACAAAAGTTCATTGGAGAAAGCAAAAAAAGAAGTCAATGACAATTTAGGTCCTTGTGATATTTTGATCAATGGAGCTGGAGGTAACCATCCATTGGGTACTACCAGTAAGCCATATTTAGAAGAAGAAGATTTGATAAATACTACAGAAGGCTTTAAGACCTTCTTTAATCTAGAAACTACAGGTATTGAGTTTACTTTTAATCTTAATTTTATTGGTACACTCTTACCTACACAGGTATTTGCAAAAGACATGATCGGCCGTAAAGGCTGTAGCATTTTGAACATATCGTCCATGAACGCTTTTACGCCATTAACGAAAATACCAGCTTATAGTGGCGCAAAAGCAGCTGTTTCTAATTTTACACAATGGCTGGCCGTTCATTTTTCTAAAGTTGGTATTCGAGTAAATGCTTTGGCGCCCGGTTTTTTTCTAACCGACCAAAACAGAGCATTATTAACGCAAGAAGACGGCTCTTTGACTGCCAGGGGCAATACAATAATAGAACAAACTCCTATGGGGCGTTTTGGAGAACCAGAAGATTTAGTGGGCACTACATTATGGTTGTGCGGAGATTACGCTGCCTTTGTTACCGGCGTTGTGGTACCAATAGATGGAGGATTTAGCGCATTTAGTGGAGTATAAAACAATTATAAAAATATGTTAGAACAAACTTGGAGGTGGTACGGACCAGAAGATCCAGTATCTCTTTCTGATATTAAACAGGCAGGGGCCACAGGTATAGTTTCTGCATTGCACCATATACCAAATGGCGAGGTATGGTCTATATCAGAAATACAGAAAAGAAAAGATTATATAGAAGAAGCAGGTCTTACGTGGTCTGTTGTAGAAAGTGTACCTATACATGAATCTATAAAAACCCAGGCAGATGGCTATATGCACTATGTAGAAAACTACAAATTAACTTTAGCCAATTTAGGGTCATGCAATATAGATATTGTCTGTTATAATTTTATGCCCGTGTTAGATTGGACACGTACAGATTTAGAGTATCAAATGGAAGATGGATCTACTGCACTACGTTTTGAAGCCAAGGCCTTTGCTGCGTTTGAACTTTTTTTGTTAAAAAGACCAAACGCAGAAAAAAGTTATACAGAAGAAGAAATATCTTCAGCTAAAACCTATTTTGATTCTTTAACCAAAAGTGAAAAAGAAAAACTGACCAATAATATTATTGCGGGTCTACCTGGTGCCGAAGAAGGCTACACTTTAGCAGAGTTCAATAGTATTTTAGCTAACTATAAAGACATTACGCCTTTAGACCTAAAAAAGCACTTGTATGATTTTCTAGGACATATCATGCCTACTGCAGAGAAGGCCAAGATTTTAATGTGCATTCATCCAGATGACCCCCCTTACCCAATACTTGGATTGCCTAGAGTAGTAAGTACTCAACAAGATATACTTGAATTGTATAGGGCTATAGACAGCCCCAACTGTGGTCTCACATTTTGCACAGGCTCTTTTGGTGTATTAGAGAATAACGATCTTCCTGAAATGGTTAAACGTTTAGCTGATAGAATACATTTTATTCACTTAAGAAGTACCAAACGAGATAGCGAAGGAAATTTTCATGAAGCTAACCATCTTGAAGGTGATGTAAATATGTACGCTGTAATGAAAGCGTTGATTCTAGAACAGGAAAAAAGAAAAAAAGTAGGCAGAAAAGATATAAGAATGCCCATGAGACCAGATCACGGTCATAAAATGTTAGATGACCTTACAAAAAAAACCAACCCAGGCTACTCTGGCATCGGTAGATTAAGAGGATTAGCGGAACTACGCGGTCTTGAATTAGGAATTAGAAAATCAATACTTAACTAATATTAAAACAATAAAAATGTCAATATCATACGAAACTAGATATGCTTCCAGTCCTGAAGCTGTAAAACAATATGACACTACTGAATTACGCGAAGAGTTTTTAATCAACAATTTAATGCAAGAAGGCAAAATCAATCTTACCTATACCCACTACGATAGGTATATTGCTGGATCTGCAGTACCTGTAGAACCGCTAAAGCTTGAGGCCATTGATCCGCTAAAATCAAAATACTTTTTAGACCGCAGAGAGCTAGGTATCATAAATGTAGGTAGTTCGGGTAAAGTAGAGGTAGATGGTACAGTTTACAGTTTGGGTCATAAAGACGCACTTTACATTGGTATGGGGGCCAAAGAAGTTACATTTAAGAGCGATGACAAAAAAAATGTAGCTAAATTCTATCTGAACTCAGCACCTGCACATACTACATACCCAACCAAAAAAGTTAGTCTTGCCGATGCAAATAAACTTGAACTTGGTTCTTTAGAAACCGCTAACCACAGAACGGTTAGCCAAATGATTATTGGCGGCGTAGTAACCACTTGTCAACTACAAATGGGAATGACAGAGTTAAAGACCGGTAGTGTATGGAATACCATGCCCGCTCATGTTCATGATAGAAGAATGGAAGTTTATTTCTACTTAGATGTACCAGAAGGACAATCTGTTTGTCATTTTATGGGGCAACCACAAGAGACTCGCCATATCTGGATGCAAAACCACGAAGCAGTCATTTCACCACCTTGGTCAATTCACTGCGGTTCAGGCACATCCAACTATACTTTTATCTGGGGTATGGCAGGAGAAAATTTAGATTATAACGATATGGACGTTGCTAAAATAACTGAGTTAAGATAGAAAATAGAAATATGAGTATAGAACTGTTTAATTTAAAAGGAAAAATTGCCTTGGTAACCGGTAGCACCCACGGACTAGGAATGGCCATGGCCAAAGGTTTAGGTAAAGCCGGCGCAATCATTGTAGTCAACGGAAATTCATCTCAACAAAAAATTGATGATGCCGTTGCCCTTTATAAAAGTGAAGGTATTCATGCGGTTGGCTACAAATTCAATGTAGCAGATGAATCTCAAGTCATTAACGCAATAAGTGATATTCAAACTCAGGTAGGACCTATTGACATTTTAGTAAACAATGCCGGTATAATAAAACGTACTCCTTTAGAAGAAATGGAGGTAGCAGATTTTAAACAAGTAATTGATATTGATTTGGTAAGTCCTTTCATAGTATCTAAACATGTTGTAAAAAGTATGATATTGAGAAAACAAGGTAAAATAATAAACATCTGTTCTATGATGAGCGAGCTTGGTCGTAATACTGTTGGAGCTTATGCAGCCGCAAAAGGAGGCCTAAAAATGCTTACCCAAAATATGGCTACGGAATGGGCCAAGCACAACATCCAAACCAATGGTATTGGTCCCGGATATTTTGCCACTTCACAAACTGCGCCCATACGGGTAGATGGGCACCCTTTTAACGAGTTTATAATTAATAGAACACCTGCCGCAAAATGGGGAGACCCTGATGATTTGGCTGGAGCGGCTATATTCCTGGCATCAAAAGCTAGTGATTTCGTTAATGGTCATATAGTTTATGTTGATGGCGGAATTTTAGCCACTATTGGTAAACCAAGTAATGAAAATTAAATATAGAGTTTTATGAGAAAATCCATCCTATTACTAAGTTCCTCTTTACTAATTTGTCTTTTTTCCTGTAAAGAAGAAGGTTTGTCCAACCCACAAATAGTTATTGAAAATACCTCGGGAACAAATCGTTCTTTTGAAACTGTTTCTGTTGATTTGGATAATTTTAAAATTGAAGATTCAGATCAGACCATAGTAATCAGAGATTTAGATTCGAAGGAGGAATTAATATCGCAAGTTGTAGATAAAGATGGTGATAATAGGATGGATATTCTTCTGTTTCAGCCCAAAATGCCCCCGCTTAGCAAAAGGACTTTTGAAGTTATTTTTAAAGAAAAAATTAAAGTACCAGATACTATACCTGCTTGTTATTCAAGATTTGTACCTGAGCGTACCGATGATTATGCTTGGGAGAACAATAGGGTAGCTTTTAGGACATATGGCCCTGTTGCTCAAAAAATGAAAGAAGATGGTGTTAAAGGCGGCACACTATCTAGCGGTATAGACGCTTGGTTAAAAAGGGTAGACTACCCAATCATCAATAAATGGTATCATAAAGAACTAAATACCGAAGGTAGTTACCATAAAGATGATGGTGAGGGTTTAGATAATTTTCATGTTGGTGTTAGCCGAGGTGTTGGCGGTATAGCAAAGAAAGTAGATTCAACTTATTATTACTCTAAAAACTTCACCACGTGGAAAACCATTACTACAGGACCCATAAGAACAAGTTTTGTATTAACTTATGAAAACTGGGACGCAAATGGAAATATGATTTCCGAGGAAAAGAAAATCTCACTGGATTATGGCAGTAATCTGTCAAAATTTGAGATTACGATAAAGGGTACAGATACTATATCCGCAGGACTTACGCTTCATGACAAGGATGGAGAAATTGCGGTAAACGACCAAAATGGTTGGGTAAGCTATTGGGAACCACATGATGATTCTGAGTTAGGTACGGCAATTGTAGTGCCTGATTATAAAATGACCGGTTATGACCATTATATTACCGATAAAAAAGATGAAAGTAATCTATTTGCAAATATTAAGGTAACTGAAATTACGGCTTTATACTATGCAGGTTTTGGCTGGAAAAAAAGTAATCAATTTAAGTCGCAGAAAGAATGGAACGGATATTTGAACATGTTTGCGGAAAGACTAAAAAACCCATTAAAAGTAACCGTTCAACAATAATTCTAAAACCAATTTACCTCTACTTTTAAGGTTTGCGGTATAGTACAGGACACTACCTTTACTACAAAACTGTAATTTTAGAATAAACCCTAAAAATTTATAATGTCAAAAAATATAATGGACGAAACCTATGATGCTATAGTTGTAGGTACTGGTATTAGTGGCGGTTGGGCAGCAAAAGAATTATGTGAAAAAGGTCTAAAGACACTTGTGCTTGAACGTGGTAGAATGGTCAATCATGTAATTGACTACCCGCATATGCACCTAGACCCGTGGGATGTACCAAATGCGGGCACACTTTCTTCTGAAGTAAAAGCAAAATACCCAAAACAGTCACGTTGGAAAATAGACGAGTTCACGAGGCATTTTTTTAATGATGACTCAGAGTATGATTATGACGAAGCCAAACGTTTTGATTGGATTAGAGGTACTCAAGTTGGTGGGCGTTCTTTAATATGGGGCAAACAAACATATCGTTGGTCAGATCTAGATTTTGAAGCAAATGCCAAAGATGGCGTAGGTGTTGATTGGCCTATTCGCTATAAAGATATTGAGCCATGGTATACCTACGTAGAAAAACACGTTGGTGTAAGTGGAGAATCACTGGGTCTACCTCATTTACCAGATAGTGTTTTTTTGAAACCAATGGAATTGAATTGTGTTGAAGAGCATTTTAAAAATGGTATTGAAAAAAATTATGACAATAGAGTGCTTACCATTGGTAGGGTGGCCCATATAACCGAAGGTTCAAAACCCGGTGGCGGTAGAGGAACCTGCCAAAACAGAAATAGGTGTAAACGTGGTTGCCCTTATGGTGCATATTTTAGTTCCAATTCTTCAACCATACCAATGGCCGAAGCCACTGGAAATATGACCTTGAGACCAAATTCTATCGTAACGGAAGTTTTGTACGATAAAAATAAAAAGAAAGCAACCGGTGTTCGTGTAATAGATAGAATGACCAAAGAAGTTATAGAATTCAAGGCAAAAGTCATTTTTCTTTGTGCTTCATCAATGGCATCTACAGCAATATTAATGCAGTCTAAATCAGACGCTTTCCCAAACGGTATGGGTAATGCAAGTGGCGAACTTGGCCACAATATTATGGATCATCAGTTAGGCGGTGGCGCATCGGCAAAAATTGATGGTTATGATGACAAATATTACAAAGGAAGAAGACCTAATGGTTTTTATATACCCAGATTTAGAAATATAGATTCAAAATCAAGTACAAAAGACTTCATTAGAGGTTATGGATATCAAGGTAGTGCCGGCCGTAGTGATTATAGTACGGTAATACCGGAGTACCAATACGGAGCAGAATATAAAGCAGAGATGTTAAAACCTGGCGGATGGAGAATAAATCTAGGTGGGTTTGGAGAAGTACTGCCCTACCATGAAAATCACATGTGGCTAAACTATGACAAACTAGATCAATATGGTTTACCCACTATTGTATTCGATGCCGAGTTTAAGGAAAATGAAAGGCTAATGAAAAAAGATTGGATCATTCAAGCTCAAGAAATGCTGGAAAAATCTGGTTTTAAAGATGTAAGGGCCAACAAAAGAAAATCTCACATGGGCGGTGGCATTCACGAAATGGGAACTGCTAGAATGGGACATAACCCTAAAACATCGGTTTTGAACAAACATAATCAACTACACGAGGTTTCTAACGTTTATGTTACAGATGGTGCTTGTATGACCTCATCTGCAAATCAAAATCCGTCATTAACATATATGGCCCTTACAGCGAGAGCCGCAAACCATGCTGTGGAAGAATTGAAAAAACGTAATATTTAATAGCTAAGTTTTGGGCAAAGTCGGTAAGTGATCGGTAAATCATTTACTGGCGCCCACTTAATTTCTCTAAAGCTTTCATTACTATAATCCCCTCCTTTACAGAACAAGGATTTTCAGATTCCCCATTAAAATAAGATACCACAGATGCAATCATAGGTTCTTGAATATGTTTAGGGTTGCTAAATTTTAAAACATCATTTCTGGTTTTAGTTTTTAAAACCACACATTCACCATAGAAAGAAAAATTTATATTACCGTTTGTACCATATATTATACATTCTTCTTTATTGTTAACTTCAGATCCGTTAAAATTCCAAACCCCTCTAAATTGAACACCGTTATTAAACGCTATTATGCCGTTTACCGTATCTTCTATCATCTCATTTGTAACTGAAGTAGAGAACCCTGCTATGCTTTTAAAAGCACCAAAATAATGATACATTAAATCAATTTGGTGCGGTGCTAAGTCATAAAATAATCCGCCACCAGAAACCTTGGGATCCAAACGCCAATTTTCTTCTGATTGGGCAACTATTTTAGATTTTTTAGGCTGAAGAATTTGTATATCTACAACTAAAATTTCACCAATACTGTTAGCATCAATTAATTCTTTCACCTTTACAAAAGCCGGTAATTTTCTTCTATAATGCGCTACACTTAGTTTTCCTTTTGATTGTTTTACCGCCTCACCGATCATCTCAGCTTCCACAGAAGTCAAAGTCATTGGTTTCTCTAGATATACATTTTTATCTAGGGACAAAGCTTTTAAAGCGTACCTTAAATGAGTTGAGGGCGGAGTTGCAACATATATAGAATTAATATCCTTATGGTTTAATAAATCATCGGCATTATCTGTCCAATAAGGAACATTATGCCTTTTGGCAAAATCTTCCACTTTTGCCCGGTTACGTCGCATGACACCAATTAATTCTGAATTTTCAATTCTATTAAAAGCTGGTCCGCTTTTTACCTCAGCAACATCTCCACAACCAATAATACCCCACCTAATAACCTTCATAACGCCATATACGTTTAAATAATAAAACTAATAAAATGTACTAGATTTGGTCTGGCTTTACGATAGCAATAGTATTTAATAAAGTAGTATACGCTATATAGTTAAAATTTCTTTTGAAACTTTTTACTGAACATTAAAAACAATACGCCGCACAGTAACCATGCAGGTAAGGTAACAAAGGACAAGAAAACTTCAAATTGAATAGATATAAAATAAAAAAGACCAAAACTTATACCCCATGCCAATAGTACCGATTTGCTAAACTTTTCTCCGGATACTTCTGCGTAATTCTTTACGATACCTACTTGTTTATGAAAGAAATGTTCAAATACGATTACCGCACCTACAGGAGCTAAAATAAAACCATACAGTGCTACAAAATCCAGTAATTTCATGGCAAATGCCGGAAAAAGACCAGCAACCGTAGCAATAGAACCTGCCAAAATGGTTACCCAGAATGTAGACGTCTTAGGCATGATCGCTTGAAATGCAAGACCAGCTCTATATATTGTAGGATTAGCGGTTGTCCAACCTGCCAATACTACAGCAAGGATACCGAATACCCCGATTGCGTTGTAAGCCAAAGGACCCGGAGCAACATTAGGAGCCTGACCTTGACTCAATAATGCTTGAGCTTCAGGCGATTGTACGTAAACGGCATATAACAAAGCCGCTGCTATCCAAGCCATATAATGCCCCACATACATACCTGCGGCAGTTGTCCACCCAGAGCTTGCTTTTTTTGCAAAACGAAAAACGGAAAGATCTGACATACCTATATGCATGGCCCCATTTGCAAACCAGGACCAAAAGAAAACATGCCAAAAAGTATACTTAACTTGACCCGGAAATGGCTCACCACCATCACCCCAAATATTCCAAAAATCTTCAAAACTACCAACACCCAATTGTTGTAATGCAACAATACCGCAAGCTACAAATGCCAGAACGATAATTGGAGACATCCAGTTAGCCGCTTTGGAAACGGTATCATAACCCTTAGATGCTATTAATGAAATAACGGCACCGATAACCAGTACTATAATTATCCAAGTAGGACCATTAGGCAAAGTATCTGTCAATTTTGGCATCTCCATATTAAAAGGTATACCTACGGCAGTTGCCGAAACGGTAATCATTGCACCCGCCAAAAAACAGAACAAAATACCGTTGGCCAAATTATAACCGATGACCAGTTTTTTACCGCAAATTTTTTCCAATTGATAATAAAGGGTAAGTCTTCTTTTAACCGCGATTTCCGATGTTAGAAAACGCCAGCTTAATACTGCCATTAAATTGCCCAATAATAACCCTACAATCAAATCAAAAGCACTAACGCCCGTTGTTAAAAACAGGGGACCAATAACAAATTCTGTACCTGCAGCATGTTCGCCCGCGTACATGCCAAGAAAGCTTTTCCAGCTTTTTAATTTAGATTGGGGAACCGGTTCTCTTTCAAATTCACCGCCAGCAATTTCTTCAACAATATCTTCTTCGTGATGGTTTTGGCTCATAATTTTGGTTGTTTTTATTTAATTAGGTGGTTTGGCAAATCTTCGACACGATCGCAACAAAGCTGATCCATTACCTGCTTAAACTGTGTTTTCAACATACTAATAGTGTGATCGCCTCCTTTATTCCCAAGGGCTCCAGTTCCATAAATGAAGGAACGTCCCATGAAAGTAAATTTTGCACCACTTGCCATGGCTCTAGCAATATCAGGACCTGACCGTAGACCACTATCCATCATAACTTCAATTTGATCACTGTATTTTACAGCAATTTCCTGCAGCGAGTTTATAGTTGATTGAGCCGCATCTAATTGTCTTCCACCGTGGTTGGAAACGATAACGCCATCAAAACCCATGCGTATTGCATCTTGTGTATCTTGTTCCGAAGCTACTCCCTTCAATACCAATTTACCCTTCCATTTATCCCTTATCGGCTTTATTTTCTCTTCATTTAGCCTACCGGAAAATGTTTTGTCCATAAAGGCACCCAATTGTTTTAAATTAAGTCCTTCTGGAGTATAAGGTTTTAAAGTTTCAAAAGAGGGTTGGCCATACTTAAGTGTATTCAATGCCCATGTAGGGTTGCCCAAAATCTGCATAATGTTCGCTGCGGTCATTTTAGGTGGTAGTGCCAGTCCATTTTTGAAATCCCTAGGTCGGTAACCAAAGGTGGGAACATCACAAAGTAACACCAATACAGGACAACCTGCTGCTTCGGCCCTGTCAATAATATCATCGCGAATAGCATCATCTACAGGATTATATAATTGAAACCAAGCATTACCTTCTGTAAGTTCACTTGCCTTTTCAATATCCATAGTAGTTACCGTACTAAGTATAAAAGGTATATTATGCTTAAAAGCGGACTTTGCCAAAATTGCAGGTGTATTTGGCCACATTAACCCCTGTAAACCTACCGGTGCTATGCCAAAAGGAGCATCGAACTCCATTCCCATAACTTTAGTTTTAATGGAGCTTGTACCATGATTTCTTAGATAACGGGGCTGTAGTTGAACCTCTCGTATTTCTGAAGTATTTCTGGATATACTAACATCTTCGTTACAACCACCATCCAAATACTCAAAAGCGAACTTTGGAATTCTCCTCATTGCTTTATTTCGTAAATCGTCTACAGATGGATAATCTGAATTGAATTCCTTTGACATATAATTCTACTTATTTGATAATAAAGGGAACGTGTTTTTTCAACGCGTAGTTCTTTTTTAAGAATTTTGAATTAAGCTTCGTGTCAGATATAGCAATGGCGGCACCCAAAGCCGAACCTAATGATGAATCTGTGGTACGTAATTCCATGTTTCTTAGGTAATGGGATACCAGCTTTATATAGACATCATTATCACTAAAACCGCCATCTATGTATAATTTCTCTATATCATCATTACCAGCCGCAGTTTTTATGCTATCTACCTGTAATAAAACCAACTCAACCATTAGTTGATGGTAGGCATGCTCAAATTGATCAAAATTGAATTTTGTTTCTGCCGGCATATTTTTATCAGCAATACTTTCCCATTTAAAGCAATAATTAAAATCTTTCATTATTGCAAAAAACGTATCATAACTAAAAGCGACCGATTTATGATAATCATTGGGCACATTAAAATACTGGGTCAATTTTTTTACTTGCAAACTATATTCATTACCCAAAAATATACGGCTTGCTTTCGCTGGTTTGCCGTTAATTCTCATGTAATTAATACAATTCTTTTCTATATCTTTTTCCGTTAAGTGCTTTTGAGAAAAAGGGTTTAAGGCAATACTCCATGTTCCGGTAGAAACCAAGATAAATTTTTGCTTAATACTTCTTACATAGGGTAGCAATGCCGCAGAACTATCATGAATACCTACACCTATTTTAATGCGTTTACCATTATAGTTCATATTAATACTTGTCTCAGTAGAAACAATTGGGGGCAGTATACGATCTATACCTTCTTTGTAAACCCAAGAATGGTAATCTTTATCTGCATAGTTCCACAAGCCTGTATGACAACCAATACTAGTGTATTCACTTAACGGAATACCCGTAAAAACATAACTTAGGTATTGGGGTAAATGTAATGAAAATGCAATTTTCTCATAGATTTCCGGTTTCGTGTGTTTTATCCAAAACAACTGCATGCCTGAATTTAACATACCCGAATCAGAAGAACCTGTAGCTTTTACAAATTCATTTTTAGGACCATACTTTTCATAAAAATCATTCAAAACCTTTTCATCCATTGGTTTTGTATAATTATACAAAGGGGTAAGTACTTTTCCGTTTTCATCTAGATGTACAAAACTGGCACCGTAAGTAGAAAAATTTATGGCCGTTATATTATGTTCCTTAGCATTAAGAATTCTATCAAAAACCTCTTTTAACCATATCTGTAACGAATGTAAATCTTCCGTCGGATGACCATCTTCATCTTCAATAGGCTCAAATCGAGTATATTCTCGATAGATTTCCTGATAATCTTCGTCAAATAGAAAAAACTTTTTATTGGTCTTTCCTATATCAAATACTGCGGTTACGTTGGTTTTCATACTCTTCATTTATAATCCCGATGCTACCGAGTTCACTCCTCTTTCTTTTATTAAACCTTCTCTTACTTTTAATGCTCTATAAGTTTCTATAGGGTTGATTGCTCCTCCTCTACCAACTCTTGCTTTTTCTATTAAAGGTCTCACATCTGTACGATAAGCATTCTGAAGAATTTCTTGACATTTTACAACATCATTATTCTTTTGTGCAGCAGCAAGTTCGTTTTGATCAATTAACAATGCCTTGGCATACGCTTCTTGAATTGCCTCTAAAGATTGTATCAAATCTTCTAAAGGATCTTTAATATTATGACTAGCATCTATCATCCAAGCCGGATATGGATTTTGAGGATTGTTTTCCATTCCGTAAACCAAAGAGTTAAAGATCAAGAACAAAGAATAAGGTTTAATACTACCAACGGTAACATCATCATCTCCATACTTACTATCATTAAAGTGAAAACCACCTAATTTACCTTTCATCATCAATGTTGATACGATCTGCTCGATATTCGTATTGGGTAAATGATGTCCTAAATCCACCAAGCTATATGCTTTTTCGCCACAAGCATTCGCCAGCATAAATGACGTTCCCCAATCTTGAATTACAGTACTATAAAAATTTGGTTCATAGGGTTTGTATTCTATAAACATTTTCCAATCTTCCGGCAATGCTTTATATATTTCCTTAACACTATCCTCTGTATTTTGAAGTACATGCTGAAAATTGCTTTGACCAGGAAAATTAGATCCATCTGCCAACCAAATTGTTAAACTTTTAGAGCCTAATTTATTACCTATATTAATAACATCTATATTATGTGCTATTGCTTGATCGCGAGAAGCTTTGTTAATATTTGACAATGACCCAAACTTATAGCTCTCTTTAGCATTTTTTTGATCTTGAAAAGTATTACTATTGACAGCATCAAAAACAATATTATGAGCGGCAGCTACTTCTTTGATAGCTTTATAATCACTTGGTACATCCCAAGGAATATGTAAAGAGATCGCCCCGGCCGTTTGGGTTAATTTATGAATGATACCTACATCATCTATTTTTTGCTCCAATGTACTAGGTTCTCCCTGAAAGCCAAAGCGTCCAAATCTGGTTCCACCAGCTCCTAATGCCCAACTAGGAATGGCTACCTGAAAATCTCCAAGCATTTTAAGGATGCCATCAACATCTTTTCCTTGTTTTGACAATATGTTGCCCAAAAAATTATATTTCTCATCATGTAAGGACAGATGTTTTTTATTTATTTCGTCTAATTGATTTTCGTCTACTCTCATAAGTATTAATTTCCCATTAAAAATAAGCTTCTATAGATTTTCATCTATAAAAGCTTTTAAAAAAACTACAAACAACTACCTTACAAATGCATTGGCCATACCGCCATCGACATTAATAATATTACCTGTTGATTTGTCTAAAATTCCTACACAGGCAAAAACACCGTTAGCAATGTCTTCTGGATAAATGATCTCGTTCAATAAATTTCTTTTAGCGTAATGTGCAGGCAACTCATCTACAGTTATTCCATACGCTTTGGCACGACCTTCAGCCCAGTCACCTTCCCAGATCTTACTACCAACAATTACCCCATCAGGATTTACAACGTTAACCCTAATTTTATCTTTGCCTAGTTCCGCTGCCAATAAACGGCTCATATGTTGTTGCGCTGCTTTAGAGGTACCATACCCAACATTGTTAGGTCCAGAAACTAATCCGTTTTTACTGGCTATACTAATAAAATTACCTCCTAAGCCCTGATCTCTCATTACGGCAACACCTTGCTTAGCCAGGTCAAACTGACCTTTAACTAGCACGTTCTGTAACAAATTCCAATCTTTGTCGGTAGTTTCCTCTAATGGTTTGGAAATGGCCAAACCAGCACTGTGAACTATGATATCTACACCGCCGAATTCTAAACATGCTTTTTTAAAGGCATTGGCTATAGAATCAGTATTGGTAACATCACAAACAGCATAGCTGGCTACATCCCTTTTGTAGGTTGCCACACCTTCAACCAACCGATCTTCAACAATATCGGTAAGCACTATATTGGCGCCCTCTTCAGCAAGTTTATCTGCTATAGCTTTACCAATACCGCCACCGGCGCCGGTAACCAGAGCTACTTTCCTAGACAATGGTTTTTCTTTTGGCATACGCTGTAATTTAGCTTCTTCCAACAACCAATATTCAATATCAAATGCCTCTTGTCTTGGCAAAGATGTATACTCGGTTATAGCCTCGGCACCACGCATTACGTTTATGGCATTAATATAAAACTCGCTTGCCACCCTTGTAGTCTGCTTATTCTTTGCAAAACTGAACATACCTACCCCAGGATAAATAATAATTACCGGGTTAGGATCCCTCATTCCAGGGCTATTATCCCTTTTACAATTTTCGTAATATTCAGCGTATTCTTTTCTATAATTTTCAAATGCAGGAGTAAGTTTTTCCAATACCTTTTCACTATTGGAAAGATCCTCATCTGTACTTAAGGTAAGAACCAATGGTTGAATCTTGGTTCTTAAAAAATGATCCGGACAAGAAGTCCCCATAGGTGCCAATCTCTCCAAATCATTACTATTAATATACTCCAATACTACATCCGTATCGGTAAAATGACCGATCATTTGATTTTCTGAAGAACAAAGTCCTCTAAGTAACGGCATAAGTTTAGCTGCTTTTTCCTTGCGCTCTTCTTCAGGAAGACTTTCTACTTTTTGCCCACCAAATACACTACCGTTCTCTTTAATTTTTTTCTCAATGTATTCAGAGGCCATTTCAATAACCTCTAAACTATTAAGGTAACACTCGTATGATGTATCTCCCCAAGTAAAAAGACCATGGCTACCTAATACAATACCTCTAATACCAGGGTTGTCATTTAAACATTTTTCAAGTTGCAGACCTAAATCGAAACCTGGTCTTTGCCATGGCACCCACCCCATGGTATCTCCCCAAATTTCTTTGGTAACCTTCTCGCTGTTTTTTGCCGCAGCTACCGCTATTAATGCATCAGGATGTAAATGATCTATATGTTTAAAAGGAAGTAAACCGTGTAAAGGGGTGTCAATTGAAGGAGCTTTGCTGTCCAAATCATAAATACAATGATTAAACAGCCCTACCATACGGTCTTCATCTTCTAGACCACCATAAACATTCTTCAAATTTCTAAGTCGCTCTGTATACAGGCCCGCTATACCAGCTTTTGTAAGAGTGCCAATATCACCACCTGAACCTTTGATCCACATTACTTCAACCTCTTCATTTGTAAGAGGATCTTTTTCAATAGTTTTACAGCTAGTATTACCACCACCGAAGTTTGTTATACGAAGGTCTGCTCCTAAAATATTTGACCTGTAAAGAAACAACTCTACCTGGTTGTCCCCTAGCTCTGACGCTTTTGATTCGTCCCAAAGATAATCTACGTGTTTATATGTTTTGACCTGCATTAATCTGTTTTTTTAATTATGGTTGTCAACGAAAATAGAGCATGAATAAAAACAACGCATCCTGTACTATACTGTTAGTTAAATTCGATAAAAAAAATAAAAAGCCAAAAAGATTACATAAGTTTGAATTTGATTAATTCTGTATATACCCTAATTTAGGTCATAAAACTAAAACCGCACAACTTGAAAAAACTTGAATATATTTATGTAGACACTGAATCCCGTATTCCTAAATACAAACAAGTTATGGACTCTATAATCAATAGCATCCATAAAGGTGTATTGAGTATGGGAGAAAAAATCCCTTCAATTAACGAGGTAAGCGAAGAATACCTACTCTCTAGAGATACGGTAGAAAAAGCCTACGGTCTATTAAAAGAACAAAATATAATTATATCGGTAAAAGGCAAAGGGTATTACATATCAAAGACAGATCTAACCATAAAAGCAAAAGTGCTTTTTCTTATTAATAAGTTAAGTACTTACAAAATGAGAATTTTCAATTCATTTGTAAATAGTCTAGATGCGAATACCCATGTAGATTTAGATATTTACCACTGTGAACCTTTAGTATTTAGCAACATAATTGAAAATAAAAAAAACTTATACGATTACTATGTTATAATGCCTCATTTTAAAAATGAAAATCTTCAGCATATGGGTTGTACCGATGATATTTTAAAAGCAATTCATTCCATACCAAATGGAAAGCTGATCATTATGGACCGGAATTTAAAGAGTTTATCAAAAGAGGCAGGCAGAGTATATCAAGACTTTACGGAAGATATTTATAATGCCCTTACCGCCGGATTAGAAAAATTATCAAAATATAAAAAAGTCATATTGGTATACCCTAGCAAAGGTGTTTATCCATACCCTAAAGGTATTGTAACAGGTTTTAAGAGATTTTGTATTCAACATGATATGGACTACGAAATACTTGATGAAATTTATGACAGCATGGAATTACAATTGGGGGATTTATATATTATAATAGAAGAATCGGATTTAGTCAATTTGGTAAAACAAAGTAGAGATAGACATTATAAACTAGGTGAGGATATTGGCATTATATCGTACAATGACACACCTTTAAAAGAATTATTGGGTATAACCGTAATTAGTACAGACTTTAAAAAAATGGGTGAAGAAGCGGCTAAAATGATCGTTGAAAACAAAAGAGTAGAAATAAAAAATGATTTTAATTTTATTGACAGACACTCTGTTTAAACAAATTTTTACACCTAAATAACATATCCTTATTTTAAAGCTTTCTTCTATAATAATTTTTTTTGCAGCAAGACTATAAAAACAATTATTAAAAATTTGACTTTCAGATATTTAACGATTTAACCCTATTTTTTTTGACGCCTCTTACCACCATCCCTACAGTACAGTACAGGATGCCTTCACAACTTCTTGTTAATATAATTGTTGAGAATCTAATAATTTTTAGGTCGTTTTATTGGTTAATAATTAATAAAAATCCTTAAAAATTAGATTAAGTCAATTTAATATTAACAAAACTCAACTCAAAATGAAAAAAAAGTGTAACAAACGCTCGCGTATTGCTACCTTCTCTGTATTGGCTACCGTGATCATGTTCATGATAACCAGTACATCAGCTTTTGCACAGGTAAGTACCGTAAAAGGTACAGTTACCGACGTTAACGGAGAACCTTTGCCCGGCGTTAACGTAGTACAAAAAGGGACAAATAACGGTATGTCCAGTGATTTTGATGGTAATTATACTATTAATTTAGTACCAGGTTCTAGAGTATTGACCTTTTCCTATATTGGTTTTAATACCAAGGATGTAACGGTTAATTCCTCTAGCATAAATGTGACATTAGAAGAAGATACCGAAGCCCTGGATGAAGTTGTCGTAATAGGTTATTCATCCGTTTCTAGGGAGAAGGTATTAGGTTCATTAAGTTCTGTAAAATCAGAAAAAATTGCCGAGGTAACTCCTTCAAATGCTTTTGAAGGTGTACAAGGTAGATTGGCCGGGGTACAAATTGCAAGTAACGGAGGTCCAGGTGCTGGTTTTGATATTAGAGTAAGAGGTACATCAACCTTTAGTGCCGGTGGTACGGGACCTTTATATGTAGTAGACGGTCAACAACTGGACAATATAGACAATATAGACCCAAATGATATAGCTTCCCTTGAGGTTTTAAAAGATGGTGCCACCACTGCAATTTACGGTACACGTGGTGCAAACGGTGTTGTTTTGATTACCACAAAATCTGGTAAGAGAGGTGATGTTACCATAGATGTAAACGTAGTAAGTGGAATAAACACATTAAACGGAGCTATACCGGTTGCCAATACCAGACAACGCTTATTTTACGAAGATGTAAGACGTACTGCGGCACAACGTGAAAATCCCACAGGACTGCAACGAGATTCATTAAGTCTTAGAAACCGTAATTCATTTGATCTTCAAGAATTGATTACCAAGGCTGGTATAAGAAATCAGGTAAACGTAGCAGTAAGTGGAGGTGGCGAAAAACTAAAAGCTTACTGGAACAACGGTTTTTTAAATGAAGAAGGTATAGTTATCAATAGTAGTTTTAAAAGAATCAATAGCCGATTTAAATTAGATTTCACCCCATCTACAAAACTAACGTTAAGTACAAGCTTTAACGCATCATTTGAAGAATTTAGTGGATTAAATGAAAATCAGGTTTTTCAGCAACTTGTTGAACGTATTGCCTACTATCCTGTATTTGAACCGGACGGTAGTTTTACCCCAGAATTTGGTGGTAGACAAAATCCGGTTGCCGAAGCGCAACTTAGACAATTAAAGTTAAGAACGTGGAGGGCACAAAGCTTTAATTCTGTTCAATATAAATTTACTCCGTCCTTCTCTATAAAATCTACATTAGGTATCAACTTTAGATTGAGACGTAATAATGATTTTCAACCTTTATTGGTTTTAAACCCTAGAAACACAAATCCTTTAGGTAGCCTTAGAGATAGAATCGACTATGATATACAACAAGAAAATTTTATAAACTATAATAAAGATTTCGGTAAACATAGTGTCTCCTCTTTTGCCGGTATGCAAATACTTCGTAGAAGTGAAGAAAATTTTGGAATTTCAAATGCTCTTTTCGTTTCAGAAGACGTACAGACATTTAACAATGTTGATCCAAATGGTATAGGTATTAACGGAGGACAAACTTTTAACACAAAAAGTAACCTTTACTCACTCTTTGGAGGTTTCAACTACGACTTTGATAACCGCTATCTTATAAGTGCAACGTTAAGACGAGATGGTTCATCAAGATTTGGAGATAACAATGAATTTGGTTATTTCCCCTCAGGTTCAATTGGGTGGAGAGTAAGCAATGAACCGTTCTTCAAGAACAGTAATAGTAAAATCAACAACCTTTTGTTAAGAGCCAGTTATGGTGAAACCGGAAATGATCGAATTGGGGATTATGAATTTACATCTGCTTTTACACCTGGTGCAGTTTACGATGGTATTAGCGGAGTATCACCTACCAGATTAGGAAATCCAGAATTAAGTTGGGAAAGTACGGTTGCCACTAACCTAGGTTTTGATTTAGGAATGTTCAAGAATAGATTTACTATAAATTTTGATGTTTGGAGAAAAGATACCAAAGATTTATTGGCCAATGTACCTCTACCGGAGGAGTCTGGTTTCTCTGGCATAAGACAGAATGTTGGAGCAGTAAGAAATCAAGGTATTGACCTAAATATTGGTGGAAGCATCATACAATCCAAAAATTTTAGTTGGAATAGTAATTTCAACATTAGTTTTCAAGAAAATGAGGTTACTCAACTCTTCGGTGGTACATCATTTCAATCAGGTGACTACTTAATTGAAGAAGGTCAACCAATTGGTAATATTTACGGTTTTAAAAACTTAGGGGTTTTTCAATATGATGAATCTAACGCATTTACAAATGATGGCGTTCAGCTGACACCTAATTTTGACAATTCTGGAGAGTTTGTGAATTATACCCTTAACGGATCAGAGTTTACCGGAGATGTGAACCAAATAAGAAATGACGGTCGTGTTGCCCAAGGTGGTGATATCTTTTGGGATGATGTTGATGGTGATTTCGTCATAACAAACGAAGACAGACAGACCATAGGAAATGGTTTACCAAAATCATTTGGTGGATTCTCAAACGATTTTAAATATAAAGATATAAGCCTTAGCTTTTTGTTTGACTTTACTTTAGGAAACGATACGTGGAGACGTTGGGACGAAGCTAGAAATGATTTAAACTCAGGAGGTGAGACACCGGGTCCAGACCGTATAGAGGGTGCTTGGCAAAATCCTGGAGACATTACGGTTTATCCAAGATTAACCAGGGTTCCACAAAACAGGGACAGACCTAATAGTTTCTATGTAACTGACGGTAGCTTTATAAAACTACGTTTTGTTAGACTGGGTTATGACTTGCCTAAAAAAGCTTTAGAGCAGTTTGGTTTTGTTAAAAAGTGTTCTTTTTATATATCTGGTAACAACTTGCTTACTTGGACCAATTATCCAGGCTTTAATCCAGAATTAGGAACAAGAGGTAATCCGTTACAACCAGGGGTGGACAACCTAAGGTTTCCAAATGACCGTGAAGTAATCCTAGGTCTTAATCTTAAATTTTAAATAAACTAAAATGGAACTACGAAAATTAAATAAATATATAATAGGTAGTGTTGCCGTTCTGTTGGGAGCCCTATCTATATCATCATGTGAAAATTTAGTTGATGAATCACCGATCAGTGAAATTTCGCCAGATAATTTTTTCAGAAATAATAATGATGCCTTAGCTACTGTAATAGGAATGTACGACGGTATGCAACCTGCATTTCGGTTAAAACACTATTATTGGGGAGAGTTTAGAGGTGATAGTTACATAAATGGAAATGATGGTGCCAACGCAAATAATATTGAGCTTACTACCAACGACGTTACTTCTGGTAATGCAGGTGTTTTAAGATGGAACGATTATTACGATTTGATCAACAGAGCTAATCTGGTAATTGCCAACGTACCTAATATTAGTGGTTTTGACGCGGAATTATTGGCAGAAGCACAAGCCATGAGAGCTTATGCATATTTCCAAGCGGTTAGAGTATGGGGAGACGTACCATTGTTCACTGAACCCGTTATTGGTGCTAGTCCAGATTTACAAAGACCTAGAACAGAAGCCAATACGATAATTAATGAAGTTATCATACCTGACATGCTTGCCGCAGAGGAAAATATGGATATAGTAAGTAGACCATATAGATTTTCATTAACCAGTATTTGGGCACTACAAGCCGAGGTCTATGGTTTTTTAGGTGATGATATAAAAACCAAAGAAGCTCTTCTTAAGATTGTGGAGAGCAATGAGTTCAGTTTGGTTACCAGTGCTAGAGATTGGCAGAATTTGTTTTTAAACGATAACATAGACCCATTTGCACCAAATCCATCTAGCTCCGGTCCATTAAAGATACAACAAGGTCCTGAATTGATTATGTCAATCGGTTTCAGCTTAAACGAAGAGCCAGGTAGTGGCAACCGAAACAGAGCAGGTATTTTTAATTTGTTCTTTGCAGGTATACCTTCTTTTACGTTATCACCGGCACTGGAACAAAAATGGCGTGAAAAATTTCCTATAGATTCTCTTGAATGGGTAACTAAATATCCTGACACTGACCCAGTGCTTACCACTACTAACGAAGAAGGTGAAGAAGAGTTTGTTTATGGAGATTATAGATACTACCTATCACGAGAAGGTATTACCAATCTTGAACTAAAGGGAGTAGGTAATGCTAGAATGGCCAAATACAATAAGGCAAATTTTAATCAAACATTAGATGATAGTGATATGGTTCTTTACCGTTATTCTAACATTGTATTATATCTAGCAGAGGTAGAGAATAGACTTGGTAATGAACTAAGAGCCCTGGAAATCATAAATGAATTTAGAACTGCAAGACAACTACCATTAGTAGACGCGGCTGAATTTGGGGCTACACAACAAGAACGTGAGCTATTTATATTAGACGAGCGTCAGCTAGAACTTTTGGGCGAAGGCCAACGCTGGTGGGATTTGAGAAGAACAGGAAGAGCTCTTGAAATTTTAAACCCAATTTTAGATACACTTACAGGTGGCCGTACATTAACGGACGAGAGACTGCTTTTTCCAATATTTGATGAGCATTTAGTTGAAAACCCATTATTGGAACAAACACCAGGGTATTAAAAAATAAATCTTAAAAAATACACACCAAAATGAAAAGAATAAAAGCACTAAAATTTTGTGGAACGTTTCTACTGATGTTTGCATTAATAGGATGCGACATTGATTTACAAGAGCGTTTCGTCTTTGAACCGGAAGTTGATCTTACAGACCCATATGGTGAAATGACAGCTTGGCAATTCCTTAATACTCCACAAGTACTAAAACTGAACGAAGATGGCACTCTGAACGGTGACGGCCTGAACTATTTTAAAGCTGCTATAGAGGCCGCTGATATGGTAGCCGAATACAACACAGCAAACAATGGCAGAACATTTCTAATGCTGAACAATAATGCTTTTGAAGGTAATGGTGATATCATCGCCTTAGTGACAGGATCAGCAGATATAGAAGAAGGTGAAACACCTACGGAAGTTATGGCAAGGGCAGATGTTGATGTATTACGCTTAATACTTCAATACCATATCATTACCACGTATATAACCCAGAACGACCCATTATTGGTTCGTGACGTTAACTACGAGTTTCAAACATTAATACCAGGTGAAGATGGTAAAATTGTTCTTAGAAGAGATAGCCAACTAAGAATTGATGTTAATAGGTCACCTGCACCTTTGCCTAGCACGGCAACTGGAGGAGGCAATAATGAAAGGCTTAGAAATTATAATTATGTTTTTAATAACGGCATAGGTCATAGCTTAAGCGATCCGGTGAGAAATAAACCATATCCAAAGCCAAATAATTAAAGTTAAGTTCGTGTTGAGTTAGTTTAAAAAACCCTTTACGTAATTGAGCACTACGAGAAGGGTTTTTATTTTTAGTGGTGGGGTTAAGTGCCAATGATAATTTGACTATTTAACAAAAAACGACACTAACATTTTTCTATCTTTAATTTAAAGACGAAGTAATTTAAAATACTACCTTAAGATAAGTAGATAACAAATAGACAACAGTAAAAATAAAATTTCGCAGATTCTCCAGGATTTAAGCATTTTCAACAATAGGTTTGAATCCTGTCGATATCACTACAAAAAGCTCCATTTTTATGGAGCTTTTTTTTATTGGTTTAAATAATGACAACCATTTACACAAATACTTTCATAGTTAGTTTAGTTAATTAAGAAATCTAAACCCAACCTGTTTTAATCTACCTTTCACTAAAAATAATGGAATAAAAGTAACATGTATTGCTATTGGCTCTATTATTTGCATTATAGTGTAAATTGTAATAGCTATAAATTAATCTGTAAAGAGCGATCACCATTAAACATTACTTATTTTGAAAATATAACAGAAACCTTCCTAAGAACACTTAATACCTAGCAGTTACAAAATGGAATAATTATTTCCTATAAACTTATAACTAAAAAATAACCGATATATTGGTATTTCTATTGCCTACATTATAGTAGTATCATCCTTCATTGACTACTAACTCTTAGAGAAAAATTGCGACAATCTACCTACGAGCATTATCGATTGTCAATTGCTTGACATTTAACATTTATTATCCACAACAATCCTCAGCTTTTCATAATTTTTAAATAATTAATGAATAAAATTATTAATTACACAATAAATGCAACATAAATCAATATTTTTATATAATGTAATCCATTACATTATATATATTTCGCATTAAATCGCACAATTATACCAAAAATGAAAAATCACCTATTAAAGACCAAATTATTACTTGCGACAACAGCTACATTTCTTATTAGTTGCGCTGAAACTCCTAAAGACAATGCCCCTTGGGTGGATCTTTTTGATGGAGAAACTTTAAACGGATGGCATAAATTAGGAGGAGATGCAACCTATGCCGTTAAAGAAGGTACCATAGTAGGAACCACAACACACAACACTCCTAATACATTTTTAACTACCGATGAAATGTATAGCGATTTCATATTAGAATTAGACTATAAGGTAGATTCTACCATGAATTCGGGAATTCAAATTAGAAGTAATAGTATACCAACATATAGAGATGGCAGGGTACATGGATATCAAGTTGAAATAGACCCTTCTGAAAGAGCATGGAGCGGCGGTATTTATGATGAGTCAAGGCGTGGTTGGCTAAACCCTATGACCGATAATCCCGCTGCACAAAAAGCCTTTAAGCAAAACGATTGGAACCATTATAGAATTGAAGCTATAGGTGATACGATTAAAACTTGGGTAAATGACGTACCAGCCGCATATCTTATAGATGATAAAACCGCAAAAGGTTTTATATGCCTACAGGTGCATAGCATACATAAGGATCAAAAAGCAGGAACAGATATTATTTGGAAAAATGTAAGAATCATAACCGATAGTGTTTCCAAATACTCAAGAAATTCTCCTTTAACACCAATTATTACCAAAAATCAACTGACCATAGATGAAAAGAAAGACGGCTGGAAACTTCTCTGGGACGGAAAAACTACTGATGGTTGGAGAGGTGCCAAGTTAGAAGAATTCCCTGAGAAAGGATGGAAAATTGAAGATGGCGTTCTAAGCGTACTTTCTTCTGGAGGGGAAGAGTCTGCCGCAGGTGGTGATATTGTAACCAAAGAACTTTATGGAGATTTTGAATTGAAAGTTGATTTTAAATTAACCCCAGGAGCCAACAGTGGCATTAAATATTATGTTGACACTGAGATCAATAAAGGTGAAGGCTCTTCTATTGGCCTGGAATATCAAATATTGGATGACAATCTTCACCCCGATTCAAAAAAAGGAAACCATGAAGGCAGCAGAACTGTTAGCTCTCTTTACGATTTAATTCAAGCAGATGTAAACAAACCCATTAAACCTATAGGTGAATGGAATACAGCTTATATCATATCTAAAGACAACCATGTAGAACATTGGCTAAACGGGACCAAAGTTCTTGAATATGAAAGAAAAAGTGATGCATATAGAACATTGGTTTCTGAAAGTAAATATGCCAAGTGGCCCAATTTCGGGGAATTGGATCAAGGTCAAATACTACTACAGGACCATGGAGATTTGGTATCGTTCAAAAATGTAAAAATCCGAGCTATAAATAATACAAAAGAATAAATACGATGAGTTCAAACAGAAGAAATTTTATTAAGAAAACAGCTTTGGGTGCAGTTGGGGCTACAATAGCCAGTAGTACCGCAAATGCGATGACAGCAAAGAGCTATTCTAAAATAATAGGTGCAAACGATAGAATTCATGTAGCTATTCAAGGTTTAGGTAGAAGGTATGGTGCCTATATACCTGCTATAGCACACAAAAAAAATAATGTTGAGCTTACCTATTTATGTGATGTAATGAAAAGTCAGCGAGACAAAGCTGCCACAGAAGTTTCATCTAAAATTAGCAGCAAACCAAAATTGGAGAACGACATCAGAAAAATATTAGATGATAAAAATGTTGATGCCATATTTATGTCCACACCAGATCATTGGCATGCACCAGGTGCCTGTATGGCAATGCAAGCCGGCAAACACGTTTATTTAGAAAAACCTTGTAGCCATAACCCGCGCGAAGGTGAGTTGGTGGTTGCCTATCAAAAAAAATTTGATAAAGTAGTGCAAATGGGCAACCAGCAAAGATCTGCCCTAGAATCTCAAGAAGTTATAAGAGATATACACAACGGCGTAATTGGTGATGTTTATAAGGCAACCGCATTCTATATTAGTGCAAGAGGTCGTGTACCCCACCAAACCAAGGCAAACCCGCCAGAAGGTTTAGATTGGGAACTTTTTCAAGGACCGGCTCCAAGAAGAGCGTACACGGACAACACTTGGGATTATAATTGGCATTGGTACGGATGGGATTATGGTACCGCAGAAATGGGCAACAATGCCACCCATGAACTTGACATTGCAAGGTGGGCATTGGGTGTTACCTATCCCGAACAAGTATCTGTAGATGCTGGCAAGTATCATTATAAAGATGATGGATGGGAAATGTATGACACAATGGAAGCAACTTTTAAATTCGCTGGAAACAAAACTATTAAGTGGGATGGAAATAGTAGAACCGG
>JAHDDL010000006.1:0-22679 GCA_020629415.1 Maribacter sp. | reverse complement strand
ATAGCTTCTAGAATAGATGATTCATTTGAAGTTGATGAAGCTACAGGTCGTATTTTTAATAGGGAAGCCATGAAATTATGGTCTAGAACCTATGAGCCAGGTTGGGAAATAAAAGATGTGTAATTCTAATAAATTATCTTAGAAACTTATTTAAACTAATGGAACAGACATGGCGTTGGTACGGACCAAATGATCCAGTATCGTTAACAGATATAAAGCAAGCAGGTGCAACAGGTATAGTTAGCGCATTACATCATATTCCCAACGGAGTTATATGGTCCGTAGATGAAATAATGAAGCGAAAAAACACTATTGAAGCTGCCGGCTTAACGTGGTCGGTCGTAGAAAGTGTTCCAATTCATGAGCAAATAAAGACCCAAAAAGGTGATTATACAACCTATTACGACAACTACAAACAAACTATTACCAATCTTGGACAATGTGGCATAGATACAGTTTGCTACAATTTTATGCCCGTTTTAGATTGGACACGTACCAATTTAGATTACGAAGTGGCAGATGGCTCTACCGCGCTTCGGTTTGAAGCTAATTCATTTGCTGCCTTTGAATTATATCTGTTAAAAAGACCTGGAGCGGAAAACACCTATACCGAGACACAAAAAAATGCTGCCAAAGCCTATTTTCAAACGCTTTCAGAAGCGGACAAAAACAAGCTTATCAGTAACATAATAGCCGGTTTACCTGGTGCTGAAGAAGGGTACACATTAGAGGAATTCAATGAAATTTTAGCAACCTATGATGCCATAGGACCAAAAGAATTGAAGAAAAATCTATTTGAATTTTTATCTGCAATTATTCCGGTAGCCGAAGCATCGGGTATTCGTATGTGTATTCATCCAGACGACCCGCCTTTTCCTATCTTAGGTTTACCACGAGTGGTAAGTACGGAACAAGATATTGTTGATCTTTATAAAGCCGTTGATAGCCCTAATAACGGATTAACATTTTGTACAGGGTCTTTTGGTGTAAGACCGGACAATGATTTACCGGGCATGGTAGACCGTTTAGGAGATCGAATTCACTTTATTCATTTACGTAGTACACAGCGCGATGCCGATGGTAATTTTCATGAAGCGAATCATTTAGAAGGTGATGTTGATATGTACTCGGTAATGAAAGCGTTGATCAATGAGCAAAATAAAAGAAAGGCCGCTGGTCGTAAAGACACTAGAATGCCCTTACGCCCAGATCACGGCCATAAAATGTTAGACGACCTTAGAAAGAAAACCAATCCGGGATATTCCGGCATTGGTAGACTTAGAGGTTTAGCGGAATTAAGAGGTTTGGAAATGGGAATTAGAAAAAGCTTAAAATAGTTCTATTTTCTATCTAAAGCTTGTAATTCCGGTTCGGTAAACTCCATCCCCGTAGATGATTTTACGTTTCGCAACTCACTAATTCGCTTGTTGCTTAAACTTCTGGATCGATCAGAAAAAGCATTGGTTACATATGATATAATATTGGCAATATCTTGATCGCTTATAGATTCATTTCTAATAAGTCCGGGCATTGCCAAATTTATATCATAACGTTCTCCGTTTACATGAACAGGACCTTCCAGCCCGTGTAATATAATCAATGCCAAACGCTCTGTATTCTTAACATGCTCAGATCCCATAAGTGGTGGTGCCAAACCATCAATACCTTTACCATCTGCGCCGTGACACGAGGCGCAAATTTGAAAAAACATTTTAGATCCACTAGTACGCGTATCTTCACGTATTACTTCACGAGTATAAATAGCATTCTTCTTATCAGATTTTCTATTGGTAATGGCATTTTCAAGTTTACTGAGGAAAGGGGTGTTTTTGAGGTTGTTCTTTATGACCTGATCATTATATAAAACGGTATCTACTTTTTCTAAACCACTAATTGCAGCATCCATTACAGTGGTATTCATCTCCCTTCGTTTCAAAATTTCGGTTAACAAAGGCTGAAATTGATGGTTATCAATTTTAACCCAGTGACCTAGAACATTGGCTAGGTATACATCTAAACCTAATTCATTCCTATCCAAAGCACTCTTAAAAATAGGACTTGCCTGTTCAATTGACTTTTCTAAAATAAAATCTTTTGAAATCACCAAAGCATGAGAGGCTACTTCACTATTACTTTTTTCTATAACACTTGCAAGAAAATCAAAGGACAAGGCATTCCAGCCTTCCAAAACGTAAAGTGCATGTAGTTGACCTAAAGGATTCTTATTGTTCAATGCAAGGTCTTTAACATCGTCAATAACTGTTTTCAGCTCCTTAAAGATTAAAAAATGCTGGGCACGATCACGAATCCATCCATTATCACTTTCTAGCAAAGAGACCAATTCACTACCATTTAAGGAATCAAAATCCGTTGAATAATCATTAGTTGCATTATTATGGGATACCTTTAAAATCCTTCCGAAGTTAACAATCGTATCCAACTCTTTAGCCTTTGCTTTATCCCGTAGATACGGACTCATATATGCATGATGCCCGATCATACCTCTATGCATATCTACCACATACATACTACCATCGGGGCCGTTTTTTAAGCTTACCGGTCTAAACCCTTCATCTAAAGAGGTTATAAATTCCTTATTCTGCCAAACTTGTTCTGCTTTGGTAGCATCTCCCGTAAAGTTTAAACGCAAACGCTTTATCAAATTTCCTTCAGGAATACATACGAAAACATTCTCGGAATAAGATTGAGTAAAACTCCCTCCTCTATAAACCAATGGACTACAAGCTGCCGTAGCATTGACGAGTAAGCTATCTGCATTCAAAACTCCCTTTGCATACCCTCTATTTACAGATCCAGCAAAAACAGGGTACACCCTTTGATCATTGGTCAATAGTTTATCTACGCTAGCTTTAGGTGTATAATATTGGTTATCTATCAGCGTATTTGGCACCACGTAATCTCCCAATAAAATTCTAGAATTATCATTGTAGTAAAGTCGGCCAAAATTATCATGGGTAATGCCCCATTGGCCTCTAAACGTCGTGGGTTCTTTTTCCCAAACACCATCAATTCTTCGATATCTAAAATTAGACTTTGCATTATATATCCAATTATCAATATTCAGTTCCAATCCGTTTGGCTGGTGCTCCGGGTTACCTTCAACCGCATAAATTGAATCGACCATAACTTTGTTTACCGGCTTATCATTTTCAATATCCACAAACCATAAATATGGAGGTTCTGCATACAGTAAACCACCATAAACGTGCGCCAAGGCACGAGGCATTACCAAACTATCCATAAATATTTTAGAATGATCTGCAACACCGTCTTCATCCAAGTCTTCAAGAATAACAATACTGCCGGAAGGTTCTTCTTCACCAGACCCTTGAAGATCGTTCATATACCCAGGCATTTGCGCTACCCAAATTCTACCTTTAGCATCAAAATCTATGGCAACAGGAGCTTTGAGAAGTGGTTCTGCCGCCAAAACCTTTAAGTTGAATCCGTCCTCTACAACATATGAATCTAGAGATACTTCTGTTTCATCATAACCTGAATTACAAGAGATTAAAAGACAGAAGAAAACAAGTAAACTATAAAAAATTAAGCGCATAGAAAATAAGGGTAATTTAAGTAATCGATTACAAGAATAGCCAAACTTTAAAAATTGTATTTAGACTCCAGAAAAGGAAGTAAAGCCACCATCCACATCAAAAATACTACCGGTTACAAAACTAGATGCATCACTAAGCAAGTAATGAACCATACCATTTAACTCAGACGCATCACCAAATCTACCCATTGGTGTATTTTTAATTATACTGTTACCTCTTTCGGTAAAAGAACCGTCCTCATTGGTCAACAAACGTCTATTTTGATTACCTATAAAAAACCCGGGCGCAACGGCATTTACCCTAATTTTATCTCCATGTTTAGAAGCCAGTTCATTGGCCATCCATTTGGTGAAAATATCTACGGCACTCTTGGCCATTGAATACCCAAGAACTCTAGAAATAGTTTGCTTTGCGGCCATTGAAGAAATATTTACAATTGAGCCATAGCCCTGCTCTACCATTAATTCACTTAAAATTACAGTTGGTATAACCGTACCGAATAAATTGATATCGACAACCTTTCTAGTATCACCCATAGCAATATCCCTAATTGTTTGGTCTGGCTTTAAGGTTGCTCCCGGAATATTTCCGCCAGCTAGGTTTACTAGTCCGTCAAGGTGTTTAAATTCTTCTTTTATATTATTCTTCAATTTAACAAGTTCAGACTCGTCCATGACATCAACCTTAAAAACGAATGTACTATTAGGTACAAGCGCATTCAGCTCGTTCTGCTTATCCTTTAATTTATCTTCTGATCTTCCTAACAATAAAACTTTGGCACCATTTTCAACTAAATATTGGGCAATGGATCCACCTAAGGTTCCTGTCCCGCCTGAAAGTGCATAATTTTTATCTTTTAAGGATAATAATTCGTTCATTTTATATTAATTAAATAATTATCAGCGTATCATTTTAAGAAACAAATGAAATACACACATCTATCTTATAATGCCAAGTTAAGAGATCTAAAAAAATCAAACGGCAATCTATATCAATAATAATTTTGCTCAATAAAATAACTAAAAATGCTTAGGCTAAATATCCAAACATTCTGCCTAAGATTGAAAGGATACGACAAAAGAAAATAGAACAGTTATAATTCTTACCTCAATTTTCAGATTATCATAAAAGTTATAACTAAATAGATATTTTAAATAGCATAGGTACTTTATTCATATTGTCCCCAGTAACTTTGCACATTCAATTCTAGACCGTGAAGAAAGCAATTCTATTTATGATTATTAGTACGTTTTCATTCAGCTTAATGAACTCGTTCGTAAAATACTTAGATCATTTCCCCACATTTGAAATTGTCTTTTTTAGAACTATAGGCTCCTTAATTTTAGGTACCTCTTACATATTAATAAAAGGGATACCTATTCTAGGAAACAATCGTAAATATATGATTTATAGAGCCCTAGCAGGATTAACGGCTATGAGCTTATTTTTTATGTCATTAAAATATTTACCCGTTGGCACGGCGGTATCATTAAGATACCTTGCCCCTATCTATGCCGCTATATTCGCGGTATTTTTACTTAAGGAAAGGCTAAAACCCATACAATGGTTTTTATTTTTGTTTGCGTTTGCAGGTGTTTTGGTTTTAAAAGGATTTGATAAAAATATAGATACTACCGGCTTATTACTTGTATTGGCAGCATCTATTTTTAGCGGGCTGGTCTATGTCTTGATACGTAAAATAGGCAACGGCGACCACCCATTGGTTATCGTTAATTACTTCATGTTTACCGGTACCGTTATTGGAGGTATATTGAGTATCCGTAATTGGGTCAACCCTATAGGTATTGATTGGTTATTATTATCAAGCTTGGGCATTTTTGGCTTTTTTGGTCAAGTGTTCATGACCAAAGCTTTTCAAATTGCGAAAACAAATTTGGTAGCACCGTTAAAATATATAGAAGTAATATTTACGATAACCGTTGGTATTTTTTGGTTTGGTGATATCTACTCGCTTTGGAGTCTTTTGGGAATTATAATGATCATTGGCGCCTTAATAGCAAACATTCTAGTTGGTAAGAGAAGTTAAAAATCTGGTTAGAAACAGACCTGCCCATTACATTGAATGGGCAAATTTTAGTATTGGTTGAGAAATTTAATTATTTACGGGGTGCTTCATGCTCTGCCAAGCTATTGTTCACATCTACCAAAGAACTAACAATTGCAGAACTTACTTCACTTTCAATTTCTTCGTAATTATTGAGGTAATAAATTGCAGTAAGCATCAATGCCAAGACTATTAGCATGTTCGCAATAGTTTTTGAATCTATTATATTTTCATTATTCGCCATCTCACGTCTCTTTAAATCTTTTATGAATATAAAACTTATAGAATTAATTAACAAATTTTTAAGAATTACATTGAAACCGTAATTTGTTTCATTTAAGGCAGTTACACCTTCAATGTAAGCATCCTAAAGTAAATTTTAACTTTCAATTAACTGATTTACAAATACTTAACATTCATTTGAGCTAAAACTAAGAGGGATTAAGGTAAAGAACGTAGAGCCGGGATCGTAAATTTGAATTAAAGAAAAAATTATAAATCTTTAAAAATAGAACAAATGAAAATTTTAAAATCGATAACATTCGCAACCATATTATTTTTAGCGATAGGGGTAAATGCCCAAAGTACGAAAGACAAGAAAATTATTAAGGATGCCGATAATGCCAAAGAAAAACTAATGACTATGGAAGTTGGTCTAGATCAATTTTTCAATAATTCTGCGGGATATGTAATTTTCCCTAATGTAGGAAAAGGCGGTTTTATCATTGGTGGTGCATCGGGTAATGGTGTTGTATATGAAAATGGTGAAATGGTAGGTATGGCCGATCTGAAAAAACTAAGTGTAGGTCTACAAGCAGGTGGACAAGCTATTACCGAGGTAATATTCTTTGAAACCGAGGAAGATTTAGCCGAATTTAAAGAAGGTGATTTTGAATTTTCTGCTGAAGCATCAGCGGTAGCATTAAAATCCGGTGTATCTGTTAATGCAAAATATAGAGATGGTGTTGCAGTATTTGCATTACCAAAAGCCGGTCTGATGGCCGATGCATCTGTAGGCGGACAAAAGTTTGATTATACTCCTATAATGAAATAAACATTGTACCAACAATAAAAAAAGCCACCCATTGGGTGGCTTTTTTTTGTCTTATTTTATCCATTGGCGGTAAAACCCGGATAACAGGTCATACCACCGTCTACAAAAATTGTTGTTCCATTTATATATTCAGACTCATCTGATGCCAACCAACTTGCTACACTACCAATATCATCCGGCACACCAATTTGTTTGTACGGTATTAAATTTAGCATACCTTCCCTCCCTTCCTTTGTACTCCATACATCTTTATTGATATCCGTTTTAATTGCACCGGGTGCAATGGAATTACAACGTATTTTATCCGGTCCATATTCCTGACAAATAGTTTGCATAAGCATGACCAGGCCACCTTTACTTGCTGCATAATTAGCATGACCTGCCCATGGTATAACTTCATGCACAGAACTCATATGTATAATTTTACCTAAAGAATTTGACACTTTAGGTCGCATACCCCTTCTCTTAAATTCTATTATAGCCTCTTTGGCACATAGAAATTGACCTGTAAGATTCACGTCTATCACTCTTTGCCAATCAGATAATGGCATTTCATGTATAGGGTGGTCTAACTGTAAACCGGCATTTGCAACACATACATCAACAGTACCAAATTTTGATACCGTTTTTTGGAACATATTCTGCACCTCATCTTCTTTACTAACATCGCATTTGATTACAATGGCATCTCCACATTCAGAATTCTCACTGATCCAATGTGCAACTTCTTCCGCCTCTTCTTTACTACTGTGATAATTAATAACAACATTGGCACCTTCCATACCCATAGCTTTAGCTACCGCTTCGCCAATACCATCACTAGAACCTGTAACAATACAGGTCTGTTCTTCTAATCTTTTATTTGGTTTTTGCATAATATATCATTTTATGGAACTAAATGTATTTTGAATTTATGAATCTAATTACCTCAATAACCAAAATTAATAGTACAGCGCATGCATATTAGAAATTAAAATTTAACACAAAAATTCTGAGAATGGCTAAATATTGACCAAGCTAAAAACCGACTAAGCAACAGAAAATTTGAAGGTTGTTTTGGTAGCATATTTTTCTCCGGGAACAAGCCTAGTACTAGGAAACTGTGGCTGATTTGGAGAATCAGGGAAATGTTGCGTCTCAAAACAGAATCCGCTTCTCTTTTTATATACTCCACCAGTTGGTATTCGCAATGTACCATCTAAAAAATTACCGGTATAAAACTGCATTCCCGGTTGATCTGTTAGAATCTCCATAAGTCTGCCCGTTAGAGAATGGTAAGCAGTGGCAACGGAACGATAACCTTTTGCCGCCCCGTTCAAAACCCAACAATGATCAAAACCATCGGCAATTTTAATTTGCTCGTTGTCATTATCTAATGCATTGCTAACTCTAATTGAAGACCTAAAATCAAAAGGCGAATTATCCACAGATTGTAATTCTCCATTTGGTATCAATGAATTATTTACCGGTACAAACCTATCCGCATTAATCTTTACTTCATGGTCCGTGATTGCTTTTGTGAAATCTCCCGATAAATTAAAATACGAATGCTGCGTCAAATTTACAACGGTTGTTTTATCTGTGGTAGCTTCACACAAAACATCAAGACTGTTATTGGTATGCAAAGTGTAAGTTACCGTTGTCTTTAAATTACCTGGAAAGCCTTCTTCCATATCCTTACTAACGTAACTTAATTTTAAAGAGACAAATGTTGATGATTCTTTGACTTCCTCTACATCCCAAATTACTTTATCGAAACCTTTTACACCACCATGCAAAGAATTGGTTCCATTATTTTGTGCCAGAATATATTTCTCACCATCTAATTTAAATTTTCCATTGGCAATTCTGTTTCCATAACGCCCTACTATTGCTCCAAAAAATGGATTTTCATTTTCGTACAACTCTAAATTTGCAAGAGTAAGAACAACATTATCTAAATCCCCTTTTTTATCCAACGTTTTTATAGATGTAATTCTGCCACCGTACGTAATAATATTTACCTCTATACCGTCATTTTTCTTAAGCTGTAATAACTCCACATCCTCATTGAAAGAGGTTCGCCCATAATGGCTCCTATTAATAGTTAGTATTTTTTGTAAATCTTCATTTACTATATTTTTCATATTCTCATCATTAATTGCAATAGTTTATAAAAACAGTAGGAACAAAACATAATAAACTATTGATTTTGTAATCTTTTTTAAACCTGTATAATAATTCAACAATCTAATGTTAAGTAATATAATTATATAAACATTAAGTGTTAAAAAATTAATTTTTACTTATTATGATGTTAACTTCAACTTGTCATGAAATGGAAAAATATAGACAATCTCCGTACTATTTTTTAACACGAAAACAGAGACAAAAATTAAGGTTGCCGCTGAGTATATCGACAAAAAAATAAATTTACGTTCTATAAAATTACACCTCTTATATTAGTAAGAAAAAAGTTTCTACATACAGATAATCTTCTAATAAATAGCTCACTGTAGGGTTAAAATCTAGTATCAATTATTTTTTCAAGAAATTTAATTCATAAGAATCTTGTTATTTTTAGACCTACAAAAATTAAAACATGGTCTTGAATACATATTGCAAAGAAGACAAAGTCTTGCTTGCCGTAGATTGCATTATTTTTGGATTTTACCAAGAAGAACTAAAAATTTTAGTTGTGAAAAGAGATTTTGAACCGGCAATGGGTGAATGGTCGCTTATTGGTGGTTTTCTTAAACAAAAAGAGAACCTAAACGATGCTGCCTCTAGAATATTAAAAAGATTAACCGGACTCAACAATATTTACATGGAGCAAGTTCATTCTTACTCAAAAGTAGATCGTGACCCTAAAGAAAGAACAATTTCAGTTTCTTATTTTGCACTTATAGATATTGCACATCATTGTAAGGATATCCTAAAAGAAAATCCTATAAAATGGTTTAATCTTAAGGATATGCCCAGTTTAATTTTTGATCATAATAAAATGGTGAAAGATGCAATTACACTGTTGCGTAATAGAATTACCAATAAGCCCGTTGGGTTTGAACTTTTGCCTGAGAAGTTTACCATGCGCCAACTTCAAAAAATGTACGAAGCAATTTTGGATACTGAACTGGATAAAAGAAATTTCATAAATAAGTTCAATTCTTTTGACCTTTTGAGAAAATTGAATGAAAAGGATATGAGCTCATCAAAAAAAGGAGCATTTCTATTTAAATTCGATGAAGACAAGTATCAGAAAAAGTTAGAAGAAGGTTTTTGCTTTAAAATATAGTTTCAATTAGTATTTAAGCCACTTGCAGATAGAATTTTTGGTTCAATAATCGTAAATTCGTTCTACTATTTTTATGAGCAAGAAAGCCACCATTTACGATATTGCAAAAGAGCTTAAAATAACTGCAGCTACGGTTTCTAGAGCTTTGAACAACAATCCTAAAATAAGTAAAAAAACGCGCAATCTTGTTCTTGAGACGGCTGAAAAATTAAATTACAAACAAAACAGGCTTGCCGTGGCACTTAAAAGTGGCAAGAGCAATAATGTTGGCGTAGTAGTACCCTTCATCAATAAAAACTTTTTTGCATCCGTTATTCGCGGTATTGAAGAAGAACTATATCCTAAGGGGTTTCATGTTATTATTTCCCAAACCCATGAAGAGAATGACCGAGAGAAGAAAATTATACAAAATTTAATAAATGCGCAGGTAGATGGTATTCTAGTTTCCACCTCTTTTACAAATGAGAATAAAAATCAATTACATCAAGTTTTAAAAAAATCGTCACCGTTTATATTTTTTGATCGTGTTTTAAAGTTTGATGGCATTAGCACGGTAACAATAGATGATTACCAAGGTGGCTTTGATGCCACCGAACATTTAATTGATCAAGGATACAGAAGAATAGCCCATTTTAACGTAAATCAAAATATTGAACTCTATAGCAACCGATTTAAAGGTTACAAAGACGCTCTTATAAAACATGGTATTACATATAACAGTGATTACATAATTACCATAAAAAACAATATGGAGGCAGGTAAGGAAGCTGCAAAAAAACTAATGGAACTGCCCGTACCACCAGATGCCATTTTCTCTTCTACCGATAACGGTCTATTAGGTGCCGTTAAATTTTTACAGAGTAAGTCTTTTAGAATACCTAAAGATGTTGGCGTAGTGGGCTTTAGTAATGAGCCGTTTACTCAGTTTTTGGAGCCATCTATCAGTTCTGTAGACCAATCACCCGTAGAAATGGGAAAGATGGCAGCTAAAGTTTTCTTGGAACAAATTGAAAACAAAACTGTAACAAAAACTAACACCAATGTTGTGCTTCCGGCAAGATTGATCGTTAGGAAATCATCAAGCAAGGTAAAATAGGTTTTACGCTATAAATTCATTTTTTATCTTCAGTTTCAATCGCGCAATTTATGCGACATACATAATTCTACAAATTGAACAAGCTTGGCAACCATAAGCTTAATTGTGGAATATAAGTGACCAAGAAAAGGGCAATGATCATTGCTATAAACAGCGGCAATAATGGTTTAAACACCTTTTCAATAGTAGTTTTGGCCACACCTACCCCAACAAACAAAACAGAACCTACGGGCGGTGTACATAACCCAATACAAAGATTGAGCACCATGATAATTCCAAAATGCACCGGGTCCAGTCCCAATTTAGTTACAACGGGTAAAAAAATTGGCGTAAAGATCAAAACAGCCGGGGTCATGTCCATAAAAATACCCACGAACAATAATAGTAAGTTGATAATTAAAAGAATAACAATTTTATTATCACTTAAACTTAAAAGTCCTGTACTAATATCTTGCGGAATATTTTCATAGGACAATGCCCATGACATGCACATTGATGATCCGATCAACAACATAACAATTGCCGTGGTAGCTGAAGAATCCAGTAAAATTTGAGGTAATTTAGGTAGGGATATTTCTTTGTAAATAAAACCTAACAACAAGCTATACAAAACTGCAATGGCCGAAGCTTCTGTTGCCGTAAAAATACCGGTAACTATACCGCCAATTACCACTACCAGCATAAATAGACTGGGTAAAGCGTCTATAAATGTTTTCCCAACTTCTTTTAAACTACTGCGTTTACCTACTTTGTACTTCTTCTTTTTTGCCCAAAAAGCGGCTACGATCATTAAAAATAGACCGGTCATAATACCAGGAACGTATCCTGCTAAAAATAGCGCGGCAATAGACGCACCGCCACTTGCCAATGAATAAACGATTAAAACGTTACTAGGTGGTATAATTAAACCTGTAGTTGCAGAAGTGATATTTACCGCTGCACCAAATTCCTTGGAGTACCCTTCCTTTTCCATCTCCGGTCCCAAAATGCTGCCCATTGCGGATGCCGATGCCATTGCAGACCCGGCAATGGCCCCCATTAACATTGCGGCAATAACATTTATTAATGCCAAACCACCAGGAAAAGAACCTACCAAAGTTTTGGCAAATGCAATGAGCCTATGAGCTATACCACCCTTATTCATAAGCTCACCAGACAATACGAAGAATGGAATTGCCAACAAGGCAAAACTGTCCAGACCAGTTGCCATACGTTGAGATACAGTAGTAAATGCCGGCATGGCAGGTATACTCACTAACATGGTCAATAAAGATGAAATTGCTATACTCCAAGCTACAGGCGTCCCTATTGACAGAAAGCATATGAAACTTAATACTAAAACGATAATTGGTAAATGCTCCATCATGAGTTCATTTGTTTTAAGTCAGAAATTTTGTAATACATAATCAACAGGCCACTTATGGGAATAATTAGGTATACAATTGCCAAAGGCAATTGTAATGCTGGTGATTGTTGCCCTAATACATAGGAAATATAAACCAACCTTGAACCACCAATCACAAAAGCGAAAAAAACAAATAGTATGATCAAAAAGGTGACAATTGTTTTTAACTTTTTTTGTGTCTGTTTACTTTGTCTAAGAGGTAAAATATCTATGGCTACGTGCAAATTTTTACCAGAAACATATGCTGCGCCCAATACACCTATCCAAATCATTAAAAAGCGCGCTAATTCATCTGTAAATGAACTAGGGTTACCGGTGACATATCTTGTAAAAACTTGCCAGAGCACATTGATGACCATGATGGACATGATAAGTACCAACGTCTTGCCTAAAACGGAATCTATTTTATTACGCATAGTAAACTATTTAGTTGCTTGAATTTGTTTTATAAGCGGATATATTTCTTGATTATCTTTATAACTATCAAAAATTCCTGAAACCCTTTCTGCAAAAAGAGATTTATCTGGTCTTATTACCTCTACCCCTGCTTTCTGAACTTCACGCAAAGCCTCTTCCTCAGCTTCTGCCCAAAGGATACGCTGATATTTTACCGATTCTTTTACAGACTCGTTCAACCATTTCTGCTCTTGTTCATTTAATTTATCATAAACATAAGTACCTATCAACAAAACATCCGGTAGCACGGTATGTTCATCTAGAGAATAATATTTGCATACTTCATAATGGCGAGAGAGGTAAAAACTTGGTGGATTATTCTCGGCACCATCAACCACACCTTGCTGAAGCGACGTGTAAAGCTCACCCCATGAAATTGGAGTTGGCGAACCACCTAATGCCTTGACCATATTTACAGCGGTAGCACTTTCCATAACACGTATTTTTTCTCCTACTAAATCTTCTGGTTTTTCTATTGGTTTGTTCATGGTATAAAAGCTACGGCTTCCTGCATCATAATACCCTAAACCTTTTAACCAATATTTTTCACCTTCGCTCAACAACATTTCCCCTATAGGGCCATCAAGTACGTTAAAGGAATGTTGACGGTCTCTAAATAGAAATGGTAAACCAAGGACCTTCATTTTGGGGGCAAAATTTTCTAACACCCCCACAGATACTTTAGTCATATCCAAACTACCTATTTGCAGTAGTTCCAGACATTCTCTTTCCGTGCCTAATTGTTGGCTAGGGTAAATTTCAAGCTTTAGTCTACCTCCCGATCGCTCCAATAAATCTTCACCCATTTTAACCATTGCCTTGTGTACGGAGTGGCTAACATCTAGACCATGCCCCAAACGCAATGTTTTTACATCGGTCTGAATTTCACAACCTATGAACGTTATGACCAAAATAAAGAGCGATAGTATTTGAACACTTTTCATATAAATAGATTAACAGGATTAGAAAAGACCTACATTTTTAATTAAAACTTGAAATACTCTTTGGCATTATTGTAACTTATATCTTGAATTATCTTACCCACCAAATCAAAATCTTTTGGCAGTTCTCCTCTCTGCATCTCTTGTCCGAAAAGGTTACAGACAATTCTTCTAAAATATTCATGCCGAGGGAACGAGAGAAATGACCTAGAATCAGTCAACATTCCTATAAAACAACTAATTAGACTCATATTTGACAATGCATTCAACTGCCTTGTCATACCATCTTTTTGATCCATAAACCACCAACCGGAACCAAACTGCATTTTACCTTTTACTTTACCATCGTTATAATTACCTATCATAGTGGCCAAAACTTCATTGTCCGATGGATTTAGATTGTATAAAATAGTTTTGGCTAGTTTATCTTTTCTATCTAAAGCATTTAAAAAGCTGGAAAGAGTTCTGGCTTGCGAATAATCACCTATGGAATCCCAACCAGAATCAGGACCTAGAATTTTGGTCATTCTAGCATTGTTGTTTCGTAAAGCTCCTAAATGAAATTGTTGAATCCACCCGCGAGAATGGTATTGCTCACACAGAAATAATAAGATTGAAGTTTGAAATTTCTCATCTTCCTCTAAAGTCAATTGCTTTTTATTCCTTCTCTTTTGAAAAATGTTTTCAATTTCAGCATCCGTAAACAATCTAAACGGAACGTAACTTAAGCCATGGTCTGACAATGAACATCCATTTTCCTCAAAATAATCTAAACGTAACAAGAGCGCATCACACAAAGATTTATATGAATTAATAGTAACCTTACTTACTGCAGATAACTTTTCTATATAATCAAGATAAGATTCGCTGGAAATTACAATAGCCTTATCGGGCCTAAATGCAGTGCTCACTTTTACATTAAAATGACTGTTCTTAAGTTTTACATGATTATCTAAACTATAAATAGGATCTTCCGTAGTACAGATAACCTCAACATTCATTTTATTAATGAGACTTTGACAACTATACTCAGGTGTTTGAAGTTTTGCTGTTGCATCATCATAAATATCATTTGCAGTGTCTTCATTCAACAGCAGGTCAATATTAAAATAGCGTTTAAGTTCTAAATGTGTCCAATGATATAGCGGGTTCCTTAGGGTATATGGTACAGTCTTGCCCCATTGTAAAAATTTCTCCCTATCTGTAGCATTACCTGTAATAAACTTTTCGTCTATACCAAAAGTTCTCATGGCCCGCCATTTATAATGATCGCCATCATTCCATATTTCTGTAAGGTTCTTAAACTGTCTATTGCTCGCAATTTCAGCTGGCGGCAAATGACAATGGTAATCTATGATAGGCATTTGTGATGCGTAGTCATGAAATAACCTTTGCGAGTATTGATTTTCCAAAAGAAAATCATGGGTAATAAACGTATAATTATTTGCTATAGAATTACTCATTGTTCTTCATTTATTGATTGTCATTTAAATGGTTTACCATCAAAAATGATGTTATGAACATTCCAATCTAAAAAACCTGAATACATAATACACATTGTAAAATATAGCGTTAAAACTTTCGTCCTATTTATAGTTTAAGAAGTCACGACAATTTTACTATCTCATAAAACAGATTAAAATTTTAATGCAATCGATTACACAAATATATCCAATTTTATATATTTAGCAAGTAAATCAATTAGAAAATGTGATAATACCTAATTTTATTAGTAGAAATTGTACGATTCACAACGATACACCTTGAGCTAATGAAATAGCTACGATTATTAAGCCCATTAATGTCAACAAATTGAAATGAGCTAGAAAAATATCCCCAAAATTCTATTAACAACACAAAAAAGAGGTTAAAACATACTTATTTCGTTAAATTGTTCATAAATACTATTATCTAATAGTCCTATAACTATATACAATTGACAAAGAATTGCGTAATTTGAATATTATGTTAACTTTGAAAAAAAAGAAGCAAATGGAGTTACTTGAAAAAGCTCAGGAATTTATAGGTCGAAAAATGAGTAATATGTCTACTAGTGACCGAGTAGAGGCGTCAAGAGAGGCAAAAGCACTTATTTTAAGCATTAACGAAATATACAAGGAAACTAAAGATTCTAACTTGATGGATGTAATGAAAGAAGTTACAGTCAAAAAGAAGAAGATTGAAAAAAGATTGAACGGAGTACCCTTAGTATAAGTTTTATAGATTTACAGACTTATTTAAATTCTCTATAGAGATTTAAAAATAAAAAATCCCTTGATTTGATCAAGGGATTTTTTATTATTGAAAACTTAAAATAAACAACATTCCAAGTTTTACGTGTTTTCATTAAACGATTTCTGCACTTAGCCCAGCCTGTAATAATTTAGAACATTTTGGTTTTAACTCTTCATACTCCCCTGTTTTTACCGTACACTTTCCATTATAATGTACGATCAAGGAACACTGTTCTGCTTGTTCCGGAGAATGTTCACATACAGACATAAGTGTATTTATAACATGGTCAAATGTATTGACTTCATCATTAAAAAGAACGATTTCATTCTGCTGAACCGTTTCTTCTTCTAAAAGTAATTCTTCGGAAATTTCTTCTCTTGTACTCATCATATTCCAATTAATACCTTCTAATTTACATATTTTGCCGCAACCCAATTATTGCGTTCAAGGTTTTTTTCAAATTTTAACGCTAAATCTGTGCATTTTTGTGAAATCATTTTTAAATCTTCTGTATAAAAACCACTTAACAATAAAACACCCCCTGAATTTAAGGATTTCGCATAACTAGGCAAATCCGCTAATAGAATGTTCCTGTTAATGTTTGCAATGATCAAATCATACTTCCTACCTTCAAGCAATGCAACATCGCCTTCGTACACAGAAATGAAATCCATTTTATTACGTGCAACATTCTCTTTAGCATTCAAATAACACCAATTATCAATGTCAATGGCATCAATGTCAGTTGCGCCCCGCATGGCTGCTAAAATTGCTAAAACACCCGTACCACTGCCCATATCTAAAACAGTTTTATTCTTCACATCTAACTGTAGGATATGTTGCAACATCATATGGGTTGTTTCATGATGACCTGTACCAAAACTCATTTTTGGTTCAATTACAATGTCATATTCAACGTTAATAGCTTCATGAAAAGGGGCTCTTATCATACATATATCATCAACTATAATAGGTTGAAAATTTTGCTCCCAAGTAGCGTTCCAGTTCTCTTGCTCTATTTCCCTGTAGTCATATGTAAATTTATATCTGGAATTTTGTAAAATAGGAAGATCTTTTAATATACCTACAGACCATTCAGTTTTTTGAATATATGCCAAAACATCATCTTCCTCTTCTATAAAACTTTCAAAACCGACTTCACCCAATTCTGCAATAAGAAGGTCTGAAGCCGGATCTTTAGGTTCTACCGTAAAACGGTATTCAATATATGTGTTATCGCTCATTTATAAATACTAGCTTATATAGCTTTAATGATAGCAATAAAATCGTCCGCAACTAAAGAAGCGCCACCGATCAAACCACCATCTACGTCTGGTTTAGAAAAGATTTCTTCGGCATTTCCCGGCTTAACACTACCACCATAAAGAATGGTTACGTTATTGGCAATAGTAGCATTAAATGCTTCTGAAATGGTTTTACGAATAAAGGCATGCATTTCTTGAGCTTGCTCAGGAGAAGCCGTTTCACCTGTACCAATTGCCCATACCGGCTCATATGCCAAAACAATTTTGGACCAAGCAGATGGCTCCAAGTTAAAAAGAACGTTCTTTAACTGACTCTCTACCAATTTAAAATGATTACCAGATTTACGATCTTCTAATTCTTCACCAAAGCAAAACATAACACGTATACCTTTACCTAAAGCAGTTGCAACTTTCTTTGAAAGAATTTCATCGTCTTCCCCAAAATAAGCTCTTCTTTCTGAGTGTCCTATAATAGCAGTATCAATACCAATGTTCAATAACATATCTGCAGAGATTTCACCTGTAAACGCCCCACTCTCGGCATAATGCATATTCTGTGCTATAACCTCTATCTTAGAACTTTCTAATGCATGAACTGCGGAAGTTAAATTCACAAATGTTGGTGCTACCATAACTTCTGCACTGGTATCCGGCAATTTTGCAGACAACTCCGCTAAAAGTGTTTCGGTCTCGGCTAAATTCTTATTCATTTTCCAGTTACCTGCTACTATTTTTGCTCTCATGTTGTTTTTGTTTCTAATTATATTGTTTCCGTTTCAAATTTTAATTGAAAATCAAATCTTCTAAATCGTTATAATGCACTTTCTGTTTTATAGTGCCTTTTTCTAAGACCAATACACCAGGATTTGATCTTACTATGGTCTTCAATGTAGTTTCATCGGTAAAGTAGAATTCAAAATCTAAATTATACTCTTTTATCAACGCATTTGTTTGATCAGGACCCGATGCCGACATACCAATTACTTTATAACCCGCTTTTATTGCCTTATCTGCCACTACCTTAATAGTATTGAACTCTTCTAAATTTGATTTTCTTAAATCATACGCAATCACCATTACCAGTTTGGGTTCTTGTAATAAAGAAGCTGCAAAATCTTCACCCTCTTGTTCTATGGTAAAATCATGAACAGGTGGCTCATATCCTGCCTGAATCTCTTCTGTTTCCACATCTATAAACTCACCGTTTACCGAAGGGTAATCTCCTGTGGTCACATGAATTTCTTCATTACCGTTTACATTGAACTTCCATTTATATTCAAAAATAGCTTTTGGAGCATTCTCCGGTACGCTCATACCCTCTTCAATGTTCTTACCAATTTCATAAGGCCTAAAATCTATTACTGGCAAATGGTTCAGCACATAATATACATAACCTATACAGGCAAAAAATGATACCGCTAAGGCTGTCATCAATACTTTTGAATTTACTAAGGGTGTAATAAACTTTCTACCAACATAAATAATCAATATTAGAACCAATAGCACTACATCTTTTGTAAAAGACTCCCAAGGCGTCAACTTTATAGCATCGCCAAAGCAGCCACAATCTGTAACCTTATTGAAATAAGCAGAGTAAAAAGTTAGGAACGTAAAGAATACGATCATCGCAATCAATGTCCATATGGTAATTTTACGTTTATATCCAAGTATTAGCATAACTCCCACCATTACTTCTGCAATCACTACAAGTATAGAAATAGCTAATGCGAACGGAGTTAAAAAAGGCAAATCCAAAACGCCTTGACTAAAGTATTCTTCTAGCTTAAAAGAAAACCCAACAGGGTCGTTCAGTTTTATAAAGCCACTTATAATAAAAAGTACACCAACAAAAATTCTAACGACCCCTACTAAATACTTCATTCAATTCTTATTTTTCTAATTCTGAACCTAAATGTATCAATGCAAAAACTGCATAATTGATCATATCTTGATAATTAGCATCTATACCTTCACTTACCAAGGTTTTGCCTTTGTTGTCCTCAATTTGTTTTACACGAAGAAGTTTCTGTAAAATTAAATCAGTAAGTGAACTTACTCTCATATCTCGCCAAGCTTCACCATAGTCGTGATTCTTGTTCAACATCAATTCTTTGGTGACCTTTATATGCTTGTTATACAATTCAACCGCTTTTTCAGTAGTTAGATCCGGTTGATCGGCAACCCCTAATTCTAGCTGAATCAAGGCCATTACAGAATAATTTATGATACCAATAAACTCAGATCGCTCACCTTCGTCAACCTTTCTAACTTCATTTTCTTGAAGACTACGTATGCGTTGTGCTTTTATAAAAATTTGATCCGTTAACGATGGCAATCGTAATATGCGCCATGCACTACCGTAATCTGACATTTTTTTCTGGTACAGATTTAAACAAACCTGAATTACCTCATCGTATTCCTTTGCCGTATCTAGCATGTAATTCTATCTAATTTGTGTAAATTTCGCTTAAAAAATTGTAACCATCAAGATAGATGGTTTAAACTTGGAAAATGCCACAATTTCCTGATAATAATTGATGATGACCATAAATTGCAACGGTAAACTCATATCACTAGACCAGCCCAATGTAATGGGCATTCTAAACGTTACTCCAGATTCTTTTTTTGACGGAGGAAAATATAAGGACGAATCCAGTATACTGCAACAAGTTGAAAAAATGCTTTTCCAAGGTGCCACCTTTATCGATATTGGTGCCTACAGTTCTAGACCTGGTGCTTTGGAAGTCGATGAAGCAACCGAATTACAGCGAATTACTCCAATTGTCACCCTAATCCTACAGCATTTTCCGGACACCATACTTTCTATTGATACCTTTAGAAGTAATGTTGCCAAAGCATGTATAGAAAGAGGAGCTGCAATAATAAACGATATTTCTGCGGGAGTACAGGATAAAAACATGCTAAGCACAATTGCAGAATTGAAGGTACCCTACATTATGATGCATATGCGCGGAACTCCACAAAATATGCAGCAAAAAACCGGTTACGAAGATATTTTAAAAGAAATACTTTTCTTTTTTTCAGAAAGATTGGCAGCAGCTAAAGCTTTGGGTATTACGGATATGATCATTGATCCAGGTTTCGGTTTTGCAAAAAATTTAAAACAGAACTATGAGCTTTTAAATCACATGGAAGTTTTAAATATGATCGAACATCCACTACTAGCAGGTATCAGTAGAAAATCAATGATTTACAAAACTTTGAATACTACTGCTGAGCATGCATTAAACGGAACAACAGCGTTACATATGGTATGCTTGCAAAAGGGAGCAAAAATATTACGCGTACACGATGTTAAAGAAGCTATGGAATGTATAAAACTCTTTGAACAATTAAATGCTCAGGGTTAAATTGATTTCTTGTTATCTAATTTCTTAATTTTACTAAAACGGTACCGATTGGATTTTTTAAATTTTATTGACTTTAAGATTACGGATGTTCTGGACATCATTTTTGTTGCCGTACTTCTTTACTACATCTACAAGCTTGTTAGAGGGTCTGTTGCCATCAATATTTTTATTGGGATTGTTATAGTTTGGGCTTTTTGGAAATTGACCGAATTATTGGACATGCAAATGATCAGCAGTATGGTAGGGGCTTTTATGCAAGTAGGTCTTATTGCATTGATCATTGTTTTTCAACAAGAGATCAGAAAATTTCTCTTAATGATCGGCTCTACCAATTTTGCGAACAAAAGAAACTTTGTAAAGCATTTTAAATTTTTAAAGCAAGAAGGTTTATCTACTGACACCGATGTTGATGCCATACTTAAAGCCTGTGAAAAAATGGCAAGTAGTAAAACCGGAGCTATTTTGGTTATTGAACGAAACAACTCACTTGATTTTATAAAAAGTACGGGAGACCGTATGAATATTGAAATTAACCAACCTATTTTAGAAAGTATCTTTTACAAGAACAGTACACTTCATGATGGAGCGGCCGTTATTGTTGGTAATTATATAGTTGCTACAAGGGTAATTTTACCGGTATCTAACGAACGTAATATTCCGTTACGTTTTGGCTTACGACATAGAGCGGCCGTAGGTATTAGCGAAAAGACCGATGCAATAAGTATTGTTGTCAGTGAAGAAACAGGACTGATTTCTTACATTAAAAATGGAGAATTTGTGCTGTATGACTCCATAACGCAATTAGGCAATATGATCAAACAAGATTTGGTGTAATGAATTGTAAGAACTGCCAAAGCAACTTAAGAACAGATTTTAGTTATTGTCCTGATTGTGGTGCTAAGGTAATTCGAAATAGACTTACGGTGAAGAATCTTATTAATGATGCCACCGAACGTTTTTTCAATGTTGACAATACTTTTTTAAAAACCTTCAAGCATCTTTTTACAAAACCTGATAAAGTTATTGGAGGCTATATTAATGGTGTAAGAAAGAAATACCTAAACCCAATAAGCTATTTTACGATAGCCCTTACTTTTGGGGGATTATTTGTTTATGTGTACACTGAGTTTTTTCCTGAAGCCTTAGATTTTGATTTTAGATATGAAAATTCTTCATCCTTAACTGAAGCGGAAAAATTTGGACAAGATTTTCAAAAGAAATGGAATACGTATTTATTCAAATATCAAAGTCTTTTTTACATGGCCATGCTACCATTTTTGGCTTTGATTTCAAGACTCGTATTTATCAATAAAAAACAATTCAACCTTAGTGAACATTTTATAATAAATATCTATGCTTACTCACATTTGTCCATAATTATCAATATTATTTATATGTTGATTTTGTGGAATTCTAAATTACTCTACTACGTTTCCATGTTCAATTTAGTATTCCAAATTGGATACTTCACCCGGGTATTTTACAAACTTTATAATTTGACCATAAAGCAGACCATATTAAAACTTTTACTCTTTCTTGTTTTATTTGCTGCAATATGTTTTTTGATGATGATAGTAATTGGGGTTGTTTACATAGCCCTTTTCACAGATACTTTTAAAAAATAGCACCATAATTAAGCAACTTCCTCAGCTAAGAACTGAGCTTCATAAAGATTACTGTAGTATCCTCCCTTTTTTAGTAGCTGTTTGTGCGTACCGGTTTCCACGATATTACCCGCATCCATTACAATAATTTTGTCGGCTTTTTTAATAGTTGCCAATCTGTGGGCAATAACTATAGAGGTTCTTCCCTGAGTTATTTTATCAGTTGCCAATTGTATCAATTGTTCTGAATAGGTATCTACTGAAGATGTAGCCTCGTCTAAAATTAAAATACTAGGGTTGCTAACATAGGCTCTTAAAAAAGCAATTAATTGTCG
>JAHDDL010000038.1 GCA_020629415.1 Maribacter sp. | reverse complement strand
AAAGGACATTCCATATTTTTAAAAACAATTGCAGAGTTAGAGCACTAGTAGATTAAAGTTTTTAGGCTTAATTCCTTATTTTCATTTCATTATCATTTTATTAAAAAGGGTGCGTATCCCGTTTAAAATTATAAGTGTTTAAAGGAAACGGACCATCAATAAATGCGTCTTAAATTTAGTTATGTATGTTGTAGTAATAATAAACAAGTTGTCATAAGTAATGGTTGTAATTTGGTATATAGTATTAAATTATCTATAATTTGTATATTTGATAAAAATCAAGTGAATTTATTGTTGCATTATTAATTCTGGATTTTTTAGCTAATAAATTTTACTACTGCGAATAATGAAACTAACCTATAAACAAACCGATAGAAAACCGGAAAATTCTTTTTTAGCACGTCAGGATACAATACCATGTATTGAGCAAGATTGGCATTTTCATCCAGAGATAGAGCTTATCTATTTTTTAAAAAGTACCGGTACACGTTATGTAGGTAATTCAATTGGTAATTTTGAGGAGGGTGAACTTTATATGATAGGTAGTAATGTGCCGCATTTGTTCAGAAACCACAGGGAATATTATGATGGTATAGATGAAAATAACTCGGCAGATTTAATTGTTGTAAAATTTGAACGCGATTTTTTAGGCGAAACTTTTAAAGAATTGCCTGAAGCAAAAAGATTGCAGACACTTTTTGATAATGCAAATAGGGGTCTCAAATTTTCTAAGGCGGCAACCTATTTGGTTCATACACATATGATGGGGCTTGTTAGGGGACAGGGACTTTCTAGAATTGTGGGATTGTTAAAGATATTGGATATTTTATCGGTAAGCGAAAATTTCAGTTTTCTATGTTCCAATGGTTTTGATAACTCATATAAAAAGAGTGAAAAAGAACGTATGGCCAGAATAATATCATATCTCAATGAAAATTTCGAAAATAAGATAGAATTAGAAACCGTGGCATCTATAGCCCATATGGCACCAAATGCTTTCTGTAGATATTTTAAGAAAAGAACCCAAAAGTCTTTTGTGCAGTTTTTAAATGAAATTAGAATTGGGCACGCTTGTAAATTATTAATAGAAGGTAAACTTCAGATTACTACAATTTGCTATCAATCCGGTTTTAATACGGTCACAAATTTCAATCGTCAGTTTAAAGCCTTAATGAATATGACACCTACTGAGTATATGGAACCCTATATTTCAAATCAAAAAGTAGAGTTAGAAAACGTATAAAGAATATATCAATTCGCAATTTTAATATTTCTACTTGGTTTGCTCCTTTTTAAATGACGTTTGATTATAAGTTAAAATAGTGCATCTGCTAGATAACTGTGAAGATGTTGTTGATCGTTGTTTCAATTAAGTTTGTGAAGAAATGTTAATTATAGGCGTTAATTGCAATTGATATTCCATAGAATTAAAAGTATATGACCTCCCTTTTTATTTTAATTGGTTGCATAATATTGCTAATAATAGGTGTTACGGTAGTTAAGGTACATCCTATTCCTGCGCTATTGATTGCAGGCTTAGTTTTAGGTTTGGCAACAGGTAATTCGGTCCAGATGGTAACCGAAAGTCTTTTAAGTGGTTTTGGTAACACCTTAAAGTGGATAGGTTTGGTCATACTATTTGGTACACTGCTTGGTGAGATATTGGCAGAGACCGGTGGTGCAGATGTTATTGCCGAAAGTATCATAAAGCTTTTTGGAATCAATAGATTGCCATTGGGCATGGCAGTAATTGGTTTTCTGGTTGGTATACCGGTATTTATGGACGTTGCCTATTTAACTTTATTACCTACCATGGTAGCACTTTCAAAAAGGTCGGGTCAGTCAATTTTGGTGTTGGGCTTGTCTCTGGCAATGAGCTTAACTGTTGCGCATGCACTTATTCCTCCAACTCCAGGTCCTTTGGCGGTAGCGGCACTGTTAGAAATTAACATTGGTGAAATGATACCTTTCAATGTTATGGTCGCTTTTGTTGCAGTTATTGGAGGTTTAATTTGGATAAAGCTGAATTCAGTAAAATTGAATAGACAAAGTACTGTAGCAATTGAAAAAGACCATGAAATTTTGGATAAAAAAGAATTGGTTGGGTATAAACGGATATTGCCTTTTGCATCCCTAATCGTTCCTTTGATCTTAATGTCCATAGGCAACATATTTCATGTGAAAAATCCGTTCATTGATTTTATCAAAAATCCGGTTTGGGTATTAATGATAGGGGTATGCTTTGCACTTCCTTTAATTGGTAAGGTAAAATTTTCAACACATCTAAATTCATATTTTCAGTCTGCTGGGGCAAAATGCGCCATAGTCATTCTCATCACTGGTACAGGTGGTGCTTTTGGTCAGGTAATTAAAGATACTCAGATTGTCAACTCCTTATTTTCGGAAGTGGACATGGGCAGTCTTTCAATATTAGGTGTAATTATTCCATTTTTACTGAGTTTTTTATTCACTACGGTTACGGGATCAATAACGGTCTCTTTAATCACTACCGCTTCTATAGCTGCCCCTTTGGTAACTGGTGGGGTTTTGAATCCTGAATTGACAGCTGCCGCAATTGGTGCCGGGTCTTTAGGTATTATACACGTAAACAGTAGTTTTTTCTGGCTGTTTAAAGAGGTTCATGATGTTTCAGTGACCAGATTATTAAGGTCGTTCAGTGTACTTTCCGGCATTGTGGCAATTAGTGGCGGTTTACTTGTTTTATTGTTGTTTTGGTTTTCTAACTAAGATTGTTAATTGCCTCTACTTCTTAGGATTATATTATAAAAAGTTTAAAAAACACCTAAATTATCTGTTTGAGCGCTTGATTTTTATCAAAATGATAATATTGTGCAGTCGTAGGTTAATAATTGCATAGTGGATCTTCTTGATAACCACGTACTTTGACTTGTTAGTTGAGTTAAGTCAATTATTACAGTTGAGTTAGTTGTTGCATATGATCACGGTAGTATTTTACAGGTATTGCCGTGTTTTATTTTCAATGCTTAATAATGTAATAGAATCTAATTATCATTTTAAAATGATATTAAATCAGCTTCATCTCTTTCTTATTAATGAAATTGAAACGAGGGTAATATTGTATTTGTTCAAGGTAGTTCCAAACAGTGCAAATGTATCTAATTGCTCTTTGTTTATATAAAGTAAACTTATGAATATTGAATTCCTTCCTTTGGTATTGGTGCTCTTAGCAAGTTTTTTTCAAGGAACATTTGGCTTGGGCATGAAATATATGGCTCCTTTAAAATGGGAGGCTTGGTGGTTGGTACATGCCTTTGTTGCAATGATATTTGTACCAATGCTATGGGCTTTTTTGGTTATTCCAGATTTGTTCGGGGTTATCTCAAGTACAGAAAGTAATGTATTGTTGGTAGCAGCTTTTTATGGCTTTTTATGGGGTATTGGCGGAATTTTGTTTGGCGTTAGTGTAGAGAAGACGGGTATTTCTATTACATACGGAATTGTAATGGGCTTAGCGGCATCTATGGGATCCATCATACCGTTATTTCAAATTGATGGTGCAATGTCCCAGCCTACATTTCCTGTAATTTTAATAGGGGTAGCCCTTTTATTGGTGGGCGTTGCCATTACCGCCGTTGCGGGGGTGAAAAGAGATCAGTTGAACATTACCGAAAACTCCAAGAAAGGAGCTATAAAAACGGGAGTTTTAATTGCAGTGGCGTCCGGTGTGCTTTCTGCCTTTTTAAATGTTGGTTTTGCCAATGCGGCACCTGTAGCTAGTAGGGCCGTTGATTTTTTTGGAGTAGGTGCTCAAAATGCCAGCTTGGCATCATGGGTAGTTGTTTTGATCGGGGCGTTCATTATGAACGGCGGGTATGCCATCTTTAAATTATCAAAAAATAATTCGTGGTCTTCCTTTAAGACTATAAACAGCCGCAAGGCATATACTTGGGCCATAGTATCCGGTATTTTTTGGTTTTGTGCCTTAGGGGTTTATGGGCAGGGTGCGGCATTAATGGGTAAAATGGGACCGGTAATAGGTTGGCCCATTTTATTGGGGCTGGCACTGATAATCAGTAATATTTGGGCCTACAGGGCAGGCGAATGGAAAAACGCTAAAAAACCCTTTTCAATACTTCTAATAGGTCTGTTTGTTCTCATACTGGCCATATCCATATTGGGCTATGCAAATTATTAAAAAGAAGAGGTTAGGTTGTAATGGCAATAGATTTCAAGAAGTAAACAATATATAAAATGAAAATAGCAAAAATCGAACCTTATATCATAGTACATAAGTTAGACACTCCTTTCTATTTTTCTCAATGGCAGTATGATACGCGTAGAATTTGTATCGTAAAAGTTACTTTAGAAGATGGGACCTATGGTTGGGGAGAAGGCTATGGACCGGCAGGTGTAATTAAGGCTGGAATTGAATTTTTTACACCTTTTCTTCTAGGTAAAGATGCCTTAGGTCATGAGATATTGTGGCAAGAAATGTACCGTCGTTCATTAGACTACGCGCGTAGTGGTAGTCTTCAGGCGGCAATAAGTGCAATAGACGTTGCATTGTGGGATATTAAAGGCAAGTTATTGGGGCAACCTGTATCTATGTTATTGGGCGGAATTAAAAATCCAATAATTCAACCTTATGCAACAGGACTATATTTTACTAGGGTAGGAAATCTTGAAGAAACATTGGTTGAAGAGGCGCTATTGTATAAAAGTCAGGGTTTTAAGGCGGTGAAGATGAAAGTAGGTCTGGGAGTAGAAGAAGACATTAAGTATATTTCTGCAATACGAAAAGCCATTGGTCCGGACATTAGATTAATGATAGATTCTAATCATGCCTACAATTATAGAGAATCTTCTAGACTTGCTCAAAAAGTTGAAAAATTTGATATTTCTTGGTTTGAAGAGCCAGTTTCTCCAGAAGATTATGAAGGTTACAGAAGGTTACGGGAGAATACTATAATACCAATTGCCGGTGGTGAATGTGAATATCTAAAATTTGGCTTTAAACGCTTATTTGAAAACGAGTGCGTAGATATTGCCCAGCCAGATATTTGTGCTACCGGCGGATTGACAGAAGCTAAGCGCATAGCAACCTTGGCGCAGGCATATAGCAAGGATGTTGTTCCACACACTTGGGGTACTTGGATCGCCATCAGCGCTGCCGTACACTTTGTGGGCAACTTGGATATGAACCCCGGTAGAATGTACTGCGAACTACCAACGATGGAACTGGACAGAACCGAAAATGCACTGCGGGATATTGTTACAAAGAGTGATGTCAAAGTAGTGAATGGTTTGATCAACGTGCCAAATTCACCAGGTTTGGGTGTAGATGTGGATCTAGACGCTTTAAAAAAATTCAGGGAGAAAGAAACAAATATAAATAATGGGGACATTGAAATTCGGTCATAAAAAATTATATATAGATGGGCAATTAACAGAAGCATCCAATGGAAAGACTTTTGAGGTTATTTGTCCGGCAGATGAAAAACCTACGGCCACCATTGCATGGGCAAGTTTTGAAGATACGAACAGAGCTTTAAAATCGGCACAAAAAGGTTTTGAAACTTGGTCTACAATGCCATTAGGCACAAGGTTACAATGGATTGATAAACTAAGAAACAAAATAATAGAGAATAGTGATCTGCTGCGTGAAAGTATCATGTATGAGATGGGCAAAACGTGGGAAGGTTCAGAAGAGGATCTTACTAGTATCATTAACTCATTAAAATACTATTCTGAAGAAATTCAATTAAGGCAGGATATTCCTATTGAAGATAAAGAGGGTAGTCATGAGCACAAGATGGTATCACAACCACTAGGTGTTGCCGTTGCTTTTTTGGCATATAATTTTCCGTTGCTGAACTTAGGTTTTAAGCTGGGTCCTGCCTTGGCATCTGGGTCTAGTATTATTTTAAAGCCATCTGAATTTTCACCATTGTCGGCCTATATTATTGGGGAGCTTTGTGCAGAAATTAATTTTCCGGCCGGCGTTGTAAATGTAATCTGTGGAGATTTAAAAGATGTTGGTATTCCGTTATGTGAGAGTACTATACCAAGACTGATTACCATGATCGGATCTACTGAAACGGCACAAAAGCTGATTGCGCAAAGTGCACGGACATCTATTAAAAGATATAGTATGGAGTGTGGCGGTAAAGCTCCTTTCATAGTAATGGGTGACGCTAATTTAGAGTTGGCCATAACTATTGGAGCTGCTTTAAAAATAGGCAACACCGGGCAAATTTGTGTAGCGCCTAATCGCTTCTTTGTACACGAATCGCTTATCGATAATTTTACCGAGGGTTTGGCAGCAAGGTTCGGTAATACTAAAATAGGATTCGGTCGTGAAAACAAACCTGATATGGGTCCATTGGCAAATGAAGCATCGGTTAAAAAAGTGCAGGCTATTATAAAAGAAGCAATTAAGCAAGGTGGTGAACTTATATATGGTGGTAATTCTATTGAAGGAAAAGGCTATTATTTTGAACCTACCGTTATTCGCATGAAAAATAATAAAGCTGAGATATTACAACACGAAATTTTTGGTCCCGTAGCAATTATTGTTCCTTTTAATACGAAAGAAGAGGTTATTAAATTGGCGAATAATACAGATGCAGGTTTGGTTTCTTATGTTTTTTCTGAAAATAAGGAAACCTTAAATTATTTTGCTAAGAAGTTAGAATTTGGTGAGGTTCAGCTCAACGGTGTAAAATATGATATTTATCTGCCTCATGGAGGAGTAAAAAATAGTGGTATTGGTGTAGATTGTTCTACTTATGCGCTAGATGATTATTTGGTCAAAAAGAGAGTTACACTTGCTTTGAACAGATGAAAATACCAGATTACTTTATTAGTTGTGATTGGGGTACCTCTAATTTTAGGCTTAAGTTGGTAGCGACCGAAACACTCAATGTATTAGTTGAACATAAGACAGATCAGGGAGTAAAAGTCGTTTACCAAAAATTCTTGCAGCAAAACCAAATAGGTCAAACTCAATTTTTTAAAAATTATCTAGAAAGCCAAATCAATAAACTTGATGATTACCATAAAGCGGGTTTAATTGTAGCCGCTGGTATGGCTTCTTCAAATATTGGAATGAAGGAGCTGTCCTATGGTGAGGTACCTTTCAATGATAAGGGAGAAGGTCTAAAGTGGGAAATAGTACCGTTCAAAGAAAATCTGGATATTATTTTGATTTCTGGGGTAAAAACCGAAACTGGTATGATGCGCGGGGAGGAAATACAAGCTTTAGGGCTCTCAAAATATTTAGAGTCTTATCGGTCAGGTATTCTCATATTGCCAGGCACGCACAGTAAGCATATTCATTATTTAAACGGGGAGTTTAATTCCCTTAAAAGTTTTATGACAGGTGAGGTTTTTGAGTTGTTGTCTTGCACTAGTATTCTGTCTAATAGTGTAGAAAAGTGTCATTGGATCAACAAAAGGCATGATGCATTTAAGCAAGGGCTAAAAATTGGTTTTAGGGGAGAATTAAGTGCGCATCTTTTTTCTGTAAGGGCAAGGCATATACTTGATGATGCCAACAAAAAAGATAATTTCTATTTTTTAAGCGGTATGCTTATAGGTGATGAACTCTCTTACTTAAAAGACATGGAACATAACATTTTTCTTGCGGCGCCAGAGCCTTTTTATAGTATGTACAAATTGGCGTTAGAGAGTGTGCTTAATGCTGCACAAGTAATATGTTTTGGTGATAAAGTTTTGGAAAAGGCTTTATTGTTAGGGCAAAATAACATAATGGAAATATATGCAAAATAATACCCCTTTTTCTTGGCACAGATATCATATTACACCCATCGTAGGTATTGTAAGGGGGCTGGATTTGGACACGGTAAGGCAAATTATAAAGGCTTACATCGCTGCAAAATTCTATACCATAGAGGTAACTATGAATACGCCCAATGTTGCTAAAATAATAAAGGACTTACGTTTAAATTACCCTAATCTAAATGTTGGTGCAGGTACCGTGTGTACTATGGCAGATTTAGATAAGGCAATAGCTGCGGGAGCGCAATTTATAGTGACCCCCATTATAGATGAAGAGGTCATTAAAAAATGTGTTGCAATGCAATTACCGGTTTTTCCCGGTGCGTATACGCCTACGGAAATTTACAAAGCCTGGGCTTTGGGTGCATCTGCGGTAAAAGTATTTCCGGCAACAAAATTGGGTCCTAAATACATAAAAGATGTGCTGGCGCCCTTAAATCAAATTAAGTTAATGCCAACAGGTGGAGTTTCTCAGGAAAATATCAAATCTTTTTTTGAAGCGGGCGTAGTGGGCGCCGGCATGGGCAGTTCATTATTTGACAAACAAATGATCAAGGTGAAGGATTTTGAAGCTTTGCAAGGTCATTTTACGGTAATACGAAACGAAATAAACCTTTTTGTAAAAAGTTAGAAGTATGAAATGTCAGTTCAGTCATATTGGGATACCTACACAAGAAGAAAAAGATTGGGACGGCTATTATAAGCCTGGTAAAATTCATTACACGGATTTTAATACCGATGAATATGCTGTGGAATGGGTGAAGTTCGATGCCGATAGCCCGATGCCGAAAATGATGCGTATAATGCCACATGTAGCTTATTTGGTAGATAACCTTGAAGAGGCTTTATTGGGTAGAAATATATTGGTGGAAATTTTTGCTCCCGCTGATGGTGTTCGTGTTGCATTTATAGACCACAATGGTGCTCCTGTAGAATTTATGGAGGTTTCAAAGTAACCGGTTTTTACACTATCTACACTTTTTATACTTTTTTGCTATCGGTAATTGTATCAATAACCGGTAAATAATTCATTCCTGGTCACGTCTTTTTATTCATTCTTAGTTAAAAACAGGTTTTTTGGTTATGTGTTTAAAATGCATATGCCATAATGTTATATTCGCAAAATTTAACCCTAAAATTTAGTAAGAAATCAAAAAGGTTAGAATAATGCTAGTACTAGGTAATTTTTTGGTGTTGAAACAGGACAGCTTCCACTTCTTTTGTAAAGTAATTGTTAAAGATGGGTTAAGGGTATAGCGTATCGTACTCAAATTCAAACAAGTAAACACAATGAAATACTTAAACTAAACTTAAATAAACAACAGAAAGCTTTATGGAAAAATTGAAAAAAGCAATCGTAAAGAAAAACAACCCTAGGTGGGGCGGTTTTTATTTTAAAGAATTTCATAGAATGGGACTTTGTACTTTTCTATGTATATTCTTTGGCATAACCGGTATTATGGCTCAAGAGTTAAAGGTATCCGGTACTATTTCAGATGCTCAAGGTCCTTTGCCGGGTGCAAGTGTTTTGGTGAAAGGCACTACTACCGGGGCTCAAACAGATTTTGATGGAAACTACTCATTAACCGTAAACAATGGTGAAGTATTGGTTTTTTCCTATATAGGCTACGCAACACAAGAAATTTCGGTAGATGGGCAATCTTTAATCAATGTAACCCTTGAAGAAGATGCCTCTAAATTGGACGAGGTAGTTGTTCTTGGATATACGACCAAGAAAAAAGGGGAAGTTACCGGTTCTTTAAGCACCATTAGTAGTGAGGCCATAGAACAGTCTTCAAGTAAGGATATTGCCAAATCATTGGCAGGTAGGGCTTCTGGTTTAATTATTAGTGACCGTGGAGGAGTACCGGGTGCTGGTAATGGTGCAGGTGGCAATACGGATGACGATGCCACTACTATCTTGATAAGGGGAAAGTCTACCTTAGGTAATAACAGTCCCTTGATTCTTATAGACGGTGTTCCTTCAGGTTCGTTCTCGCAATTGGCACCACAAGATATTGCATCTATTACGGTTCTTAAAGATGGTTCCGCCGCTATTTACGGATCACGTGCTGCCAATGGGGTTATTTTGGTGACTACTAAAAGAGGTAAGAGCGGAAAGCCAAAAATAAACTTTTCTAATGCTTACAATATTTCATCCTTTACTAGAAGACCGGAATTGATGGATGTAAATCAGTTCGCTATATATGAAAATGAAATAAATGCAAGGGTTAATGGTGCCGATGCTGACCCAGTTTTTACTCCGGAGCAAATTGCAGGTTTTCCAAATACGGACTGGGCCGATGAGGTTTTGGCAAAAAGCGCACCGGAATCAAGAACTTCTCTTTCTGTATCCGGTGGTACGGACAAAGCTAAATATTTTGTCAGTGGAGATTTCATAGACCAAAAAGGTCTGTATAGTTCAGGTGCTTTAGGCTTTAAACAGTATCAACTTCGTTCTAACATAGATGTGAACTTAACGGACAGCTTTAAATTAGGTGTTGATCTATCTACACGTTTTGGCAAAAGAACGTCACCAGGTGTAGACGCCAATAATATCTATAAACTAATTTTTGGACTGCCACCAAATGAAATAGCAAGATTTTCAAATGGGCTGCCGGCACGTGGTGGTGATGAAGGTAACCCTATATTGACGTCTAGCAATGCTTCTGGTTTTGAAGATAATTTTACTACTACCATTACAGGCCGCTTTACGGTAGATTGGAATTTGGATAAAGTGTTAAAAGGCTTAAGTATAAAAGGATTTACAGGATTTAGAAAAATAGAGAACAATACAAAATCTTGGTATACACCGTGGACATTTTACGCCCAATCAGATGATGGAACGTTTGAGCCTAGAATTGGTTCTAACCAACAAGGAACGGAACGTATATTGACAGAGAGCTTTAATAAATTCGATGAGCAAATTTATAACGCACGTTTACATTATGACAATACGTTCGGTGACCATTCAATAAGCACTTTCGTAGGTATGGAAAGGTTAACGAACGATTCTAACAATTTCTTTGCTACAAAAGTTGGTGGTTTTCCAGATGCTAGCAGAGGAGAATTATTTCAAGGTAACAATGATGATAGGCAGTCATCTGGCGGAACTAGCTCTGAGTTCAAAAGACAGGATTTCTTTGGGTCCATATCATATGATTTTAAGAAAAAATATTTTATCGACTTTACTATGAGGTATGATGGGTCTAGTAGATTTGGAGAGGGTAACCGTTATGGTACATTTCCAAGTGCCGCCGTTTCTTGGGCAATTGATAAAGAAGGCTTTTTAGAAAACGTTAGTTGGATAGACGGTTTAAAACTTAGGGCTTCTTGGTCAGAAATGGGTAACGATCGTATTGGTGCCAATCAGTTTCTTTCCTTGTTCGATCTTGGGACAAACACCGGAAACGCCAATAATCCATTGGGCACAAGATTTCCAAACTATTATGTATTGGGCGCGGGTGGAGAGAATTTTTTCAACACCTACAATCTTGCTAGGTTAGCAAATACTGATGTTACTTGGGAAACTGCTAAGCTGTGGAACGTTGGGTTGAACTTTACATTTTTAGACAACAGATTGTCGGGTGATGTAAACTACTACGAGCAAGATAGATCGGATATTCTGGTAAACAGATCAGGTGCGATTCCCGGATTCATAGGATTACAAAACAGTCAAATACCGGCAGAGAACATTGGAGAGACAAGAAGTTGGGGTTATGAATTTGAATTGGCTTGGAACGATCAGGTAAACGACAACTTTTCTTATAATATAGGAATGAACTTTACCAATGCTCGTAACGAAGTAATTTCGTTGCCGGAGGGTGATAATATATTGGACTCACAAAAGCAAGGCGGTAAACCTATAGATTCATATTTGGTTTATCCTACAGATGGTATTTTTAGAGATCAAGCCCAAGTAGATGCCACAGAAATAAAAAGAGAAGGTACTGTAGAAGGAGAGCCAATTTACCTAGATATAGATGATGATGGTGTAGCCAACGCAAATGATTTTATAAGAACATCGACTTCTAACATACCACAAGTACAATATGGCGTATTTGGGGGGGTCAATTACAAAGCTTTTGGTTTAAATTTCTTGTTCCAGGGCCAGGCAGAAGCGGAAACCTTGGTGTTTTTTGATCAATCTGGATCGAAACCGGAATTTGTGTTCAATGAAAGATGGACACCGAACAATAGAAATTCAATTTATCCAAGAGCCTTTGCCCAAGGTGATGCTATAAGTGGTGGGCAGGTAGATGGTACTTCTGGCTTTGCCGATATTTATTATTTTGACGCCTCTTTTGTTCGTCTTAAAGAAGTGGAACTTTCATACACGCTTAAGAGTGACGTAATCAAGTTTGTAGATGTACGCTTATTTGCAAGGGGGTATAACCTAGCTACTTTCTTCTCTGATATTTGGGATTTGGGCCTTGACCCTGAAGCTACGGGTTATAACAATTTTAGAGGAGCTCGTTATACTCCGTTAAAGACGTATTCCATAGGTGTTAATTTTAGTTTCTAAAAAAAAATAATCATGAAAAATTATAAATCGATTAAAAGATATAGTGCGGTTGTGCTAACAATCATTCTCTTTAGTTTGGGTGCTTGTGAAGATAGTTTAGAAATAGATGTAAGGGATTCTTTTGCCAGTGACTTGGTATTGAGCACGCCCGAACAAGTAGAATTGTTGCTGCTTACCACATATAACAGTACTGAATCTTTTGGGGCCGGAAGTCAATTTTGGGCCAGGTACATGAATGTGGAAATTGCTTCTTTTGAAGCTAGAATGAATTTTAATGCAACAACACAAGCTTTAGATCAATTCGCCGTGCTTAGAGGGTGGACATCTGCGAATGTGGGGCAGTTGGGGCGCAAATGGCAAGATCTTTGGACGTATGTGAGACAAGCAAATGTCTTTCTGGAATTAGTTGAAGGCAGTGAGGCGCAGCTAAACAATCCTGAAGAAATTGAAGCTTTAAAGGCAGAGATGCGTTTTTTAAGGGCTAACCAGTATTCAAAATTACTAAAGTTCTTTGGTGGGGTACCATTGTTGACATCGGCAGCAACCTTGGATGATGACTTTAACATTCCACGTAACAGTTACCAAGATGTTGTAGACTTTATAGTAAACGAAATAGATGCTATTGCACCGCTTCTTCCTCTAACCAGAGATAGTGGGGAATTTGGCAGGGCTACAAGATTGTCTGCTTTGGCGCTTAAATCCAGAACTTTGCTATATGCTGCCAGTGACCTGCATGATCCTTCGTTGGCACCACAATCATCTAATTTAGAATTGTATACCTATGACAAACCTAATAAATGGCAAGATGCTGCCGCTGCGGCCAAGGCCGTTATCGATTTGGTTGGAGACAGGGATTTAATAAGTACCCCAAATGCAAAGGCTTACCAAGAACTATTTTTATCGGCAAATGAAGATATTTTGTTCGCAAGACCATTTGGAGGAAGTGTGTTCGGTTTTGGTACAGATGTAACTACCCAACCAGACAATGCACAATCGCCAAGAGGTTTTGATGGATGGAGTCTTTCTACCCCATTGCACAACTACACATTGGTTTATAATATGGAAGATGGTAGTACTACCGATAGTCCTTCTTATGATGCGGCAAACCCTTACGAAAATCGTGAAATGCGCTTTTATGCCAATATTAATTATCAAGGGGCTAATTTTAGGGGAAGACCTATTGATTACGCTATCTCTGTAGATAACACCGTTGTTCCAGATGGTTTGGATTCTTTTTCGCAAGATCAGCAAACATTAGGAAACTTTAGACACGGTTCTACCACAGGGTATGCAATGCGTAAATTCCAAAACGAAGCCTTGGGTACAGATGTAAAACAAGCTAGTCCGGGAAGACCGTATATTATCTATCGTCTTGCTGAAATTTATTTAAATTATGCAGAAGCTTCGTTTAGGGCTGGTGATGAGGAGACGGCAAGAAGATATGTAAGCAGAGTTTCAGAAAGAGCTTTGCAACCAGCTATTACATCTAGTGGGGCAGAACTTTTAGAGGCTATCAAAAGGGAAAGAAGAGTAGAGCTAGCTTTTGAAGGCCATAACTTCTTTGATGAGAGACGTTGGTTAAATGAAGATAATCTTGGTTTTGACGTAAAAGGTCTGCGTTGGACAAAAGATTTGGATGAGAATGTCTCTTTTGAAGAATTTACTATTGAAACAAGGCCATTTGATAAAAAGCAGTATTATTTACCAATACCACAATCGGAAATTAATAGAACCGAGGCACTAATTCAAAACGAAGGATATTAATTATTAGTAACTTATTTCAATTTGAATGCAGAACAAAGCCGGGGTATGTCTCCGGCTTTACTTCTCAAAGATATTTTGAACTTTAAAAAGATGTTAATGAAAAAAATAGTATTCATGGTATTTTGCCTTTTTGGCATATGTACCTCGGCACAGGAAAAACCCAATATAGTGCTATTGTTTTCGGATGATGCGGGTTATGCTGATTTTGGTTTTCATGGTAGTAAAATAATGAAGACCCCAAATCTAGATAAACTGGCAAAACAAGGCGTACGCTTTTCACAAGCGTATGTGTCAGATCCCACATGTGGTCCGTCTAGAGCTGGGTTGATAACAGGTAAATATCAACAAAGATTTGGCTTTGAAGAGAATAATGTACCTGGTTATATGAGTGCTGTATCTGCAGTGGACAATAGGGAAATGGGTGTACCCGTAGAAGAAGTATCCATAGCAGATTACTTGAAAAAGCAAGGGTATGCTACCTCGTTTTATGGTAAATGGCATTTAGGAGGTGATGATAGGTTTCACCCTACCAAGCGAGGTTTCGATGAATTTTATGGTTTTAGAGGAGGTGCAAGAAGTTATTTTCCATATTCTGATGCGCCTGCGAGTGAATTGGATTTAATGGAACGTGGTTTTGGTAATTTTGTAGAGCCAGAAAAATATTTGACCGATGCATTGGCAAAAGAATCTGTAGATTTTATAGAGAGAACCGCAAAAGCATCTAAACCGTTTTTTACCATATTATCTTTTAATGCGGTCCATACGCCTATGGATGCCACGGAAGATGATTTAAATCAATTTCCCTATTTACAAGGTAAACGAAAGACTGTTGCCGCTATGACTTTGGCACTAGATCGTGCGTGTGGTAAGGTTCTGGATAAATTAAAAGAATTGGGTATTGAGGATAATACCATTGTCATATTTACAAATGATAATGGTGGTCCTACCGATAAAAATGCCGGTGTAAACTATCCATTAAGTGGCACTAAATCCAGCCACTTAGAAGGTGGTATACGTGTACCCTTTTTAATGAAGTGGCCAGGTAAGTTGCAACCGAATACGGTATATGATTACCCAATAAGTACTTTAGATTTGCTACCTACATTTTACGCGGCGGCAGGTGGTAATGAAAAAGAATTAAAAGACATTGACGGTGTAAACCTTATGCCTTACATCAATGGTATAAATGAAGATAGACCGCACGAAACGTTATTTTGGAAAAAAGATGCAAGGGGTGTAATTCGTAAAGGAGATTGGAAACTCATTAGATATCCAGATAGACCAGCTGAACTTTATAATATTCCAAATGATATTTCTGAAACCAATAACGTGGTTGCGGATCACCCTGAAATGGTAAGGGAGCTGTTTAAGGAGCTTTTTGCTTGGGAACTTACTTTAGAAAGACCTAGATGGATGTTAAAAAAGTCTTTTGAAAAAGTTGATATAGATCGCATGGATGAATATAGGGATCAATCTAAATATTTGAACGGGGAATCTAAAAAGTAGAAATTCAATTTTATGACCAAGAAACGCTATAACATACTTGCCTTAATTTTTGGAAGTGTAGTTATTAATTATTTGGATAGGACCAATATTTCTGTCGCCGCTCCGGCAATTAAAGAAGCTTTAGATCTTTCATCCGTACAATTGGGTTTAATTTTTTCGGCATTTGGGTGGACGTATGTTGCACTGCAAATACCAGGCGGCATCGTCGTGGATAAAGTAGGGGCTAGGTTGTTATATGGTCTTATGCTATTTTTTTGGTCAATAGCTACATTGCTACAAGGGTTTGTCAATTCATTCATAGTTTTGTTGGGTCTGCGTGCCAGTATTGGAATATTTGAGGCGCCCGCATATCCTGCAAATAACGCCATAGTTACAAAATGGTTCCCTGAGAATGAAAGGGCATCCGCAATAGCTATATATACTTCCGGGCAATTTATTGGTTTGGCCTTTCTGTTTCCGGTATTGACCATAATTCAAGATAAATTGGGTTGGCGGGGTTTGTTTATAGTTTCGGGAGTAATAGGTATTCTTTGGGCAATTGTTTGGTATACCTTTTATCGTGATCCAGATAAACACAAGTCTGTAAGTTCTAAGGAGATTGAGCATATTAGAGAAGGTGGTGGTCTAGTGAAGACTACGAAGGCTACAACAGAAAAAACAAAGTTTAGTTGGTTAGACTTAGCACAAGCTTTTAAACATAGAAAATTGTGGGGGGTATACCTTGGTCAGTTTTGTGTAGGTTCTGTTTCTATATTTTTCTTGACTTGGTTTCCAACTTATTTGGTAGAATATAGGGGATTGGATTTTATAAAGTCGGGTTTTTTGGCATCGTTGCCTTTTTTGGCGGCATTTGCAGGAGTATTACTTTCTGGCTTCACTTCAGACTTTTTAATCAAGAAAGGTAAGTCTAAGGAGATTGCCAGAAAAGCACCGGTCTTATGCGGTTTATTATTGTCGGTCAGTATTATAGGAGCAAATTTCACCAATGATACTTTTTACGTCATCTTATTTATGACCCTTGCTTATTTTGGTAATGGGTTGGCTTCTATCACATGGGTATTTGTTTCGTTAATGGCGCCAAAGCATTTGATCGGTTTGGTAGGTGGTGTGTTTAATTTAATTGGTGGACTTTCGGCCGTGGTAGTTCCCGTAGTTATAGGGGTACTTGTGAAGGATGGCGATTTTAGTCCGGCATTATATTTTATAGGCGCAATGACACTTCTTGGTTTTTTGTCCTTTTTGTTGATTGTTGGTAAAGTAAAAAGAATTGAAGTAGTAGAACCCAAAGTATAAAATCTTAAATGAAAATTACAGCAGTAAAAACATATCCTATCAATATAGGTTTTGGCAGTCAATTGGTCATCAAAGTAGAGACCGATGCCGGTATATACGGCTGGGGAGCGTCGGGATTATCCGGTAGGGAATTGGCGGTCATTGGTGCTATAGACCATTTTAGACCAAATATAGTAGGTAAAGACCCTCATCAGATCGGAGCTATTTGGCAAGATTTATACAGAGGTCAGTATTTTGAAGGAGGTCGTGTATTGACCGCGGCTATTTCTGCCATTGATATAGCCTTGTATGATATAAAGGGAAAATCTTTGGGTGTACCGGTCTATGAACTATTAGGGGGTAAACAAAGAAATTATATAGATTGTTTTGCTTCATTACGATTCACTTCAGAAGACGAATTAATTGGAAGGGTCCAACACTTGATCAAAGAAGGTTGGAATGTGTTGCGTTTGGCACCTGCAGAGTATGAAGAGAATAGTCAGGCTATTTTTGAACCTAGGGAATCTATTGCAAAAATATCAAAATGGGTTACAAGGTTACGAGAAGTTATAGGACCTGATCCGGTTGTAGGTATAGATTATCATCACCGACTCTCAGCACCGGAGACCTATTCTTTTTTGTCGAAAATGCCTAAGGGAACTTTAGATTTTATTGAAGAACCCATTAGGGATGAAACGCCCGAAGCGTATGAGAGCCTACGCAAAATGGTAGATGTACCTTTTGCAATAGGTGAGGAATTTGCAAGTAAATGGCAATTTCTGCCCTACATTGAAAGAGGCATCACCCAATTTGCTAGGGTAGATGTTTGTAATGTAGGAGGTATTACAGAGGCTATGAAAGTAGCTGCTATGGCAGAAGCGCATTATATTGACTTAATGCCACATAATCCGTTAGGTCCAATTTGTACTGCGGCTTCCATTCATTTGGCAGCGGCATGCCCCAATGTTGCTTGGTTAGAGGAAATCAATACTCCGGCAGAACAGCCAGGTACCAATGATGCTGAATTTTATCCTAATCAACCGCAATTGCAAGGTGCTAAATATAGTATTCCAGATGTTCCAGGGCTAGGTGTTGATTTCAATGAAGAGTTGGCTTTGTCCAAAGTATTTATTCCTGTAGAAACACCCCGCTTAAAAAAGAGAGATGGTTCTTATACAAATTGGTAAAAGAAGTTTAATTATGAGTACTCAGCTAAAGTTTAGATTGTCAAGAATATTGATTGCGGTAACCATTATTTCTACCTGCTCCATTTTACGATCACAAAATCGCCCTAATGTTATCATTATGATGAGCGACGATCAAGGCTACGGAGATATAGGTGCTCATGGTAACCCGTATTTGAAGACACCTAATATGGAATCTATTGGTGAGCAAGGTGTAGAGATGACCCATTTTTTTGCATACCCAAATTGTTCAGCATCCCGTGCTGCTGTTTTAACCGGAAGATATCCATATAGAACTGGGGTAACAGCTGTAACTCAGGTAGATCACTTTATGAATACTTCAGAAAAGACTTTGGCAGAAATACTTCAAGATAATGGCTACAGAACTGGCATTTTTGGAAAATGGCATTTAGGCGATAATGCACCAATGAGACCAACAGATCAAGGGTTCCAAGAAGCGTTGGTACATAAAGGTGGTGGAATAGGTCAGGCTGCAGGACCTGCCGGAAATACCTATTTCGACCCTATTTTAGAACATAACAATGTGTCTAAAAAGTATGAAGGGTATTGCGATGATATTTTTACCAATGCTGCTTTAGATTTTATCGGTCAAAAGGACAAAAAGCCTTTTTTAGCGTATTTAGCGACCAATTTGCCTCATTTTCCGTTACAAGTTCCAGATGAACGGGCAGAGCCTTATCGCAAAAAAGGACTGCATGAAGACAACGCACTAACGTATGGTATGATCGATAACATTGATTATAATGTTGGTCGCGTGTTAGAAAAACTAAAGGAACTGGGGATTGAAGAGAATACCATTGTAATTTTTCTTTCGGATAATGGTCCAAGAAACAGAAGAACAAAGAATGATGTTTACCCGGGTCGGTGGACAGCTAATTTAAGAGGTACTAAAACAAGTGTTTATGAGTGTGGAATTAGAGTACCGTTTTTTGTAAAATGGCCCGGTCATATACAACCGGATCAGACCACAAAAACTATGGGTACCGTGATCGATATTTTACCCACCATACTTGACGCTTGTAATATACAGGCACCAGAGAATATTAAGATTGACGGAAAATCTCTTTTACCTTTGTGGACCGGTAAAAAGACTTCTTTTGAGAATAGCTTGTTTTTCACTCAAATGCATTATGGTCCTACACCTTTTAAATACATGCATTTTGCAGTAAGAACCCAAAAATATAAATTGATCAGTCCGCATGATTTTCCACATGGCATTCTATATCAACCCAAAGATGAAGAATTACAAGAAGTACTGGCAAATTTAGAGCTATATAATGTTGAGGAAGACCCAAGTGAACGCATTAATTTGGCTAAAGACCATCCAGATGTTGTAGAAGATTTGTTGGCCAAGTACGAGAATTGGTTCGATGAGGTTACGGAAGAGCGAGACGCTAAAGGTATTCAAAGAATATATTTAGGTACACCGCAACAACCAGAAGTAAACCTATCTAGATTTGATTGGGGCGGACCTCGTGTAATTTCAAAAAATGAATTGGGGCATTGGCGGGTTACAACAGAGTCCGGATTGTATGCCATTAGCTTAGATCTCCCAGAGGTAAACGAAGATGGCAAGGCAAATATAAAATATAACCGTTTACATCTAACAAAGCCTATTGTTAAAGGACAGCGAAATGTTGTTTTTACCAACGTTTCTTTGCCAAAGGGAGAAGGTAATTTTCATGCGTATTTTAAAATTGGAAGATTGGCAACAGGACCGCTATTTGTTGATGTTAAACGTATGGATATAACAGAGAAGTAAAGCCATATTCTCACCTGTAAGAAATCTAGTGCTCTTGTAGTAAATGGTAATTAGAGATTGCCTAAGTTTTAGATAAAGGGTAAAATAGTGTAGGTCATAGTTAATAATCACATCTCACATTTCCTGGTTTATGCGTTTCTTGTAATCCTTATTTCAACTCTAAGTAAAATGAAAAAAATCACTTTGTTCAGCTTTTGTCTTTTAGCCGTTTTCTTTTCCTGTAAAGAAAATCAAGAAGTTGCATCAACAGATGTAAATCAAAAAAAAGAAATATTATCACTACATACCAATAGAGGTATTATTAACAATACAAATAGCCCGAATGTTAAACTTAAAAGTATAGATATTGGGGATTGTCGTTGGACCGAAGGCTTTTGGGCAGATAAATGGAAGATTGCCGAGGAGGTAATGATTCCGCATATGGGAGAAATTCTAAAAGGCGATGTTGGTCATGGTTATAATAATTTTAAAATTGCGGCAGGTCTTAAAGAAGGCGAGCACAAAGGTTTTTGGTGGCATGATGGTGATTTTTACAAGTGGATGGAAGCCAATTTGTATCTATACGGTGTAAACAAGGACGAAGCTATTGTAAATGAACTAGATGAAATTATAGAGGTCATCGGCAAGGCACAACAAGAGGATGGGTACCTATCTACTCCTGCTATCATTCGTGAAGATATAGACCCATTTACCAACAGAAGATATCATGAACTTTACAATAGTGGGCATTTATTGACCGCTGCATGTATCCATAATCGTGTAACAGGTAAAACTAACTTTTTGGATATCGCCATAAAACATGCAGATTATTTATACGAATTATTCGTGCCAATAAAAGACTCATTGAAAAGATTCGGTTTTAATCAAACCCAAATAATGGGCTTGGTAGAACTTTATCGTACCACAAAAGATGAGCGCTATCTAAAACTTGCAGAACAGTTCATAAATCTTAGAGGTACTTTCGATATTGTTGAAGACTCAACCACAGAGGGTTATCCTATTGGTGATATGGTGCAAGAAAGAGTTCCGTTGAGGGAAGAAACAGAAGCGGTAGGGCACGCAGTTCTGGCATTGTATTATTATGCCGGTGCCGCAGATGTATATGCAGAAACAGGCGAGAAAGAATTAATAGACGCCTTAAATAGACTTTGGTATAACGTAACCAATAAAAAAATGTACATAACAGGTGCAGTTGGGCAAACGCATTACGGTAGGTCATCGCGATTGGATAAAATTGAAGAAGGATTCATTGATGAATACATGATGCCCAATATGACGGCCTATAATGAAACTTGTGCCAACATTTGTAATTCAATGTTCAATTATAGAATGTTGACCTTAAGTGGAGATTCCAAGCACGGAGATGTTATGGAATTAGTGTTGCATAACAGTGGGCTTTCGGGTATTAGCCTAGAAGGAAAAGATTACTATTACTCTAATCCATTGCGTAAGGTTGATGGTGCCTTGGACTATGATAAAATGAACGTGGAATTTCCGGAGCGTCAACCTTACCTAAAATGTTTTTGTTGCCCACCAAACTTGGTGCGTACTATAGCAAAGTCACCAGGGTGGGCCTACAGTAAATCTGAAAATGGTATTGCTGTAAACCTTTATGGCGGTAATAAATTAGAAACTACCTTATTAGATGGTTCAGCAATAAAATTAAATCAAAAAAGCAACTATCCTTGGGAAGGGGAGGTAAAGATTACAATAGAAGAAAGTAAGCCAGAAGCTTTTGAAATGTTGTTGAGAATTCCTGCTTGGGCAGAAGGTAGTACACTTAATGTAAATGGTAAAGCCGTTGAGAACGTTGAAGCAGGAAGCTTCGCTAAAATTGAGCGTGAGTGGAAAGCTGGTGATGTAATTACCTTAGATATGCCAATGGAGGTAAAGTTCATTGAAGGTCATCCTAGAATCGAAGAAGTTCGTAATCAAGTTGCCGTAAAAAGAGGACCTGTAGTCTACTGTGTAGAATCTGCCGATTTACCGGAAGATACCAGCATATTTGATGTTTATGTTAAAGGTAGTAATAGTTTAAAACCAACCTACAGACCAGATTACCTTGGTGGTATGACAACATTAGATGGGGATTTAATGATAAGGAAAGATAAAGCTCTGGGCATGTATCAAGAAGTGGGTATGCCAAAATTTGATACGTTTAAAACTCATCTAGTACCATACTACGCATGGAGTAATAGGGGTGTTGGTGAAATGACGGTTTTCATGCCAATGATTTGGAATTAACTGAAGTTTCCGATATTAAGATGATGAGCGATATAATGCAGTGCCGAACCAAGATACAAGGCGTTTTTAGTGTTATTTTTTTAGGTTTTTTATTAAATGCTTGGTCGCAAGATAAGCATGGATCGGTCGTTTTTTTTAAAGAGAATTTTGAGGGTTTCCCTAGAAAGGAAGTAAACCTTAGAAAATGGGATGCCCCAATTGTTGCCGACTTGGATAATGATGGATATCCTGATCTAGTTCTCAATGATCATGGTTTGGGCATTAGTGTTTGCTGGAATAACCAAGGCAGTTTTTCAAAACCCTATGATGTGATCATGGGTGACTTACATGGTGTGGCTGTCGGTGATTTTGATTTTGACGGAATAAACGAAATGGTATTGTCCAGAGGTGGTGGGTCCGGTAGTAATGCCCGTAATTCAAAAATGTATAAAGTTACCGCACAGCGGGAGTTTTTGCCCTTGCCAGATTTTAAAGTACCATTTGAAATGATGAGAGGTAGAACCTTAAAATTTTATGATGGTGACCAAGATGGTGATTTGGACCTCATAAATTTCGCTTTTCCGTCCAAAGAAAAAAAGGGACAAACAGAGAATTATATTTATGAAAATGATGCTAAGGGACAACTTCATTTAAAAGCAACATTGCCCATGATAAAAGCGGATGGTCAAAAAACAACGTTGACCGACGTAAATACCGATGGTATTATGGATATACTGCTGTTTGGTAATGATAAGGTCAGGCTTTACCTAGGTAATGGAGATTTAACCTATGAAGAGAAGTCGGCACTTTTACCTTATGAAATTAATGACGTAACGGCCATAAGTGAAATTGATTTTGACAATGATGGTGATTTTGATTTAATAATGACCAGGGGAAAAGAATTTGAAATTGGTGAAACATTTTTTAATGAAGAAACGCTAACATGGGGTTTTTTTACCAAAAGAGGTGATTTTCAGTTTAATGATTTATTAGTAGGCGATGTGTTACATATGAATAATTTTCAATCGCAATGGCCATTTAATGACGCATATTATATAGGTGAATCTGCATATCAGTACCAATTTATTGGAGAAACACATTCAGGTAAGGACATACGCTTGGTTAATAGTAATGCATTGGGTTTTCCAGATGTTTTAAATGAAGAAGGTGGTATACATGTGGGGTATGTTGGTAATGATAGTTGGCGTATTGCCGGTAGTACTTGGTCTCCCACAACGGGAACTGTAAAAGGAGTTAAGGAATACCCGGCATATGAACATTCTAGAGGTTTGCCCGATGTTTTGTTAGAGAATATAAAAGGCAAGTATGTTGATGTCACTGAAAAAGCAAATCTTTTGCTTGAAGATCATACCGTTGGGGTTTCGGTTGCAGATTTTGATAATAATGGCTTTCAAGACGTACTGATGGTACGAAGAGGTGAGCTTGTTTATGAAAATAAATCCATTATTTACCTAAACCAGGGTGATGCTACATTTAAGCAGGTTCACCATCATGGTATAATTACTTCGGATATTGGTGCAATAGGTATGGCAGTTGAGGTTTTGGACTATGACCTAGATGGTGATGTTGATGTGGTAATAGGTAATGAACGCGGTAAATGGCATTTGTTTGAAAATGAGATATTGTCTAATTCCTATAACAAACATATTATCGTGAAAGTTGGTAATTCGCCATCCGGTAAAGCTACTGCATTGGGTGCACTGGTAAAAGTTACGGGCTGTAAAAATAATCAGCTACAAAGGGTAGGCGCTACAGGGTCGGTTTATTCTTCAAGTTTTAATGCAAATATGCACTTTGGATTGGGTCTTTGTAAAGCCCCGGTAAAAGTGAATGTTACGTGGAGCAACGGCGAGAGCATAAACAGAACTATTAAAAAGGGTGGTAAGGTTTTTATAGGTAAGAAATAATAGTACTTAATTTTTAAAACTAAAAAGGTGGTCGTATGAAAAGGATAAACATCTTAATTCTATTAAATATATTTCTATTTAGCTGCAAGGCCCAAATAGAAAATTTATCCGTAGAGCCCGTTAAAAAACCTAATATTCTATTTATCGCTATAGATGATTTAAGACCTGAGATAGGCGCCTACGGTTCAGAAGTTGCAATAACGCCAAATATGGATGCACTTGCGGCAGAAGGTCTTTTGTTTAATAACGCTTATTGCCAAGAAGCTATTTGTAGCCCCTCTAGAGCAAGTGTTATGACAGGCGCCCGGCCGGAGACTATAAAGGTTATCGAGAATTTTTCATATTTCCGGGACCTCAATCCAGATATAGTAACCTTGCCACAGCATTTGCAATCGGTAGGGTATGAAACTGTTTATGCGGGAAAGATATTTCATCCTGGTTACACAGATGAAGAACTTTCATGGAGCAGAAAAGCATATTCGGGGCCTAAAGTTGAGGAAATGCCAGAAAGGGTTAGAGGATATGTGCTAGCTGAAAATCAAGAGATATTTAGGAAAAACCGAGCTGAAGTCATTGCCAAATATGGTGAAAATGCACCTAGAAATGGTTTAGGTAAAGGTCCGGCTTATGAGTTTGCAGACGCTCCTGACAATAGCTATGAAGATGGTCATAATACTGAATTGGCCATTGAAACAATGAAGGAAATGGCGCAAAACGATAAACCATTTTTTTTAGGGTTGGGTTTTTTAAAGCCTCATTTAGAATGGATCGCTCCTAAAAAGTACTGGGACATGTATGAAGATGTGGATTTGCAGTTGACAGATCAACATGAGGGTCCGGTAAATGGTGCGGCAATGGGGTTACATGCTTCTTTTGAATTACGTGCCAGAGCAGATATACCTAATTATGGTGATATAGAAGATGAACAGGCTAAAAACTTAAAACGCGCATATTTGGCAACAGTGAGTTATGTTGATGCTCAAATAGGTAAAATGCTAAACGCTTTGGAAGAAGAAGGGTTAAAGGACAATACCATTGTTATGCTGTGGAGCGATCATGGTTGGCATTTGGGTGACATGGGTATTTGGGGAAAAGCAACTAACTACGAGATAGCTACGCGAGTGCCGCTTATAGTTTCAACACCTAATATGCCAGGTGCTATAAGAGGTAGTAAAACCAATGCCCTGGTTGAACTAGTGGACATGTACCCTACGCTATGTGAATTAGCGGGATTGTCCATTCCTGAGCGTATTGAAGGACAAAGTTTTAAACCTTTGTTGACGAACCCCAACATGGAATGGAAAACAGCGGCATTTACTCAATTTCCAAGTCCGGCATTACGGGAATGGGCGGCCAACCCTTTGTCTAAGGGGATGAGGGAAACATCGTTCGGACCATTATTAAAGGAGGTTGAAGAAAGAATAAAGAAGCAACAGGGCAATAAATGGAACAGGGACCTTTTTGAAAATAGATTAATGGGATATTCAATGCGAACATCTCAATATCGTTTTACGGTTTGGAAAGATTATACGGACCAAAAATCTAAGCCGGTATTTTTTGAGTTGTACGATCACAAAAATGATCCTACCGAAACTATGAATATCGCAAATGAAAATCCCAAGATAGTTGAAGAACTTTTGGTTCAGTTCAATAAAGGTTGGCAAGGAAATATGGCGAAGCTTAATTAATAGTTAGAAGTGATGAAAAAATATATATTCGGTTGTGCAATCGTTCTTACCCTATCAATTATAGGTAGTAGTTGTAAAGAACACCAAAAAGATGACGTCGAAAAAACGGTTCAATCAGTTAAAAGACCAAATATAATACTAATCGTTGCAGATGATTTAGGGTATGCAGATGTTGGTTTTAACGGTTCTAAAGATATTGATACCCCGCACTTGGACGAGCTGGCATTAAACGGTACTATTGCAACTTCAGGTTATGTTGCACATCCCTTCTGTGGCCCCAGTAGGGCCGCATTGTTAACAGGAAGATATCCACATACAATTGGTTCTCAGTTTAACTTACCAGCGAATAGTGAGGTAGGTGTTGGTAAAGGAATACCGTTACAAGAAGTCTTTATGAGTAAAATGCTCAAAGATGCAGGCTATAGAACAGGTGCGGTTGGTAAATGGCATTTGGGCGCAGTAGCAGATTATCATCCAAATAAAAGAGGTTTTGACGATTTTTATGGATTTTTAGGCGGTGGTCATAAGTATTTTCCAGAGGAATATACTGTTATTTATAATAAGCAAAAAGCAGAACGAAGAGAGGTTGTTTTCGATTATTTAAAGCCATTGGAGCATAATGGTAAAAATGTAGAAAACCCAACGGAATATCTTACGGATGAGCTATCTAGAAAAGCTGTAGATTTTGTTAAGGGTACAAATACAGACGAGAATCCTTTCTTCTTGTATTTGGCATATAATGCCCCTCACGTACCTTTAGAAGCAAAAGCGGAAGACTTAGAATTATTTAGGCATATTGAAGATAATGACAGAAGAACCTATGCCGCTATGGTATATGCAGTTGATAGAGGCGTTGGCGAATTGGTAAAAGCGCTTAAAGCTAAAAATGAGTATGAAAATACGCTTATTGTTTTTCTTAGTGATAATGGAGGTAAACTTTCAAAAGGAGCAAACAATTACCCTTTAAGGGAAGGGAAAGGAAGCACTTGCGAAGGCGGTTACCGAGTGCCAATGTTCTTTCATTGGCCGGCAAATATTCCTTCAGGAAAAAAGTTTGATTACCCGGTTTCTGCGTTAGATTTTTATCCTACGTTTGCAACATTGTCAGGAGCTTCTATCCCAAAGGGAAAAAAATTAGACGGTAAAGACATTTGGCAAGATTTGATAGAAGGCAGAAACGCAAGAAAAGATGAACCTTTATTTGTTTTAAGGCATAGAGAAGGATATAGTGATGTTGGTGTAAGGCTGAATGAATGGAAAGCCTTAAGGACAAATGAAAACCCTTGGAAGCTCTTCAATATAGAAAATGATTTAGGTGAAAGTAATGACCTAAGCAAAGAGCATCCAGAGCAATTGAAGCAAATGGTTATAGAGGCCCGGAACTGGAGTAAGACCCATACGGAACCACAATGGTTTGACCCTGAAGAATTACAAAAAGATTGGGAGGAACAAGAAATGGCAAAGTTTAATGAGGCTTTTGAAATGAAGGTGAATTAAATAAACTAGATGTGTTGTTTTTTTTAAATCTTAACCTACATTTTCCAAAGGTTTAATTTTCCATGGATTACGCTTGGTATAGCTTGAAATAATCTTTGCGGTATGATAAGAGTGTTTTTTAGGGTTTAACATATCTTTTAAATGTTCTAAATTAGAAACCGATTGGGAATTGTCTAAAAATCCATATCCTTGATAAACACCATGAAGAATTAAAACAAAACCACGTTCCTCTTTGGTTCTACCTTTTTCAAAAAGTACATAATTGTCATTTTCATTGTTGAGATAATTTAAGGCATTTTCAACTTTAAAATTGTATAGTCCTATTTCTTCTTCCCCGGTGCAAACGCCATCACATTCGTTATACTCACCATGGGAACATCTGCCCAACTTACTTTTTAGACCAGTTTGTAAGGGGCATAATCTAAATTTCTCGGTCAGTTCAATTAAACGTTTAATGGCATCGCCTTTTTTCAAGAATATTTCGGTGGGCGAGTGTTCAAAAGGTCTTCTTTCTATTTTAAGCTGTATTATCCCTTTTCTATTTTTTTGAGGCACTATATGGTACGTGACATAACTTTTCTTTTGAATGTAATTAAAAGGTGGATCTAGTTTGTCAATCAAATCGGCTTCTCGTAATAAGGCAATAAGTTCGCTACCGGTAGTTTCAAAATCTATATGAAAGGTAGCATCGCATAATATTATTTCTTTCTCCGTGGTATTATAGAAATGGCTTAATACCCTTTTTTTAATATCCTTCGCTTTGCCAACATATATTACCTCACCCTTCTTATTTTGAAACTTATAAATACCGGGAGAGTTAGGTAAAGCGTTTAGTTTTTGATAGGCTATGTTTTTGGGTGCTATATGTTCTTTTTCGACTTTAGGTTCTAAGAATTTTGAGATGACCATTTCGTCATCATCTAGCAAAATCAATCTTTGAAATAGTATGGCAACAGCATTGTCATCATTTAGAGTATTTGATGCTGTGTACGGAATATTCAATACACCGCTCAAATAGGGTAGTTCATAACTAGTCATGTTCGGAATCAACTTCTTCGCCAAGCGTACGGTACATAACTGGGGAGTTTTAAAAGAGTACCCTAAATACTTAAATTCCGATTGTAGGGCATAATGTAGAAATGATGCGTTATGACCGACCAGTATGTGATTTTCAAGTTCTTCTAATATAGTATTGGCAACTTCTGAAAAAGTAGGGGCTTTTAAAAGTATAGTATCGGTCAAACCTGTTCTTTGCTGAATGTAATTTGGTAAACGTTCTTCAGGATTGATGTTGGTCGTAAAAATAGGCTCGTAATAGTCACCTCTAAGCTTACTAATTGATAGTTGTACTATTCTTAAAGGGTCAGGTTTATAACCAAAAGTGGTCATGGAGATAATAGCAAATTGTCTTTTCTGCATTTGTAATCTTTAGCTGAAATCCATTCCTGAAGAAAGGTCTATAGCATTGGGTGTTGAAGCATCTTTAACTGGTTTAAAGTCATGACCAATGGTCTCTTGTTGTACCAGCCCTTCAGGTATAGCCGTTAAAAAATAGGTTTCTGCATCGTCTGTCTGCTGTCCTACATTGGCAGGAATGGATTTACCGTGAATTGCCGATATTGATGCGGTATTTCTTGTTATTATCAATCTATTCTTAGCACGTGTTAGTGCAACATACAGCACTCTACGGTCTTCTTCAATGGCATCTACATCATCTAAAGACCATGCGGAAGGAAATGCCTTTGGCGATACATTCAAAACAATACAGACATCTGCTTCCAATCCTTTTGCAGAGTGGATAGTAGATATGACCACATGGTCTTTTTCTTCATCGGTCTCTAATTGCGATTCGCTTAGCACAGGTGCGCCGTTCATCTTTTCCGCATTGTCCAATAAACCTTCACCAATAAATTCACCTAGGCTAGCGTAGCTGTTCGCCAAAAGTTTTAATACAGGGAAGTCGCCTTTGCGCTTCTCGATCCAATCTTTACGATATCTGAAAGCTAGCCCTAATGACATGGCATCATAGGCAATGTCTACCATTCTGCCCACTTTGCCTTTCTCTTTTTGTACGGCATTATAAAGTTCTGCAATTTTGATTCCATCTTTTCCGGGTATGGCGCCCTGTAATAGTGTGGGGATGTCGGTTTTACCTTCATCGGCAATGATAACTGCCATAATTCTGGAAGCTCTCACTTCTCCTATTCCTTCCCAAAAGGTCAAGAACCGTACCCAAGCAATTTCATCATAAGGGTTGTTGACTATACGTAACAAAGAAACAAGATCTTTAATATGGGCTGCTTGTAAAAACTTACGGCCTCCGTAGGTAACGTAAGGTATTTTTCGTCTTATGAAAACCGCCTGTAATGTCTTGGTGTAATATTGGGAACGCGATAAAATTAAGTGGTCCGAAAATTTACGGTCTTCATCGGTATAATTTTTTAAAATCTCATCTGCTACCCAATTCGCCTCTTGCCATTCATCGCTTACATTCAGTAATTTAGGTACTTCTCCGTTTCCCCGTACACTCTGTAATTGTTTATTGTAATCTATTGGCGATTTACCCAATAACCAATTAGAGATGTCCAGTATCTCTTGCGTAGAGCGGTAATTCTTTTCAAGTTTGTAAACTTCTGAATTGGGTACGCGATCTTTGAACAGATGAACATTTCTGAAATCTGCACCTCTAAAAGAATAGATAGATTGCGCATCATCGCCAACACAGAACAAACTACAGATATCTATGAACGGGGAAAGTAGTTCCCATTGCAGCGGGTTGGTATCCTGCATTTCGTCCACCAGTAGATAATCAAGGTCTTGAGATAAGAGCTTTCTGGCCTCAAGGTTAGACTTTAGTTGTGTAGAAACTACCAATAACAGGTCATCATAATCAAGATAATGCTGTTCCATTTTCTTTTTTTGATATGCCCTTAGTAGTAGTTCTACATTGGGCTTCATTGCGGTTATTTCATAATCGGTATCCTTATCTTCTTTACCCTTGTAGAGCAACGTGCGTATAGATTCGGTTAAATTCTTTTTGGTATTTCTGGCATAAGAATAGACATCTAATAATTGTTGAGGTTTAATACGTAGCTTACCATAAACTTCGCTATGACTACCGCAGACCATTTTCATCAATCCCAATTGGTCATCCGGGTCAATGACCGTAAAATTAGCGGCACCGAATAAGTTGGGGTATTTAATGATCAGTTGATTGCACCAAGAATGAAAAGTTGCACCGCTCATAGCGCGCCCATTAGATTTTGGTAAGCTTGCCTTTACACGTTCTACAATTTCATTTGCCGCTTTTTTGGTAAATGTAAGAATCTGAATTTTTGACGGATTTGCTCCGTTTTCTATCAAATACGCGGCCCTTGCAATAATTGTGCGTGTTTTTCCGGTACCTGCACCTGCCAATACCAACAGATGTTTACCTGAAAATTCAACCGCTTTTAACTGTTGCTTGTTTAATTCTTCTTTTAAACTCATTTAGTGTTGTAGTTAAATTGAAGTTTTTAGAATAGCCATGTTCATGAGATCAAAGCTATACGGTGATTGTAAATTAGTATGCTTTTGTACATAAAGTTAACTCGCATTAAGTAATTAATAGCTTTATTAGGCATATAGATTCAATTCTTTTACGTTAAAAATTTACCGAAAATCATTCGTAACCATACGTACTTTTGTAGCATTGATTAAGTTTTTGAGTCCCTTCAATTTATTTAAAGGGTTATTGATTGGATTTGGATAACCACCTCGCCTTGAGGTGGTTTTTTTATTTTATCGTCATTGTTAATAATATTTTCAAAAATACATTAAATTATTTGGAATATATCCTGAAATTTGGAGCATGTCCAAAACAGTATTTAGAAATTATGATATTAAGCGTATTAAGGCCCTGCTCAAAGAGATAGGGAAAGATCGGTATGAATGTGCATTAAAGGATTTAGGGCTAATAGAGCAAAAACCGATTTCTATGGATGGTTTCTTTGTGGAATATGAAACTGACACACATGATATTTATCTATACTACAGGTATCCATCCCGAGTGGTTTTTAAAATTATGCCCGTCTTGGGTTTTTGGAATGTACCTAATGATTTTTGGGTAAGAGAGCGAAAAGAATAATAATGTAATCCTATAATAATGAATGATTTAGATAATCGTTTAATTAAAAAGTCAGGAAACAACCATAGGGTTAAAAGCCCTACGCAGACAGGTTTTTCCAGTCCGGCTACACATTACAGTGAACCTCGTATAGATTTAAATGAAGTTTTGGTGTCCAATTCATCTTCAACTTTTTACATAAGGGTGGTCGATGATGAATTTAAAGAGTATAACGTAGTTACCAATGATGTACTTATTGTAGATAAATCTTTAAGTCCTAAAAAAAACCAGTTAGTGCTAGCAACGGTAGACGATAGTTTTAAGATAGTACGTATAGCAAAAGAACATAATCTTGAAATGAATATTTGGGGAACCATAACATATATAATTAAAGCGGTGTTATGATAGCATTGGTAGATTGTAATAGTTTTTATGCCTCTTGCGAGCAGGTCTTTAGACCAGATTTAATTAATAAACCGGTAGTTGTTTTAAGTAATAACGACGGATGCGTAATTGCTGCGAACAAGGAAGCAAAAGCTCTGACGGATATTCCCATGTTTCAGCCTATTTTTAAAATACGAAAGTTGTTGGATGAAAATAATGTCACCTATTTTTCATCGAATTATACGCTTTACAGTGATATGTCAAGAAGAGTAATGGATACCTTGATGACCTTTTCACCCAGAGTGGAAGAATACAGCATTGATGAAAGTTGGGTAGATTTGGGATGTCTTAGGCTAGATGATTACACGGCAACTGCACATACAATAAAAGATACGGTATATAAAAATACGGGTATACCTGTGGGTGTGGGTATTGCAAAGACAAAATCACTATCAAAATTAGCGAATAAGTACGCCAAGAAAATACCTAAAAACAATAATGTATATGTAGTGGATAGTGAAAAAAAGAGACACCATTTACTGCTAAATCTTCAGGTGAAGGATATTTGGGGCATTGGTAAGAAACATGCAATTCGGCTTCAAAACAATGGCATTCATTCAGCGTTGGATTTTGCCAATATGCCAGTGGCCTGGGTTAGGAAAGAAATGACGGTTATAGGCGAACGTCTTTGGCGAGAACTTAATAATATACCTTGTTTGGTTCTAGAAACGGAAGCCAACGCTAAAAAAGGTATTGGCACGGCAAAGTCGTTCGGTTTCAAGCTGACCGATTATTCGCTCATAGAAGAAGCTTGCAGTTATTATGTAGCCGAAGTGGCCGATCTGCTAAGACAGCAACAAAGTCTTGCGGCTCAATTAGAAATTTCATTACAGACCAATCAACATAGTGCTATAGATAAGCAGTATAGAAATAAGACGATCATAACGCTAGACACACCGACTGATAGCACTATTAGGTTAACGAAAGAAGCACTTAAAGGTTTGCGAGAAATATATAAACCAGGCTATAGGTACAAAAAAGTAGGCGTAAACCTAACGCAATTGGTCCGCCAAAATGAGGTGCAGACAAATTTGTTCAATAAACCACATAAAAGTGAAAGTGATGTAATTACCAGTGTCATTGATGATTTAAACGGCAAATTTGGTAAAAACAAAATTAAGGTAGCTACCGTAGGGAACAGAACCAAAGAATGGGCATTGATAAAAGAACACAGGAGCCCTAGATATACTACCCAGTGGGGAGAGTTGTTGACTATTGGAAAATTATAGCAGACCGCTTTTTTAAGAGATTGGCAAAATGCATGAACTTTTTTATTAACTTAATGTGCTAAACATACTTTATTGAATAAATGTTTCAACTAACCTACCAATCAAAAATAGCACCCGAATTAACAATAGATCAAATTGAGAACATTCTCATTGATGCACGAAAGAGAAATAATGCTCGGAATATAACCGGATGCCTGGTCTATTTTGAAGAAAGTATTGTTCAGATTTTGGAAGGTGAAAAGAACGATGTAATGGATTTATTCGGTAAAATAGAAAAAGATAACAGACACCACACTTTAGATCTATTATGGCAAGGTACTTCAAATCAAAGATATTTTCCCAATTGGGATATGGCACTTTATGCCCCGGTAGATGCTTCTCATTATTATGATTCAAAAGAGGTGTTTGTAACCAACATGACCCTATTAGCAGATCTTTCTAAAAAAACAACGGCTACATTATTATCCTTTTGGTCAACAGTTCGTAAAAAATTGAATGAGTAAAATTTTGGATAAAAAAACCACTGAATTTTCAGTGGCTTTTTTTTAGTAGCGGGGACTGGACTCGAACCAGCGACCTTCGGGTTATGAGTT
>JAHDDL010000005.1:102174-134960 GCA_020629415.1 Maribacter sp. | reverse complement strand
CCGTTGTCCGTTGTCCGTTGTCCGTTGTCCGTTGTCCGTTGTCCGTTGTCCGTTGCGAGAAATAAATTTAGCTTCGCTAAATTCTCTATTAATAATTGTTATGAAGTCTATTTTCTAACTTCTATTTTCTATTTTCTAATAATCCGTATACACTATATACTTAATACTTTTTTACTTAATACTTCATTCTAAAAGACTAAGCCATTTTAGGTTTGTTCGCTTTGGTTATAAAATTTAAATCTCTTTTAACTCTTGAGTTTTTAAACTTGTATAATCTAGCAACTTCTGTTGAAATGTTTTCTTTGACTTCAAATGTAGTTTCAGTAACGATGCCCATCTCAATAGTTTCAACTTTTACATCTGATGTATTGTTTTGTGCTTGAGCAGTAAAGCTTAAAAAGATGATGAAGATTGTTGCTATTATTGTTTTCATGACTTGCGTTTGTTACAATAATAGAACGCCGCAGGCCTTGTTTTACTAGGTGATGAATCGCTGAAAAACCCCTAATTCTCGTTGGTTGACACAAGTTCGGGTAAAGTGTAAAATCTCATCGACAAACGACAACAGCCCTAAAATCACCTTACCGATAATTGATGTCGTTAACCGAGAAACGAAAAATCAAGCGCAAGTTCAAGTTCAAGTTCAAGTTTTAAAAAAAGAAAAGAGAGGATAGAATAGAGAAAATAGAGGTTGGTTGTTGGTTGCTTACTTTAACGCTTCGCGTTTTTTAGAATTAAATAATAAGTATAAAGTACTAAGATATTACGTTAATAATTGCTCTAATAATTCGCTTTACTAAATACGCTATTTTCTCTTTTGCAATCTAGTATTACCGATTTTGCAATTCGCAACAAGTCTATTCTCTATTCTCTATTTTCTATTTTCAATATTCCAACTTAAAACTTTTTACTTTATCCTAATTTCAATAACACATTGGGGTCTGGGCAGTTTTCCTTGTAAAAAGATAATTTAGCTTCTGCACACACACCTGGGTAATCACCTTCCTTACCTTCCAGGTCTTTTATAATTTGAAAATGAAGATGTGGGGCGTAGTTAACATTGATATCCGGTGTACCCAAAGTTGCCAGCACGTCTCCTGCCTTAAAATTCTTTCCTATATATAGTCCAGATAATGAAGCCAAGCTCAAATGACCATATAACGTATAGAAGGTAATACCATTTAAAACATGTTCTAAAATAATAGTGGGTCCATAATCACCAATGGTGGTATTATTTTTAAAGCTATGCACGCTTCCGTTTATAGGTACCATTACTTTAGTACCTGCAGCGTGCCAGAAATCCATACCTAAATGAATATTTCTTATTGGTTGTGTATCTGATGTAAAACCTTTCTTATCACTATATAAGTTTCTCTGTTCTAAATATCCACCGTAGGCGATAACACCTTGTTTACTTTTAAGTACATTATCTATGTAAGCTTGACAAACGGTGTAATCTGTAATATCCAGATTTATTAAATCTTTGTTGGACTTAGAAATATCCAAAGCCACATATGCATTTGCAGAAATAGCGAAATCTAATATGCAAATGGTTTCTGCCGAGTAAGACTCAAGAGCTTCTAGTAGTGTATTCATTTCCCAAAAATATAATTTCCTTCAATGTCGTTAACATTTTTTAACCGTTTTCCTCGTAAGGTCTTTGTAAATTACCTACCAATTGCTAAAAGAAAATTATTATGAAATTATTACAAGTCACTTTATTGGCCTGTGCAACTATGATAGCTACCAGTTGCCAGTCTAAAGTCAAAAAAAATACGATTTCCGAAAATTCTGAAATGATCCAATCAACAGAAGAGGAAATAGAGGAAGAAGTAAAATTGAGCCCACAACAATTAAGTAAATATGAAACTGCATATTTTGCCAGTGGATGTTTTTGGTGCGTTGAAGCTATTTTTGAAAGTGTAAAGGGAGTTAAGGAAGTAGTATCCGGCTATGCCGGGGGCAAACAAAAGAACCCTACTTATGAAGAAGTTGGTTACGGTAAAACAGACCATGCAGAGGCTGTAGAGGTTTATTACGACCCCAGTGTAATTTCATTTACACAATTGGTTCAAGTATTTTTCGGTTCTCATGACCCTACACAATTAAATAGACAAGGACCGGATCGCGGAAGACAATACCGGTCTATAGCTTTTTACAAAAATGATGAGCAAAAGAAAATCATAGAAAGCTATATGCAAGCACTTACCGATAACAAAGTTTACGACAATGATCCAATTACTACAGAAGTGATACCCTATACGGTATTTTACAAAGCAGAGGACTATCATCAAGATTATGAAAAGAACAATCCAAACAATTCGTACATAAGGAACGTTTCCATACCAAGATTAAATAGATTTAAAGAAAACTTTGGAGATTATCTAAAGAAAAGTGCACATTAAAAATTTACCAAGAAATATATAAAGACAAGCACCCCGAAAAAGGTGCTTGTTTTATTCTATAACGACCTTTATAAATTGAACTTTACCCTACTACATATAATTCTGGAATAGTTATTTAAGCTTTACTAAATATTACTTCTTATAACAAAGTACTAATTATCTTACAATAATTAAGTAAATAGTGTGTTTACATCATAGACGCCAACTGCTTATTATGAAATGGACTATTTATCTTTTACTCGTTTTTGGCCTTGTGTCATGCAAAAACGTAAGTAATAAGAAAAACTCTCAAGTAACACCAGTCTCCTATATTAATGACTCTCCTACTCTAGATGGTAGGGCTATAGAAAACTATTGGAATTTATTGGATTGGAAACCTATTGACCAAAATTGGATCGGTGGACCTTTTGACCATGATGATTACAACGGTAGGTATAAAATTGCCTGGAACGAGGACGGACTTTATATTCTTTTAGAAATAGTAGATGACATTATTTTGGACAAAACTGAAGATCCGTTAAAACTTTGGTGGAACGATGACTGCGTCATTGTTTATGTAGATGAAGATAATTCTGGTGGGCAGCATAGATTTAATCATAATGCATTTACCTACCATGTAGCCTTAGATGGTAATGTTGTGGATTTAGGTGTTGACGAAAAACCTACCTTATACAATGACCATATCATTTCTAAGCACCTAACGGAAGGCAATACTACCTATTGGGAAATGTTTGTAAAGGTTTACCCTGGCATATATAACGATGAACCGAATATTAAGCCTGTAGTACTCAAAGAGAATAAGAAAATTGGTTTTGCACTTGCCTATGCGGATAATGATCATAGTGAAAAGCGAGAGAACTTAATAGGATCTGTATTTGTAGCAGGAGAAAATAAGAACAAAGGGTGGATAGATGCTAATGTTTTTGGGACATTACAATTGGTAAAATAGCTACTGAAGCACTACTTTGCTGTAATCTGATGTAATTACTATAGATCGATCATTATTAGCTTTTATATGATGCCCTTTATGAATCGTTGTAGTGCCATTCTTGGTCGCTATCATTTGTAAACCTTCTGGCAATTTTAATGTCGATGAATTTCCTTTAATATATATATTGCTAGCTACTTTTGGTACGGTAACATTTAATTCTCCATTTTTTACACTAACATCCAGGTCTTTAAAATCGTTTCCCAATTCAAATACGTGCACCGATCCAAAATCATTCTTTATAAATGCATTTTTAAATAATTTATCTATAGTAACATCAGATGAAGTTGCCTGCAATTGTAATTGAACCACTTCTGATAATAAAATTTCTTCTGAATAAGAAGTACTTAAACGTCCATAATTCCATCTTTGAACACTTACAGGCGTATATGAGGCAGAAACATTAGTTTCTTCTCCGTCTATAGTAACTGCCCAAAGGCTTGAATGCGATAGGTTCGCATTCAAGTTTTTGGTATTCTCAGCTAGTTTAACCTCACCATGGCGTACATCCATTTTTATTCTGGTAGACTTTGGTAAGCTAATTTTTATGGTCTTTTTAATTTTAAAATTCTTTTGTTCCCCTTCATTTGAAAAGTAAAATACGTTAGGCACATCTGCTTCATTTACTCTAGAAGTACTAATAAAAGATCGTAGTTCTTCTTTTCCTTCCGCTGCCTGAGCGCGTTTTTCTTCACGTTCTTCAAGTCTTTGCCGTAATTCTTCGTGACGTTGTTCCATTAACTTCTCCCTTTCCTGCATCAATTTTTCACGTCTTTGCTCATATTTTTCAAGCTTTTCCTCATTTAATGTTTCCTCCATTCGCCCGGCCCATTCCTCTAATCTTTTTTGATGTTTTTTATCAAAACTCTTTTCAAAATTCTTTTGCCATTTCTTCATGTATTTTTCACCATCTTTTTGATATTCCTCATAATCAAAAATAAAGGCTTCTGTTTGCGGCAATGGTGGCATTTCAGGAAACGGGGCTATTTCTGGTACACTAACTACAAAAGATGCAATTTCCGGCACCGCTATACGCATACCGCCATGATCGAATAATTCATCGGAATCAAAACTAGCAAAGAAGTCGTTATTCTTTGACTTGGAAGAAATCTTGATCTCTTTGCTATTTCCTAAAATTTCAATGGGGCTATTCTTAAAATAGTTTTCTGCTTCTTCTTTAGTTGCACCTTCTAGGATAATGGTGGCCGAAATGGCCACCTCATCCTTATCCCACGTTTCAAATTCAATATCGGCATAACTGGTATTGATATTTACCACGGCATCTTCTGCCACAATAAACCGTTCTTGAAATGTTTTACTTTCCTCTTGTGCCAAAAGCGTAGTAGAAGTTAATATACCTAATGCAATGATGAGTTGCCTAGATACTGTTGTCAATGATCTGTTCATTTTTTGATAATTTTAATTCGTTCAACTTTCTTTTTAATTTCTGTAATAATTGTAATCTTAATTGTAAATTCTCTATCAGGGCTGTAATGGTTTGATCATTAGGCCCTAATTCTTTTAGCTCGGTATTCAACGTCTTATACTCTATATTTAAATTATTGAGCTGCTCCATAAAACTGTCTATCAACCCTTTGGTATCGGGTGATACTTCTAGCTTTGCCAATTCCATATTTATATTGGCAACGTAATAATTCTCCACCTTTTTTAAATCTGGTGAAAGGTCACCGAAAGTAAATTCAGATTTCTGTTCCTCTGCAGGTGTAGCATCAACTACTGTTGTAGTATTACCGTCATTAGTAAAGAATAAAAAACCTAAGCCCAAACTTATAATTACCGCTACTGATGCCGCAACCTTTAACCAAGTTTTTAAAGGTTTTTGTTCTGCCGGCATTGATTCTTCAAGTTTTTTCAAAAAGCGCTCCTCATGACCGGTTTTAATGGTTTGCTTTTGCTTTTCCCTATCCTTTTTGAACATGTCCCTAAGATCCTGTTCCATAATTCTTTTCTTTTAATAATTCTTTTAAATGACTTTTACCTCTAGACAATCTGGTTCTACAGGCAGAGGCAGATATATTAAGTACCTCCGCAATTTCTTTATGATCATAGCCTTCCAATAAGAACATAAGCACTACATATTTATACTTTTCCTGTAATTTATTTATGGCGCATCTTACCTGTTCTACACTTATGGTTGACGGCACCTTCCAATCATCATTTACATCAATTACCTGCATATAACTATCATCTAAAGAAACCTCCTTGTCCGTTTTTGATTTTAAAAAATCTATACTCTTGTTTACTACTATTCGCTTTAACCAAGCACCAAAAGTAACATCACCTTTAAACTGATGTAATTTTTCAAATGCCTTTATAAAAGACTCTTGTAGCACGTCTTCGGCATCATCCGCATTTTTCACGAAACGCATGGCAACAATGTACATTCCGTCACAATACTTCCTATACAACTGCAACTGTGCAGCGCGGTCGTTTGCTTTACATTTCTCTACGACATTGCTTTGAAACATCGGTTAAATTGATTGGTTTTATATTGTTGTTATAATAAGGACGACATAAAAATTAGAATGTTGCAAAAATTTTTATTTTTACACTATACTATTAAATATTCCCTTTGAAACAAGTTACAATTTCCAATGCCTTTTTAACACTTATGGTGCTTGATTATGGGGCCACCATTCAAAAACTACTTGTAAAAGGTGAGGATGGAGAATATACCAACGTTGTTGTTGGTTACAACCATCCAAGTAGATATCGTCTAGATGACAATGCTTTAGGTGCCAGTGTAGGGCGTTACGCCGGAAGAATATCTGAAGGCGGATTTGTTTTGGACAGAGAAAGATATCACCTATATCATGAAGACGGGGTACACCTTCATGGTGGCAAAGAGGGGTTTCATCAAAAATACTGGACCATTGAAGAGGTGGATAATAGTGACAAACCGTTTGTAAAGTTAAGTTATGCGAGCAAACATCTAGAAGAAGGTTACCCCGGTAATTTAACCGTTAGCGTTACCTATAAGCTAATGAACAATGCTTTACAGGTAATTTATGAAGGAGTAACAGATAGAAGTACGGTAATTAACCTGACCAACCATGCCTATTTTAAATTAGATGAAAACCCATACATAGACGAATATCAATTACAATTAAATTGTCCTTACCGGTTAGAAACCAAAGAAAACTTGTTACCTACCGGAAATATAATGCCTGTTCGAAAAACAGCGTTCGATTTTTTAATACCTAAAAAAATAGGGCTGCAAAGATTCGATACTGTTTTCATTAAGGATATTGGCAATGAGAAAGTAGCAGAGCTACATTCCAAAACCTCAGGTATTCATATGAAAGTTTACACCAATCAGCCGGCTTTGGTGGTATACACCCCAGAAGAATTCCCCGGCATCTGTTTTGAAACCCAGAACTATCCAGATGCACCTAATCAACCGGATTTTCCTAAAAGTGTTTTAAGACCTGGCGATATTTATAATAACATATCTATCTTTAAATTTGATATTGAAGGTTAAGAAAATAAAATAAGGTATATGTATAAACTATCATACCTAAAAATACTTAGCATGTTACCACCTATATCGTATTAGCGCAATTATAATGAATTTAGCCAATCTTACAACTTCAGAATTTCTTAAAGGTATCTACGCAAATAATGTTGCTATTGTAAGTAAGGCCATTACTATTGTGGAAAGCACAAAACCAGAGCATCGAATTATTGCGAACGAGATCATTGCCGGTTGTATTTCAAAAAAACACGAGTCTATTAGAATTGGTATTACCGGAGTTCCGGGTGCCGGTAAAAGCACTTTTATAGAACAATTTGGAGGTATGCTTACCAATCTTGGTAAAAAGGTTGCCGTACTGACCGTGGACCCATCTAGTAGTAAAACAAAAGGTAGTATTTTGGGCGATAAGACCCGTATGGAAGAACTGGTCAAAAATCCTAATGCATATATAAGACCATCGGCATCTGGTTCTTCATTAGGCGGTGTTACCCGCAAGACAAGGGAGAGTATCGTTATACTGGAAGCAGCAGGATTTAATTGTATTTTAATTGAAACAATTGGCGTAGGGCAAAGTGAAACTGCCGTTCATGACATGGTAGATTTTTTTTTATTATTAAAATTGGCAGGTGCCGGTGATGAGCTGCAGGGCATAAAAAGAGGTATTATAGAAATGGCCGATGCCATTGTCATTACAAAAGCGGACGGGGATAATATACAACGTGCCAATCTTGCCAAGATGGAGTTTGCCAGGGCTCTACATATGTTTCCGCCAAAAGAAAACGGCTATGTTCCCCAAGTGCTAACCTGCTCCGCTCTGGAAAATAGAGGTTTAAATGAAGTTTGGACCTTGATCGACAGCTACTGTAAAGACATGCAGGCATCAGGTTATTTTATGACCAACAGACAACAACAAAATGAAAATTGGTTGACTCAGTATTTAGAGCAAGAACTATTATCTGAATTCTATCTTCACCCAAAGACCATAGAGATGTTACCAGAATTAAAAAAAGAAGTTATCAGCGGAAATACCTCTCCTTTTTTAGCCGCAGAAAAGCTGTTAAAAGCTTTAAAACAGTAGTATACACTTTAAGATGTTACTACCGTTCATGTACACTTTCTTAAAGATAAAAAACATAACTTTGCAGCTATTCAAAAAACAACCCAATGCAACCTGTTACTACTTCCCTACTTTCGGTCGTTGTTCCTTTATATAACGAGGAAGATAATGTGGCTCTTTTGACACAAAAAATCCATGAAAGCTTGGTAGGCTATGATTATCAAATCATTTATATTGATGATTTTTCTAAGGATAAAACAAAGAAGGTAGTAAAAGACTTAAAGGATGATAAAGTTCATTTAATTGAATTGAAGAAGAATTATGGTCAAAGTTTAGCATTGGCCGCAGGTCTTGACTATGCCGAAGGAGAATTTATTATTACCATGGACGGGGATTTACAAAACGACCCGTCAGACATTCCACAAATGCTTACCTATGCGGTAAACGGTGAGTATGATGTTGTAACTGGCATTCGCCAAAAAAGAAAAGACTCCCTAGTAAAAAAAATACCTTCTAAAATTGCTAATTTTCTAGTACGCCGTGTTACTAAATTAGACATAAAGGATAACGGTTGCGCCTTAAAGGTATTTACAAAAGACATAGCTAAAGATTTAAATCTCTATGGCGAAATGCACAGATTTATAACCCTATTGGCTTTTCTTGAAGGCGGACAAATAAAGCAAGTACCCGTAAAACACCACGCACGCCATGCGGGGGTTTCTAAATACGGATTAGAGCGTGTATTTAAAGTAGTTGCAGATATGATGCTTTTACTTTTTATCCGCAAATACTTTCAACGACCAATTCACCTATTCGGTATTTCTGGCTCATTAATGATACTTGTAGGTGTTTTTATCAACATTTACCTATTGATCGTTAAGTTCGGTTTTGGTGAAGATATTGGTACAAGACCTCTACTTACTGTGGGTATGATGTTCATTTTTGCCGGTATTCAATTATTTACAATAGGAATTGTAATGGAATTATTAATACGAACTTATTATGAATCCCAGAACAAACGACCGTACCGCATTAAAAAAGTAAGTGTAGGTGGCCAAGTTAAATAAAAAAGTTACTACCGCATTAAAAGTACTGATCAGTGCTGTTTTAATATATTTCATCTTTACGAAAATTAACGTTGGTGAAATAAAGGATATATTGATCAAGAGTAATTTGTATTACTTGATATTTGCCATCATATTTTTTATCCTTTCCAAGTTTATAGGGGCAATACGTCTCAACCTCTATTTTCGTGAGCTTGCTATTATGCTTACCCATAAAAGCAATTTTAAATTGTATTTATTGGGCATGTTCTACAACCTATTCTTACCAGGCGGTATAGGTGGTGACGCTTATAAAGGATATATTTTAAAGAAGACCTTTGATGTTAAAACCAAAAGAATAGTAAGCGTTCTTATATTAGATCGTTTGGGTGGTTTGTTACTACTGTTTATTTATGCCTGTACATTGCTTGCTTTTATAGAGTTAGAACTGTTAAAAGGATTTCGTTGGCTCTTTATTGTAGCCATACCCCTCTCAGTAATCGTATTTTGGTTATTGAATAAGAGATTCTTCAGCTACGTATTACCAATTTTCTGGAAAACAACGGTTCTTTCCGCTTTGGTACAATTGTCTCAATTGGTAAGCATTTGGTTTATTCTATTGGCTTTGCATATTGATACGAATCAGATTCCATATCTCATCATTTTTTTAATTTCGTCGATTGTAGCAGTTGTTCCTTTGACCCTAGGTGGCATTGGTAGCCGTGAAGTGACCTTTTACTATGGTGCAAAATTTTTAGGGCTAGATCAAAACATATCCGTCGGGGTAAGTGTACTCTTCTTTTTAATTACCGCTATGGTTTCTTTAATTGGTGTACTATATCACTTCAAAAAAATTAAATTGGAACTGGCAGATACAGCAACAAAAAACTTGGACGGACCACTTTAGTAAATATGTAACAGATGCATTTTACGGGTTACCTTCTTTCGGGTATTAGGATTTAAAAATTTCCCTTGTAAACGTGTAATTCTAAATTGATCTACCGTTAATTGAGAATCCCAGTCAAAACCCTGTTTCTGTAACATAGCCATCTCATTATCGTTTACATAGACCCAAACATCTTTTTTGTTCTTTAAAACTTCCGGTGTCGTAATTTGAACTGGAAATTGATTATAAAAATCCAAAGACCACGTATGGTCGCTACCAACTTTGTAAATACGATCAACCGGAATGTCTTTTTGGGCAACAACCTTAGCCATGGACGAGCCGCCCTGGTAGTCCAATAAGTTAGGATAAAAATGTAGATTTAATACAGCATTCAAGAGTAAAGAGGCACAGACCGATATGGTTATCAATTTTGCGTATACATTTTCCCGTTTTAAAGCATAATATACCACCATTACAGCTGCCGTTGCCAAACAAATGTTGGCCAAGAGACTATGTAATTGAAACACATAAAAACAAATTAAGGCAGACGCAATAAAAACAATGCTCAATACAAAATATTGCCCATACATTAACCTTTTTACCGTTTGTAACTTGCTGTTGGCATATAATTTATAAATATATGCTGCGGTTATAATTGCAAAAAGAGGAATAGTAATATTTAAATAATGTGGTAATTTAAATTGCGCAAAACTAATGATGATAAATATGAACGTAATACCGCCAACGGTTAAAAATTCTGAACCTTCAACGTTCTTAAACCTTTGCTTTAAAAATGCTTGAATTTTAGTATAAAATGAAGCGATACCTAGAATTGTCCAAGGTAGAAATACCCAAAGAAATGTATGAAAGAAAAAGAAATAATCACTGCTGTTCTTCCCGATCCCTTCACCACTAAGGCGCTCAAAACTTTGCTCCCAAAAAATAAAGAATATACCACTACGATTATCCTTGCCACGTATTACCTTTTCTGGATGCAGATCAAATTGCAAATAATAGGCATATAACATAGGGGCAATAGTAACCGCAAAAACCAAAAGCGCCAATAACACTTTCCAGCTTAAAAACGCTTTCCATTTGCCTGTATAGAACAAATGGCATAAAATGGGCAGGCCAATAACCAAAAGTGCAATTTGTCCTTTTGTAGAAAATGCAATACCTGCTGCAAAGGCACCTAGGGCTATAGAAAATGTGCCACCTTTTTCAATGTATTTTGTCAACTGCCAAATAGCTAGAATACTAAAACCCGTTAACACGGCATCGGTTCTTACATCTATAGCTCCCAGAACTATGGTCTGCGCAGTCATAAATATCAATGCAGCTAGCCTACCTACTTGCTTGTTATACAACAGACTGCCCAATCCATAACAACTGTAGGCGGCCAATAGCGTGGCCAAAATTCCCGGAATACGATAAGACCATTCATGAATACCGAATATTTTATATGATAAAGCGGCAAGCCAGTAATGCATATGCGGCTTATCCAAATACTCTTCAGTGCCTTTAAAGAGGCTAAAAAAATCATTCTCCTGTACCATTCTCATGGCCATCACAGAAAACTGTGCAGAATCATTCTCAAATAACGTCACAAACATGCCTGCAACGTATACCAAAAAAATTACAACTATTAAAAACCAGTACCTTAGATTAGATATCATAGGGAGAATTTGCGAAGTACAAATATAAATAACTTTACAAATAACCAGCCAAATAACGAACCTATAACGGCACCCGTAATGATGTCTAACGGAAAGTGTACACCAATATAGACCCGGCTATAAGCAACCAATGCGGCCCAAATAACTAACAGGAAACCCAAGTATTTAATTTCCGATTTTAAAATACTTCCAAAGAACACGGCCAGCGCAAAGGAGTTTGAAGCATGTGCGGAGAAGTAACCGAATTTACCGCCACAGTAACTTTTCACCAATCGCATGTAGGGTTCTACTTTTGGATCGTGACAAGGCCTTAATCTGGCAATACCGTATTTAAAAAAATTTCCTAACTGATCCGTAACCGTTATCAATAAGGCAACGGAAACTAAGAGTAGTAACGTTTTTTTAGTACCAAACTTTTGAAAGGAAAGTATCAACAAAAAAAGATACAGCGGTATGGCACTAAATTTATGGGATATGAACTGAAAGAAATTATCCCATTGCGGAGAACCTAATCCGTTGAGGTATAAAAAAAAATCTTTATCCAACTGTAAAAGCTCTTCAAGCATAATAGTTAATCTTCGTATCTAGAAACTTCCCTGTCATAAAAAGCAGTAGCCGCTTCTATTAAATTCTCCGCCTCTTCTTCCAGTTCTTTTTCATCTTCCTTCGAAAATTCTTCAAGCCATTCTACCTCATCATCCTCAAGATTGATAATAAACCTTGGAAACTCTGTATGAACTACAAATATTGCAGTAGGATAATCCGTATTATCACCCAATAAAAATTTTGGAAATTCCATATAAAATGTAATCTATAAGTTGAAAATTCATTGCCGATCAAGAAAAACAACGCTTAAGCGGCAATCAGTTTTTTAGTTAAATAATTAAATCGAAGATACAACATAATAGCCGATGCCGTTAGTCCGGTAAGCAAACCTATCCAAATTCCCATACTTTTTAAATCTGTATGCAGGCACAAATAATAACTAACGGGAAAACCTATAAGCCAATATGAGATAAATGTAATTACAGTTGGTATTTTTACGTCCTGTAAACCACGTAATGCGCCCAATACGACCACTTGTACTCCGTCAGAGATTTGAAAAAATGCTGCAACCAACAATAATTCTGCGGCAATGACCAGAACTTCGGCATTATCCGTAAAGTTGGCCATATCTTCAATATCCAAATACAAAGACGGAAACCAATGCCTACCCATTAAGAATAACGCAGCAAAAATGATTTCCAATAAAAAGGTTAGAAAAAATATAGATTGCGCAATGCGTCTTAGTTCTTTAAAATTGGCCAAGCCTTTTTGATTACCTACCCTGATCATAGCGGTTACTCCCAAACCCATACCGAACATAAAGGTCATACTACTTAGATTTAAAGCTATTTGGTTAGCTGCCTGGGCATTCTTGCCTAAAACTCCGCTTAACCATACTGCCGATGTAAAAATACCAACCTCAAAAAACATTTGTAATGAAGATGGAAAACCTAGCTCTACAATCTTCTTTATGACGGCATTTTCAATCTTCGTAAAATTAAATCCGGTTACGTAATATTTGAATTTCTCTTTGGTCTTAAGGATAAACCAAAGGTAGAACACCATAAAAAATCTGGACACCAAGGTACCTATAGCGGCACCCACGATACCCATTTCCGGAAACCCAAAATTACCAAAAATCAAAAGGTAGTTTAATACAATATTTATAATATTGGCCACTATCGTTGCATACATGGGGTATTTGGTTTGGGACAAACCCTCTGAAAATTGTTTAAAAGCTTGAAAAATGATCAATGGCACCAATGAAAAAGCTACCAAATCCAAATAGGGCAATGCCAGCTCAACTACCTCAAGTGGTTGTTTCATGGCATACATAATTGGCTTTGCCAATAATATAAGGCCGAACAAGGTCAAACCTAAAACGGTACATAATAACAATCCATGCTTTAATGCACTTTTTGCATTCTCTTTTAGCCCAGCTCCATCAGCCTCGGCAACCAATGGTGTAATTGCAGTTGAAAAACCAATACCCAGAGACATGGCAATGAATACAAAACTATTGCCCAAAGATACCGCGGCCAATTCTGCGGTACCTAGTTGACCTACCATAATATTGTCTGCCAATTGTACAAAGGTGTGCCCTAACATTCCCAATATTACAGGAACGGAAAGCTTAATATTATAGCGAAACTCTTTGGTGTAATTTTCAAACAAAACCTAAACTTAAATTTTGTCAAAGGTACCGTTAATTGATGGGATTTATGTTCTGTAAAAGCAATGTTGTGGTTGTGATAAAAGCTTGGAATTAATCATTAATTAAATTGAAAAAGAAGCATATTTAAAATACTAATTTTCATCAACTTACTTAAAACCACACTTTCTTACAATAACAAATACTTGCTTAAATATTTGAAATACAGTATTTTGATTAAGATTTAAATTTAAAAACATCGTATTAAATAACTTTGTTCCGATAAACTATTTCTTATATTAATACTAATACGTTAAAGCTAGTCGTTATGTATACCAGAAACACCAATTACCATTAATTATGAGCCAAAATCCATTAGTTTGGATTATCGACGATGACGATATATCTAAATATGTAATGAAACGGTACCTAAATCAGTTAATGGTAACTAATGTTATCGATTTCCCTGATTCTGTTCAACCATTAAAAATTTTACAAGACAATTATAATCTGACAGATAAATTGCCTGATATCATTTTCCTTGATCTTCATATGCCCGTCTTAAATGGTTTTGATTTTATAAAGGATTTTCAAAAAGTAGCTCCAAAAATTGATAAGAAAATTAATATTGTTATGCTAACATCATCAATTAATACAGAAGATGTAGATTACGCAAAAACATTTCCGGAAATCACGGATTATTTTATCAAACCGATCAAACATAGAGATCTAGCCAGAATCATGAACGTAGAATTAAAGCAGTAAGAATTACTCTTTGGTTTTGGCCTCGTTCCAATACACATCCATTTCTTCTAAAGACATATCATTCATTTCTTTACCATTTTGCTTTGCCTTGGTTTCAAGATATTGAAAGCGTTCAATAAATTTTTTATTGGTGCGTTCCAATGCATTTTCAGGGTTTACCCCTAAGAACCTTGCATAATTTATCATAGAAAAAAGTACATCACCAAACTCTGCCTCAATCTTGTCCTTATTACCGGCATGTACCTCTACTTCCAGTTCCGCAAGCTCTTCTTGCACCTTTTCAAAAACCTGTTGTGGTTCTTCCCAATCAAAACCTACACCAGCTACCTTGTCTTGAATTCTATTTGCCTTTACCAAAGCGGGCAAACTTCTAGGAACACCTTCTAGAACACTTTTTTTACCTTCTTTCAATTTGATCTGTTCCCAATTTCTTTTTACGTCATCGGCATCTATCACCTTAACATCTCCATAAATATGTGGATGCCTATTTACAAGTTTATCACAAATGGCGTTGGCAACATCTGCAATATCAAAATCATTGGTTTCAGAGCCTATTTTTGCATAAAAAATTATATGTAGCAGCAAATCTCCCAACTCCATCTTTACCTCATCCGTATCATTATCTAAAATAGCATCACCCAGTTCATAGGTTTCTTCAATAGTTAAATGACGTAATGATTGCATCGTCTGTTTTTTATCCCAAGGACATTGCTCTCGCAATTCGTCCATAATGGTCAACAACCTATCTAAAGCCTCTAATTGTTCCTTCCTGCTATTCATGAATGATGTTTTTACAAAAGTACACAACCACAGATTGCTTCGCTAAAAAACCTGTTTTGTTTTCGTACTTTTAAAATCACGATACTTTTAGTAAATATTCATTTTACTCAACTGAAGACGATACAATTTTGTACTCAACCAACGATCAACAACAAAAACAATCTGTTCATGAACACACGTAGACACTTTTTTAAGAACGCGGCCCTATTTAGTGCAGCCACCGTAATTATGCCAAAAATTAGTTTTGCGGCGACAAAAAATTCAGGTTATGGTGTGCAACTTTATTCATTTAGAGATGATATGTTAACCGATCCAATAAAAACATTGGAAAAAATTGCAAGCCTAGGTTTTAAGGAAATAGAAAGTGCCGGTTCCAATAAAGGGTATTATTACGGATTATCTCCTAAAGAAATGGCAACTACCTGCAAAGCTTTGGGAATGTCATTGACCAGTGGTCATGTACATTTAGATGAAAAATTTGAACAGACAATGGCAGATGCAGTTGCCGCCGGACAAGAATATTTAATATATTCATCATTACCATCTAAAGGACAAACAGTGGATAATTACAAAAAAGTTGCAGATCAATTCAATATTGCCGGAGAGGCATGTAAAAAATGGGGCTTAAAATTTGGCTACCACAACCATGAGTATGAATTTGAATCTGAAAATGGAAAAATTCTTTACGATGTACTAATGGATAATACCCAAAAAGATTTAGTACATATGGAGCTAGATTTGGGCTGGGTTGTAGTGGCAGGTAAAGACCCGTTACATTATTTTAAAAAATACCCAAAAAGATTTCCCCTATGGCATCTAAAAGACATGGATTTGAATGAAAAAGTAAGTACAGAATTTGGCAAAGGGGTGCTTGATATACAATTAATGCTAGAGTTCACAGAACTTTCTGGTGTTGAACATATTTATATTGAACAAGAAGAATACGCCCACAATCCATTTAAAAGTATGCAACACAACATGGATTATTTGAATAATATATAAGTTAAAACAATGAAGAACATCTATAAATTATTAAGTATGATTACCGTGGCAATAGCTACATTCTCTTGCAAATCCCAGCAATTGCCCTTATTCCAAAATGATGTAAAACCGGTTCAAATTTCTAACGAATACAGCTTTACGGAAGGCCCTGCTGCCGATAAGGATGGTAATGTATTTTTCACAGATCAACCCAATGATAAAATTATAAAGTGGAACGCGACCAACAATTCATTGACCGTATTTAAAGAACCCGCAGGAAGGGCAAATGGCTTATATTTTGACCATGACGGAAATTTGCTGGCCGCTGCGGACGAAAAAAATGAATTATGGCTCATAGATAAAAATGGTAACGTTGACACCTTGATAACAACCTTTAAAGGCAAAAAATTAAACGGACCTAATGATATTTGGGTAGACCCAAAAGGAGGTATCTATTTCACCGACCCTTATTACCAAAGGAAATATTGGTCTAGAACAGTAGCTGACATTAAAGAAAAGAACGTGTATTATATATCCCCAAATACAAAAGAAGTCTCTGTAATTGCAACAGGTTTTGTACAACCTAATGGAATAATAGGTACTGCCGATGGAAAGACACTTTACATTGCGGATATTGGCGATAAAAAAACCTACTCCTACTCTATTAAGGAAAACGGCAAATTAAGCGACCGCAAACTTTTTACCAACATGGGCTCTGATGGCATGACGATCGATAATAAAGGAAATGTTTATTTGACCGGCGAAGGTGTAACCATTTTTAATTCTAATGGAAAATTACTTAAGAATATACCCATAAATGAAAACTGGACGGCTAACGTAACTTTTGGTGGTAAAAATCACAACATATTATTTATTACCGCTATGGGATCTGTGTATACCTTACCAATGAATGTTCACGGCGTTAGATATTAAAAAGCACGCTATATGAGTCTTATTAACTGCTAAGTTTTGGTTTAAAATCTCCCTTTTAAAAAGCGTGTTTAAAAGTAAACAACAACGTGAATCATTGATATTCACATAATTCGGTATTATTAATTATTAATTACACAACAAATACATTTAAATATTCATAATTCCTCGATTTTAATTATCTTAAACGACTTAAAATCCAACCAAATTATGATTACATATTTTTTTGAATTTATTGGCACCGCAATGTTAATTCTAATAGGAAACGGTATCGTTGCCAATCTCGTTTTAAAAGGAACAAAGGGAGCCGATGCAGGGTGGACAGGCATTTCTCTCGCCTGGGGTATTGCAGTGTTCATTGGCGTGTTTATCTCTGCCGATGCCAGCGGTGCTCATTTAAACCCTGCGGTGACCGTTGCACTGGCAGTTGCCGGAAAATTTTCATGGACCTTGGTCCCTGGCTATATTGTAGCTCAAATTTTAGGAGCCATGATGGGCAACCTTTTAGTATGGTTCAATTACAAAAAGCAGTATGAAGCTACAGAGGATGCCGATGCTATTTTAGCCACTTTTTCCACCTCCCCGGCAATAAAAAGTCCGTTTTGGAACATGGTCACTGAAATCATTGGCGCTTTTGCACTTGTTTTTGGGGTATTCTATATTGCAGGTGGCAGCATGGGTGAAAGTTCGGTATCTTTAGGATCGCTTGATGCACTACCGGTAGCATTACTGGTTATGGGCATAGGTTTTGGTCTAGGAGGACCTACGGGTTATGCCATTAACCCTGCGCGTGATTTTGGACCACGCTTACTGCATGCTTTACTACCTATAAAAAATAAAGGAAATAGTAATTGGAGCTATGCTTGGGTGCCGATCGTAGGTCCAATTATTGGTGGAGTATTAGCAGCACTTTTATATATGTTTATTGAAACTATGCAATAAAAAGAAGAATATGAAGCATCTTATTTTACTTACCTGTATTTTTATATCTATGAATGTACTGGCCCAAAAAATAGTAGACCTACCTTATGAAGAAAGTAACAATGTAAAATGGTCTACAGCAGAAAGAGAATATTACTCTGACATTTGGGAAAATGAAGTGGTCACCAATGTTTCTGTACCAAGACTTGAGGTTTTTGAAGCGGAAGCACCAAATGGGACCAGCGTTATTGTAGCTCCCGGCGGTGGACTATACGGTTTAAGTATTGAAAGTGAAGGCAGAGCTGTTGCCAAGTGGTTGAACAAACAAGGTATAACCGCGTTTGTATTAAAATACAGACTAGTGCCTACGCGGATTGACGGCATTAAAGAAATTACTGACGAAGCCGCTACCAACCCTGCAAAGATCGGAGAACGAGTTACTCCTGTTTTACCACTTTCTGTTGCTGATGGTCTTGCCGCAATTACTTATGTAAGAACAAATGCCAATGAAATGAAATTAGACCCTAACAAAATTGGGTTTATGGGATTTTCAGCAGGTGGCGCGGTTACCATGGGTGTTACTTTTAACTATACCGAAGCAAATAGACCAAACTTTATAGTACCCGTTTATCCTTGGATGACGGTTATGGGTGAATATAGCGTACCGCAAGATGCACCGCCAATGTTGCTAGTCTGTGCTTCAGATGATCCATTAGGCTTGGCCAAACCTAGTACAGATTTATATTCTGCTTGGTTAACAAATGGAAAAAATACAGGAATGCACATGTATTCTAAAGGCGGACACGGATTTGGAATGAAAAAACAAAACCTCCCCTCTGATAATTGGATAGAAAGATTTTACGAATGGGCCTTGATAGAAGGGTTGACCCTAGCAAAAAAATAGCGCACATGTTTATGATATCACCTCTTTTAAATGACTTAAAAAAAATAGAAATACTTATGGTTTTTGCAATGATAGTTTCACTATCCAGCTTTGCACAAACAGAAAATGTATTTACGAACGAGGTTAAAGATATCACCGCTAAATATGACAGTATTTGGGATTCAAGCAAAGAAACTATTGTATTCACCGGTAGTTCAAGTATACGGTTATGGAGAAAATTGCAAGATGAGTTTCCAGACCATCAAATTATAAATAGTGGTTTTGGAGGTTCTCAAGCAGCAGACCTTCTGTTATTTATAGATGAGTTGATCTTATCATACAACCCCAAAAAAGTTTTTATCTACGAGGGAGATAATGATTTATGGGCAAAAAAAAGCCCTACTGACGTTCTTAGTACCACCACAGAGATCATCCGTCGAATAAAAACTAAAAATGACGCTACACAAGTTATTTTAATATCGGCAAAACCAAGTATCAGTAGATGGAAAATTAGACATAAATATAAAAGGTTAAATAGAAAAATGAATCGTTTTGCAAAAAATGACCCCTCACTATTCTATGTAGACGTCTGGAAACCAATGTTGGACAAACGAAAACTCAAAACCGATATATTTATAGAAGACGGTCTGCATATGAACCAAAAAGGATATGATATTTGGTATGAGGCCATGAAAGATCTAGTAAACCAACCCTAATTAATGAACATGATGAAGACCTTTTGTATTCGATGTCTATTTTTTGCAAGCTTGACCCTGCTTTTAATAGCTTGTACCGAAGAAAAGAAAGAACGGATTGCAATGCCCGTAACAGATTTGTCAGAAGCAAGCCTAATACCAAAGCCTTTAAAAACGATACCAACAAACTCCGCGTTTCCTTTAGATCAATTTACCGCTATCTACACTTCTAAAAATGCCACGGGTTTTGAAGAAGTAGGTACCTTTTTAGCCAATAAATTAAAGGACAAAATCAATCTTACCATACCTGTAAACACCCAGGGGGCAAATACGGTAGAACGGGTAATTTACATTAACCAGAGCGATAGTATTGATTTAAAGACACCAGAGGCATATCAACTGTACATAAATCAAGATTCCATTATCATCAACTCCAACACGGCTGAAGGAGCATTTAGAGGTATACAGACCCTGAGACAATTAGTGCCTTTGAAGAGTAACGACACTTTGGCTCCTCAAAAAATATGGCCAGTGCCCTCTGGGAAGATTATAGACAGCCCTAATTTTGCATATAGAGGCTCCATGTTAGATGTGGCAAGACATTTTTTTAGCGTTGATGATGTTAAAAAATATATTGACCTTTTATCGTATTACAAAATAAATATGCTTCACCTGCACCTAAGTGACGACCAAGGATGGAGAATTGAAATTAAATCATGGCCAAAGCTAACTGAAGTGGGTGGTAGTACAGAAGTTGGCGGAGAATCCGGTGGATTTTTCACCCAAGAAGATTATAAGGAAATAGTACGTTACGCAGCAGAAAGATATATGACCATTATCCCTGAGATCGATATGCCCGGCCATACAAATGCAGCATCGGTTTCTTATCCGTTCTTGAACGGTAATGGAAAAACTCCTAAATTATATGAAGGTATGCGTGTTGGCTTCAGCACTTTTGACACAAGAAAAGATACCGTGTATGCATTTATAGATGATGTAGTAAGAGAAATTGCAGCAATTACTCCCGGCCCCTATTTTCATGTGGGCGGAGATGAAAGTCATGTTACTAAAAAGAAAGACTACATACACTTTATCAATAAGGTTGAAAAAATTGTTCACAAACATGGTAAACAAATGATAGGTTGGGACGAAGTGGCTATAGCGGACATAGACTCTACATCAATTTCACAATGGTGGGCCAGTGAAGAAAATGCTAAAAAAGCAGTCGATAAAGGAATGCAAATTATTGTTTCGCCTGCAAAAAAAGCTTATTTGGATATGGAATACGATACCTTATCTAAATTTGGACTCCACTGGGCAGGCTATATACCGGTAGATACCGCATACATTTGGTCCCCAGAAGAATATGGCATACCAAAGGAAAACATTTTAGGCGTAGAAGCACCATTATGGTCAGAAACCATTAGCAATATAGATGAGCTAGAGTATTTGGCTTTTCCAAGAATTATTGGCTATTCTGAATTAAGTTGGAGCATTAAAGAAAATAGGGATTGGGAAAATTATAAAGATAGATTGGCCGATCAGGCACCTTTTTTAGATAGAATGGATGTAAAGTATTACCCTTCTGCCTTGATCGATTGGAAAAAAAGTGATTACACCTATGAAACTATTGAAAAAGACTAACTAAACAAACGAAATTGCACAAGCCTTGAAAAATTTTTCAAGGCTTTTATCTTTTACAGGTCATATGTTTTTGATTTTATATTATCCAAAATCGTATTTAAATATTTAAAATTGATGGGCTTTTCTAAGTACTCAACAATATTATGATAGCTAGACGCTTTCAACTTATCATCTGGTCTAAATGAGGATGTCGTAATTACCACAGGAACTTCTGTACAAAGTTTCATCTCATTTATGGCATTAAGAAAATCCCATCCATCTAAAACGGGCATGTTAATATCAAGCAAAATAATGTCAGGGCAAGCATTGGTTTTTAAATAGTCAAGGCCTTCTTGCCCTGTTAGGGCTATGGATATGTTTTTATATCCAAATTTTTCTAGGTTTGTTTTGGTAATGAAATTAGTTACTTCATCGTCTTCTATTATCAATATTCGTATCATAGTATCTAGTTTTAATTTGGGTTTAGTTATTTATTTAAAATGTAATGATAAACTCTGTTCCTTTATTTACCTGGCTCTTTACATCAATAGAACCATTGTTCTCGTTGATAATCGTTTTTACGATATATAGCCCTACGCCCAGACCATCCTTGTGGGTATGCATTCGCTTAAAAAGAGCAAATACGTTCATGGTCAAATCTTGGTCAAATCCAAGACCATTGTCCCTAAAGGACAACTGAACCTTTCCTTTGACCATCTTAGTCTCAATTTTAATACTCAGTTTTCTTTTTGGATGCCTGTATGTAAGGGCATTTGACATCAATGTCTGTAGAATGGTTTCTAACTGTTGATGATTATAGTCAATAACAGGGCAGCTAGAATAATCTTCTTTGATGATAGTTCTACCCTCTATGATTTCTTTTGAAAAAACAGATTTTACTTCACCGAATACATCTGAGAAATTAAGTTCCTTCTTTGGACTCCCAAAATTTGATTTTGTAGCTATTACCATGTTTAGAGCTGTAATTTTGTCGCACATTACCTTCGTTACTACTTCCATTTTTTCAACGATTGGACCCAACTCATCAGTACTCGTTTCAGAATCCGACGCCATCCTTAGCAAACCTTTTAAATTGGTAAGTGGGGCTCTTATATCGTGTGCAGCTACATATGAAAATTCTTCAAGCTCTTGATTCTTCTTTTTAAGATCATTGTTGACCTCTGTCAATGAAGCCTGTGTACTTTTTAATTTTTGAATAGTATCTATTGTGTTCGTTACATCTAGAGTGGTAATGCCCAAGTAATCCCCTATTTTAAATGCCCTTGACATAAAGGTATACTCAGCAAATTCACCTTTAAAAGAAAGCTCGTCAAAACCTACGGGTTCACCTGTTTCAATTACGTTTCTATAAGCATCGTACCTTTCCGTACCTTCTAGATGAGGAAATATATCCAGCAAATTCTTACCTATAAAATTCTCTTTTTTAATACCAATGGTATCTACACTTGCCTGATTTACATCTACAAAATTCATGTCTCGATTTAGAATTACAAAGGGCGAGTAGGCATTTTCAAAAAAAGCACTTTTCAATTCACAATTCATATCAAAATCAACTACACTCATATCTTAAAATTTCGTTTTTATTCTTAAACTACACCGCAAAATTGCAGTATTAAAAATCTTAAACCAGTTGACCTGAGACGTATAAATAAAATGTGTAGATGAAAGTCAATAAACCATAGATGAACGACTTACAGAAAAGGTTAGAATAACTTTCCAGTTAGGTTTTAAGCAAAAAAAAAGCCCTTTTAGGGCTTTTTCTTTATATAATGTAGTAAACGACTATTCTTCCTCAGAAGCTTCTTCACTTGCAACTTCTTCACTTGAAAAATCGGTAATTTTATTTTCGGTCAAAATGTTATACCATTGAATGACCTTCTTAATATCACTAACGTATACACGATCTTCATCATAATTTGGCAATACTTCAAAAAAGTACTCTTCTAACTTTATTTTCTCTTCTTTATGGCCAATTGATGTTTTACCACCGTTTTCCTTTTCTTGTATTTTCTTAAATACATCTCTTAAAGGCACTTCTTCCTCAAGCGTATAAATAGCTATTTCGGACAATACACTAACACTACTACGCAAGCTTACCGTAATTCTTTTTCCGTCTAACAAAGATTCCGCCACGAAACCTGTTCTGGTCTGAGTAATCAATTTATACAAACCTGGTTTTCCTGCAACGGATAAAATTTTCTCTAACCCCATAAACTATTTTAAATTTTCAGTGGACAAATATTACACTTTTCTATTAATTATAAAGGCATTTTAACGTCCTTTTTTCTTTACAGGAAATTTCATACGGTAGTCAACATTGATCTTTCCTTTAGATATATTGGTCAATCTTCCCTTTAACATTCTCTTCTTTAAAGCGGATAATTTATCTGTAAACAACACCCCTTCTATGTGATCATATTCGTGTTGAATTACTCTTGCTAAAAGACCGTCATACGTTTCTTCGTGCTTTTTAAAATTCTCATCTAAATAAGTAATTTTAATAGTCCCTTTTCTACTTACATCTTCGCGAACATCTGGTATACTTAGGCAACCTTCATTAAATGCCCATTCATCACCAGTTTCTTCTTCAATTGTAGCATTGATAAAAACTCGTTTAAAACCATCTAATTGTTTTTGCTCATCTTCCGTTAAATCCTCATCACCTGAAAAAGGGGTAGTATCAACTAAAAATATACGAATTGGCAGCCCTATTTGTGGAGCCGCAAGACCTACACCACTAGCATTATACATGGTTTCCCACATGTTAGCAATCAACTCATTCAGTTTTGGATAATCTTTATCAATATCATCCGCAACTTTTCTTAATACGGGATCACCGTAAGCAATAATGGGTAAAATCATTTAAACTGTTTTTAAAAAATCTTGTAATATAATCGTTGCACTGATCTCATCTATCAATGCCTTGTTTTTTCTTTGTTTCTTCTTAAGTCCGCTATCTAACATAGTCTGAAATGCCATTTTAGAGGTAAAACGTTCATCATGCCTTTTTATGGGAATAGTTGGGAATAATTCTGCCAACTTCACCAAGAACGGGGCTATATGCACTTCAGATTCAGAAGCGGTATTATCCATTTGTTTGGGCTCGCCTACTACTATTGTATCTACATTTTCGCGTGGAATATATTTTGACAAATAGGTATAGATTTCAGAAGTATTAACGGTAGTTAAACCAAATGCTATCATTTTCATGTCATCAGTAACTGCCAGCCCAATACGTTTTTCTCCGTAATCAATTGCAAGGATCTTTCCCAAACTAAATTTTTGGCAAAAATAAAGGATAATTTGTTATATGTGCCCTTGACCATGGGTAATTACTGTACTTCAACTTATATTTGAGAAAATTTTATGAAAATGACAGAATTAAGAGCTCAAATAGAAAAAGCATGGGAAAATAGGGACCTTTTAAAAGAGTCTGCTACCCAAGATAGTATTAGAGAGGTTGTAAATCTTTTAGATTTAGGAAAATTGAGATGTGCAGAGCCTACTGAAGATGGATGGCAGATCAATGAATGGGTAAAGAAAGCGGTAGTTATGTACTTTCCTATTCAAAAAATGGAAACTTTAGAAGCTGGTATTTTTGAGTATCATGATAAAATGCCGTTAAAAAAAGGATACAAAGAAAAAGGAATTCGTGTAGTACCAAATGCCGTTGCAAGACATGGAGCATATATTTCGGCAGGTACCATTTTAATGCCCAGCTATGTAAATATTGGCGCTTATGTTGACGAAGGAACCATGGTAGATACCTGGGCAACCGTAGGTAGCTGCGCTCAAATAGGTAAAAATGTACACCTAAGTGGCGGTGTTGGTATTGGCGGTGTTCTAGAACCATTACAAGCTTCACCTGTCATCATAGAAGACGGTGCCTTTATTGGTTCTCGTTGTATTGTTGTAGAAGGTGTTAGAGTTGAAAAAGAAGCCGTTTTAGGTGCTAATGTTGTTTTGACCATGAGTACTAAAATAATTGATGTTACAGGTGAAACTCCGGTAGAGACCAAAGGTGTTGTACCAGCTCGTTCAGTAGTTATACCAGGTAGTTACACTAAAAAATTCCCAGCTGGCGAATTTCAAGTACCGTGTGCATTAATTATTGGTAAACGTAAGGAAAGCACCAATAAAAAGACTTCATTGAACGACGCACTTAGAGAATATGATGTAGCGGTCTAGTATCCATCAATTTAACTCAATAACCTTTCTAGTTCTGTTTTACTTTATAAAATGCGCTAGAAAGGTTTTTTTATATCTTTTTTTAAGATATAAACGCAACCATTTTAAAACATGTACTCTTATACCAAGAAGAAGTCTATATAACAGGAGGTTGATTGTGTAAGAATTTTACTGCTTAACACAATTTTTTAATTCTTTTTTTGTTATAACTTTGTTCGCTACGATTAGAGCAAACCTATCAAATTGGATTGTATGATTACCAAAAAAGAACAACTTACCGCATTAGTAATTACGTATAATGAAATTGGCTACATTGAAAAATGTATCGAGTCTGTTTCCTTTGCCGATGAAATTATTGTGGTTGATTCTTTTAGTACCGATGGAACTTATGAATATTTAAAGAGCAACCCTAAGGTAAAAGTCATTCAAAATCCGTTCGAAAATTTTACCGCTCAAAAGTCTTTTGCTTTAAAACAGGCCAAAAATGACTGGGTTTTATTTTTAGATGCAGATGAAGTTGTTTCAGATGCCTTACAGAAAGAAATCAAAAAAACCATATCCAGTAATACGGAAATAGCTGCATTTTGGTTTTATCGTCAATTCATGTTTAAAAATGAAAAATTGAATTTCAGCGGATGGCAAACAGATAAAAACTACCGACTTTTTAGAAAAAGTAAAGCTGTATTTTCTGATTGCAAAATTGTTCATGAAACATTGGATGTTGATGGCGATTCTGGTATTTTAAAAGAAAAGCTAACACATTATTGTTATAAGAGTTACGAAGACTACAAAGGTAAAATGCTTAAATACGGTCGTTTAAAAGCTACTGAGTCTTTTTACAAGGAAAAAAAGTTTAGTTATATCATGATGGTCTTGAAAACCAGCTGGAAATTTTTTAACCATTATATTTTAAGGCTGGGAATCCTTGACGGCAAAAAAGGCTTCACCATCTGTTATTTGAATTCTCTGGGCGTACTTGAACGTTTTAGAGAGCTGAAAAGGTTGGAACAGAAAAACGAGCTTGCCTACTATTTGGTAATGCCATAGTGTGTCCAAACACTTTTTTCTTTTTTAGTGGCATTTCTTATTCCCACATTCTTAGCAATAGACTCTGGTGTTTTATAACCTCTTTTGTGATCTAGATGAACGCAAACAGCGCTGTAGCGTAGTTGTTTTGATTTTATACCAAAATTGAAAAGTCTTTCGCCCAACTCCCTATCTTGTCCCCCATATTGCATACGCTCATCAAAACCGTTCACATTTTCAATATCTTTCTTCCAACCTGAAGAGTTATGACCGTTCCAGCTGGCATTGGTAGGTGTAACCCAATTAAGGATCTTTGAAATGATACCGCGTGCCGTTAGCTTATTATTTTTGAATGTTTGCGGAATCCCCTTTTCTTTTAACCATTGAATATTAAAACAACGCTGATTTTCAATGTCCTCTAAGGTAATTAGTTTGGAGATATTCATTGGTAGCATATAATATCCGCCAGAAATAAAATAACCGGGTTCCTTATTTATATAATGCACCTGAACAAAATCTTCTCGCGGTATACAATCTCCATCGGTCATGATAATATAATCCGCTGAACAAGCCGTAACCGCTTTATTAAGTATCCTAGATTTTTGAAATCCATCATCTTCTTGCCAAACATGAACTATAGGATAATGAACCTTTTTAGCCATTTCTTCTAGAAGAATTTTGGTAGGTTCTTTAGAACCGTCATCGGCAATTACCACTTCAAAGTCTTTGAAAATCTGTTGCTCAAAGCCCCAAAGTACCTTCTTCAACCACTCTTCAGCATTGTATGTACTTACAATAATACTTATTTTAGGAATCTCCATGCTACGTTTCAAATTACTGCAAAAATATAAAAGTGTTATCTATATATTTGTAAATAATTCAGCTAATAATATATGATCAAAAAAATAACGTATGGGCTTCTAAAGAAAATGAAATTCTTACCCGCTCCATTTTACATGAAAATATATTATGAATATTATTCTGGAAAGAAACTAGATTTAAACCACCCAAAAGATTTTAACCAAAAAATACAGTGGTTAAAAGTGTACTATAGAGTCCCCATTCTACATCAACTTGTAGATAAATATGAAGTTCGCTCATATGTAAAAGAAAAAGTAGGGGAAAAGTATTTGAATGAATTGATTGCTGTCTATGATTATCCAAAAGAAATAGATTACGATCGGCTACCTCAAAAATTTGTATTAAAAGCTACACACGGGTACCATTTTAATATTCTGGTTGAGGACAAATCTAAATTAAACAAAACCAAAGCCAGGCTTAAACTAGAAAAATGGCTAAGAAAAGATCAATATACACGTGGAGGACTTGAGTGGGCCTACAAAAAAGTTAAACCAAGATTTATAGTTGAAAAATACTTATCGGAAATAGGCAAAAAAGATATAAACGATTATAAGTTTTTTTGTTTTGATGGCGAACCCAAATTTCTACATGTGGATATTGACCGTGGTTCAAAACACCTAAGGTCATATTATGACATTGACTGGAACAAACTACCGATTACCCACGAAAGTATAGGGCCTATTGAAGGCGAGACCATAAAGCCCAAGAATTTTAATGAAATGGTAGAGGTAGCCAAAAAATTAGCAGGTACATTCCCTTTTGTAAGAGTGGACCTTTACAACTTAGATGGCGTAATAATTTTTGGAGAAATGACATTTTACCCCGCAGATGGAAGATTAGAATTCATACCCGAAGAATACAATAAAATTATAGGAGACTATATTACCATTCCAAAAATTCCCGAAGGTCAAAAATTTATTACCACCCTATAGTATGAAAGTAATAAAAGAATTACCGTTATCTATATTACACAGTTTAAAGTATACAGTTTTACCTACAAACTTTTTTACCAAAAAAAGTAAGCCTACAGCTCCGGTTATAGTTTCATTGACCTCAATTCCACAAAGGTTTGGCACGTTACATTTAGTTATTAAAAGCATATTGAACCAAGACATATTACCTAAGAAAGTAATACTCTGGTTAAATGAAGAGCACAAAGGCATTATTCCTAACAATGTAAAAAAACTAGAGTCATCTATTTTTGAAATTCGTTTTACCAAACTTCATTGTTCTCATAAAAAATTGATCCATACATTAACGGATTTTCCAGATACACCAATCATTACTTGTGATGATGACTTAATGTACCGGAAGAATTGGCTGAATATGATATATAAGGAACATCAAAAAAACCCTAATTACATCATCGGCATAAAAACATCTCACATAAATTTTGAAAATGGTAATTCTCTACCTTTTAAGAAATGGAGAGATGAATTTAAGACCTCTATAAACCAAAAGGCATTTGTACCAATAGGTGCATGGGGCATTCTGTACCCAGCAAAATCTCTTCATAAAGAGGTTTTCAATATAGATAAGATGATGGCCTTAGCCCCAAAAGCAGATGACCTATGGTTTAAAGCTATGGCTATTTTGAACAATACTATTTCAATTCAAGCAACCAAAACGCCTAAAGAACCCATACCAATTATTGGCACACAAAAAGTAGCTTTAAAAAAGGATAATTTACAAAAAGATAAGAATACGGTTCAATGGCAAGCCATTGATAAAGAATACGGTATTAACAAAATTATTTTATCTCAATGACCCAGGAAATCAACAATTGCATAGAAGTTTTAGAAAACGGCGGACTCATACTCTACCCTACCGATACCGTTTGGGGAATAGGTTGCGATGCCACTAATGAAAAAGCGGTACAAAAAGTATATCAATTAAAACAAAGAGACGATAGTAAAGCATTGATTTGTTTGGTCGCCAATGACGCAATGTTAGAGAAACATATAGAAAAGGTTCCTGAGCTGGCCTATGACCTAATGGACCTTTCTACAAAGCCAACTACAATAATCTATGATAATCCACGTGGTATAGCCAAAAACCTGATTGCAGCTGACAATACCCTGGCCGTTAGAGTGGCTTCTGACAAATTTTGCAGTTACCTTATTGGTAAGTTCAAAAAACCTATTGTTTCTACATCTGCCAATATATCGGGAAACAGCACTCCAAATTCTTTCCAAAATATAGATCAAGCCATTTTAAAAGGTGTAGACTATGTGGTAAATTTGCACAGAGAGAAACAGAATAGCTCCGCCTCATCAATTATTAGACTTTCTAATGACAATACGGTGAAGATTATTCGAGAATAAGAACATGCAAGAGAGCCATATAGACGCTTTACACAACCCTATTTTCAAAACTATTTCAGAAGCTGCAGAAGAACTTTCTGTAGACTGCTATGTAATTGGTGGTTTTGTGAGGGATTATTTTTTAAAGAGATCCACACCTAAAGATATAGATGTCGTAGCAATTGGTAGTGGTATAGCACTAGCCGAGAAAGTAGCTTCCAAATTAAAGGGAAAACCACAAGTTTCTGTTTTTAAGAATTTTGGTACAGCAATGATCAAAAGCGATGGCATTGAGCTAGAATTTGTTGGCGCACGCAAAGAAAGTTATACTAGGGATAGCCGTAAACCAATTGTAGAAAACGGTACGTTGGAAGATGATCAAAAAAGAAGGGATTTTACTATAAATGCATTGGCTCTTTCTTTGAATGCATCTAATTATGGTGAGCTATTGGACCCCTTTAAAGGCATTGCTGATTTAGAGAACAAAATTATCAAAACTCCTTTAGAACCAGGGGTAACCTATTCAGATGACCCCTTACGCATGATGAGGGCAATACGGTTTGCAACACAATTAGATTTTCAGATTGCCCTACCCTCATTACAGGCCATTACCGAAAATAAAGACCGTTTAAAAATCGTATCCAACGAGCGGATATTAGACGAGCTTAACAAAATTATGTTGTGCAAAAAACCGTCCGTAGGATTTACACTGCTTCATAAAACAGAACTTTTACCTTTAATTTTACCTGAGCTTACGGCGTTGCAGGGCATTGAAGAAATAGAAGGGCAAAAACATAAGGACAACTTTTGGCATACCCTTGAAGTGGTAGATAATATATCTAGAGCTACGGACAATCTTTGGTTACGTTGGGCAGCCTTGTTACATGATATTGGCAAAGCCCCTACCAAAAGATTCCACAAAAAAATTGGGTGGACATTTCATGGGCACGAATTTGTGGGATCAAAAATGGTCTATAAGCTTTTTAAGAGGTTACGTATGCCATTGAACGATAAAATGAAATATGTTCAAAAGCTAGTACTCATGAGTTCTAGACCAATAGTATTATCTGAGGATTTTGTAACAGACTCTGCCGTAAGAAGATTGATATTCGATGCAGGCGACCACGTGGAAGATCTAATGACGTTATGCGAAGCGGATATTACTACCAAAAACCCTAAAAAACAGCGCAGATATCACCAGAACTTCAAAATTGTACGCCAGAAGATTGAAGAAGTAGAAGCTCGCGACCATGTTCGAAATTTTCAACCACCTATTAGTGGCGAAGAAATTATGGAAACATTTTCTTTGAAACCATCCAAAGAAATCGGTATTATTAAAGAAGCGATCAAAGAGGCTATTTTAGAAGGAGAAATTCCAAATGAATATAAAGCAGCCCAAGAATTTATGTATCTTAAGGGTGCAGAATTAGGTCTACAGAGTACAAAATAGAATGGATATTATTTATGGATATTACATTTAGAAAGGTTGCCAAAATATCTTTGGTCTTAGTTTATTTAGTAATCGTTGCCGGAGCAGTTGTTAGAATGACAGGTAGTGGTATGGGCTGCCCAGATTGGCCCAAATGTTTTGGTTACTACATACCCCCAACGGAACTAACTGAAATTCAATGGCAACCAAACAGAGAATTTGAAAAAGGACAAGTAATAATTTACCGTGAAACATTACAGGTCTCTAAAGAGTCCTTTACCACAACAGATGCCTTCAATGCAGCAAATTGGGAACTTTATACAAAACACGACTACGCAGAATTTAACCCATGGCATACTTGGATAGAATATATTAATAGGTTGCTGGGTGCTTTGGCAGGCCTTGCAACATTAATACTTGCCATTATTTCCTTAAAATTCTGGAAAAAGAAAAAACGCATACCCGCTTTGTCCTGGTTGGTAGTAGTTGGTATGGTCTTTCAAGCTTGGTTAGGGGCTACTGTTGTATACTCCGTTTTAGAACCGGCAAAAATTACGGTCCACATGCTCATGGCATTGGTTATCGTTGCAATGTTACTTTATGTAATTTACCTGGCCAATAGTGAAAACAAGCGTATTAAATATGATAAATTAGTATTACGTATAAGCATTGTAGCATTGGTAATGACGCTTGTACAAATTGCAATGGGTACACAGGTTCGCCAATTTGTAGATGATCAAATAGATATTTTTGGATATGCCGCCAAGGATAAATGGTTACAAGATCCTGAGTTATTATTTTATGTTCACCGATCGTTTTCTATATTGATTATTTTGATAAATTCTTTTTTGGCGTATAGGATAACCAAGCATGACCTAGGTCATTTTAAAGTGTATTGGGTCTTGTTTTTACTATTGGTAGAGGTATTTACAGGTGTAGCCATGAACTATTTGGATTTTCCCTTTGCTAGTCAGCCATTACATCTTGTATTGGCCTCTATATTGTTCGGTGTGCAATTCTACATACTATTAGATGCATTAAAGCCTAGAAAAGACTCCAAAACTTCGTAACTTTGCCGACCCGCAAAAATTAAGGTATGATTTATAAAATTCGAGTAATTCTAGACGCTGAAGAAGATATTTTCAGAGATTTAGAGATTGAGTCTCACAATTCATTAGAAGAGTTTCATAATGCCATTACCCAGGCATTTGGCTTTTTAGGCAATGAAATGGCCTCATTTTACACATGTGACGAAGAGTGGAAACAAGATGAGGAAATTGCGTTGTTCGACATGAGCGAATCTGGCTCTGATGTACGTTTAATGAACGAAACTTTTTTAGAGGATATCATGAACGAGAACAACCCAAAACTTATCTACGTTTATGATTTTATGAACATGTGGACGTTTTTTGTTGAACTTGCCGACATTCAAGAAAACGAAGATGGCCGTTCTTACCCTAATGTACTCTTTACATTTGGTGAACTACCGGAAACGCCACCAGAGAAAAATTTTGAAGCAGAGAACAGTGCTTTTGATTTTGATGATACTTTTGATAATTACGACGATTTGGATTTCGATGAAAATTGGAACTAAATTTCCCTAATTGACACAAGCATAAGCCTGCGAGATAT
>JAHDDL010000005.1:0-102074 GCA_020629415.1 Maribacter sp. | reverse complement strand
AACAAAAAATATTTTTCGATTACTAACCATTTAATTTAGAACATTTTATGATTAACCTATATGCTACCCAAATTGAGAGTATTTCAATACATAGAGTTGGTAACAAAAATAAAAACGAAGGTATCTTTCTTTCAGAAGAACCCTTTAGACTTAATGATGAAACTACCGGTCTATTAAAAGAATATTTTTTTAAACCTTTTAGAGAAAAAGAAGAGAATTATTATAAGCTTGCAAACGAAGTAGATGTTGAGTTTAACGAGCTATATAAAATAGTGACCGAAATTTTTGAAGACCCGTCAAAGGCTCATTTAAATTCAAAGAAAGTAGCTTCGTTACTTTTTGAGCAATCTAACCACCCCCATATTAAAAGTGGGGAAGTCTATGTAGCTTACCTTTCTAACTTACTTTTAGATAATAAGAAGGTTGATGCCATCGGAATTTTTAAAAGTGAGTTAAAACACGATTTTATTCAGTTTGAAGAAAAAAACAGCAACTTGGATATTGTTATTCAACAAGGTATCAATATTAATAAGTTGGATAAAGGCTGCTTAATTTTCAATGTTGAAAAAGAGGAAGGTTATAAAGTACTTTCAGTTGACAGCAATAAATACGATACCAAATACTGGATAGAAAACTTCTTAGGTGTTGAACCATTATCAGATGACAACTTTAAGACAAAAAACTATTTAAAATTTTGCCAAGACTTTGCCAAAGAGGTCGTTTTACCTGCCGAGGATAAACAACAAGAAGTTTTGTTCATGAACCGTGCAGTAAACCATTTTGCAAAGAACGATGCTTTTGAAGAGTCTACGTTTTTGAACGAAGTAATGGAGAACCCAGAATTGATACCGGAGTTTAAACATTACAAAACAGAAAAAGGACCTAAATTTAGTATAGAAGATGTTTCTACTTTTGATATTGCCAATAAAGCGGTATCTGATGCTCGTAAGAAAATTAAAAATGTTATTAATCTAGATACCAATATACAGATTAAAATGGATTTTATAAACCCGGAATCTGCGGAGAAGTTTGTAGAGAAAGGATGGGATGAAGAGCGACAAATGTATTACTATTTAGTATATTTCAATAAAGAACAGAAGAGCTAAATAAACAATTTGTATAAAAAAAAGCCCGTTATTTAAATTTAAATAACGGGCCTTTTTATTTTCATGATTAACTGATAATCAGTTAGTTATTTATTTTAATATTATGTTCTATAATCTGTTTTAAACTTACGTCTTCATAATTTCTTCGCACAAAATTCAGTGCTAGATCCAGCACTTCTCCCATTGTTTTACAATTCTTAAAATCCATATCCATGGTAAGAACTTCAATTTGCTCTCTTAACATTGCTATATTTTCAGGAGTAGAAATATCATCTGTCTTACAGATAGCCCGTAATTTTTTTATTCTATTGCCGGAACTTAAAATTCTTTTGGCTACCATAGACCGTTCTTCCAATTTGTATTGATCTACAGAATCATGTGTTAGTTTCTTTCTAACCAATTCAACCATCTGGTAATTTTCCTTAAAAAATTGAGGCCTATAGACTTTCAACTTTCCTTCAAAGCACTGTTGGTCAAAATCTATGGCCCTTATTTTGTATACTACATGGTCAAAATCGTGTGTAGGCACAATTACGTAATTATATGAACGCATATCGCCCAATAAACGGATCATGCAACGTTCATTGAATTTTACGAATTCCTTAGCCAATTGCGCCTTTTCACGTGGTGTACATTTTGGTAAATTATGCTTTATAAATTCATCACCAGGTATACCTGCAATATGCTCTTCGATCAACGTATCCTTATAGACCAAAAAGTTAAGATTGTACGGTGAAAGCATGTGCTCTAACTCTAGCCCATAAATACGAGATGCATCGGTCTTTTTAATATAGAAATATGTGAAATTGTCATTTAAGATATTTCTGATCTTAATTCTAAAGGGTTTAGAGTTTCCGAACGTACAGAAATCGACTGCATCGACATTTAAATATTGATGAATATTATCGCTTCCATCAGAATGTAAAATAGAATAAACTTTTTTTAAGCTATCGTCAATTTCCTTTCTATCAAACTCAGAATAATATGCACGTACCCAAAGTGTATCCTCATCATTTTTATCGTACACAACGACCGATCCCGAGAACCGAAGTAAATCATCATAAAAAATAGGTATTTCTATCTTTCTACTATAGTGCTCCAAATAGCCATCTAATGCCTCACTTACAGGGTAAGCAGGTTTTTTTTTGGACATTAATCTTTCTTCCGACATGCTGCAAATTTACTGGTAAATTACACAAATAGACCAAATAAATTTCATCAAGCATATATAATTAGCGTGTTCAACAACATATATGAACCTTATACAACATTTTTTTAGTTAGGACCCAAAAGGTCACTTTATTTGTTTTAGTACTACTTATAACCACACCGATGACCACTCTGACTAAATCGCTTATTAAATTATTACTGTTTTTTATAATTGCGTTCAGTTCTTTTTTAGGGACCGCACAGTTGAGCGACCTTCATTATTTACCACCAATGAAGCAAGGTCAAAATAATGCAGCTATACAAAACCAAGCAATTCATTTATCTACTCCAGAAACCACACCTTTCAACGTTTATGCTTATCAAGGTACCTCTAACACAATTGTAAGAACATTTACTATTGATAGACTTAACCCAGGTGTTTGGACCTTACCAAATGGTGATAACAATATTACTTTAGTAAACAATGCAAATACCGGTACAGTACTTTCCAATAGTGGTTTACGTTTTATATCTGCGGGCGGAGAAAAGTTTTATGTGAATTACAGAGGTAATTCTGGTGCACAAGCTGCGTCACTGACAGCAAAGGGTAGACAAGCAATGGGTACGAACTTTAAATGGGGCGGTGTACCCAACAAAGGTGCACAAGTATCCAAATCTAATACGTTAGGTATTATGGCCACTGAAGACAACACCACAGTTGTCTTATCCGGTTATGATCCAGGTTGCGAGTTTAGAGTAGGTAATAACAGAGCGGGAATTACCGCCAATTCACATACTATAACCTTAAATGCCAATGAGTCTTTCGTTTATGAAACTTATATAGGAACCTCACCTACACAAGCACATGAAGATGGTTGGATCGGTGCTTCTATAGTAGCAACAAAAGATATTGTAATCAGTAATGGTTCTATGAACTTTGGTAGTCAAGATGGCCAAAGTCACAGAGATGCCGGTATTGATCAGCCAGTACCTATTAATAAATTAGGAAAGGAATATGTATTTATTAGAGGTAACGGTTCTAGTAGCGGCCTTACAGAATTTCCATTGGTAATTGGTACCGCAGATAATACCCAAGTATTTGTAAATGGCAGTACAACACCAATTGCAACCATTAATAATGGTGAATATTTTAAAATACCAAGCTCTTATTACTCTAGTAACTCTGCAGGTGCAAACATGTTTGTTACAACGTCTAAAGATGTTTACGCGTACCAGAGTTTAGCAGGTGCAGCTGCAAATTACACTCAAGGTCTAAACTTTGTAGCCCCGGTAAACTGTTTGTTACCAGATGTAATGGACAATATTCCAGATATTAGAAACATGGCCGGTACTGATGTTACTGGCGGATTAACCATTATTGCTTCGGTAAATACGTTAGACGCAAATATTAAGGTATACGAAGATGGTGTAGAGGTTTCTAAACCGGCCTCTGACCCAGTAGCGGGATCAGATGACTGGAAGACTTTTTACATTCCAAATTTGGATGGCAATATAAACGTAACTTCGACCGGGCCAATGGCTATCGGTTTTTTTGGGTTTAATGGTGCACGTGGTGTTGCCGGCTATTTCTCAGGTTTTGATACCGTACCGGAAGTTATTTTACAAATCAACGGCGGTGTTGAAGGTGAGTGTTTTTCTGGCTCAAGTATCTTTGAAGCATCAGATGATAATTTCGATGCCTACCAATGGTATTTTGATGGTGTTGCCATACCAGGCGCAAATGCATATGATTATGCAGCAACCATTGCCGGTGATTACTATGTAAGAGGTACAAAAGGACCATGTACCTACGACTCGCAAACTATTAAGATTTTCTATTGTGAACCAGATGTTCAAATTAAAAAAACAGTTGACAAACCAGAAATTACAGAAGGTGAAACTGCTACTTTTACCATTAGAGCAGAAAATTTATACTTTAATGATATTACCAATTTACGGGTTACAGATAATATTCCTGAAGGATTAACATTGGTTCAGGCCAACACAATTACAGGAACATTTAATAAAAATGTTTGGAATATTGGAACTTTGGCTCCTGGTGAAGTTGCTATATTAACGTTAGAGGTAACCGCAGATGAAATAGACATTTTGCCATTATTAAACCTGGTAAACATAGCTACTAACACCCAAGACCAAACGGATGCCAATATTACTAGAGATGAACCCTCTGCCCGTATTATAGTGCATAACGATTTTGATAATGACGGTGTAGTAGATAGTGTTGATTTAGATGATGACAATGATGGGGTGTTAGATGCTGTTGAGCAAATGTGTCTTATATCTAATGACGTAAATTTCACATCACCTTCAAGCACAGTTCAGGGTGGTACCGCCGTAACCGAAATTTTCTCTAACTTCAATGGCTTTTGGAGAAGTTCTACAACTTCAAGAAATCCAGTTTTACCGAATCTATCACATGAGTTATTGGCATTCACATCAGGCGGCACAACATTTTCCACAGGCGTTGCAGACGATAATCTTTATGATTCCAACGGCAATGGTTTATTTGACGGTATAGACGCCAACAATGACGGATTTTCGGACATTTCAGCTACAGAGTCTAGCTGGATGGCCTTGACCCCTTCAAACAACATTTATGGTGAAGCAACTTTTGAAGCGAATTTAAATGATGGAAATAATGACAATGCTCTAGGATTAACCATTGTTAACGACCCTACTACAGATGCATTGAACCCTTTATTGACACATGGACAAAACGGGTTGGATTTAGGATCCGGCATAGTCAACATTGGCGATACTTGGACTTATGAAATAGATCCTATAGTAGCTACCAATGTTGGTGATGGAATACCAGATATATTACTTACCCAAGTGGCTGACCCAAATGGCGCTAGTCACGTTGTAAGTCTTTACGATGCTACAGGTGCCCCGTTAGGAAACGCCGTACGTGTACAAGCGTATAGTGGAGGAGCCCTTACCGGTGTTGTTGGCTCTTACAGATTAGATGTTTACCACGCAAACGGAAGCGTATTCTTTGATAATACAACAAGGGATTATCGCTTGGCCACCGTAGAATTATCAGAGTTTGGCATACCTACCGCCAATTTAGCCGATGTTGCTTATCTAAGATTACAACTTAGTTCAAATGCAGATGTTGCCTTTCTATCCTATAATACAGCGTCCTTTTCTGGATTTTGTGCAAATCTAGATACTGATATGGATGGCTACCCAGATCACTTGGATTTGGATAGTGATGATGACGGATGTAGCGATGCCAATGAATTTTATAAAGATGATGCTGCGGACGGTGGTGATGGCGGCGAGTATGGAACGGGAATTCCTGCAGTTGACCCTACTGATGGTACGGTAAATGCAGCTTCTTATACTCAGGTTTTTGCACCGGTAATTGTTTTGGGCAATACTTCAGAATTATTGGGCGGTACCGATATTAACGGGGAAGATGTAGATTTAGGAGATACTTACAATTATGTATTAAGATTTCAAAATACGGGAGATGATCATGCAACCGGTTTCACCATAAAAAATGTGTTGCCCGACAATGTAAGTTTAGATGACATAAACATTGACGACGCACCGGGTGTAACCAACACCTATGATGAAAGCTCCAGAACAATTACGTTCACCATACCTGACAATCTAGTTCAAATAGACGATCCAGAGTATAAAATAAAGATAACGGTTTCCGTTGCAGGCGACTGTTCTGAATTTGTAGCGGCCTGTGCCTCTCAACTAGAGAACCATGCCTATGCCAATTACACCGGCACTTTAAATACCAACACCTTTTCGGACGAAGATGGCAGTAACCCTGCAGGTGCATGTACAACGACTTTAGAAGTTGCCGCCAATAATGTATCAGATGCATTGGCAAATTGTAACGTTGCCCGTACAGTAGAACTTTGCGGCGCCAGCGGAACACTTTCTGCCGGTATAGGTTTTGACAGCTACACTTGGGCGATTGATAACAATAATAATGGATCAATAGATTCTGGTGATACTATTTTAGATAATGGTACATCAAACACGCTAACGGTTACAACAATAGGCAGCTATATTGTTGAAAAAACATCGGCTTCAGGTTGTGCAAACCATACGGAATTGATTACCGTAGAGCGTTATGGCGAAACACAGACCAACCCGATCATCAGTTACTTTAACCAAGTTAATGGTGACAGCAACCCAGATAATGATATTCAAGGTGAAATTGTAACCTGTTCTAACGATAACAACTCAATGCCACATATTTTCCTATGTGGAGATACCGATAGTGCATTTATACAGTTAGGTATTACCGATGCTTTGAGCATTAAGTGGGAAAAACTTGACGAAACAAGCTGTAATACCGCTACTTGTGGAGATGTAAGTGATGATTGCGCAAACACAAATGGTGGGTGGACATGGAACCAGGTAACCGATGCCGATAATTTTACAATAACCGAAAGTGGTAAATACAGGGTGGTCATAGGTTATGAGGGCGGATGTTTCAGTAGGTTCTATTTCAATGCATATCAAAATACATTGGACATCCCGGAACCAGATTCATCCGATATTATTTGTGATACCGAAGGTTCTATACGAGTAATAGACCTAGGTAGTGGTTACGGATACCAGTTATTCGATGTAGAAAACAATGCTATAGCTGTACCTTTCAGTGCGGCACAAGGTCCTAATTTTGCTATAACGGCCAGCGGTACCTATAAAGTGCAGATTACGCAGTTGAATCCTACCACAGGTGCACCCATTGAAAATAGTTGTGTATTTGAAACAGAGGAAATTGGGATTGCCGAAAGAATTTTTGATACAACGGTAAGTTCAGTACCATTTGATTGCAACGATGCGGGAACAATATCCATACAGGCACTGAACGTTTCGCCAGAGTATAGCTATGAACTATATTTTGACAACGGTAGCGGTGGCAAAGGAGACTTGGTCGCCAATAATCTACTTTCAAAGGACAATACACATACATTTACCGGTCTTTCTGCAGATGACTATGTTGTGGTAACGACTACCATAGATGGCTGTAGTGATGAAAGTACTATTACGGTCGACGAAATTCCCGAACTAAGGTTAACCGCTACAAATCAAGATAATATTACCTGTACTCCCGGTGTAATTAATTTAACGGCCACTGGCGGCACAACAGGTTATGAATATGCCATATACAGTAAAGATGGTGTCGCTCCTTACGTGGATGAGACAACTATACCAGATTCAGAATTTACGACCAATCCATCGTTTTTATTCGGATATGATGGTACGCCTTCTACATATGTACCTAATGAAGATGGGGAATATGTTTTTGTAATTAGAGATGATAACGGATGCTACGGATTGTCGAATATTGTACAGATGCAAGATCTGGGCACCATAAGCATTTCAGCATCAAATACGGCTATTACGTGTGCAGATTCTGCTACCGCTGTATTGACCATTACTGCTTCTGGCGGTAATGCCCCTTACCAATATAGTATTGATGATGGCGCAACCTTCCAGACAGAAAACTTCTTTAACAATATAGCTGCGGGTGTATATAACATTACCGTAATGGATTCCAATAGTAATCCTGGGAATGCATGTAGAGAGACTATAGCTTATGAGGTTGCCCAACCATTTGCATTAACGGCATCACCTTCAATTATTGAAGATGCCTCATGTGATACGTCTGGTGCGGCAACGCCTACGGCTTTGGTAAAGATTTTAAATGCAAGTGGTGGTCAAGCACCTTACCAATATAGTTTTGACGGAGGTAATACATTCTCTACGGTAGATGAACAACGTTTAGCACCTGGCACCTACCAATTGGCAATTAAAGATGCTTTGGAATGTTCTACAGACCTAGAAATTACCGTACCTACGTCTACTATTGCACCAACCTTTACAAATGACATTACCTATGAGTGCGATGGAGACGGCGTAGTAACGATTACCCCTTCAAATACAACGGATTTTACCTATACCTATAAATTGAACGGTACGGACAACGCGCCATTGAACAGTAATATTTTCAATGATGTTGCTTCAGGTACTCAAACCATAACTGTTGGATACACGAATACCATTGCAAGCTCTCAAAGTACCTTGTTCCTTGAAAATTTTGGAGCGGGTGTAACTACACAGATCGCTGAAATTGGTGCAGGATATTGCTACGAACCACAGGATGGCACTGAAACGGATTGTAACTTAGGACCTGCAGGAATACTTGTAAATGCGGAATATGCAGTTACCAACAGAATAACCAACCCTAATGCATCTTGGAGAAGCCCTAATGACCACTCTGGTTTAACCGATGGTAGATTTATGGCAATTGGGGTAAGCACCTCTGCCGGTGATAACAACATTTTATGGTCAAGAACAGGATTAGAAGCACTTGCCGATCAAGAAATCACGATATCGTTCTACGCTTATAACATATTAATAGATAATGCTTCTGGTAACGACCCAGAAATATTGGTAGAATTGGTAGACGGTTCAGGTACTGTAATTAGTAGTCAGGCAACTGCCGCTATTCCTCAAAACAACAATGCAGATGACTGGCACCAAAGAACGGTTACTTTCAATCCTGGTGCAAATACCACAGTTGGTGTTGTATTGCGTACCAATTTAAATAGTGATAATGGTAATTTCTTGGTATTAGATGATATTCAGGCATCACAAACTCCAGAAATTTGTGAGCAAACCAAAGATATTACGGTAATTGTAGAATCCGGAAAAACTTTTGAAGTAGCCATTTTAGGTAGTACAGACCCTACATGTAACGGTAGCGATAACGGTAGTATTCGTTTTGAAGTTTTTAATTTTGATCCAGTCTTAGGATATCAATATTCTGTAGATGGCGGAGCAACTTGGACAGCAGAAACTACATCACCTATTACTACCCCTGCAACATTTTCAGATGGTACGTACACTGTAATGGTAGAAAAAATAGATGACAATTCATGCACCGCAACCTCAGCAACATCTGTAACGCTTACTTCTCCAAATGCATTAACGGCAGATCTTAAACAAACTGCTGAATTTACGTGCTTTAATACTGGGGCAACTTTACAAGCATCTGCAAATGAAGGCACACCAGGTTATGAATATCAGTTAGAATTAACGGATAATACCGTAATAAGGACCTACACTACCTCAACACAGTTTTTGAACGTACCCGCAGGTACCTACCACGTAAGAGTAAGGGACGATAATAATTGTGAAGCAGTTTCAACGGCCACCGTAACCGTTTCTCAGCCAGAGACAATTGCTTTTGGTCTTACCGCTACACAGTGTTATGACGGTCAAAACAACGGTACAGTTACTGCAACGGTAACCGATGGCAATGGTAACTATTCATTTAGAATTAACGGCGGAGCATGGCAAACACCTTCTCCAATAACCGACGTTACCTATACATTCAGCAACTTATCCGAAGGTACTTATGATGTAGAAGTAAATGATATATATGGTTGTGTTTCAGCGCTACAATCCATTACCATTGCACCTTCAATTTCACTAAGTGTGGTGCCTGTAAATGCAAGTTTATGTGCCGATGGTCGTTTAACGGCAACTGCATCGGGTGGTGACAATAATTTCATGTATGCCTTTGTTCCTAATGGAACTACGGTTACGGATGCTGATTTTTCAGCAAGTAATTCTACAACAATTGCCTTGGCAGATATTGGAGATTATGATATCTATGTAAGAGATAAAGCAAATGGTACGGATGCTTGCCAAACGATGGTAACCGAAACCATATCCGCAAATCCGGTATTGGACATTACTGCCGTAGCAACAGACCCAGATTGTCATGACGGTACAGGAAATATAGAAGTTACAATTAATGACGGATTATCTCCTTTCGATTATAGATTGATAGACATTACCAATGGTACACCAGACCAAGTACAAACCAATGTTGTTGGTTCTACTAAAACCTATTATAATCTAGCACCAGGTGATTACGATGTAGTAATTACCGATGAAGCCGGATGTTCTGAAACAGAATCTGTAACGATTACAGCACCAGCTGAACTTACAGCAGATATTGTATTAGCTTATGCAAGTGATTGTAGCGGAGCCGATACTGATTTTGGTTTCGATTTTACAAACGTAACTACAGGTTTAACCGGTACTATAGAATATAGTCAAGACGGTGGTAGTACGTGGCAAACAGGAACTAGTTTTAGATCAGGATTATCTTCTGGAGATGAAGTTTTCCCTTCCATTAGAACAATTGACGGTAGCGGCAATTTAATTTGTCAAACAGATTTACCAAGAGAAATCATTCCTTATCCATTGGATGATTTGGATATTACGACTTCATCCGTAGTTGAAAATTGCGATGAATTAAAAGTAAAAGTACAAGGTGGCGAAGGAGTTCCAGGTTACGAATATACTTTTTCAAGTTATCCCGCAAATTTTGATGAAAGCACCGCAACATGGTACCCCGGTGGCGCTATTGCTTTGGACGGAAGTACGGTGACTGCAGGTCATGGTATGTATGAGTTCACAAATTTGATACCTGGTAGAACGTATGTTTTCTATGTTAGAGATAATAATACACCAGTAACTTGTATTAGACAAAGTACAGTAAACGTAAATGAAATTGCAGGTGGTCTACCAATGACCATTACTCCAGAAATCAGCCCTTCTTGTAGTACATCTAACAATGGCGAAATCACTTATACGATAGTTGACGAAGATGGTTTGACCGAACCTAGTATGCAATGGACTTTATTTGACATCGACAATAACATCGTTGATCAAAGTGCAGGTGTAATAGCCTACAATAACACCATTACCGTAACGGGTCTTTCACCTAACGAATATTATATTCAAGTAACACAAATAGACAGCGGTGGTGCACAACAGTGTATCAGTGCCAGTGAAAATGCTATTCTAGATGAATTGGATATTATTACCGGAAACCCAAGATCGATCCAAGATATTTCGTGTGAAAATCCTGGTCTAATATTAATAGACAATGTTCAAGGAGGTGGTGGTACCTATGCATATACCATTACAGGTCCTTCACCTTTTACTACCATTACGGCAACCGGAGATAACCCTATTGAGATTGCTGCAGGATCACCGGCGGGTACTTACACGGTAACGGTAGAAGATAAATATGGTTGCTCCTATAATTTGGGCAACGTTACCATGAGCTTTATGGCAGCACCAACTATTGACGATGTGGAAATAGCTAATTGCGCTACCAATGCTTCTGTAACCATAAATGTTACAGGTACGGGAACCGTTCTTTATTCTATTGATGGCGGTAGCACATATCAAAACAATAATGGCATATATAATACCGTACCGGCCGGCAGCTATACCGTAGTTGTTAAAGATGCTACAGGTTGTACGGTAAACACCAATATAGTGGTGCACCCTACTCTACAAGCCTCTGCAAGTTTAGATAAGCAATTAGGTTGTGGTGCGGGTTATGAAGCTGAAATAGCTATTGAAGGTATTTCAGGTTCAGGCAACTATGAATTCGAAATTTTAGATAGTGCGTCTGCCAATGTGGTAGCAAAGCAAACGCTTACCGGCGGTGCTATGAACGTACCGGTAAGCGTACCGGATGATACGGTAGACACCATTTACACGATAAATGTATATGATATAGGCACGGCATCACCAAATTGTAGTAGAACTTTTGCGGTAACCATTCCTGCTGCCGTACGTCCAGATTTCACGGCAACCCCTACTAAGGTTAGTTGTACCGGTGCCGAAAATGGCACAATAGAATTGGTTCAGGTCAATAACGGCAACAATCCGCTAACTTATACTCTAACACCTATGCCCGCAAGTGCATCGTGGGATGCAAGTACCCAGTCATTTATAGACTTACCGGGTGGCACATACGATGTTACCGCTAGAAGTCCCAATAATTGTTCTACGGTAAAATCTGTTATTGTTGAAGAAAATGTAGCTATAGCATTTACTGCTCCGGTTCCTGCTCAATTTGGCTGTACTACCGGTAATAACCAAGATAATGCCACTATAACAATAGACCCTATTACAATAGTTGGTGGTAGCGGAACATACAATCGTTTTGAATTTATAGACGATGCAACCAATGTTGTTCTTCAAAACAGCAATAATTTGACCTATACACATACAGATGCCGCTGGCGGGGATATAATTGTTCGTGTTTATGACGACGAAGGCTGTTCTGCGGAACATGTAGTTACCATAAATCCTTATGATATTTTTGTGGACGCAACAGTAACTGTAGACAGGGACTTGGACTGTGTTAACAGTGGTGAGAACATAACTATAGTTGTAAATAGTAGCGTTACCAATACTACTGCAAATCTTGCAAACTATGAATTTAGAATATTGCCATCCGCAAGTTATCAAACTGGTGACAATACATTTACAGATTTGGCAATTGGTACCTATACTATTGGTATTAGAAATATTACTACTGGTTGTGAAATAACACGAACTCATATCGTAGAAGACCCTAATACATTTAGTATTGAGGTTAATAAGCTTTCTGATGTAGTATGTTTTGGAACCGATGGGGCCATTGAGGTAACCTTTACCGATGCTACCTATACAGGCGATTTCAACTGGGAAGTTTTGAATGCCGATGGATCAGCTACTGCACGTACAGATGATGCCGATACTTTTGCAGGAACAGGTACAACAGCTTCTATTCCAGTAGCTGCCGGTAGTTATATTTTAAGAGCTTCACAAGTTGGAACTCCTGAATGTGTTCAAGAAAGAGCATTTACGATTACATCACCTAGCGCAGCAATTACTTTAGCCGCAATAGAGACAAAAGATGTTGGTTGTAGTAATGATATGGGAAGTGCAAATATTACGCCTAATGGCGGCGAAGCTCCGTTCAATATTGTATTAACGCATGTAAGTTCTTCAACAACTTATACTGCAAATCAAGTAAACGGTAATTTATTCACAGGTTTAAGTGATGGTCAATATACAGTAGAAATTACGGATAGTCTAGGTTGTACAGAAACCTTTACCAACGCATTTACGTTGACCCCTCCAGAACCAATTGTTGCAAATATTCAATCTGTAGTAGGTTTGGAGTGCGAAGGTGATACCGACGGAATAATTACCGCGGCATTTACACCAAGAACAGTGTCTACAAATTATAGATACATTCTTAAAACATATGATAGTGACGGACCTGGAGCAAATCTTTTACAGACATCCAGTTCACAGACTACGGCAACCTTCATGAATTTAAGATCAGGCTATTATAGTGTTACTATACTAGATGAACTAAATTGTTCTGACGAAACTAATATTGTTGAGATTGCAGAACCTGTACAAGTTAGAGGTCAATTGGTTACGGCACAAAGAGCAACATGTTTAAATGATGCACAATTATTGTTGACCGCTTCTGGTGGTACGGGGCCATATATGTGGAATACGGATGGTACCTCAACATTCAATGCCATGAATGAAACTAATGGACCTAACACCCATTTGTTCACAGGTGTTCTTCCAAATACATATGAGTACTATATTCAAGATAGTTTTGGTTGTGTATCTGTTGTAAGTAATAGCGTAACAGTAAATCCGATCGTTCCGTTGACGGTAACTTTAGAGAACAACAACCCAACAATTAGTTGTAACGGTGATGATAGCGGAGTTATAAATGCTGAAGCACAAGGTGGTTTGGGCAATTACGAATATGCATTGTTCTCTGATGCAGGTTTAACAAATGTGGTACGATCTGGTCAACCAACCGGTTTGTTCACCGATCTATTGGCAGGAACATATTATGTAAGGGTTCAAAGCGATGATTGTGAAGTATCATCTGCACTAATAAATATTACAGAACCGGAAGCATTGGTTATTGACACCGCTAATACAACCATTAACGATGTTACCTGTAATGGGCAAGAAGATGGCAGTATAACGGTGAATATGATAGGTGGTTCAGGAATATACCAATATGCAATTTCACCAAATTTAGATCGCTTTAGTGATGACAATACCTTTGATGAATTGGCACCTGGCGATTATGTAATCATAGCACAAGATTCCAACGGTTGTTTTGAGCTTGTTGAAGCAACTATTGTAGAACCGGAAGTATTAGAAGTAATAACTGAAAGCACTCCAGAAATATGTGTAGGCGAAGAAGATGGTACAATTGATTTGACTATAACCGGCGGTACCGCTCCATATAGCACACGTTTAGAATCAGAAACAGACTTTGTACAAGACAGGTTAAGCTTCACGAACTTGGCGGCCGGTGACTATATCATATATATAGAAGATGCACAGGGTTGTGAAGAAACAATTATAGTTACCATAGACGCAGGTGTAGATCTTGGAGCAACTGTAGAGCCGGTATATGGCTGTAACGGCACAATACCAAGTAACTATGTAAGCATCACACTTAACGATCCTAGTATAGAAAATGATGTACTATTTGGCTTAGATACCGTTGATCCGTTAGAGATGCAATTGACACCTATGTTCAGGGACCTGACTCCCGGAACGCATTACATCAGTATTTCTCACGCAAATGGTTGTTTAACCACATATGATGTTGAGGTATTGGCATTCGATCCTCTTGTGATTACCGTTGCAGAAAGTAATATCAATCAGATAACCGCAACTGTCGTTGGAGGTAGAGAAAACTATACTTTCTACTTTGAGGATGAGAATAGAGGCTCTGAAAATGTATTCTATATTACAGAAACGGGTACCTATGCAATAACCGTAGTAGATGATAACGGATGTGAAGCTACAGCCAGTCTGTTCATTGAATTTATTGACATTGAAATCCCTAATTTCTTTACTCCAAATGGTGATGGTCAGAACGATTTTTGGATGCCGGATAATATTGAAATTTATCCAGAGATTTTTATAAGTATCTATGATAGATACGGTAGAGCGGTCTACACATTTAAAGATAATGAAGACGGATGGGACGGATTCTATCAGGAAAACGAACTACCTACCGGAGACTATTGGTATGTCATTAAACTAAACGGCGCGGCCGACACTAGAGAGTTTGTAGGAAACTTCACTCTATATAGATAAGTAAATTAACAGAGTTAGCTAAAATAGCTACCTTTGTTTTTTTACACATTAACCACTTAATATCAACATTATACAACTATTAATTGTGGTTTTATGGCAATTAAAGTTTCTTTAACCTTATACCTGGCAGGCTTATAATGAAGCAAAAGTATATTTTATTAATACTACTACTAATGATTTCGTCAATTGGTTTTTCCCAATTGAGTGATTTGCATTACCTGCCACCTTTAAAACAAGGGGGCAATAACCAAGCTGTAACCCAACAAAGCATCTATCTATCCCCCCGGAAACAACCGCATTTACGGTAAATATCTATCAAGGTACATCTACCACCTTATTTACTACTGCATCTATTTCCAAAACTACGCCACAAGAAATCATATTGGCAAATGGTGATAATAATATAACCATGATGACCAACGCAAATACCGGTATTGTTCTTACCAGCGGGGGGTTAAGATTGGAGGCTCCAGGCGGAGAAAAATTCTATGTCAATTATAGGGGGCGATCTGGATCACAAGCAACCTCCTTGACCAGTAAGGGAAGACAAGCAATGGGTACCCACTTTAAATGGGGAGGTACACCTAATAAAGGAACACAGAACAGTTTAACCAATTCGCTTGGTATAATGGCCACTGAAAATGGTACTACGGTAACACTCTCAGGGTATGATCCGGGGTGTGAGTTTAGACTGGGCAACGATCGTGATGGTATAACCGCAGATACCTATACCATAAACTTAAATGCCAATGAATCTTTTGTATTTGAAGCGTATGTTGCAGAAACTCCCGCTAATGCAGATGGTTGGTTAGGTGCAGATGTAATTTCAAATAACCCTATCGTTATCAGTAATGGTGGCCTTAATACCGGAGCAAGGGTAGGTTATTCCGGTAGAGATGCCGCCATTGACCAACCCGTACCTCAAAACAGATTGGGCAAAGAGTATGTATTTATTAGAGGCAACGGTACAAGCGAAACAGAAATACCGATTATAATTGGCACCCAAAACGGTACGGCCATTTATGTAAACGGTTCTACTACTCCGATAGCAACTATCAACAACGGCGATTATTTTGAAATTCCCGAAAGTAATTATTCTGTTTCTTCTGCCGGTGGAAATATGTTCGTAACTACATCAAAAGATGCCTACGCCTATCAATTAATGGCAGGTGCAAGTGCCATCTACACCCAAGGCCTAAATTTTATAGCCCCGGTCAATTGTTTGTTGCCGGATACGGTAGATAATATTACACATATAGAAGATGCGGCAGGTGTAACCATGACAGGAGGTGTTACGTTAATTGCCTCTACCACTACCCCAGATGCGAATATTACCGTTACAGACGGAACGGGAACGGTAGCACTACCTCCTTCATCTGCAGTAGCGGGCACAACGCTTTGGAAAACGTACTATGTAGCAAATTTAACGGGAGATGTAACAGTAGAGTCTACAGGCCCTATTGCCGTAGGTTTTATAGGTTTTAGTGGCGCAAGAGGTATAGCAGGTTATTTTTCAGGTTTTGATACCGTACCGGAAGTAGATTTAGCGGTTACCGGAGGCGGATGCCTACCGACCGCACAGGTAGAGGTTATAGATCCTAATTTTGATGATTACCAGTGGTTTGAAAACGGTTCTTTGATAGCAGGGGCCAATAGCCCCACCTATACGCCTACTACAGCAGGCGATTATTGCGTAAGGGTAACCAAGGGCGGTTGCACCTATGATTCTCAACCACTTACCGCATATTACTGTGAGCCGGATATTGTAATTAAAAAAGTAGCCGACCAAAATACGGTAAATGATGGCGAGGAAGTCACCTTTACCATTACCGTAGAAAGCTATGGCATCAATTCAGTTTCAAACCTTATGCTCACAGATGTTTTGCCAGATGGTATCTCCTTAATATCCGCATCAGTGTCAAAGGGTAGTTTTACTTATCCAAATTGGTCCGTGGGCAGCATGAATAGTGGTGATTTGGAAACTTTGACATTGGTTACTAGGGTCAGTTTGCCAGATGTAAATACCACAACTGCAACATATACCAATAATATAAGTAATTCTCAAGACCAGACCGATACGAACATTACTGCCGATGACCCATCAGAGACGGTAACGGTCAATTTTAATACCCCCACTACGGTAATTACCAACCGCAGAATTACCTTTAGGGCAACAAGAATGTAAGAATTTTTGTAACAAATGATTAAGTAAGTCGTCAAGTAAGCATAATCAATCAAAAAACACTTGACGTGAGTACTATTCTATCAGTCAATCATCTTACTAAAAAATTTGGATATCTAACTGCAGTAAAAGATCTCTCGTTCACCATTGAAAAAGGGAATGTTTATGGTATTTTAGGCCCTAACGGTAGTGGAAAATCAACCACCCTGGGCATTGTATTGAACGTGGTCAACAAAACTAGCGGAGAATTTGCTTGGTTTGGCGGCGACACCTCAACACATGAAGCATTGAAAAAAGTAGGCGCCATTATTGAGCGCCCAAACTTCTATCCGTATATGACCGCTTTGCAAAACTTAAAATTGGTTTGCAAGATCAAAGATGTATCAGAAGATAAAATAGAGGAAAAGTTAGATTTGGTTGGGCTTCTAGACAGAAAAAACAGCAAATTCAAAACTTATTCGTTAGGCATGAAACAACGTTTGGCTATTGCCTCTGCCCTATTGAACGATCCGGAAATACTAATTTTAGACGAACCTACAAATGGTCTAGACCCACAAGGAATTCATCAAATCAGGGAAATTATCAAAACCATAGCCGCAAAGGGCACTACTATTCTTTTAGCTTCCCATTTATTGGACGAAGTAGAGAAAGTATGCACACATGTTGTTATTCTAAGAAAAGGAGAAAAACTCTATTCTGGCAGGGTAGATAGTTTACAGGCCAGTTTCGGTTTTTTCGAATTAAAATCAGACGATTTGGAAAAACTTAGCTCGTATTTACGAACTAACGAACATTTTGGCAGCATTAAACAGGAGAATGGTTTGGTCACGGCAATTCTAACTTCGGAGTTAGATGCGCAAACATTAAACAAGCTACTTTTTGATAAGGGAATCATTGTATCTCATTTAGTAAAACGAAAAGAAAGTTTAGAAGAACAATTCTTAGCACTAACCAAAAATGTTAACGCCTAACTACCTACCATTATGATACGATTGCTTCAAATAGAATTTATAAAATTATGGAACAACAGGGCCAGCAAGGTGCTGATCATTTCCTATTTTGCCCTTTTAACCTCTATAGCGTTGGTAGCGGCCATTAAATTTGATATTGGTCCTATAAAATTTCACTTGGCGGATCAAGGTATTTTCAACTTTCCGTACATCTGGCATTTCAATACATTTATAACAGCATTTTTTAAATTGTTCTTGGCCATAGTCATTGTTTCAATGATGTCTAACGAATACAGTAATAAAACGATCAAACAGAATTTAATAGACGGACTCTCAAAAAAAGAATTCATCCTTTCAAAATTCTTGACCGTCATTACTTTTTCATTAGTATCCACATTTTTCGTTTTTATAGTTTCTTTGATTTTAGGAGTTATTTACTCAGATTTTAATGAATTATCTATCATTTTCACCGATTTAGAATTTCTTTTAGCCTTTTTTGTAAAACTAACGGGCTTCTTTTCTTTTTGTCTTTTCTTGGGCGTTTTGGTAAAACGCTCGGCCTTTGCCCTTGGTTTTTTAATATTATGGCAAGTTTTTGAAGGAATCTTCAGGGGTATTATCAGATGGAAATTTTTTGATAGTGAGACCACTGATATGATCATGGGCTTTTTTCCCTTACAAGCAATGTTCAATCTTATAAAAGAACCATTTTCTAGATTGGGTGCTGTACAATCCGTTGCAAACCAAATGGGCGAAAAGCTTGCATTAGATTATTATATTCATTGGTATGAAATTGTAATCGTTTTAGCTTGGATCGCTATATTCGTTTACGGTTCGTATGCCATATTAAAGAAACGTGATCTTTAATAGCTTCATTAGAATTAAGACTTAAAATCAATTAACCAGAGCACTAAAGCCGTAGAGTTTTCAATTTGTGGTATATTGTATTGATTACAAATATGCTATGAAAAAGAAATGGGACATGAGAATACCCCCAATATTGGTTGCGCCAATATTTTTCATGGCCATTATGTTGAGCATATGCAAAACCTCTGCACAAGAATGTCCTGCACTTATGAGTCCTGCCGATGGATCTACCTTGGTTTCAGTAGACGCCACTATTACTTGGGAAGCCGTAACGGGTGTTCCCGGTTATATTATTTCATTAGGAACCACTCCCGGAGGAAACGATATTCTGAATGAAAGAAATGTAGGTACAGCTACCAGTTTCACCCCAACCACAGGTTTGCCAGAGAATACGGAAATATTTGTTACTATAACCTTATTTTTCTTTAATCAACCAAATATAGTATGTGACAGTCAACGTTTTACAACAGCTGCTTTGACCGGAGTACCACAATGCACAACATCGACCTTGCCGGTAAATGAAGCTACGGACATAAATACTGCTACCAATATTTCTTGGATGGCAGCACCGAGCGCTACAGGGTATTTTATATCCATTGGCACTACGCTGCTAGGAAACGAAATACTTACGGATACCGATATAGGCAATTCACTTAATTACAACCCACCAACAGATCTACCTGCAGAATCGGAAATTTATGTTACAATAATACCATACAACAGAATCGGTATGGCCGTGGGATGCACTACGCTTATGTTCACTACGGCCCAACAGGCTGTATTACCCCTGTGCGCTACAATGCTCTCTCCTATGAACGGAGATACCAATGTACCCTTAAGCCCTACCCTTGAATGGAACGCAGCGCCCAATGCAACCGGCTACAGGGTCTCAATAGGTACCTCGCCATTTGAGACCAACATCCTAGAAAATGCTATTTTTTTCAAGACCTCCACGGTAGTCATAGACTTTGAACCCAACAGAACCTTTTTTATTTCCATTATTCCTTTCAATGCAGCAGGTGAAGCTATAGGCTGTACACAACAAACATTTTCCACATTACTTGGCTGCGGTCCTTATTATGACCCACTTAGTGGAGAATTATTAGTTTTAAACCCCGAAATAACCTTACCGGACACCGTTTCTATTTGTTTGGATAATGATTTTAGCGTTGTTACTGCAACCGATGAAGCTGATGGTTATAGATGGTATAAAATAGATGCTAGAGGAAATGAGACCTTATTATCAACTACAGCAGAAGTAACCATAGACGAAGAAGGAGCATATGTGTATGAAGCCTATGTAAATTTTGAAGAATCTGGCAGAACATTTGAATGTGCATCTTCAAAAACATTTGAAGCCAAAATATCACAAGCACCTGAAATAAAGGATATAAAAGTACAGTTAAGCGCAAGCTCACTTAACTATGAAGTAATTACAGGCATTAATGGCAATTATGAATATGCCATAGATAATAAGGACGGACCATATCAAGATTCTAATCGTTTTACAGATCTATCATTAACGGACCATATAATTTATGTTCGTGATAAAGATGGGTGTGGAACTACATCTAGCATGGTAGAGCAGGATTTAACCGTAAGCGGTTTTCCCAAATTCTTTACACCAAATGGCGACGGCATTAATGATTTTTGGCAGTTTATACCACCAAATGATACTGATGAATACAAAGTTTCCAAAATATTTATTTTCGACAAGTTTGGGGCGTTTACAGCGCAGATTTCACCAAATAAAGACGGCTGGAACGGTAGTTTAAACGGAAGACCGCTACCTGAATCTAATTATTGGTTTAAAGCCATAGCTACCAATAACAAAACCATTATAGGCTATTTTAGCTTAAAACGGTAGGTGTATAATAGTAACCTAATGGAAAATAGAAAAATTTTACTTCTAATAATGTATGTATATGTCCTATTTACATGCTCAATATTTTATGGACAAGATTGTACATCTTTCATTTACCCTGCTAACGGCTCAGATAATCTTCCCTTAGATGCCACCATAACTTGGCAAGAAGTGCTTGGGTACAATGGGTACTTGTTATCTATAGGCACTACACCGCAAGGGACAGATGTATTGGATAGAAAACCAATTGGCGTAAACACATTTTACAAACCACAGTTGGGCTTACCTGCCAATACTACACTTTATGCAACATTAAGCCTTGTACCCTATGACGGCGCACCTATACTTTGTGATGAACTGGTATTTACAACGGCACCCATCACCACTATACCGCCATGTTCGCAATTAATAACCCCGGACAATAATGCGGGCAGTGTAACCATAATAACTGATATAGAGTGGGAATATGCACCCACGGCAACTGGTTATTTTTTATCTATTGGAACAACACCAAATGGAAATGAAATTTTGGACAAAGAGAATGTAAAGAATGTTCTAAGCTATAACCCACCGGAAGACCTTCCACAGAATTCAAATATTTACGTAAAAATAGAACCCTACAATGACCTTGGTAGCAACACCACATGCCCTGAAGAAGTTTTTACCACAAGTTTTGCCCTATATGTGTGCGACCCCTATATATCCGAAACCAACGGCGAGCTAATTTATAGGGCACCACAAATAGATTTACCTAGTATTGTTGGTATTTGCAGTGACGAGTTACCTTACACCATTTCATCTACCGATATTGCGGATGGCTATAGATGGTACCAAACCAATAGTGGCAGCGAAGAAACTTTACTCTCTGAAACGAGGGATGTAGCAATTTATACACCGGGAAAATATCGATTTGAAGCTTATAATTATATAAATACGGATGCAGGCGATATTGCCTGTACAAGTTCAAAATTAATTGACGTTGTAGCTTCCGAAGCTGCCATCATCAACACTATAGATGTCTCTAACTTACCACTTGGAAAAACGATAGTAATCTCGGTAACAGGCAGTGGACAATATGAATATTCATTGTCCGGTAGAGATGGCCCATATCAAGATTCTTCCATATTTACCGAGATGCCATCCCGTAATTACACTGCTTATGTACGTGACAAAAACGGCTGTGGGATAACAGAAAGATTGGTAAACAGAGATATTTCACCAAAGGATTTTCCGTCCTTCTTCACCCCTAACGGAGATGGCATTAATGACCACTGGCAATATGTACCACCCGTTGAAAACTTTGAACCTGTTATAGAAGTCATACACATTTTCAATCAATTTGGTAGTCTAATTCAACAGATCAACCCAAATAGCATTGGTTGGGACGGTACTTTTAATAATAGGGCCATGCCCCAATCAGACTATTGGTTTAAAGCAACTTTTAGTAATCAACCACCCATACGTGGCCATTTTACCCTAAAACGATAGTAGTAACTAAACTTCCTTTCGAGTCCATTTAAATCATGCTTCTTTCGTAATTTTATAGTATGAAATTTAAAGTAGTATCAGAATTTAAACCCACTGGGGATCAACCAAATGCCATTAAAGAATTGGTAAAAGGCATAAATGAAAATGAAAAATACCAGACGTTACTAGGGGTCACGGGTTCCGGTAAAACGTTCACAGTAGCCAACGTAATAGAAAAAGTTCAGAAACCAACATTATTATTGGCTCACAATAAAACCTTGGCAGCCCAATTATATTCTGAGTTTAAACAATTCTTCCCTGAGAATGCTGTGGAGTATTTTGTTTCGTATTATGACTATTATCAACCAGAAGCATTTATACCCACAAGCGGTGTATACATTGAAAAAGATCTTTCAATAAATGAAGATATAGAGAAATTACGTTTAAGTACTACATCTTCTTTATTATCAGGTCGTAGAGATGTTATCGTTATAGCCTCCGTCTCATGCCTGTACGGTATTGGTAACCCAATTGAATTTCAAAAGAATGTAATCTCCATAAAAAAAGACCAGGTCATTGCCAGAACTAAATTGATGCAGCAATTGGTGCAGTCATTATATTCCAGAACCATGGCAGATTTTAAAAACGGTAACTTTAGGGTTAAAGGCGATGTGGTAGATGTTTTTCCAAGTTATGCGGATCACGCCTTTAGAATACACTTTTTTGGTGATGAAATAGAAGAAATAGAGGCATTTGATCCTTTCAACAATAATGTTATAGAGGTGTATGAAAACTTGAACATTTATCCGGCAAATATGTTCGTTACCTCTAAGGATGTTTTACAAAACGCCATACATAACATTCAAGATGATCTGGTAAAACAAATTGACTACTTTAAGGATATAGCCAAACCCTTAGAAGCGAAACGGTTAGAGGAACGTACTAATTTTGATTTAGAAATGATACGCGAATTGGGATACTGTTCGGGTATTGAAAACTACTCCAGATATTTAGATGGCAGAGAACCGGGTACCAGACCCTTCTGCTTATTGGATTATTTTCCAGATGATTATTTAATGGTGATCGATGAAAGCCACGTGACCATTCCACAGGTTCATGCCATGTATGGCGGTGACCGTTCAAGAAAGGTAAACTTGGTAGATTATGGTTTTCGTTTACCTGCAGCCATGGATAATAGGCCTTTAAAATTTGAAGAATTTGAAGCACTACAAAATCAAGTGTTATATGTAAGTGCAACTCCGGCAGATTATGAATTACAATTAAGCCAAGGTGTATATGTAGAACAGGTAATTAGACCAACGGGACTTTTGGATCCGATCATTGAAGTTAGACCAAGTTTAAACCAAATAGATGATTTAGTGGAAGAAATACAAATTCGCGTTGAAAAGGATGAACGTACTTTGGTGACCACTTTAACAAAAAGAATGGCAGAAGAGCTGGCAAAATATTTGGATAGAATAAATATCAGGTGTAGATATATACACAGTGATGTTGACACTCTAGAGCGTGTAGAAATCATGCAGGATTTAAGAAAAGGTATTTTTGATGTACTCATAGGCGTGAATTTATTACGTGAAGGATTAGACTTACCTGAGGTTTCTTTAGTGGTAATTTTAGATGCCGACAAAGAAGGTTTTTTACGTAGTAACCGATCTTTGACACAGACCGTTGGTAGAGCTGCAAGAAACTTAAACGGACGTGCCATCATGTACGCAGATAAGATAACTGACAGCATGCAAAAAACCATTGACGAAACAAATTACAGAAGACAAAAACAAATACAATACAACACGGAAAATAACATTGTTCCAAAAGCACTGAACAAGAGTTTGGACAGTGTGCTTTCTAAAAATTCTGTCTCTACCTATCACTTTATTAAAGAGGAACTACGAGCTGCCGAACCAGACATGGATTACCTTACAAAAGAGCAGATAGAAAAGCTGATAAAAGAAAAAAGAAAGGCAATGGAAAAAGCTGCAAAAGAGCTCGATTTTATGCAAGCTGCTAAGCTAAGAGACGAAATTAAGTCTTTACAGGAGCAGGAATAAGGTAAGCTTTCAATAATTGATAAAAATCGAATAAGATATACTTAAACTTTATATCAAACACCTTAAAATACTGGAATTTAAATATTTAAATTAAATTTTTAGACATGACTAAATTTTTAATATAAGTTGAAATATGAATTTTTAAGCAAATTTTAAATGAACGTTTCAATTTATCAACAACAACTACTGCTTCTCCTTTATTAAAATCTCCTGAAGATAAATAATGCCTTCATGAAAGAAATATTTCATGCGAAGATATTACGAATTTACGTTAATTTTTCAAAGAATAAAATCGACTTTTTTATTGATCAAAAACCAGTTAATTATTACTACTAAAATACTGTTTCAAAAATCACCAAAGCCATGTTTTTTGAAATCCTAAAAAGGGGATGAACCTACTTAATTATTCAACAAAATATGAACATAAAATAATCAATTAACAAAATCACATTCAAGGAAAAAATTTATAAAAAAATTCATCTTGTATCATTTATAAACGAGCTAATTTATCAACTACAATAACTACAAATTACGTTCGGTTTTAGTATAAAAATTTTACACTATTAAGAACGTTAAAAAAGTGCTTTGATCCCTCAAAGCACTTTAACCAAACAACTCAAACCAACCTAAAAAAAGGCAGTAACTTAATACTTATTTTAATTCTATCATTCTTTTTGGCTTAGGTAAGGCCTCCTCCTTTTTTGGAAGGTTAAATTTTAGAATTCCTCCTTCATACATTGCCTCAATTTTATCTGTTGCAACGGTATCAGGTAATGTAAATGCACGTTTAAAAGACGAGATACTGAACTCTTTTCTTGTAAAATTTTCTTTCACTTCTTCACTCTCCTCTTTAATTTCTGCTGAAATCGTTAACACGGCATCATCAATTTCAATCATAAAATCTTCTTTTACCCTTCCAGGCACAAAAAGTTCCAGTTCAAAATCTTTTTCATTTTCTTTAATGTTCACCGCTGGAACGGATGATCTAGAATTTTCAATTCCACCAAACCAATCTGGTTTAAATATCTCATTCATTAATGCAGGGAACAAAACATCATTTCTCTTAGTTAAATTCATAATAGTATCTTTTAAATTAATTTGTTTTATTATTTGATTTGAATAAGACAAATTATATACCAACGTAATTTTAACGACATTTTGTCACTATTTTACCAGTATACAATGTCATTTTGTCACTATTAATGCATATGAGTTTGGAATTTTGGCATATCAGCCTTTTTTCAACAGTCACAATCATTAGATTTAGGGATAGATTTTAAAAATGGACAGACTAACCAACTTTATTGACCAAATTCAATCCAGAATTGCCTTTTTTCCCACAATTATCTCCTTAGGCGGATTACTCACTGCCTTTTTTATGATTTATCTGGAACAAAAAAATATCTCCGCACATATTATGGAAGTTGCGCCAGCTCTGGTTATAGACAACACGGATACGGCCAAAACTATTCTAAGCACACTAATTGGAGGTTTAATTTCATTGACCGTATTTAGTTTCTCTATGGTAATGGTATTGCTAAATCAAGCATCAAGCAATTTTTCTCCAAGAGTTTTGCCCGGCATTGTATCAGATCAAAAACATCAAATTGTATTAGGCCTCTATATTGGTACAATTCTTTATAACATTTTTATTCTCATCTCTATAGAACCTACCAACAACTCATACCAAACTCCTGGCTTTTCAGTGTTATTAGGTATCATATTAGCTGTAGGCTGCCTTGCGGCATTTATCTATTTTATTCATCATATCTCTCAAGCAATACAAGTAGGCAATATTTTGACCGCAATTCATACCCGAACAAAATCTGAAATAACATCAGTAATTGAGAATCAGGAAAAAAACACTTTTAACTTTCCAGATCAGGATCATTGGTATGCCTATGAAATTACCAAAACGGGTTATTTCTACGGAATTCTAAGTGATGATCTGCTCGATTTATGTAAAAAAAACTCACTAAAAATTGCCATTGAATTACATAAAGGTCAATTTATATTAGATGGGACAATTGGTTTTAAAACCCAAAATCCATTAGATAACCACGTAGAACAGAAAATAATGAATACGCTTTTATTTAGTCATGAAGAATTGATAGGAGAAAATTATATCTACGGCTTTAGACAAATTTCAGAAATAGGTGTAAAAGCGATGTCCCCGGGCATTAATGATCCAGGTACGGCCCTAAATACTATAGACTACCTAACTTCACTTTTTTTACGTTTAATGCACAAAGCGGATTATGAGTATATAACAGATAAAGATGGAGAAAATTTTGGCCTAATAAAATGTTCCAAATTTTCTGAAATATTATTTAATGTTATGGCAACGTACAGGCTTTATTGTAAACATGACATCACCGTTATGAGGAAATTAATGCATATGCTAAACACTCTTAAAAATCACGTAATAGACTCTAATCAATTAGAAGTCATAGAATTGGAAATCAATGAATTAATAACAGACGCCAATAAAAACATTGAAAACAAAAGAGACCTTGAACAATTAAGTGCCAATTTTATCTCTTGGTCCTAATTGTAGTGCGATTTAAATATAGAAATCAACATATCTGGTGGCACAACTTTATTTGGGTATTTATGCATTATAGAAAGTACCTGTTGAATTGCACCTGGTGGTAATCCCATTTTTAAACCGATATCATAAATTCGCTTTACCTCGTTAATATCTTGTTCATTATCAACGTTCATTAACAGCACTAACCTATGAAATTGTAAAATACGTTCCGATTGGGATTTAGGGATTACATGCTCCACGTGAGATGTAAAAAGACTATCAAAAGTTTTTTTACTGACTTCCAATTGCTGGGCAACTGAAAAAAGAAAATCATATTCTGATTCTTTCACCTTATTGTTTACTTTGGCAAATGAAATCATTTCTGATAAAATACTTAGCTTTTCTTTATTAGTAGGCATATTCTTACGTAATGATTTGATATTCAGCAGCTACATATTTTAACGTAAAATTTGCCCTATTTATTTCATATTTGATAGATGATACTAAACTCCCCTCAATATTGTGTGCCTTTTACTTTAAAAAATAGTTCTTAATTATACGTTCTCCTTGAATACCATCTTCAGAAAAATGCAAATCATATATAAACTTTCTTATTATTTTTTTTGGTAGGCCCATGGCCATACCCTGACGGTAAGAATTTCTGATCCATTTATAATAGTTTTGGCATAGATTCTTATCACGTAAAGCCGTTTTGTAAAATTTTAAAATTTTACTTTCCATAGAATCAGGTAATATAAATATATCATTATCCTCTACATAGGTATCAATAACTTGCTGGTTAAGACCCAATTGTTGACCTATACAACAAATGAATTCATATTCAGTTTGCTCTAAGCCATTATTAATTATTGAAGATTTAATCATACCTGATATAATCTTAAGCTTTATCATATCTCCCCCCATAATCTGCAATTATATATTCTTCATTCTCTATATTCGCTATCCTTCATATAAATGCTTACTAAATGCCTTTTATAACAACATGCATTATTGTTTGTGCAATTAATGGCTAATATGAACCTCAACTAAAAATCAAATAGCCTAAGGTTACAAGAATTGCCAAAATGAATAGTAATGACAATTCAATTTTATACAGCTAACTTGGTTATAGTTCTACAAAAACAGATCCTACACTAATTAAAAACACAACAAACACTAAAAAAAGCAATAAGCCATTTATTAATTTTCTTTTCATTTATAAACATATAAGATAATTCCTACAAATATAACGGTTGAAAAGCATGAATAATATATAGGGAAACCTCTTTTTGGATAATCTGAAAAGTGTTCTCGACGAAACACCTCATATTATCGATTAAACGACCTGCCAATCAATAATATTAACAAAATATCTAATCCAGAATTATAGAAAATTGTAAGATTATTCTAAGAAATTAATCAGTAAGAAGCTAAAAAACCGCTAAAGAATTTCTAAGGTGGTCGTAAGCAGGTTAACATAACTTATAAATAGTCGTGCGTATGGGTCATTTAACCTGGAAACAGAAATGATAAATTTATCATTTCTACATTCATGGTTACATATGTATGCGGCATAGGAATAAATTTCTACCGAAAAAATTGGTCTCTTTAGTACCATAAATCTATCTATGTAGACAACAGGTCTATAAATACGACTAAGCCGTTAACAGGTCATATTTTTATAATAACTTGCAGTCCTTAAAATTGCGGTATGACAAATAATGATATATTTAAAAAACTAAGGGTAGCGTTAAAATTCAGAGATGACCAAATCGTTGAAATTTTACAGCTGGTAGACTTCAAAATTTCTAAAAGCGAATTGGGTGCCTTCTTTAGAAATGAAGATCACCCTAATTACATGGAATGTGGTGATCAGGTTTTACGCAACTTTTTAAACGGTTTAGTTCTTCATCTACGCGGCACAAAAGATGCTCCTAAAATACCGGGAGAAGTTTTGCTGGCTATGTCAACTAGCAGCAAAAGACCCGTTCAAAAAAATAATGAAAGAAAAGATTTTAAAACAAAGCAAATGAAAAAGGTAGATACTGCCATTAGCTCCGTAAAGTATAAAAACAAGAAAAAATCATAATACACCGCCGGGGTGTATTATGATTTTTTTTAGCCTAAGTCCATAAACTACACCTCTATTCGTACAGGTATGGTATACACTTTACCCTCCTTTACGTTTGTCAAATTAACCTTTTTATAGTTTAATTTATTTTTGACAAAACTTTCCATCTTATCAGATTCAGAATTTACGGATAACACAACAATTTCCCCCTCAGCGTTCAAAGTAAAACGAACCTGGGCGGTTAAATCTTTATGCTCTTCAGAGAAAGTATTCTCCGTTAACATTTCTGAAATCTGTGTGGATAGATTTTTAGAAGGGTTCTCACCTTTTACATCGTTTGCTAATACATTACCTGTTGCAAGTAGCATTGCAGCTACGACTACTAAACTTAATTTTCTCATGACTTTTTGTTTTTTTACCTCAGATTTTCTGAAGTATGATTATTAATTGATTGATGATGAATTACTAAAAAGACGATTATAAAATAAGAATGTTACAATTTAAATTCATTTTAACATCTCTTTAATAGTAATTCTTCAATTACATTTCAAATTTAGAAATACAAATCATTCAAAAAAATAGGATTTTAAAGCCTTAACCATAATTTCATTTAAGTAACATAAAATATAGATTGCCTTGTTTTATAATTACGATTACTTAAAATAAAACATACAATAATTTCCATCCAAGCAAATATTTCATTTTTATAAATAAAAAAAGAACGCCTCTAGGCGTTCTTTAAAATTGATAAACAGTAATTAATCTAATCTGCTATTTCTATTGGAATAACGTAGACTAAGTCCGTATTTCCCGGTACAAGATTTTCAAAATCTATCCCTTTCTTTAAAAATTCCTTTAAATGACTATTGTTAGATTTAATGGATAATAATCTGTACATACCATCATCGGCAACAGCAATTTTAATCTCGGCTTTTGCACCTCTAATTTGATTAGGTATATCCTCATTGGCCAACATTTCATGAATTTGAGTGGTTATCCACTTTGTTCCCTTATCATCATTGAACTCTTTATCATGTGCGGCAATTGTTCCTGCGCTAAATGTGAGCATTGCGATTAATAAAATTTTGACTTTTTTCATATTATATATTTTTAAGGTTAGAAATTATTGATATATTACGTATATCACAAAATAAAGGATTAAAAATAATAATATGATAATTTTAACATCAATTTAATATTGAAATAATAATATATGCAGATTTATACATTATAAACTACATTTTCAATAATTTGAACGTATAATTAAGGTCAAAAAAAAGACCACTCTAATGGAGTGGTCTTTAAATTGTACTAAAAGAAACGGTACTAAGCCAATACTTCTTTTACCTTATCAGCAGCTTCTTGGAATTGTACAGCCGATTGAACTGCAAGACCAGAATTGTCAATAATCTCTTTCGCTAATTCTGCATTGGTACCTTGCAACCTTACGATGATTGGCACCTGCATTGAATCTCCCATATTTTTATACGCATCAACAACACCCTGTGCTACACGATCACAACGAACGATACCACCAAAAATGTTGATTAAAATTGCTTTTACATTAGGATCTTTTAAAATAATTCTAAAAGCTTCTTCAACTCTTTTTGCATCTGCAGTACCACCAACATCTAAAAAGTTAGCTGGCTCTCCACCTGCCATTTTAATCAAATCCATTGTTGCCATTGCAAGACCAGCACCGTTAACCATACAACCAACGTTACCGTCTAGGTCAACATAGTTTAATCCTACTTCCCTAGCTTCTACCTCAATAGGATTCTCTTCTCTAAGATCGCGCATTTCTGCATATTGCTTTCTACGGTATAGAGCGTTATCATCAATAGAAACTTTAGCATCAACAGCCATGATCAAATCATCCGATGTCTTTAAAACAGGGTTGATTTCGAACATGCTAGAATCACTTTCAACATATGCCTTATATAGAGCAGCTACAAATTTGGTCATCTCTTTAAAAGCAGTACCGGACAAACCTAGGTTAAAAGCAATCTTTCTTGCTTGAAATCCTAAAAGGCCCGTTGCTGGATCAATTTCCTCTGTAAATATTAAATGCGGAGTACTTTCTGCAACCTCTTCAATGTCCATACCACCTTCGGTAGAATACATGATCATGTTCTTACCAGTAGCCCTATTTAATAGAACTGACATGTAAAACTCGCTCGTTTCACTCTCGCCTGGGTAATAAACATCCTCAGCAACCAATACTTGATGTACTTTTTTACCCTCTGCAGAAGTTTGCGGAGTAATCAAGTTCATACCAATGATTTGGTTTGCTATTTCTTCTACCTCTTTAAGGTTTTTGGCCAATTTTACACCACCACCTTTACCACGACCACCTGCGTGTACTTGTGCTTTAATAACGTGCCATCCAGTTCCGGTTTCAGCGGTTAATTGCTTTGCAGCTTCAACAGCCTCTTTTGCATTTTGGGCAACTATTCCTCTTTGGATGCGCACCCCAAAACTTGCTAATATCTCTTTTCCTTGATATTCGTGAAGGTTCATATATATGGTGAATTTAAATGTTAAGCAAAAATAGGAAACACGAAGTAATTATTTAAAAATACAGGAGATTAATTAGAATAACTAACAGAATTATCTCCTTAAAAACACAAAACAAATAGAAAACAAGTGAATTTTTCATTTAAAAATTGGTTTAAATCTCCAAATCTTTAAAATCTAATGGGTCAAAATTTTTAAAATGACCATTTAACTCAATAGTCTTTTTAGTTCTATTTACTTCTGACAATACTGTTATAGTCGACGTCAGATGAAGACCTATAAAATTAAGCCGGTCATTTTCTGTAGGTATCTGTAATAATTGGTATTCTTGTTCAAAAGACAACCCAATTTTATGTGCCAAGGTAAAACTATTAAACTCCTTTACATTAAGTTTTGTATAGGGTACGTCCATAATAGCATATAATTGTTCTATACCGTTAATTATCGTCTGTTTTTTTTCATCGGTTGCCTCATAATCGTATTCCATCAATTTTACAATACCGCCGGCGTACAATTTATCATCCATTACATTATCAAAAGCCAACAATTTAAATACTTGCCGAGCTACACAGACTACATCCATCTCTCCGCCCTCATAGGTTGTAACCACTTCTACCAATTGTACCTCTACCCCATATTCCATTTTATTATTGATGAAAACCGGTATGCCAAATGTAATGGCCTCATTTCTGCAATCGTTAATCAACTGTTTATAACGATCTTCAAAAACATGTAACGGCACGGTTTCTCCCGGAAAAAAAATAGACTGCAAAGGAAATAATGGTAATCTCATGTGCTAAATGTACAAAGAGGTTTATTGAGCACCAAAAATTAATACCCTGAAGCCATTGTTCCATATATCACAATTTGTTATTTTTATTGTATTTATGTTATTATTTTTGTTCTTAAAGATTTAGAAAAGTATTTTAGCAAAAAATATAGATAGCATGAGAAATGAGGATTTATTGCAAATTGCAAAAACCTACGGTGATCCGGTGTATGTTTATGACTCGGAAAAAATAGTTTCACAATTCAATAGATTGACCAAGGCATTTGGCTCAGTAAAGAAACTGAAACTTAATTATGCAGCAAAGGCACTATCTAATATTACTATTTTAAGATTGATGAACAGTCTTGGAAGTGGCTTGGATACCGTATCTATACAAGAGGTACAATTAGGTTTATTAGCTGGTTTTAAACCGGAGTCTATCATTTTCACCCCCAATGGAGTTTCTTTAGAGGAAATTGAACAAGCCGCTAAATTGGGTGTTCGCATAAATATAGATAACCTTTCCATATTAGAGCAATTTGGTAGCAAGCATCCAAACATTCCTGTTTGTATAAGAATTAATCCACATGTAATGGCAGGCGGTAATTCTAATATTTCCGTAGGTCACATAGATTCTAAATTCGGTATTAGTATTCATCAGATTCCGCATCTTCTAAGAATCGTAGAATTGACCAAAATGAACATTAACGGTATACACATGCATACCGGAAGTGATATTTTGGACATTGACGTATTCTTATATGCATCTGAAATATTATTTGAAACAGCACGTAATTTTAAAAACCTTGATTTTATTGATTTTGGCAGTGGTTTTAAAGTACCCTATAAAGAAGGTGATATTGAAACCAATGTTGAAGAACTAGGAAAAAAATTAAGCACACGTTTTAATGAGTTTTGTAACGAATATGGCAAAGATTTAACCTTAGCTTTTGAGCCTGGTAAATTTTTAGTTAGCGAAGCCGGTGTATTTCTTGCCAAAGTAAATGTGGTAAAACAAACCACTTCAACCGTATTTGCAAGTGTAGATTCTGGATTCAACCATTTAATAAGACCTATGCTTTATGGTGCAACACATACCATTAAAAACATCTCTAATCCAAAAGGTAGAGAACGCTATTACTCTGTTGTAGGTTATATCTGCGAGACCGATACCTTTGCAAGTAACAAAAGAATAAACGAAATAACCGAAGGTGATATTCTTTGCTTTAAAAATGCAGGTGCATATTGCTTTACAATGGCAAGTAACTACAATTCAAGATTTAGACCGCCAGAAGTTCTTTGGCATAAAGGGAAGGCAATTCTTATACGCGAAAGAGAAACTTTTGACGATTTAATTCGTAATCAGGTTGATGTAAAAGATTTGTTCAGTGTTAAACAAACTGCCAAAGTGAAATAAAGCTGTGCAAAATACGTTAGTTTTGGTATAATTGTTGGACTAAACACTCAAAAAAAAACCATGAAGGCGTATTCTTTCTCTTTTTCAAAATCAGTTTTATTTTTAGCCGTACTATTTGTTTCGGCCGCAAGTTATGCACAAGAGGTAAATTGGATTTCTTGGGATGAAGCTGCTGCATTATCAACAACGGATGAAAACCCAAAGAAAGTCTTCATTGACGTGTACACAGATTGGTGTGGTTGGTGCAAGAAAATGGATAAGGATACATTTCAAAATCCAGAAGTAGCAGCTTATATGGCTGAAAACTACTATATGGTAAAGTTTGATGGAGAAGGCAAGGATCCTATAGAATATAAAGGAAAGACATATAAATTTGTGCCATCAGGAAGAAAGGGGTACCATGAATTTGCAGCTGCCTTGATGCAAGGTAGACTAAGTTACCCAACTACTATTTTCTTGGACGAAGAATTAAACATGCTTTCTCCAATACCTGGTTATCAAAAGCCAGAACCATTCTTAGAAATTGCACGCTATTTTGGTAGCGATATCTACAAAGAAAAAGACTGGAAGGCCTATACTGGTGAAGCCGGTAAATAAGTATAAAAAAAAGAGGTCTTATAGACCTCTTTTTTTTTTATACCTAATACTATTTATTTTCTATCTACTATAATTAGGACTTTCTTTTGTAATGGTAACATCATGCGGGTGACTTTCATTGATACCGCTTGCCGTAATTTTAACGAACCTTCCATTATCTTGTAAAGTAGCAATATCCTTTGCTCCACAATATCCCATACCAGCTTTTAGACCGCCAATGAACTGATGAATACTTTCGTATAACTCTCCTTTATAAGGTACACGACCAACAATACCCTCCGGTACCAATTTTTTGATATCATCTTCAACATCTTGAAAATAACGGTCCTTACTACCCTGCTTCATAGCTTCAACAGAACCCATACCACGGTAAGACTTAAATTTTCTACCTTCATAGATAATGGTTTCTCCAGGAGATTCTTTTGTACCTGCCAATAGTGAGCCTAACATTACAGTATCAGCACCTGCGGCAATAGCCTTTGGAATATCTCCCGTGTAACGTATACCTCCATCTGCAATTACAGGAACACCAGAACCCTTTATGGCCGCTGCAACTTCCAAAACTGCAGAAAATTGAGGAAAACCAACACCCGCTACTACCCTAGTAGTACAGATAGAACCAGGTCCAATACCAACCTTAACTGCATCTGCACCAGCATCTACTAAATACTTGGCAGCCTCGCCCGTAGCAATGTTACCCACGATAACATCTAATTCAGGAAATTTCTTTTTTACTTCTTGTAATACGGAAACCACACCTTTTGTATGACCATGGGCCGTATCTATAACTACCGCATCTACCCCTGCATTGACCAAAGCTTCAGCCCTATCAACTGCATCTGCGGTTACACCTAGCGCAGCTGCCACACGCAAACGACCATACTGATCTTTGTTCGCAATTGGTTTTTGAGTCAACTTCGTTATATCTCTAAAAGTAATTAACCCTACTAAAATATTATCTTTCGTAACTACCGGTAATTTTTCAATTTTATGTTGTTGTAAAATATCTTCTGCTTCGGCCAACGAAGTGCCCTCATCGGCGGTAACCAAGTTTTCAGAAGTCATTACTTCAGCTATAGGTCTTTCATTATTTTTTTCGAAACGTAGATCCCTATTGGTTACAATACCTAATAATTTACCATCTGCATCAACAATGGGAATACCACCAATGCTAAATTCTTTCATATTGGCTTTGGCATCTTTCACCTTAGAATTTAAAGGAAGCGTAACCGGATCTAAAATCATTCCGCTTTCGGCTCTCTTAACCTTTCTCACTTTCATGGCTTGCTGCTCAATGGTCATATTCTTGTGCAACACACCAATACCACCTTCTTGAGCCATGGCAATTGCCATTCTAGATTCGGTAACCGTATCCATCGCCGCCGATATGATAGGTACATTGATTGTAATATTTCTTGTGAATTTTGTCTGAATACTTACTTCTCTTGGAAGCACTTCAGAATATGCAGGTACTAATAATACGTCATCGTACGTTAGACCTTCTCCTAGAATTTTATTTTGGTGGGCTTGCATAGCAATTAAGGATTTAATTGCGTGCAAATATAGTGAATATAGTTAAGATATCTTATTTACTAAATACCTTAACGATCACTTCATATTCAGGTCTTTCTTTTGTTACAATAAATTACTGGAAATTTATGTCAATTATTAATTGAATTATAGCTTAAACTGCAACGTTGCATAAAAGGTTCTAGGTTCAGAAGGTATGATACCCGGGCCAGGGTAACCAGTTGCCCTTCTGGTAAAATAACTATTATCCAAGACATTGTTAATACCGGTTTCCAATTTCCAATTTTTATAGGTGTACGACAACGAAAAATCTAAAATATCATATGCCGGGATTTCCCCCTCAATACCACGTTGATTATCATTAATATCTTGAGGTGCATTGGTAGCATCTGTAAACTGACTTGACAAATACGTATATTGTAAACTACCCAATATGTTACCATAACCAAAATTAAGACCGGTCTTTAAATTTACATCTGGTATAAATTCCACTTTATTCCCCTCTACATTGGTTTCTTCTGAAGACAAATACTCGGAATTGGTCAACGCCAAATTCATGAAATAATTCAGTTTCAGCTTGTCACTAGCCATAAAGAACGTTTCTTTAACGCTCCAATTGGCAAAACTTTCCAAACCGTACATAAAAGCTTTACCAATATTACCCCTGAACCGAACTATGCTCCCTGTTTCTACTTCTTCGCCCAAGGCATTTGTCTGTGTTTCGCTTTTTAAAATCTCTCCTAATCTATTATCGTATAACAAGCTGAACGCACTAACATCATAAGACAGCACATTTTTATATCTGCCGCGAAACCCTAAATCAGCAGTAAAGCCATCTTCATCAGAAATATTCTCATCAATTTGAAAAGTAGGGTTAACCACCCTGATATCACTAAATGTTACCGATCTATAGTTTTGAGAAATATTACCGTAAAACTCAACACTTGAATTTAACCTATAAGTAGCTCCTAAACCTAATAACAAGAAAGTTCTATCAAATTCCCTATTATCTTCCACTTCTTCATTTAAGAGTGGATTACCAGCCAAATCAAGCACAATATTCTTATAACTACCAATACTTTCCGTTTTAATATGCTCTAACCTAAAACCAGGTGTTAGCGTTAATTTGGGAGTTATGTTAAATATATTTTCACCAAAGAATGCCAGATTGGAGTTAGGAAAATTAAATTGAGATTGTCTTTCATAATTTGGAAATTCATCATCTGCAAAATTAAAGTCTGCATTTGCAGCCGTTGAACCCGGCCCTTGCCTTTGATCATTATCTGTTCTATAAATTTTAGAACCAACCAATAGCGCAGATTCTGTATCACCAAGCTTATACCTAGTAAGCAACCTAGCTTCTGCACCCCAATTCTGAAAATTATCTATTAACAATTCTCTTGGTTCTTCCAAATCATCTGGCTGTGATACCCTATTGGTACGAAAACCAAGTGCGCTTCTAGAAGCATCTAATCCAAAGACATTCAAACTAAAATCCATTTTGGATGAAAATTTATGATCTAGACGTAAAGAATACAATTTCCAATCAATATCGAACCAATTTCGCTCCCTATTACTAAAAGTAGGATCTTCTATAAACTGGGCATCTGTTAGACCACCTGGCTGTTGCGCTAAATAATTAAGAAATGTGGTCTCAAGGGTAAGTTTTGTATTATCAGAAACCTGATACCCTACGTGAGCAAAATAATTTCTACTATTATAATTAGAATTTGGTCTAAAACCACTGCCCTCTTTATAATTAAAATAAGTGTAGTAACTTATTTTACCTACCGTACCACTAAGGCTATTGAACGAAGTTTTTAAATCATAAGACCCTACCGTTTGCCTGCTTACCCATTCTATTTTTTTATTAGGATTAGGCTTCTTGAACTTAAAGTTTACAAGACCACCAAATTGTGTTCCGTATTGCAAGGAAGCCGCCCCCCTCACTACCTGAATTTCCTCCAAAGCTTCTGCCGGTGGTGTATAATAACTTTCTGGATACCCTAAAACATCTGCACTAATATCATAGCCGTTCTGCCTTGTATTAAAATTAGCCGTTCTATTAGGATCAAGACCTCTACCACCAATATTTAACTGTAATCCGGCATCGCCATTATCATATATATTCAAACCTACTACTTGGCTATATATCTGTCTAGGATTATTGGCCGCTAAGTTACCGGTAATACCTTCTAAAAGTACCACTTCGCTCTTTTTACCGGCATAGATTGCAGTACCTTCTACTTTTTTTAACTGCTTTAAGTTAAAGACCTCCTCTCTCTTCTGTGTTAAGACAACTTCAGACAGATTGTTTACTTTAAGCCGCTGCAATGTTACGTTAAAAGTAGTATTACCGTTTAAGACCACATCCTGCTCCAAAATTTCAAACTCATAGGCAAAAACAACAATGGTGTAGGTACCTGCCAACAAACTTTCTACCGAGTAGTAACCTTCTGAATTTGTAGTTTCTAAACGCTCTAGCTCTTTAATATATAATTCTGCATCAGAAACAGGCGTACCATCTTCATCGGTTATTTGGCCAGAAATATTAAACTGACCAAATACTGGAAATGCTACAAATAATAAAAGCAAATAACTAAATTCCTTTAATTTCATCTCTAAACGGTGTTATCCAATTTTTATGTAAAAAAGATTCTTTTTCTTTTGCCAAATCAATGGTGGGATCAATAAATTCTGTACTTAATCGCCCATTAAGACTAACTTGGCAATTTACGAATACCTGCACGCTCTTGTGACCGTTTTCTTCAAAATGATTTTTTAGAAAATGCGCGTATTCCAATATAAAATCTGGCTGAAATGCCATTTGTTTTTCTTGAAACGGAGTTATAAAATCAGTATTATCCACATAAAACCACCGACCAGATTCTTGGTCCACAATTTTAAATTGGGCGTAGCCAGATTTTTCCATTAGCATTACGCGCCATGAAAAACGATAGCCTTCTTCTGTCCAAAATAATTCTCCCGGATAAAACAAATACCTAAAAGGGACGGTCAGTTGTAGCATAAAAAACAGAATGACAATCATATGCTTTAACCTCAATTTATTGGATTGTAGCTCCTTTAAAACATCACGACCAATAAATCTACTACCGTCTATTTGAAAAATTTTAAACAAAAAATTCAAAATTTTGCGATGAACCGCTGCATCAAAAAATATTAAAGCGGATACGATCATTACATATGGGAACATACCAATAGGAAACAATACCCTTGTAAGCACGTGAAATACCACCACCATAACAAATGCATATGGCCTAGTTTTTTTATATAGTAATAAAAAAGGTATGGAAAGATCGTAAATTGCCCCAGACCAGCAAAATAAATACTGTACCCATTCTTCTCCCATAAAACTCCCAATCAAAGGAATATCAAACTTGGAGGGCAACCAGATTTTTAAGGGCATAGCGTTCAACAACCAATCTGAATTCAATTTCGCCAGACCGGCATAGAAATAAACAATACCTAAAAGCAACTTAATACTATTGACTGTCCAGCTTGGAATATATTGAAAGCACCTTTTGGGATTTAAATAAGCATCTAGAGAATAGTTTGCGTTAGCTGGCAAAAATATCATTAAGAAGCTTAGAATACTAATAAAGTAATAATGGTTTAAGTATGTGGTTTTGTCCATGAGCTCTATATACGTAAAGCTCAAAAAGAAAATGATCATACTTAATTTATAGCGATAGCCAAGAGCTACTAAAACTGCCGCCAAGCCACAAATCAGAAAAAAAAGGTAGGTATAAACACCTAATGGTTTTACCCATTCAAACCCGTAATAAGAAAAGAAAAATTGTGGTTTAATATAAAGTTTATCGATCCAGCCATAGCTCCAAAACCTAACAATACTAAAAAGCATCATTAGACCAAACAAAATACGAAAGACCGCCAAAGGGGCGGTCTCTATAGGAGCTTTTATATATTTAGCTATTAACGATTCCATTAATCACCATCGGCATCAACAAAATCAATACTTATACTCATTGCTGAAACCATATCTACCTTTAACATTGGTACGGCTTTTTGCACTTCATCATACGCCAATAACATGGAGGTTGGTGGATTGCTATTCTCAATTTCAGCTCTAAACGCAGAAAGATCAAGCACCATACTTTTTGCCGTATTAAATTGACCGTTGATCAAAGTAGACAAATCCTCTCCACTTTTTAAGGTATTCAATGCATCCAGATATGATGCCAAACTTTCACCTTGGGTACTAGAATTAAAATGAGTACCGTTGAAAAAGTCTTGAACAGCAGATAAACCTTCTAAGAACAAATCGTTAGAAATAGTAGCTTCATAATAAGCCTCAACATTTCTAGGTAAGGTACTACCGGAAAAAACACCTAAAGGAATTCCCATTTTACCAGCTCTTAAATACTTCTCGTAATAAAAAATATAATCGTTCACCATACGGTCAACAGATGCCGTAGATGATGCTCCGTCATTGGCAACGAATGTATCCCTATAACCATTTGTCCAATCAGATACCACAGTTTGCGTCAAAGACTGCATATCCATTAAAATATCTTCGGTATATTGTAGGTAAGCCTCTTTGTTGTCTCCATTATAGAATGCAAGTACTTCCGCATCGGTATCACCTAATCCGTTCAATAAGTAATCTAAAGCAGGAAATCCTTTTGCGCTTCTGTTAGAGGATAAGGTCAAGTCATAACTTCCATTCACAATAAACCCATCAATCTTCTCATTATCCGTTGGATATATATTCATGTTCAATTGAAACCCTACAGTTTCTGCAGGACCAATTTCAAACATCTCAACATGCTGCCAAGACTTGTATGCGGTTAACCATGATGCACGCAAAGCGATTAAATTACTTTCATTGACATCTGCTTTAAACGTATTGAATGCACTCAACAAACCTTCCATATCAGCAGAAAAGGCTTCGTAGGAAGGAATAATAATATTATCTGCCCAATTGATCAACATTGCACTACGCTCAAAAGAAACTTCTTCTTTCTCACCTGGAATTATTACCTCTTCATCCTCTGTACTATCACTAGAACATGCCCATGCCAGGGCTAAAACACAAAAAATTACAACAACCTTTTTCATTTATTATTTTTATTTATTCTAATTAAATGCAAAAATAAAAAAAGCAATTCATTCTATATAAGATTGAATTGCTTTTTTATTGAATTTAAACCATCTTATTCAGCAGCTTGTTCTACCGTAAAACCAAATCTTGCGGCAATGTCAGCGGAAATACCATCTAATGTAGCTGCTTCCACATCCCAAAGTCCGTTTTCTCCGTCATCCAATAAATCTACAAGTAACGCATCTACTTCTTCCTTTGTAAAATAGGGCTCTGAAGTATTAGGCTTTCTTGTAAACTGTAAACTATAAATAAAACCATAAGCTTCTGAAAGTGCATGGAACGCACCGCCTATGTTCGCTGATTCTCCTTCTAATTTAGTTTTACCATTTTGTAAATAATAAACCCCTCTAACCGCAATTACCTTAGAAATATTCTCTTTGATGATTTCCGCTTGTTGATTTCTAACCGCGTAATCTTTTGCAACGATTGCGGCACGACCTAATTTATATGCATCAAATATATCCTCTGCTATACCTTCAAAATCAGCATCTGCATTGACACGTTCCATATATTCGTTCAAGAAACTATCTGCTCCCAAATCTGCGTTAGGGTTAGCTTGATCAGCATTTAAACCATAGGCATAACCATAAGCTTCATCCCATTTATGCTCCATTGTAGTATAATCTTTACCCTCTTCCACTACATCGGCGTCATTATTTTCAACATTATCGGCCTCGTCCAAAACAGCTGTACTTAAATAGTTGTTAAGTATTTGGTCCGTCATTAGTCCACCTATCAATGATTTTGCAAATAGTTGGTTGTATTCCAAACCATTGGCATTTACATATCGTGTACTTTCCCCATCAGCTAATTGCCCTGGTTGACCAGCAACAGCAGCTACCTCAAAATTTGGATAAACCTCTGTAACCTGTGCGCTAATAAATTCATCAAAATCACTTCTAATTAAAGCTTGATCGGTTGCATTTGTAGAAAAATAATCTGCAGAAGCTGCCACTTTACTACGAAGGTTTTTATCGGATTCGTTTAGTGCCGCTTCCTCAAAATCAATTTCTCCCTCAACATGAGCGAACATTCTATTTAAATCTTCTACCGTTTTGGTTGGAATATTAAAGTTGGACAAAAGCTCCTGCCCCATTTTAATTCTGGTTGTTTGCCCACCAAAATTAACCGTAGAAACACCGTTTCTAGTAAATTCATAAGAATCCGGCACATCAAATTCAACAAAACAATTATCACATGGTGATAGCTCCAAACCATCATCATCAGAACTACAAGAAGCAAAGGTTAAACCAACAACTGCGGTAATTGCCAAAAAATATTTATTCATTTTACTATCAATTTTTATTTAGACTTGTTTCAAATAACAATGCAAACGTATAACATGTTTACATACAAAACAAGCTTATCTTTAGTAAATCTAAATAAAATTAGAAAATACGAACTATCTGTGTGATTTCTAAAAGATTGCTTTAGTGATAAGCGGAAAATAACTCTGTAGCCTTGTTATAAGAAGCCTCAAATGTCATTGCATTTACCCCTGTAACAACTTTTTGAGCAGTAAAGTAAGATAGCATTTTCTCTGTTGGCATGTTACCGGTTAAATCATCTTTGGCCATAGGGCAGCCACCAAAACCTTGAACAGCACCATCAAAACGTTTGCAGCCAGATTCATATGCCGCAGCAACCTTTTCATGCCATTTTGTAGGTGTGGTATGCAGGTGCGCACCAAATTCAATATTAGGGTATTTAGGGATTAAGTTAGAAAACAAATAAGAAATAGTTTCTGGATCAGATGACCCCACGGTATCTGACAACGATAATATTTTGGCTCCCATTTTCGCCAGTCTTTCTGTCCATTCACCAACAATTTCAACATTCCAAGGATCACCATAAGGATTTCCAAAACCCATGGATATGTACGTTACCACCTCTTTGTTGGCTGCATCGGCTATATTAAAAATCTCTTGTAACGTTTCAACGGATTGAGCAATGGTCTTATGGGTATTTCTCATTTGAAAATTCTCTGAAATGGAAAAAGGGAAGCCCAAAAAATCAATTTCAGGATGCATAACGGCATCTTCCGCACCACGAACATTTGCAACTATAGCGAGTAACTTTGAGTTAGACTTCGATAAATCTAGTTTTGACAAAACCTCGGCCGTATCTACCATCTGCGGTATTGCTTTTGGCGATACAAAACTTCCAAAATCTATAGTATCAAATCCACAACCTAATAAAGATTGAATGTACCTTACCTTCTCATCTGTAGGTATAAATTGTTTTATGCCTTGCATGGCATCTCTAGGACACTCTACTATTTTAATCTCTGAATTAGACATTTCGTAAAAATACGAACTCTGAACAAGTATCTCCTATTAATACCGTAAATAAACTAACCAATTAATAAATAAATCGCAATAGCTATAAAGGCGATAATTTGCCCCCACTTCAGTATACTACCAGTCCTTTTATTTGAAGATAAAACACTAGATATGGTACCTGCCAATATGGCTATAGCACTAAAGACAATAGAAGCAACCAAAATAAAAAGAAAGCCCAGCACATAAAATTGAATCACAGTGCTTAAAGTATCCGAAAATAAAAAGCCCGGAAAAAAAGCAAGAAAAAAAATAGTCACTTTTGGATTAAGTACATTCATAATAAATCCTTGACGAAATAATCTGGGTACACTTTTAGCATTTTCAACATTTCCATTTAATGCGATAGCATCTCCGGCCCTATATACCATAATAGCCAGATAAAGCAAATAGGCAGCACCAAACACTTTGATCGCCGTAAAAACGGCCGGACTATTTTTAATAAGGGCCGAGACCCCAAAAGCAAGAAATGTGGTATGCACCAAACAACCGGTCATTAAACCTGCAACAACTGCCAATCCGTATTTTTTACCATTGCCAATACTTTGAATAAGTACAAAAATATTATCCGGACCCGGTGAAAGTGCCAGAACAAAAGTTGCCATAATAAAAGCTAGTAAGACCTCGTAATTCAATATAAGGGTTGTAGTTTAATTCGTAAATTACGAATTACCGTTAATTACACCTACATTTAATATCTAAATTAAAAATTGATACATTATGAAAATTAAAGCACTTCTATTATTCATTACCATATCCTTTACCGTAAAGGCTCTAGCCAATCCGTACAAACATATAATCCCTACTATTATGATTGAAAACGACAGCCTGTTAAGGCACACCGTATTTTTTAAATTCAAAGAAAGCACCAAAGCTGACCAAATTAAAAAAATTGAAGAAGCTTTCAGCGCTTTACCTTCAAAGATTGAACAGATCAAAGGTTATGAATGGGGATTGAACAATAGTCCGGAAGGTTTGAACAAAGGATTTACACACGCCTTTTTTCTAACTTTTAAAAGCGAAGAAGACCGGGCCATATATTTACCTCACCCAGACCACAAAGCTTTTGTAGCTTTATTGACTCCGATTTTAGAAGATGTATTTGTGGTAGATTATTGGACCAAACAATAAAGGCATTTAATTAAAAAGGCCCTTGCAGAATTTACAAGGGCTTTTTAAATAAAAATTCATTTCTTCTATACCACAGGGCTACTTTCTAATAACGCCTTATTAATTTGTTTTACCAAAGCCGGCCCTTCATATACAAAACCTGTCCATAATTGAATTAAATCTGCGCCTGCTTCTAGTTTTTCAATGGCATCTTCAGCAGAGTTAATACCCCCTACACCAATGATAGGGAATGCTTTGTTGCTTTTTTCCGCCAAAAAACGAATGACCTCTGTACTTCTATTCTTTAATGGCGCACCACTTAGACCGCCAGCCTCTTCCGTAATTAACGCATGAGACTTTAAGTTTTCCCTTGAAATGGTGGTATTGGTAGCAATAACGCCATCAATACTGGTATCGCTTACAATATCTATAATATCCATTAACTGACTATCTGTAAGATCTGGCGCAATCTTTAATAAAATTGGTTTACGAATTGTCTCTTTGCGCTTACTTAACTTGGAATTCTCTAATTGAAGTTCATTTAACAAAGCTGTCAATGGCTCTTTATCTTGTAATTCGCGCAAACCTGGCGTATTAGGAGAACTAACGTTTACCACAAAATAATCTACATGATCAAACAGTGCATCAAAACAAATCAAGTAGTCCTTTATAGCTTCATTGTTAGGTGTAACTTTATTCTTGCCAATATTACCACCTATAAGTACATTATGCTTTTTCTTTAAATTTTCCACCGCTTCAAAAACCCCATGGTTATTAAATCCCATACGGTTAATAATGGCCTTATCCTTTTTTAAACGGAACAGTCTCTTCTTTGGGTTTCCATCTTGGGGTTTAGGCGTCAATGTCCCAATTTCTACGAACCCGAACCCGAAATCTGACAGTTCATTGTACAAAACGGCATTTTTATCAAAACCTGCTGCTAAACCTACCGGATTTTTAAATTTTAGCCCAAAAAGCTCACGTTCTAAACGCTTATCCTCAACAACGAACATTGATTTAATAAGACCGGACAGTCCTATTTTTGAAAAAAACTTAATGCTTGAAAAACTAATATGATGAACTTTCTCCGGGTCTAGAAGAAATAAAAGAGGTCTAATAAAAAGCCTGTACATGTATCTATTTTATAAGCCGCAAAAATACAAACTGTAAATGAGAAAGTTAAGCAATATTTTATCTGTTTTTATTGGATATACTATCTGCATAGACTGCTGGGGTTACAATATAAGCGGACCTTAAAGCATCTTTGCATAAAGACAAGTACAATTTATATTGATTGGAATTGAACAAGGCCAACATTTTCTTATCCATGACCTTTTGAACATTGACCATACTATCCATAACAACCTTATACTTATCTGCCAGTTGACGAAGTTCGGTAACGTTACTTTGCGGATGTTTGCTCTTAACTTCCACCAAATTATCGTTCAAAGCTTCATTAAGTAGTTTAACATCTGTACTTAAAAGCTCTAACTGTTTTTTTTGCATTTCATTCAATTGAAAAATGTCAGAAATAATAGAATCACTTGTAACACCTACTCCAAGAATACAATCTGCCTGTGCATTTACATTTTTAAAAAGTAAAACAAAAGCCAACACCACTACATATCTAAATTTCATCATCACTTGAATTTATAAAAAATTACGTTTATTAAATTACAATATATAAGCTTATTTTTGATAAAACACATTTAACATGCAGCATATTATAGACCGCTTCATTAGTTACGTTACTATTGACACGCAAAGCGATTCGTCATCAGAAACTACACCAAGCACTGAAAAGCAATGGAACTTAGCCCATAAATTGGTAGATGAATTACGTGCTATAGGCATGACAGATGTTACTATAGACCACAATGCCTACATAATGGCAACTTTGCCTTCTAATGTTGATCATGAAGTACCTACAATTGGTTTTATTTCCCATTTTGATACCTCCCCAGATTTTAGTGGAACCAATGTAAAACCACAGATCATTAAAAATTATGATGGCAAAGATATTGTACTGAACAAAGAACAGGACATTGTTTTATCATCTTCCTATTTTGACGACTTACTACAATACATTGGCCAGACCATTATTACCACAGATGGCACAACCCTATTGGGCGCAGATGATAAAGCCGGCATTACGGAGATAATAACCGCAATGGAATATTTGATCGGCAATCCTAAAATAAAACATGGACCTATAAGAGTAGGCTTTACTCCTGATGAAGAGATTGGCCGTGGTGCCCATAAATTTGATGTAGAAAAATTTGGGGCTGCTTGGGCATATACTATGGACGGTAGCCAAATTGGTGAGCTAGAATATGAAAACTTCAATGCTGCGGGAGCAAAAATTACCGTTAAAGGTAAAAGTGTACACCCTGGTTATGCAAAAGGTAAAATGGTAAATGCCCTTTTAATCGCCAATAAGATTATCAGCGATTTACCAAAACATGAAGTGCCGGAAGAAACCACTGCTCGAGAAGGTTTTTTTCACGTGCATCATTTTGATGGAGAAATTGAAAATGCAACCGTAGAACTCATTATTAGAGATCACGATTTAAAACATTTCAATAAACGAAAAGAATTGGTACAAGATATTGTCAAGAAGTATAATAATGAATATGATAATTGTATCAATCTAGAATTAAATGATCAATATTTTAATATGAAAGAAAAGGTAGAACCTGTTTTTCATATTGTAGAAACCGCTAAAAAGGCTATGGAGGATATAGGAATAAAACCGATCATTAAAGCCATTAGAGGAGGAACCGATGGATCCCAACTGAGCTACATGGGCCTACCCTGCCCTAACATTTTTGCCGGCGGACATAATTTCCATGGAAAATACGAGTATGTGCCCGTTGAGAGTATGCAAAAGGCAGTAGAAGTAATTGTACGTATTTGCGAGTTGACAGCAAATCAACATTAGTATGGAAAAGCAAGAGAAAATAGAAATATTTTATAATGAGGCGCATCTGTTTAAAAATGGTGTGGCAAAATTAAGAGCCCTTGCTTTGGACCATGGCATGACGGAAACCTACAAATGGAGTTTCCCCACCTATATGACCAACGGTAAAAATGTTATTGCTATAAACAAATTCAAAAACCATTTTTGCATTTGGTTCTTTAACGGTGTATTTTTAAGTGACCCTAAAAAAGTACTTGAAAATGCACAAGAGGGTAAAACTATGGCAATGCGCCACTTAAAATATTCTTCGGAAGAAGATATAGATACGGCTCTAGTAACATCATATATAAATGAAGCCATTGAAAATCAGAAAAAGGGGCTACATGTAAAAGTAAAGAGAAAGCCAAAAACCAAAATTACCATTCCCACCCACTTATCCGTAGCGCTTGAAAACAATGAAGATATCAAAGTTGCTTTTCAAAAATTAACCTATTCCAAACAGAAAGATTACGCTGAATTTATTGCAACTGCCAAACAAGAACAAACCAAACTCTCCAGATTGGAAAAGATCATACCATTAATATTGGCAGGTAAAGGCCTGCTTGAGATGTATAGGAGATAATAGCTAATTACCATAAAAAAAGCACCAATGTTACCATTGGTGCTTTTTTTATGAATTAAGAAAAAGTTACTCAATAATCGGAGATTATACTATTCTAATGCTTAGGATACACCTTTTAACCGGTTCGTTAATAAAACCGCATGTGCTTATCCAACGTTTAGCTACTTTTTCTCCGGAGCGTTTAACTTAGCGCTCATTTCCATGGATATGGCAGATCTATCAAATTTTAATTTTCCTGCCATTGTTTCCAAAACGCAAGAGAAATCCTTATCATTCAAATCTACTACTTTTCCGTGCAGACCACTTTTGGTAATAACACGATCACCACGTTTTAATTCTGCCGAAAACTTTTTTTCCTCCTTTTGTCTTTTCATTTGAGGTCTGATCATAAAAAAATATGCGACCACAAAAATCAAAATCATCGGAAGAAACTGCCCTATATCACCCATTTTTGGTATATCTGTAATTTATAATTATTTAACAGGTCCTAATGGAGCTGCTCCTTTTGGGTTAACGAAAGCTTTGATTCTCAAAAGCTCAGAACCTTTTTCAGTGTTAGCCGTAACGGTAATAGTTTTAGTAACCTGGTTTTGGCCAGAACCGTTAAAGTTTACTTTTAACTCACCAGTTTCACCTGGTGCAATAGGATCCTTTGGAGGATTAGGAACCGTACAACCACAGCTACTTTTTGCATCGGTAATAATTAACGGAGCATTACCTGTATTGGTAAAAGTAAATACGGTCTCTTGTGGAGTACCCTGCTCAATTGTACCAAAATCATGTTCTGCTTTATCAAAAGACATAACAGGCACAGCTTTAGCGGCCTCATCTCTTACAGCAGCTTCTGCTACATTATCTGTTTTGATCTTACTTGATGCATTGTCCTTACAAGAAGTAAAAGCTACCATTGATACAAGACCAACGATTAGAACTATTTTTTTCATACTATTTAGATTTATCAATTAATTGTAAAATTATAAAATATTTTTATAATAGACCTCTTCCCATTTTGTTAAGCTTTCCTTCTGACTTGTATTCTTTAGTAAGCTTATCAAGAATACCATTTATGAAAATACTACTTTTTGGCGTAGAATATTCTTTGGCAATTTCCAAGTATTCATTAATAGTCACCCTTTCTGGTATAGAAGGGAAATGCAACAGCTCGCAAATGGCCATTTTTAATAAAATGCTATCAATACCGGCAATACGATCTTTGTCCCAATTTGGTGTCTTGCCCTCGATCTCTTTTTCTAACGCATCGTTCTTCAATAAGGTTCTGGTCAACAATTGCATAGCATATGTCATATCCTCATCATCCTTTAACAAACTAGGTAAAAAGTAAGATTCCGTATGCGTTAACTTTGCTTTCTTAAAATGTTTTAAAACAAACGTATTTACAATAGGTATATCGTCTACCCACGTTAACTTATCATCTTCAAAGTAGTCGTAGATTTTATCGTTAGGTGCAATAATGTTCTTGAACAAGGTAATCATCAAATCTTTATCTGCAGCGTAGTCACTTTCTGCAGTAGACATATATTTTTGGTAAGCTTCGCTTTCTAAGATTTCTTTGTAAATCAACTTTACATACTCTTCGTTCAAATACCAATTATCTAACTTTCTGTGGGTAAGCTCTTCTTCTAAAGTTCTGTTCTCTACAATTTGCAACAACAATCTGTTCTCAATAAACTTTTTAGAATTAGGGAACTCCGTCTTTTTGTCGGTAATATATTTATTTGCAGATAGGGAAATTTGATCTGCAGCCCTTTTATGTAATTCCACAAAAAGACTAAGCCATAACAGGTACAGCGTGTAGGTATTCTCTATGCTTACCTTTAAAAACTTCTCTTGCTTCTGTAATGAATCGTCCTTAGACTGTATAAGAGCATAAATACTCTGCATTACCTTAACCCTAATGTGCCTTCTTGTAAGCATTTAAAAGAACTTATTTAATAAATTAGTAAATAAAGGCGCAAAGGTAAGTATCTATTTAAAGGGTCACAATAGCAATCGTATTTATCTTAGCTTATTTATAACATATCGTTTTAGGTCAAAAAACTATCTTTGTCCACAGAATTTTAAACTATCAGTTTTTCTACAACTTATGAAAGAACTTAAGCATCTAAACAAATACTTTAAAAAATACTGGCTTAAGCTTTTTCTCGGCATTATTATAACTATAGCTGCAAGGTTATTTCAATTGATTATGCCGTCTTACGTTAATAACTCCATAACCGTTGTTGAGCAATATATAAACGCGGAATTAGAAAAATCTACGGCACAAGAACTATTGATGGAGTATATACTTATTATAGTAGGTGCTGCAATACTATCTGGCTTCTTTACTTTTTTAATGCGCCAACTGATCATTAATATTTCCAGGTACATAGAATACGACCTTAAAAATGAAATATTTGACCACTATCAAAAATTAAGTCTCAATTTTTATAAGAAAAATAGAACAGGAGATTTAATGAACAGAATAAGCGAAGATGTAAATGAAGTGCGCATGTATGCCGGTCCTGCCATTATGTACGGTATGCAAACATTGACTTTATTTGCCTGTTTAATACCTTTAATGTTCATAAAAGCGCCAACTTTAGCTGCTTATACCCTATTGCCTTTACCCTTTTTGTCTGTTTTAATTTATCAAATTAGTAAGGTTATACACAAAAGAAGTACCATTGTACAACAATACCTTTCTACACTTTCTACGTTTACCCAAGAGATTTTCTCTGGGGTTTCTGTAATCAAGGCATATGCATTAGAACCACAGACCAATGATGACCTGGTTAAACTTGCCAATGAAGGCAAAGTAAAAAGTGTAAGTCTGGCAAAGGTGAATGCCTGGTTTTTTCCATTAATGATACTACTAATAGGTATCAGTAATATATTGGTCATATATATAGGAGGAAAACAGTATTTGGCAGGCGAAATTGAAGTTGGCCTTATTGCAGAGTTTATATTATATGTAAACATGCTAACATGGCCCGTTGCCATAGTTGGGTGGCTTACATCTATCGTTCAAAGAGCTGCTGCCAGTCAACAACGCATCAATGAATTTTTAAGGCAAGAGTCAGAATTAAAGAACTTGCCTACTCATGAGCACAAGGTTAAGGGCAAAATTGAATTTAAAGATGTAGACTTTACATATCAAGATACTAATATTAACGCTTTAAAAAACTTATCCTTTACCATTAACGAAGGTGAGACAACTGCCATTATCGGTAAAACGGGGTCAGGTAAATCTACCATTTTAGATTTGGTGGCACGATTATACGATACCACATCTGGTGAAATATTAATTGATGACGAGCCTATTAAACACATAGACCTTACAAGTCTTAGAGAATCTATTGGAGCGGTACCACAAGATGCCTTTCTATTTTCGGACAGTATTAAGAATAATATAAAATTTGGTAAAGAAGATGCAACCGATGAAGAAATCATAGCTATTGCCAAAGATGCCGTGGTTCATGAAAATATAATGGGTTTCTCAAAAAAATATGATACGGTTTTAGGTGAAAGAGGGATAACACTAAGTGGCGGACAAAAGCAACGTGTCTCCATTGCGCGAGCATTGATCAAGAAACCCAAAATTTATTTATTTGATGATTGCCTGTCTGCAGTAGATACTGAAACGGAAGAAGAAATATTGAACAATCTTAAGAAAGCCTCTAAGAATAAAACTACATTAATTGTAAGTCACAGAGTTTCTTCTGCTAAAAACGCAGATAAAATTCTAGTTTTAGACGACGGAAAACTTATTCAGCAAGGTACACACGATGAGTTAAATACGTGTGAAGGCTACTATAAAGACCTCTACCACAAACAGCTCTCAGAGAAAGAAAGTTAGAAAATTGTTGTAGGATAGTGTTTTTTTTTTCATTTTTGATAGCAGAACGACACTAAACATTAGAAATGAGCGAAAGAGATTTATCAGATCAGGAAGAAATTCACTCCAAAGTTTTACGCGCAGGTAGAAGAACGTATTTTTTCGATGTAAGAAGTACAAAAGCTGGGGACTATTATTTAACGATTACAGAAAGTAAGAAATTTACACATGACGATGGATCCTTCCATTACAAAAAGCATAAAATCTATTTATACAAAGAAGACTTTGATGCCTTTAAAGAGAACGTTGAAGAAATGATGGACTTTATCATCAACGAAAAAGGTTCAGAAGTTATTTCTGAAAGACATCAAAAAGATTTTAAGAAAGAAGAAGTTGCTGCTGAACTTCCAGTAGAAAATACAACTACTAGTACATCTAGCTTTACAGATGTTAGTTTTGAAGATATCTAAGCGCTAAACTTTCTTTAAAAAATTAACGGTCCTTTTTAAAGGGCCGTTTTTATTTTGCGCTCAATTACCTACTAAAGCCATACTTTACCAACCCAACATTTACTAATGTCAACGCACTTATTACAATAAATGCGATGTACACAGAAAAGCTCAATGACAATATAAGTAAAAGAAAAGTCAAGTAAATAGGATAAGTGACTATCGCAAATGCAAATCTAAAAGTACCCATAAACTCATCTTCAGGAACTTTTGGTTTTAACCATGTTCTCCAAGAAAAAACAATTGGAAAATTTAACACAGCAAATAACCAATTGATGGTATTTAAATGTTGTTCACTAGATATTGAATTAGTGGATAATATTGCCTTTTCATGAGTATACGATTTAATTTTTTCATTAATTGAAGTAGGATTAAGAAAGTCTACGTTCTCTACAATCAATCGATTCAAAATCATGTCATACTGCTGCTCATTAGAGATATGAACGGTCAATTTCTTCAATCGTTCAGAAACTTTTCCCTTAATATCAAGACTTGTTTTGCTTAAGTCTTTTGAATCATAAAACCGTTTAGCTGATATTGGTGCGCCGTAATGTATTGCAACCTCATCAGGAAAATGAGCTGCATACTTGTAATTTAACCCTACCGGTATAAGTTGAACATCAAGCTCTGGGTACATCTCAAAAGTTCTTATTAAAATTCTGGTAAAACCTTTACTTAATGGACGAACCGATCGTTTAAGACTATGGTTTGCCTCTGGAAATAATAGCAAAGCATCTCCCCTACTTAGAATTTGTGCACATGAGTTAAATATAGCGTCGTTGTTGGCCAGTGTATTCCTACCATCACGCATTCTATAAATGGGCAGCATTTGAAAATAAGAAAACACTCGTTTTAAAAACTTACCTTTAAAAACATCTGAACGAGTTAGAAAGTAAGGTTTTCTATTACAATCTGTAGCTATCAACAATACATCGATCAAAGCACTTTGATGATTTGGCAGAAACATGACAGGTACGTCTTTTGGAATATTTTCAAGTCCTGTGATTTTTATCTTCCTGTGATAGCCATACAATCCGGCTTTCACCACTATCTTAACTAAAGAGTAGAAAATACCACTCATACTACGGTCTTTTTTGTAATCGTCTTTTTATTCCAAAAAGCAGCCAAAATTAAGCCTGACACAATATGCCATATACCCCAAAATACAGCAAGAAGTGCCATTCCCCCTAATCCGTCAAAAAAGGTAAAAATCAATAACAAACCTAATCCGGAATTCTGAATTCCAGTTTCAATGGTTATGGAGCGCAGACTATCTTCTGGTACATTAAACAATTTCCCAAGACTATATCCTGTAGCAAATGCTATTATGTTATGAAGTAATACAATCCAAAAAACATATAATACATAGTCCATAAAAGTGACACGGTTATTATACAATGCTATAACAACTAACGAGATGAAAAACACTAAGGAAACCACTTTTAGTTTCTTGGCAATTTTTAATGCCAATTTCGGCTTTTTATAATTTACGTACATACCTAATATTATAGGCAGACCCAATAATAAAAAGACCAGTTTGATCATCTCTAAGGGTGATATTGAAATATCTTGAATTAGACCAGCACTAGGCTCGTATAACATTGACCAAAAATGAAAATTTAAAGGAGTCATAAGCACCGCTAACATAGTAGCAATGGCGGTAAGACTTACGGACAGCGCAGTATTTGCTTTAGACAAGTAAGATATAAAGTTAGAAATATTACCACCTGGGCAAGCTGCTACCATGAACATGCCTAAGGCTAAACTTGGCAAAGGTTCTAAGAAAAGTACCAAAATAAATGTAAAAGCAGGTAGTAAAATAAACTGACTGATCAACCCCAACAATAATGCTTTGGGCTTTTGCCATACGGGCCTAAAATCCGTAACTGAAATCTCTAGAGCTACCCCAAACATGACCAAACTTAAAACAAGGTTAATAATCCAAAGTGAACCCGAATCAAAATTAATATGAATAGTATCTAAAATATTATCAGTCAAAAATTTAAGAAATTTTTAATCCGTTAGGCACTTTCATTTGTGGTTGAAGTAGTACCACTGAACTGTTTTCTACAGCTGCCAAGATAAGACATTCACTCATAAAATTGGCAATTTGTTTTTTAGGGAAATTGACGACAGCCGTTACTTGAAGTCCAATTAACTCTTCTTTTTTATACTTTTCCGTTAGTTGAGCAGATGTTTTTTTTATTCCAATTTCATCACCAAAATTAACATGCAACTTATATGACGGATTTCTAGCCTCTGGAAAATCTAGCACATCTATGATTGTACCCACTCTCATATCGATCTTACTAAAATCTTGCCAAGTAATCGTATCATTCATTAGCTCAATTTAAGCTTTTCTATCATATCTTTTGGTACATTGCCCGCATACATTCCATACGCATCTACCAATAGCCCCTTTTCACCTGTATTTGTTTCTATAACATATAAAATGGTATTATCATCTGGGTTGCTCATTCCTTCAAAACGATAAAACTTTACCACCTCTAATTCTGTTGCAATGTGTATGTTCTTTTTGCCTTTATTTTCTACACCGGCATCACACAAATTGTAATCCTCCGTGTACCCCTCTTCCTGTAACGCTTTTATTGCATGAGATAAAGAAATATATGAATTTTCCATTTTTACTATTTTTATAGGTTCATCTGTAGTATAAAGAAAAGACAGGCTTAATATATTCCTTAACTTAGTACCATAAATTATTAGTCGATATGGCAAGAACAGAAAGTAAAATGTTAGCATTGGGTACTGTTGCTCCAGAATTTAGTCTGTTGGACACTGTCAGTAAAAAAACGATGAACCTTCATTCCTTAAACGGTGACAAGGGTACAGTGATCATGTTTATCTGCAACCATTGCCCATTTGTAATTCATGTTAATCCGGAAATTACCAAGTTGGCTATGGAATATCAAAAGCAAGGAATTCACTTTATAGCCATTTCAAGTAACGATATAGAAAATTACCCTGAAGATTCTCCACAATATATGCGAATAAAGGCAAAAGCTGAAAACTACACTTTTCCATATTTATATGATGAAGACCAATCTGTTTCAAAAAAATACGATGCCGCCTGCACACCAGATTTTTATCTATTTGATGAAGATTTAAAATTAGTATATCGTGGCCAATTGGATGATTCCAGACCTGGAAATGGATTGCCATTGACAGGTAAAGATTTAAGAAATGCAATGGACAATCTTTTAAAAGGAAATCTAATTGACCCTGACCAAAAGCCTAGTATTGGCTGCAATATTAAATGGAAATCTAACAATTGACCTCATTGAAATCAACTTTTTAAAATGCAGTATAAAATTCAGTTTATACTACTGAAACCGGAACTTTACGACACCTATATTGAAATAGGCACCAAAGCTTATAATCAACATTATACACATCTTTGGCCTTATGGGGACACCAGTACCTATATAGAAAATAGTTTTACCAAAGAGGTTTTATTGCATGAAGAAAAGGACAAAAACACCTTGTTATATATCATAAAAACAGATACGAAATACATAGGTATATTAAAAATTACGTTACACAAAAAAATACAGGGCTATGACAAGACCGAAGCCCTATATCTTGACAAAATTTATATTTTAAATGAATTCTCCGGCAAAGGTATAGGAACCAAAAGCTTAGAATTTGTTGAAAAAATAGCCAGGGCAAATTCTAAAAAAGCAATATTTTTAGAAGCTATGCAGAAGGGTTCCGCACTACATTTTTACCAATCCAATTCATTTGGGATAGTAACTAGTACCCAAGTACCGTTCAGTAACGTTATTGAAAACGAAAAACCAATGTATTTATTAAAGAAAGATTTATAATTTGCCTACCAGGATTTTCGCTGGGCCAAAGTTTCAATATGTGCAAAATGATGATTGCTATGCCAAGCGTATTTGCCAATATTTTCCGCTACAGAAACATTGACATTCCCTTCCGGATGAATGTAACTTTTCTTTAAATCCTCAGGTGTTAGCCTTTTACACATATAGACCAATTTTGCATGCAAAGCCGTCAAATATGAAAGCGAAAGAGAAATCGGTGCCGTTTTAGCATCTATAAGCTCACTCCACAACTTTTCTTCATAGACCTTAATAAGAGGTCTATTTTCTGTCAATGCCCATTTAAATCTGGCATAACTATGGTGGTGACTATCCGCCATATGATGAATTACTTGCCTAACCGTCCAGCCACCCTCTCTATAAGGAGTATCCAGTTGCGTTTCAGAAAAATCATTTACCAAGATGGTCAATCTGTTAGGCAATGTTTCCAAATCTAAAATCCACTGATCAATATGCGCATTAGTTATATCCTCAGGACACTCAAAATGCCCTATTGGGTACTTTAATTTTTCTAAATCTTCCATAAACTAAAAGTAGAAAATTTTAATAGACTTTTAACCCTAAAACTTTAGGCTTCGCTAAATAATCTACTAATTTTATAGGATATAAAATAAAACACATTAAAAAATATAAATATGGCAACATTACGCTTAGGTGACAAAGCACCTAATTTTACGGCAGACAGTTCAATGGGAACTATTAACTTTTACGATTACTTAGGCGATAGTTGGGGAATTTTGTTTTCACACCCGGCAGATTTTACTCCAGTTTGTACTACAGAATTGGGTACGGCAGCTAAATTTAAAGATGAATTTGACAAGCGTAACGTAAAAATGATCGCATTAAGTGTTGATGGTGCCGCTTCTCACGCAGAATGGATCAAAGACATTAACGAAGTTCAAAACACGGTAGTAAATTTTCCTATCATTGCAGATGAGGATAAAAAAGTTTCTGACCTATATGATATGATCCACCCAAATGCAGACAATAACTTAACCGTTCGTTCTGTATTTATTATTGCACCAGATAAAACCGTAAAACTTACTTTGACCTACCCGGCATCTACAGGAAGAAACTTTTATGAGCTTTTAAGAGTAGTAGATTCCTTACAACTTACCGCAAATCATAAGGTTGCCACACCAGCAAATTGGGAGCATGGCAAGGATGTGGTGGTGAGTCCGGCAATATCTACCGAAGATGCAAAGGGCATTTTTTCAAAAGGAATTACGGAGGTAAAACCGTATTTAAGAATGACACCAGACCCTAGTGCATAACAATAAAAACAAGTTCATTCTCAATACTTTAGAAGATATTTGTTAACCATAAGATAACGTACAAGATTTTAAGTTTTTAAACAAAAAAAAACTATCTTCGCTCTTTAATTAATATTTAATTTTTCTATTATGAGTAAAGGAACAGTAAAATTCTTCAATGATTCTAAAGGTTACGGATTTATCACTGAAGATGGTTCAAACGAAGATCATTTTGTACACATTTCTGGCTTAATCGATGAAGTTCGTGAAGGTGATGTTGTAGAATTTGAACTACAACAAGGTAAAAAAGGATTAAACGCCGTTAATGTGAAAGTAATTGACTAGGTAAAGATTTAACTTTTTTATAGTTAAAAACCCGAACCATTGGTTCGGGTTTTTTTTGCCCATTTTATAAAAAAAATGTTGAACCTAAACGCAACCTTTTATATAAATACATATCTATTGATTAAACAAGAACGGTTCCCCGACCTAATACTATGTATTTATGACCACATTTTTGACCGTATTTTTAATTTTGATGGCAGTGAACGTAATTTTGCTTTTAGGAAGCTTCGTTACCCGAAAAAAATAAGCATCGAAAAAAACACCTATATCAGAAGAGATATAGGTGCTCTATTTTATATAAAGAAATTAGGTACTAACCTACTTTCATTAACTCTACATCAAAAATTAGTGTGGCATTTGGCGGTATTACCCCACCAGCACCAGCTGATCCGTAAGCCAAATCTGAAGGGATTACAAAACGTGCCTTATCACCTACTTGTAAGAGAGCAATACCTTCATCCCAACCTGGTATTACTTGACCTATGCCCAATTGAAAATCTATAGGAGAATTACGTTTGTAAGATGAATCAAAAACCTGTCCGTTCAAAAGAGACCCTTCATAATGTACAGAAACTTTTTCACCTTTAACAGCTTTGGCGCCATCACCTTTCTGAATCATTTTATAACGAAGACCAGATGGTGTAGAATCAAAACCGGCAGCTACTTTATCAAGTTCAGCTTCCTGCTTTGCTTTTTCTGCCGCCAACCTTGCCTCACCAGAAGCGTTGAAATCTTCAAAAGCTTTTAATGCATTCCACTGCTGTGCAGCATCACCGACCCTAACTATTTCTAATGAATCTATTACATCATCTTGTGCGATGGCATCAACTACTTCTTGGCCAGCTTCAACATGACCAAAAACGGTATGTTTGTTATCTAACCAAGGTGTAGGTACATGAGTTATAAAAAATTGACTACCGTTGGTACCGGGACCAGAATTTGCCATTGAAAGTACACCAGGTGCATCATGTTTTAATTCTGGGTGAAATTCATCATCAAATTTATAACCGGCGTCACCAGTTCCTCTACCTTGAGGACAACCACCTTGAATCATAAAATCTGGAATAACCCTATGAAATTTTAGACCATTGTAATAAGGTTCTCCTTTACCCTTGGCACTATTTTCCTTATCGCCCTCAGCAAGAGCTACAAAGTTACCTACCGTACCTGGCGTTTTATCGTGAGTTAATTTTACTAGTATTTCGCCTTTACTTGTATTGAACTTGGCGTAAATTCCGTCTTCCATTTTTATTTTTTTAGTATCCGGCAAAGGTAAATAAATTTAACCATTTGTACATTTCATCATCTTAAAAGCCCAATTAGAAAACTTGACCACTATCGTAATTATAAAAGATATTAAAATCCGTATTTATCTACCAAGTATATTAAACTGGCCATAGAAGCGGCACCTAACTGAAGCTCTCTTTTGTTAACATGTTCAAACGTATCGTTCTCTGCATGATGATGATCAAAATAACGTTGAGAATCTGGTCTTAAACCTGCCAAAACCAACCCATCTTTTTTCAACGGACCAATATCGGCTCCACTGAACCCTTTTTCAAAATAATGCACTAAATATGGTTTAAACAGACTTTTCCAGGTCAATACCTTTTCAAAATCTTCATCAGAACTTTCAAATGAAAACCCACGAGGAGAAAAGCCGCCAGAATCACTTTCTAAAGCAAAAATGTGCTTTTCATTTTTGGTGCTTGCTATTTCAGCATATTTTTTACCGCCTCTTAAACCATTTTCCTCATTCATAAAAAGGACCACCCTAACCGTACGATTTGGCTTGTAACCGGTTTTCTTAAAAAGATTTAAAACCTCCATACTTTGAACACAACCTGCGCCGTCATCGTGGGAACCATCGCCTAGATCCCAAGAATCTAAATGGCCGCCAACAACGATAATTTCTTCCGGATGTGTTGCTCCCGTAATTTCACCGATAACATTATATGATTCCACATCATTGAATTGCTTACAATTCTGTTTAAAATAAAAATTGATCGCAGGATTTAATTTTAACGAAGTACTCAATAATTCTGCGGCATTGGTACTGATTGCCGCCGCAGGAATTCTTTCTGATAATGGTTGCTCCCCATAATTCATTGACCCGGTATGTGGATAATCGTCCAAACGAAGATTCATGGATCGCACAATAACACCAACCGCCCCATATGCTGAAGCCTCCAATGCGCCTGCATAACGTTGGTCTACACAATTAGAATAAGCCGTAAAGGTGCTAATTTGTGTAGCATCCATCGGTTTATTATAGAAAACTATTTTACCCTGGATCTTATCTTTCCCAATATCCGCCAGCTGCTCAATACCTTGCACCTCAATTATATTTGCCTTTACACCATTAGACGGAGTTGCTACAGAACCACCTATAGCACATATAGGCACATTAGTAGTAGTTCCGGGCGAAGTCTCAAAATAGGCAAACTCTGGCGTACCCCTTACCCATTTAGGTACCATAACCGGTTGAAGCCAAACATTGTCCAGGCCCAAAGAATCTAATTGCGCCTTTGTATAGTCTACAGCTTGTTGAGCCTGTATAGATCCAGAAAGTCGCCCTCCTATTTGATTAGATAGATAATTTAACCAATTGTAACCGTCCCCTTCTGTAAGAGCGGTATTATAAAGCTTCTTTATTTGATCTTGATCCGTATTCTGCGAAAGCCCCACATATGTGAAAGCGATAACAAAAAATAAAACAAGCTTACTTTTCACTTTGTAATTGTTCTTCATAGCTGTCTAAATTAGCCATTATTTTTTCGCTCAACATAGGCTCCTTAATATCTTTGTATTTTTTTAACGATTCCAGTAGAATGGATGCCACTATAATGCGCGTTGCTTTTTTGTTATCCGCAGGTATCGCAAACCATGGTGCATGATCATGCGTAGTTCTAGATATTGCTTCTTCATAACAATCTTGATATTTGTCCCATAACTTACGTTCTTTTAAATCTCCTGGTGAAAATTTCCAATGTTTTTCTTTAATAGCTAGTCGTCTTAATAACCTTTGCCTTTGTTCCTCTTTAGACAAGTTTAAAAAGAACTTAAAGATTAAAGTACCGTTCTCGGCAAGGTGCTTTTCAAAATCATTGATCTGTTCAAATCTTTTGTCCCAAAATTTTTGATCAATATCATCAACTGTATGTATACCCGGTATATGTTCATTTAGAATATACTCTGGGTGTACTCTTGTCACCAAAACATTTTCATAATGCGTTCTATTGAAAACCCCAAATTTTCCTTTGGCGGGCAGCACTAAATAGTGTCGCCACAAGTAATTATGACTAAGCTCTAATTCTGTAGGAACTTTAAAACTATGCACCTCAACACCGCTAACATTGAAATCTTTAAATACCTCACGTATTAAACTATCTTTGCCTGCAGTATCCATTCCTTGTAAGCAGACCAAAATGCTATATTTTCCGTGGGCGTAAATAGTGTCTTGAAATTCACCTAGGTCCCTTCTAATTTTCGATAACTCTTTTTTGAGCTCTTTCTCAGATTTACCAAAATCTTCAAAAGTCTCATAATCAGCTATTTTAAAATTTTTATTGGTTCTATAATTGTCTATTTTTATTTTATCCACACTGAAATATAAAATTTAATATTAATGTTTACTAATTGGGGTGTAAAATATAAGTAATACATTTCTCACAAATTCCTTTTATCGTGATTGATGTGTATTGTATCGAAAATAATATTATCGACAAGGTAAAGCATCTAAATTTACCCGTGTAAGGTCCCAAATCTTACACCTAAATAACCTACTTATGAAGAAAAATTTCTTTTTTTTCTGTGCCATCGCACTACTGTCCCTATCCTCTTTCGGTAAAAATGTTGAGTGTGAATATGCCAATTCTAATATGGGTTATGCCAAGTCTCAGATAGATGCCGCATTACTTACCCAAGATATAAACCAAGCACGTTTTTACGCCTACAGAGCATTAGGAGCCCTAGAAAAGTCTAAGAACCAATTAAATATTTGTGGTTGTAAATTGGCAAAGGAAAGTATGTTAGAAAATATGGAAGTATTGTCACTTGCCACTAAATCTACAACTTTGGAAGGTACTTTAAGCTATTTGAACAAATCTATAGAATTAACCAACAACACCATATTGGTATTAGAGTCTCACGAAACTCATGAAAGTGCATACGATAACGAATCACTCTCTATTAATACGAATGCTTCTGCCAATAATTCTTCATCAAAAAAAATAACAAAGAAAAAAGACCTATTTAAAACTATAGACACTTCCTTGGAAAAGTATCGTATTTCATTGAACAAGGTTGTTGAAAGTGTTAATTGTAAGGACGCAACAGCTTTTGCTACCCGAATTTTTGATGAATGCGAAGCGCAATTATTAAAACCCAATATCTCTGAAGGTAGTAAATACTATAACCTACGTACCAAAGAGATTACCCAAGAAGCATTAAATAAAATTGGCAATTGCAACAACAAAAAGTAATTACAACACTTATTTACTGGCAAACAATTTTACATCATCTTCTGAAACTTCTTGACCTCCAAGAATAATAAGTCTTTCAACAACATTTCTTAGTTCACGAATATTCCCCGTCCAATCATATGCCTTTAACAGCTTAATGGCTTTATCTGAAAACGTTTTACCGGCCATACCTTGTTCCGCTGCAATCTTTTTAGAAAAATGTTCTATTAACAAAGGTATATCATCTCTTCTATCGTTCAAGCTAGGAACTTGAATAAGTATAACCGCAAGTCTGTGGTATAAATCTTCCCTAAAGTTACCTTTTTCAATTTCCTTCTTTAAATCTTTATTGGTAGCGGCAAGCACACGAACGTCAACTTTTATATCCTTATCCGTACCTACACGCGATATTTTGCTTTCTTGTAGCGCTCTTAATACTTTTGCCTGTGCAGAAAGGCTCATATCACCTATTTCATCTAGGAATATGGTACCTTTATTGGCAGCCTCAAACTTTCCTGCCCTATCTTTGACAGCAGATGTAAAAGCACCTTTTACATGACCGAACAGTTCACTTTCAATTAATTCTGACGGTATTGCGGCACAGTTGACCTCTATAAAAGCACCGGAACTTCTTGCACTTTTTTCATGCAACCAATGTGCAACTAATTCTTTACCCGTACCGTTAGAACCGGTTATTAAAACACGGGCATCAGTAGGCGCAACCTTTTCGATCATTTCCTTGATCGTACCAATTTCGCTACTCTCACCGATCATCTCGTAATTCTTACTAACTTTTTTCTTTAAGTTTTTATTCTCTACTACCAGAACCTTTCTATCTAAAGCATTTCTTACCGTAGTAAGCAACCTATTTAAATCTGGCGGTTTGGAAATATAATCAAATGCCCCTAAGCGCATAGTATTTACCGCAGTATCTAAATCTCCGTGTCCGGAAATCATGATAAACGGAATTTCCGGTTTAATTTTTCTAGCAGCCTCAAGAACCTCTACCCCATCCATTTTTGGCATTTTTATATCACATAATACCAAGTCATAATCATTGTTCTTTATAATTTCAATCCCTTTCAATCCATCTTCTGCTTCATCTACGGAGTAGGTATCATTTTCTTCGGATAGAATTTTTACCAATACCCTTCTAATTGCCGCCTCATCTTCTATTACTAATATCTTTGACATAACTGCTTTTTAAATTCCTATTCTTATTCCTGTTCTAAAATATAGACCAGATGCATCGTTCAACGTAAATATATCATCTCTTTGTGCATTACGTAACGCACTATTTTGATAAATGGAACGACCACCTATTAAATAAACGGACATATCCTTAGTTATTTTATACTGATAACCTAAAGTCAATAATAATGCCGTAGAAGAAACATCGGTAGATAAATTATTACCTGGTAATAAAATATCGTTCTGAATATTGACATAATACCCATCCAAGAAAATTTCCGTTTGAAAGAAATGACCCTTTTTGGTAAAATATTTCATACCTGATTTTGGTGCGCCCAAGGTATATGCCCAGTTGGGATGAAATCTTTTCTCATAATATACAAAAGGCAAAGGAACATCTATGGGCGATGTACCATTATATGAAATACCCAAAACCAATATAAAAGGCTTATCTACATCTTTGACATTCTTATAGGCACCCAAGGTATAGTTCATATTAAAATCGTCATTCTCCAATTCTCGTACAAAGTTGGTAGACCATCTAGGGGTAACGACACCTATTAGCCTCCAATTTTCCGTCAATTTGTACATATATGCCAAATTCACATCCAACACATGAAACTTGCTCAAATCACCTGAATTAGGGAAAAGATCATCAGGAACTTCAAAATTATATCGATTGTACTCTGCACCAAGAACCAGAAAATCTTTTTTATCACGAACTGCAACGGGAACATTTAATACCAGTTTAATACGTGATGTTTCAACATCTCCACTATTTTCTGGCATTAACATATATTCCAGTCTAAATACATCCGGTGTTTGCCCTGTAGTTTTGGACAAAGTGAAGAAAATAAAGCATAAAAACAGAACAAGTAACCTATGCTTTTTCATCACCCTCTACATTTGAGACGTTGTTTTTTTGAATTGCACCCTGTTGAAACAAATGTACATCTCTTTGAGGGAAAGGGATAGAAATTTTATGCTTTCTAAATTCAGCATCTATTCTATATCTTATAGCACTTTTAACACGAGGATCGGTAAAACTATCTGTAATGTAAAAATTGACGGCAAAAATGAGTGCCGAATCACCAAAGTCTTCAAAAATCACAAAAGGTTTAGGGCTCTTTAAAATAGTTCGTTGTAATTTTACCACATCTAAAAGAATGTTCGTTACCAATTCAACATCACTACCATATGCAACGCCCACACGCACCAATTCCCTAGTAGTCTTATGGTTTTGGGTATAGTTGTAAACTATATCACTAATAAACTTATGATTTGGTATTATAATTACCTTATCATCTCTTGTAATGGCTCTTGTGGTACGTAATTTAATTTCAAACACCTTACCTACCTTATTATCTATTTCAATAATATCACCAACTCTTAAAGATTTATCCACTATAATGAATATACCCCCAATGATATCTTGGAAAATTTCTTGTAAGGCCAAACCAAGCCCTACAAAAAGGGCTGCGGATGCCGTTATTAAAATTGTAATATCAATACCGGCGGCACTCATGGTAAAGAGAATGACTACAACATAAACCAGATACTTTATAAATTTGAAAATGCTGATAAACTTAAGTTTATCATCGACCTCCATTTTTCTAGTAAAGAATCTACGGATAGCCTGTAAAACAGTACTGGTAAGTAAAAATGCCACTGTTAATAACAATAGCAATCCTATGGTTATGTTAATAGATTTGTCACCTTCCCCAAAATGATAACCTAGGTCTAAAAACTTTTTTATAGTACCCCAAATATCATCTTCAATTATCTCTTTTATCGTTTCTGTGCCTTCTTGAATCATGACGAATATTTAAGCCACTTATACAGTTCTTTATAACTTGGTTTTTTACCGTACATTAAAATGCCTACTCTATAAATTTTTGCGGCTACCCATACTATACCAATAAAAGTACCTATTAATATTAGAATTGACGCAATCAATTGCCAAACCGGCACACCACCTTCACCTATGCCCCAAGGTAAACGCATTAACATAACTATAGGAGACGTCAACGGAAAAAGTGAGAACCCAACAGCTATTGGTCCGTTAGGGTTACTAAATACTGAAAAGAACCCAACATAGATAGCCAACATCAAAGGTAATATTACAGGAAATATAAACTGTTGGGTATCTGTCTCATTATCAACTGCCGCACCAATAGCCGCGTAAATAGAACTATAAATTAAATACCCTAACATGAAATACACAATAAAAAAGAAAAGCATTGCAAAAATGGGCAACTCAAAAATTTCTTGGGTATATAATTGAATGTTTTGGGTAAGCGCATCTACATCTACATTCGTAGTATTGCCCATACCCGGCGCCATGCCACTACCCTTAGTAAGACTTGCCGGGTCTATATCAAAAATAGCCAGACCTATAAATAACAAAATTGCTCCAGAGATAATCCAAATTCCAAATTGCGTAATACCCGCCAATGAAGTACCTATAATCTTGCCCATCATCAAATGAAAAGGTTTTACGGATGAGATAATGACTTCAATAATTCGGCTTGTCTTCTCTTCTATGACGCTGCGCATTACAAAACCGCCATATATAATGATGAACATCATTATCAGATAACCGAATGCGCCCCCAATAATAGCCTTAATTTCGTTAATCCCTTTAACGTTCTGGAGGCCATCGAAAGTTTCAATATTAATAGTATAATCGCGGTCCATTTCCGCATACTCCTTAGGCGATACCCCAAGTTCACGTAACCGCTCTTGACGCAGTCTACCGGTGATTGATTTTTCCAACTTATTTAGGACCGTGGCACTTGGCGCATCTTTACTATAAAAAAAGGCACGTTGGGCAACTTGTTCAAGGTTAGGTTCGTCTGGCAAGTATATAAGACCATAAAAGCCCAACCCCATAGTAGAGTCCTTTGCCTGTGCCAGCGTTATATCTTGAAAATTAATATACGAGGTTGCTTCTGTGGTTACAAACTCATTTGCAAAATAGCCACTTTCGTTCAAAACCCCTATTACCTTCTTTTCATTATCGTTTAATTGGGTCAAATAAGCAATCAACAATACCATACCCACCATTAAAATAGGACTCAAAAAAGTCATAACCACAAAAGACTTGTTTCTTACCTTGGCTATGTATTCTCTTTTAATTATTAACGGTAACTTATTCATTATCGATATTTTTATTTTGGATGGTTCTAATAAATATATCGTTGGCAGACGGTATAGTTTCAACGAAGCCATTTACGTTTGCCCTAGAACCCAAAAAGGATAAAATTTCACCAGATTCATTAGAAGGCAGTTGTACACTAAGGTTTAGCTGATTTTCAATACTATCGTAATCTTGTGAAATAATATGAAATTTATCTCCCATTTCATGTATTAGCCCTTGTTGATTATCGGTTTCTAAACCAATTTCAAAAATATTATTCTTGTAGGCTCTCTTAATATCCGATAATTTGCCGTCCAATATCTTCTCAGATTTATGAATCAATGCAATATATTCGCACAATTCTTCAACAGACTCCATTCTATGTGTAGAAAAAATAATAGAAGTTCCATTTTCCTTTAAACTTAAAATCTGCTCCTTTATGATATTGGCATTTATTGGATCAAAACCACTAAACGGTTCATCAAAAATAAGCAACTTAGGCTCGTGAAGTACAGTGACCACAAATTGTATTTTTTGTGCCATGCCCTTAGAAAGCTCTTGTATTTTCTTGTTCCACCAATCACCGATCTCCAATCTTTCGAACCAATATTTCAATCTCTTTCTTGCCTCTGCCTTGGACAGGCCTTTTAACTGTGCAAGATAAAGAGCTTGCTCACCTACCTTCATGCTTTTGTACAGACCACGTTCTTCTGGCAAGTAACCTATCTGCGCTATATGCTCTGATTTAAGCAGCTCACCGTCAAAATAGACAGCTCCCTGATCGGGAAAAGTAATTTGATTTATGATACGTATCAATGTGGTTTTACCTGCCCCGTTAGGACCTAGCAATCCATAAATACTATTCTTAGGTATTTCAAGGGAAACGTTCTTCAACGCTGTATGGCTTCCAAACTGTTTGGTGACATCACTAGCTACCAAAATGTGACTCATGTACTCAATTTCTACAAAGATATTGAAATGTTTCGACTAGCTACACTCTTTATGATTCCTTTATAGAACAGGACTTTAAAAGCGCTATTCCATCAATCAAAAAAGTTATAAAAAGCAAAACCCACCCTTGACAAATCAAGGATGGGAAAAAAATTGCTATGAAAAAGAAAATTAATATTGGTTGCCCAATATTATCTCAAATATACGTTTTTTATTTAAAAACTAATCAATTAGAATTTAAGAGAACATATCTTTTACTTTCTCAAAAAATGACTTGTCCGATTTCTCCGGTCTTGGCTCAAAGTTATCATTGCCCTGCATTTTCTCAAAGAACTCCCGTTGTTCTTTATTCAACTCCTTAGGCGTCCAAACATTTACATGCACCAATATATCACCGGCACCGTAACCATTTAAACTGGTAATACCTTTACCTCTAAGCCTTAATATTTTACCGGACTGTATACCAGCTTCTAACTTAATACGAACTTTACCACCAACGGCGTCTATTTCTTTAGAAGTACCCAAAACAGCATCAGAAATACTGATATAAAGGTCATAGTGAAGGTTATCTCCCTCTCTTTTTAAAGTACTATGCTCTTGTGCCTCTATGGCTACCAGCAAATCTCCCGGTACTCCGTTTCCTGGAGCATCGTTACCTTTGTTCGGTACTTTTAACTGCATACCTTCCTCTACACCGGCAGGTATATTAATAGAAACGGTCTCTTCTGCAATTTTAAGACCTTGCGCATCAGCATCGTTAGGCTTACGGTCCAAAATCTGGCCACTACCACCGCAAGTACTACATACCGCAGCAGTTTGCATTCTACCAAGTATGGTATTCTGAACTTTTGTTACCTGACCTCTACCATTACAAGTAGAACATGTTTTGTAGGTTACACCTTCTGCCTGAACTTTTCTTTTAACCTTAACCTTTTTCTCAACGCCATTGGCAATTTCTTCCAAGGTCAAAGAAACCCTAATACGAAGATTGCTTCCCTTAACCCTACGCTGGCCACCGCCACCGCCAAAACCACCAAAGCCGCCGCCGCCAAAGCCGCCGCCGAAAATATCACCGAACTGACTGAAGATATCATCCATATTCATACCGCCGCCAAAACCGCCGCCACCGCCACCTTCAAAGGCAGAATGACCAAACTGATCATAACGAGCTTTCTTATCTGGATCGCTTAAGATTTCATAAGCTTCAGCAGATTTTTTAAATTTCTCTTCGGCAGAACTATCTCCTGGATTTTTATCCGGGTGATATTGCAAAGCTTTTTTACGGTATGCTTTCTTTATTTCTGCAGCAGTTGCATTCTTACTGATGCCCAATACTTCATAATAATCTTCCTTCATTCCAATCTTTTAATTTCCTACTACTACTTTTGGATGCCTGATAATACGGTCTCCCAACTTAAATCCTTTTTCGATGACATCGATAATTTTACCTTTCATCTTTTTATCAGGAGCCGGTATTTGAGTTATTGCTTCATGTATTTCAGCATCGAATACATCACCGGCATTTGCCTCTACCAATTCCAGACCTTTGCTTTTAAGGGTCTCCCTAAGCTTTACATTAATTAGCTCTACTCCCTTAAATACTTCTGTATCCTCTGACTTTGCCAGTTCTTTCATTGCCCTATCAAAATCATCCAATACAGGCAATAAAGAAACTATTACCTCTTGTCCTGCAGTCTTGAACAATTCCATACGTTCTTTAGAAGTACGTCTTTTATAATTCTCAAATTCTGCAAACAATCTTAAAAACTTATCTTTTTCTTTTGCTAACTCTTCACTAAGTGTCTCTTCTACTGACTTTTCTTCTTCCCCCTCTTCATTCTCTAGCTTTTGTTCTTGCTCTTCGCCTTCCAATAGCGCATCATCCAAGAATTCATCATCCAAAGTGTTTTCTTTATCACTCATAACTTATCGTAATTTAAATCGCTGGTTAAAAGCAGGCAAAAGTACTGCCAATTCTTTAAAAATGTCAAAATGTCACAAAAGTTTAAAAAAAATCCGCCAAATAGCGGATTAATCATATCTCATATTTTGACCGGTTCTTACGAAACAAACTGTTTTGTCACCTTATTATTAGTATCTACACAGTCAGAATCCGTATCATAAATAGCGCTAAGGGCTTGACAAATATTGGCATATTGAAATACAAAACCTTCTTCTTCTATTTTCTTACTGCTGACACGCTGACTGGCAAATAATATATATGCCATTTTACCAAGTACCGTATACATTACAAATTTTGGAACATTGGGCAGAAATAATGGCCGATCCAAAACTTTGGCTATTTCTTTAATCAATTTTACATTGGTAACCGGGTTAGGCGCAACACCATTAAATATACCTTTTAACCTGTATTTAGTTATATGAAGAAAAATGGCTGCCAAATCAGCAACATGAATCCAAGATTGCCACTGCTCTCCGGAACCAAAAGCGGCACCTACATAATAGTTAACGGGTTTTGCCATTTCTGGCAACGCACCCCCGTTTTTTGACATAACCAGACCAATGCGGACTTTTGCGACAGACAGACCCAACGCCTTAAATTCATTGATTTTCTTTTCCCATATTTTAACTACTTCCCCTAAAAAGCTATCATCTACCTTCTCTTCATTTTCTGTATAATAATTACTAAAAGAATCTGGATAGATACCTATTGCCGAAGCGGAAACCAAAGAAGTAACGGAATGATTTTCTTTTTCAAGTAAGGCTTTCTTCAATAAATCCAAAGAATTGACCCTACTATCAACAATTTCTTTTTTATAACTGCTTGTCCATCTCTTAGAAATACTGGAGCCAGCTAAATTTATAATTACAGAGACACCATCTAAACATTTAGCATCTATCTCTCCTTTGCTTGGATCCCAAAAAAAGCCCTGGTAATTACCTTTTGAAACAATTTTATTTTTACGGGTTGTAAGGTAGTTTACCGTATAACCTATATCATGGCATTGAGATACCAACTCGCTACCTACTAAACCTGTTGCACCTGTTATCAATACTTTCATGGACTAAAGGTATACTTTTTGATACTTCTGCATATACTATTTAATTCCGATTTAACATAGTTGCCAAAGCTATTGACCTACAACCTGTTAAAGTTTCACTAAAACAAAAAAAGACTATTGTTTTTTGGCGCGCAACATTTCTCTTTTGCCCGGCGGGCCAGGTAATCTTTCCACAAGAAAGCCAACCTCTAGCATAGCACGCCTAACACTACCTTTAGCGGCATAAGTAACCAAAACACCTCCTCTTTTCATAGCATTGAACATAATTTGAAAAATTTTGACGGTCCATAATTCCGGCTGAACACGTGCACCGAAGGCATCAAAATAAATTAGATCAAACCTGTCAGTTTCATCAATATCCTTAAAAAACTTTTGCTGCTTTGTAAGGTGAAAATTTGAAGTGATTTCTATTTCTTTACCCCATGCCGAAGCGTGCATTAGATCAAAATCATCTTTTCTTGAAAGGGACTCTAATTCCTCTAGATAATTTAATTGTTCAAGCTCTTCTGGAGAAACAGGATATGCCTCTACACCAGTGTATTTAATTTGAAGGTTTCGCTTTTCATATTCAATTAATGTAATGAAAGCATTTAAACCAGTACCAAAACCTATTTCTAGAATATTCAACTCTTGATCATTGAATAAATCCAAGCCAGATTTAATAAAGACGTGGTAAGCTTCTTGAATAGCGCCGTGTTTGGAATGGTATTGCTCTTGCCAATCCATGATTTGAATGGTCTTGGAACCATCGCCCGTGGTAATAATTTCTCTTTTCAATTAATTGGAACTATTACTCCACTTGCCTCAAAACTATAAGTTCTTTTAGGAGCTGTTATTTTTGCTATTTCTTCTGCTGTTTTACCACCGTCCTTGGCGTAATGTTGTTGATCACCAACACTCATTTCCTCAACAAATGCCATTCCGTTCAAAACGACTTCTTTTTCAAGAATATCGGCAGGCATAAAGAAACCGTAATCCTTAAAACGAACCATTGCCTGTTCACCTTCAGGCAACTCAACGATCATCCAACACCCCTTTACCTTACAAACTTCTTTAACCTTGGTCTTAAATTGAAGTTTTAAAGAATCTGACACCGGTAGAGATGCAAATTGTGACATTACTTCACTTTTATCACTTAAAGAAGTGATTTTAAACTTTTCTCCATAAAACTCAGTTGCATCCAATTCAGCTTCTTGTTGGGCGAGGCACGTAAAAAACCCAAATAAAAAAGCAAGTAATATGTTAAATCCTTTCATAAATCCTAAAAATGTTGATATACCTGCAAAACTCATCAATTTAAAACTAAAAAAGAAGTGCTAGTATGGATATTTGTTTAATTTTAATCAACTAAAGTTACATATTTTATGAGTATTGCAACGAAAGATATTATAGTAGAGAAGGTAAAAAAGTCAAAAATTGACCAAGTAGATTTTGATAATCTTGCCTTTGGTTCTGTATTTACGGACCATATGTTGGTATGCAAGTATAAGAACGGTGCATGGGAAACCCCTAAAATAACACCATACCAACCAATTACATTAGACCCTTCATCAAAGATTTTTCATTACGGACAGTCTATTTTTGAAGGTATGAAAGCTTATAAGGATAAAAATGACGATGTCTATTTATTTAGGCCGTTAGAAAATCATAAGCGTTTTAATATTTCTGCCAAAAGAATGTGTATTCCAGAAATTCCTGAAGATTACTTTATGGAAGGTTTGATCACACTTTTAAATTTGGACAAAGATTTTATACCTACCAAAGATGGTAGTTCTCTATATATTAGACCATTTATGTTCGCCTCTGGCAATGGATTTCATGCATCGCCAGCAAATGAGTACACATTTATAATAGCTTGTGCACCTTCCGGCTCCTATTTTTCTGGCAAAGTAAAAGTACTTATAGAAGAGAAATATTCTAGATCTGCCAATGGCGGTGTTGGTTATGCTAAAGCCGGTGGAAATTATGCCGGTCAGTTCTACCCCACACAACTAGCCGTTGAAAAAGGATATAATCAAGTAATATGGACAGATGACACCAACCACGAGTTTATTGAAGAGGCCGGTGCCATGAACATATTCATAAGAATTAACGACACCCTATTAACAGGACCTACCAGTGACCGTATCCTAGATGGTATTACCAGAAAAAGTATTTTAGATATCGCCAAAGACCAAGGTATTAAAACGGAGGTTAGAAAAATTACGGTAAAAGAAGTTGTTGAAGCCGCAAAAGACGGTTCATTAAAAGAAATGTTCGGTGCCGGTACCGCAGCCGTAATTTCTCCTATAGCCGGTTTTGGCTATAGAGACACAGATTATGACCTACCAGAATTAGAAAATAGTTTTGGACAACAATTAAAGAAAATCATTACCGATATTCAGTACAACAAATCTGAAGATAAGTTTGGATGGAGATATAAGATAAAAGCATAAAAAAAGGGGGCATATAGCCCCCTTTTTTTTTATTGGCACCGCCAAAAGGTACAATTCCCGCGAGGCTTGCCTATAATTTAAAAACTTGTTTCCTTTGAATTCCTTATTGGCTTGTTACAAGGTGTTTTATTTATCTAAAATAGCCGCAATATTTGGCTTGGAGTAATTGGGTCCTTTAAGCACCTTTCCATCTTCTCTATAAATTGGTTTACCGTCACCACCAAGTTTGCTCATATTACTTCTTTGAATTTCATTGAACACCTCTTCAATTTTATGTTGCATACCGTGTTCTAATATAGTTCCACATAATATGTATAACATATCACCCAAAGCATCTGCCACTTCCACCATATCATTATTCATGGCAGCCTCCAAATACTCTTTGTTTTCTTCATCCATCAAATTAAAACGTAAAGTATTCTTTGCCTCTCCTAAATCTGCGATCATTTGCTCTGAAACGCCAAGACCAAAAGAATTATGAAACTCTTCTACCGCTTTGATTTTATTTTTCATCCGTATTATATTGTTTTCGGTTAGCTTTGCGTAAAAATATAAAATATGTTCAGCACCGGACAAATCATTTTTGCAATAGCATTTGCTGTAGTTTTTGCCATAATAATTGTTATTTCTTATAAAAAGGACCTGAAATTACATCAAAAGAATTTTAAAGGTGTAAAATGGATAGGTGTTTTCTTTACACTATTCTTAATTCTACTATTATTTATCAAGTTTTTCCTAAAAGAATAGTTAAAATTTTTCCTACACCACAAAAATTATCGTTTTCACAACAAAACGGTAATAAACGCCGTTATATATACCAAATACCGTAATTTTGCGTTATTCATCTATAAGATGTAATAAATTATGATGACATTTCTTACAATTTTTTCAGTATTAGTAGGCATTAACATCGCCTTGGTGGTAGTAAGTTTGATCACTGTTTCTCAAAAGGCCAAAACACCTTCCCAGAAATCAGCCAAACAACCAACATCTGTAATCTACCCGTTAGATTTACTTACCACAAGTTACAAGAAAGCAGTTTAGTTTATACCTTTATAAGGTATGAAACAATTAATACTCGTTTTTTTAGGCGGCGGTTTTGGTAGTATTTTAAGATACTATATATCCAAGAACCTAAACGCCTACTATTCAAATTTCTACTTAGGTACATTTTTGGTCAATATAATTGGCTGCTTACTAATAGGTATACTAATAGGACTCTCCCTCAAGAACAATTACATTTCAGAAAATCAAACTTTATTATTAGCCACCGGTTTCTGCGGAGGCTTTACCACTTTCTCTACATTCGCACTAGAAAGTAATATACTACTTAAAGAATCTTCTTTGCTACAAACATCATTTTACATGGGATCAAGTGTCGCCGTAGGTATATTGGCCATATCATTTGGGTTGTGGATCTGTAAAATGTTATAGAACTAACATTCATTAGGTACTATTTTATTTTTATGCATTTTTTTAGGTATTTGCCGTTTTATTAAACAATCGTTAGATAATCGCTCTTTTTTCTAACGATTATTCTATGATTTAGGAAAATCAACCTATCCCACTTCTTCATATCATCAATAATTTTATCTATAAATAACAATACCCTAAAATTTTAGGGGTATATATTATCATACTCATAAAAATATACACAGATACCCTCATATTTTTAGGGTGCCAATGTTTTTAACATATATTTGGCAATATCAAAAACTTATTCAAATGAAAAAAATCGAGGCAATTATTAGAAAATCAAAGTTTGACGATGTCAAAGAAGCGTTGCACAGTATTGAAGTAAATTTCTTCAGTTACTGGGATGTAACAGGTGTAGGTAATGAAAAAGAAGGTCACGTGTACCGTGGTATCTCTTACAGTACTACAGATATACAACGTAGGTACCTAACCATTGTAGTATCAGATGACTTTCTTGAAAAAACAGTTAATAAAATACTAGAGGCAGCTTACTCTGGCAATGTAGGTGACGGTAAAATATTTGTATCCGAAGTTCTTCAAGCATATAGAATAAGAACTAAAGAAGACGGTTTGGCCGGTATTAACTAAATAAAATAACTAACTAAAAAACTAAACGAAATGGACGCAGGATTATTTACAGCAAATAACGTATGGATGATGGTGGCTACCGCATTGGTATTCTTCATGCATACTGGTTTTGCCTTTTTAGAAATTGGCTTAACAAGACAAAAGAACACGATCAACATATTGTTCAAGAATATCTTCATTATTACAGGTGGATTACTTCTTTACTATGCATGGGGATTCAATTTAATGTACCCAGGTTTTGAAGAAGGAGATATGGGTCTTTTAAAATTTGCAGGTTTTGGTATAGGTGCCCCTGAAGGTGGTATGACACCAGACTATGCAGATGGTGGCTACACATGGTGGACAGATTTTCTTTTTCAAGGAATGTTCGCGGCAACAGCGGCTACTATTGTATCTGGTGCAGTAGCAGAACGTATGAAAATTGGAGCTTTCATGATATTTACCGTAATCTATGTTGGTTTGGTATACCCTATAGTAGGTGCTTGGAAATGGGGAGGCGGATTCTTGGATTCATGGGGATTCTATGATTTTGCAGGTTCTACATTAGTACACTCAGTTGGTGGGTGGGCAGCTTTAGTTGCAATTTATCTTTTAGGTTCTAGAATTGGAAAATTCGGTAAAGATGGTAAACCCAAAGCTATACCGGGCCATAGTATACCAATGGCTACCGCTGGTGTATTGATATTATGGTTAGGATGGTTCGGGTTTAACGGTGGATCAGTATTATCCGCAGATCCAGAATTGACATCTTTAGTATTGGTGACTACAAGTTTGGCTGCAGCCGCTGGTGGATTTGGAGCAATGATTACCTCTACTATTCTTTATAAGAACCTAGATTTAACTATGTTCTTGAACGGTATTCTTGGTGGATTGGTAGGTATTACCGCAGGAGCGGATTTAATGTCACCAAACGAAGCTGTAATCATTGGATTCATTGCCGGTATTATCATTGTAGGTGGTGTTGCTTTGGTTGACAAATTAAAATTAGATGACCCTGTAGGTGCCGTAGCGGTTCACTTGATCTGTGGAATTTGGGGAACATTGGTTGTAGGTATCTTTGGTAGCATGGCCAGTGGAGCTCAGTTCATGACACAATTATACGGTGTATTGATCGTAGGCGGGTTCTGTATAGTTACCTCTGGTATTATCTTAGGAGTACTTAAAGCTACTATTGGACTTAGAGTTTCTAAAGAAGAAGAAGTTGAAGGTCTAGATATTCATGAGCACGGTATGGATGCTTACGCTGATTTTAGAATGAACCAACACTAAAAAAATACGGAGCGTTTTGCAGAACGCTCCGTTACACAACCTTTTCAATAAATAAATTTCTCAAAATTAATTCATCCCATTAGGGATTAAATCAAAACTTATGAAAACGATTATAAATACAAAGTACGTAAAAAATATTTTCGCAACAGGGCTTATGCTTTTTGCAGCGGCTGGTGTTGTAGCTCAAGAAGAGGAAGAAGAGAAAAAATTCACTTTAAGCGGATCTATAGATGCTTATTGGAGAACAGCTTTTAAAGATGGTGGAAATGCAACAACGGCTACAGAAACTTCTTTTGCCAACCAAACAGGTTTTGCTTTAGGGATGGCTAATATTGTAGGTAGCTATGATATGGAAAATACCGGTGTGGTAGTAGATTTAGTTTTTGGACCTAGAGGAACAGAAGCTACTTTTGAGAACGACGTTTTAAACGGCGTTATTAACCAAGCATATGCTTACTGGAACGTTTCTGACAAAGTAACACTTACCGCTGGTCGTTGGAATACATTTTTAGGTTACGAAGTAATAGCACCTGCTGCCAACTTTAACTATAGTGTTTCTTACTTATTTTCAAACGGACCATTTTCTCACCTAGGTGTAAAAGCTGATATTGCCTTATCTGATGATGTTAGCTTAATGTTATCCGTATCTAATCCATGGGATGTTAACGATACAAGTAGCACAGGAGAGTATGCTTATGGAGCTCAATTAGGAGTTTCTGGACAGTATCTTAATTTATATTATGACAATGGCACTAGAGGTGGGCTAGGATTTGAAATAGATTACACTGGTGGATTTGATCTTTCAGAAGATTTCTTCTTTGGAATAAATGCGGCTTACAATGATAATTCAGAGGCAGGAACTGGTTTTTACGGAGCAGCTATTTACCCACAATTAACCACTTCAGATAGCTTTGCTATAGGTCTAAGAGGTGAATATATTGCATTTACTGATGACTTACTAGATGATGATGTTCCCGTACTTGGTTTAACCCTTACAGGAAGCTACACAAAAGATAATTTGATTATTAAGCCAGAAATTAGATTGGATAGTTTTGGTAACGACTTTGAGCCATTTATAGAGAGTGACGGTATTGGAACAACTAATAGCCTATCTACTTTTGCAGTAGCAGCTATCTACTCTTTCTAAGTTGTTAATATAATTAATGGTTGATTTTATAGTTTAAGTTTTAAAACCTCGGCAATACCTGCCGAGGTTTTTTATTTTCCCCATTAATGCTCAAAGGCTTTCACCCCTACTTTAATTTCTGTATCCAAATTATTGACCTTAGGAACAATTGGACAACTAAATTTTTTATTGTAAGCGCAATAAGGATTATAAGCTTTATTGAAATTCAAAATTATCTTATCGCCCTTGGGTATTGTTAAATCTAAATACCTACCTCCACCATAGGTCTCTTCTCCGTTAGTATTATCAGTAAAAGGCAAAAAAAGATAATCCTCATATTCTGCTTGCTTAATTAGTTCTGGAGATTGATAAATTTCCAATTCATGATCCTTTCCATTCAATGTAAATTTAGCAATACCAAAAACCACCTCCGTTGATTCTCTATTTGTTGTAGTAGGCATTGCAAAAGGTAAAGCTTCAGGCGTTCTTATAAATTCTGCCTGAACAACGTAGCTGGTATCCGGCTCAAAGAAATCTAACGACTCAAAATTAATACGAAAGCGATCTGCCAATGGAGAAGTTTCCGGATCTTTAAACTCAGCGTTCAATTCTTCCTGAAATTTTAGAATATCTGCTATCTTATCTGATGTTACCGCTAACTTGACCTGATCTTTTACATCGTGATATTTCTTTTCTTGTCCGCATGAAACGAACATACCCAAAACCAAAACGGCAATACATAATCTCATAGTTCATTCTTTATATTTCAAAAATACAATTTTATTCATCTTAAGTTATTTTAACTTATAATCGTACATTAGAACCCTATACATTTTTGATTATGAAGTTTATATATATTTTACCCATTTTACTGATCACCTTATGCTGTTGTCAAGAAAACAATACAGCTGTAAAAAAAGAGGTCATAACAGAAAAAGCTAGAGTACTACCAGAACTAAATCCTAAAAACTATAATGTTGCCTTTCTAATTATGCAAGGTACTTTCAACACAGAGTTTACGGCACCGTTTGATATTTTTCAGCATACAAAATATAGAGAGAATATTAAGGCAATGAACACTTTTACAGTTGCCAACACGCTAGAACCTATCACTACTTTTGAAGGCGTTCGTATACTGCCGGACTATGATTATACCAAAGATGATTTACCCAAAATAGATATTTTGGTAGTACCTAGCGCGGAGCATTCAATGGGCTCTGATTTGAAAGACACATTAATGCTGGATTTTATTAAAAAAATTGACAAAACCGCACTGTACATGACCAGTCATTGCGACGGAGCCTTCCTCTTGGCAAAAGCTGGTATTCTAGATTCAGTTGCTTCAACCACTTTTCCAAGTGATGTTGAAAATTACAGAAACATGTTCCCCAATTTAAACATAAAGGACAATGTACTTTTTGTTCACGATGGAAAATACATTACTTCGGCAGGTGGTGCAAAAAGTTTTGAAGCAGCATTATATCTTTGCGAAGTGCTATATGGAAAGGAAATTACCAAATCTTTGGCAAAAGGTCTCGTCATAGATTGGGATTTGGCCAAGGTGCCACACCTTACCGCTCAATAACATCATATCTTGCGCCTTTTAAGTACTTTTCGATCAGCTCATTAAACTCTGGCATAATTCTTAATAACGAAGTATGTTCTATTGAATAAAGCTTTTGTTTATCTGAATACCCCATCTTTAATAGCTCTTCCAAATAAAATAAAGCCGTACCATAATCCTCCATTTTTGAACTGGCAGACATTACATTTAAATACCCCTCGCTTTCAGTTGGAGCGGTAATGGTCTTTATCATATATAGTAAATTCAAGGCTTCCCAATCTATTATTTCATCGGCAGCTATAAAATCTATATTATCGGAGACCAAAGCATTGATGTAACCTCTTAACCTAGAGGACATTTGACGCTCAAACAGATTACTACTTTTATCCAACTTATTCAGTTCTTCCATTTGATATTTCCACCAACCTAAATTGGCATAGTTATAAGAAATGATATCCTCTTCTAAATAGTAGCTATAATCCTCCTTGGTAAACGACTCCTTTAAAAAATAACTGTTCTGGCTTCTATTGGCCTGCTTATACGAAGTACTTCTTCTTAATATTTTTTGTGAAGCCTTTAATGAATCCAATTCCATTAACGGATAGAATATTTTCTCCATATCCAACATTTGATAGGTAGCCAATAGTGGTTTTTGGTTTGACACATTTGCATTTACATCTACCAAAAATTCATTGTAAGAACTATTGATCAAACTATCGTTTCGTTGTAAATGACCTTTGGCCATACTGCTCAATGTCAACATTCTAAATGCTTTTGCAATAATATTTTTTTCCGGTAAATTTCGCTCACCATCAAATACCAACAATTCATTAGGAAATTTCAATTTATTAAGTTCCGATCTGGACTGGTACATAGATGCAAAATTAAAATCCGCCCTGTTGACCACGCCAATAAATTGATAAGGTTTTTTGGGATTTAGAACTTCAAAACTACCAATAGCAGCACCTATAGAAATAACTCCTTTCAGTTCACTTATAAAAGCAGGTAAAAGGGAAGCGAACATAGCCCCATTTTCAAAACCTGCGGTATACACTCTATATTTTGCAGTAGGTATAGACTTAAATACAGAATTTAACATCCTATTTGCAATAAGAACATTTTGAGAGATTGGAAGAGAATCACTCAAGTTATTAGAGCTGGCCAATACATAGCCTTCTTGTTCTGCAGCACTGCTCAACACAGAAAGAGCTGCTCTGCCCTTTCCTTCCAAGTCCATAACAAAAGTAACCGGCCATGGCCTATTAACATCAAAATTAGTAGGTAAATAAAGAGAAAAGGTTTCATTGACAGAATCGTTTACTATTAAATTTTCTGTAATAGCACCTTTAAGAAGTCTAAGCTCTTGAGAATAAACTATAGAAGAAACTAAAACGAACGTAAGAAGTAGTATTTTTTTCATCATTTATTTCACATCAAAAATCTAGCCAAAATAATTTTCAACAATAGTTATTAATTGTCCTTTATCTACAAGATTTAAAACTAAGTAAAACAATTATATAAATTTCTATTTAATCTTATGCATAGGCGCATTTGAAATTACTTGAGATAACACAATATGTGTTCTTGTCTCACCATATTGAATAAGTTGATCAATAAACTTTTCTAAATGAAATTGATCCTTTAGTACTACCTCCATTACAATATTTTCGTTTCCGGTAATTCTATAGCAATTTATGACTTCTTGTAATGAAGGCACCACTGCTAAAAAAGGCTTTAATTTTCCCATAAAGGCCCTTAATGTTATTATTGCCTTTAATTGGTGTCCGGTTAATGCATGAGACACGGTAGCCTTGTAACCTTGTATAATACCAAGGTCTTCCATTTTCTTAACACGTTCAGCAACCGCAGGTGCCGTCAACCCCACAACACGTCCAATATTTGCAAATGATTCTCTCGCATTATCCTGCAATTGTTTCAGTATTTTCCAATTAAGCTCATCAATCTTTGGATTCAAAAGTATTTCTATTTAAATATTTATTATCAAAGGTAAAAATACAAATTACGTTTCTATTCAATAGAAAATTTACAAATAACTAATGTAATTTTATAATACGCTAATTACATCCCACATAATGGCATACCGAAGTTTAAAACATTTACCTATTTACAGAAAAGCATTGGAACTCTGCACAATGAGCAGAGAGATCGCTTCGTATGTATCATTTAATAAAGATTTGATGCGCCTTTGCGAATCTACCAGTCTTAGGGATATAATGGCCAATTCTATTTTAACGGATTCTATCTTGATACCTCAGAAAATTGCACAGGTAGAATATTCCAACTGTAGCAATGAGCGGCTAGAGACTATTTCTTATATTAATATTATTATAAGAAACATTAATTCTTATTGCATGGGTCTTGAGAAGCATGGTGTAAAAGAAACCGAGTACATTAATCTTCTTAGAAAAGAGATAAAGAGTTTTAGAAAATCTTACAAAGCTTGGAAATCAGAACACTCTTAATCTTTTTCAAATCTTCTCAAATTAAAAGATATAGCGGGCACTTAAAGAATTATGAGCTATTTTTGAAGCCATAATTATTTACCATTGAAAACAACAATTCTAGTCCATTGTCCGGATCAAGCAGGTATCATATGCACCATAACCGGATTTATCAGTAAAAACAAAGGCAATATCGTTTATCTAGATCAGCATGTAGATAAACCTGCCAATGTATTTTTTATGCGAACCGTGGTTGAATTTGAAGATGACTTCAAAGATCTAGACCATTTTAAATCTCTTTTTGAAAAAGAACTGGTTGCCACATACAATATGCAATGGAGCATACACACTGATGATAAATTGCCTAAAATGGCCATTTTTGTTTCTAAGTACAAACATTGTCTATATGACTTGTTAAGTAGATACCGTTCTGGAGAATTGGCTGTTGAGATACCTTTTATCTTAAGCAACCACAATGATCTTAAAGACATAGCCGATCAATTTAATATTCCATTCTACCATGTTCCGTTCAATAAGGAGAATAGAATTGAAGCAGAAAAAGAACAATTGACATTGCTAGAAAAATACAATGTTGATTTCATTGTATTGGCCAGATACATGCAAATAGTTAGCGGTACACTTATCAATAAATTTCCCAATAAGATTATTAACATACATCATTCCTTTCTTCCTGCATTTGCCGGGGCAAAACCCTATCATGCAGCTTTTAAAAGAGGAGTGAAAATTATAGGGGCAACAAGTCATTATGTAACGGAAGAATTGGATGCCGGCCCTATTATTGAGCAAGACGTAACCACCGTTACCCACTCCCATTCCATTAAAGATTTTATTGGAAAAGGAAGGGATTTGGAAAAAATAGTGCTCGCCAGGGGGGTAAAACTCCATATTGCACGGAAAACAATGGTATACAACAATAAAACTGTAATATTCTCGTAAGTACAGTAGACCCTAAATAAATATTATACAAATGATTAAAAAAGTAAGCTTAGCCATATGCATGTTACTAGCGGTTTCATGTGCAGAATTACAACAAGTTGTAAATCAACTACCCACTTCAACAGAAGGCGCTTTAAGTAACGAAACCATTGCGAACGGTTTAAAAGAGGCCCTAGACCTTGGTATTGAAAAACAGGTTAGCAAGTTAACGGCTACCGACGGTTTTTATAAAAATGATTTGGTAAAAATTCTTTTGCCAGAAGATTTACAAAAAGTAGATAAAACTTTACGTGATATAGGTCTGGGCAATTTGGCGGACGAAGGCCTAAAAGTTTTAAATCGTGCAGCGGAGGATGCCGTGTCCGAGGCAACACCAATTTTTGTGAATGCAGTTAAACAAATGTCATTTGCAGATGCAAAAAATATATTATTAGGAAGCAATAATGCAGCTACTACATATTTAGAAACTAAAACAAATTCTGAATTGTACGCAAAATTCAATCCGGTTATTAATGAGTCGTTCAAAAAAGTAGGCGCCGATAAAATCTGGAGCTCTATCATAACAAAGTATAATTCTATACCACTTACTAGTAATGTTAATCCAGATTTAACAGACTATGTTACGGAAGAAGCATTATCCGGGGTTTATAAAATGATAGCCATAGAGGAAGAAGAAATTAGAACAAAATATTCCTCAAGAACTACAGATGTCCTAAAAAAAGTATTTGCTCTTCAAGATAAAAAGTAGAATTTTAAAATGTTCTTACAATAACTTAAAAAGTTATACGTTAAAAACTAGAGAACAGTATTAAAGTATTCATTTTCAATTTTTTGAGTTAGTTATTTTTTGAGTTAGTTAGTTAGTTAAAACCGGTGGGAGCACCGGTTTTTTTTTTGTAATATTCTCACAAAAAATCAATAATTTTACATTTAATATAACTTTTTAGAGGTAACGGTTAAACCTTTTAAATTTGAGATTGTCTTAATTATTAAGAGTTATTTATATCCTTAAAATACTTTTGTGCTTTCAAACTACTTTTCCTTAACACTTGTATTATTATTATCGTTTTTTAACTATCTAATTTCACAACCGATTGCAGGAAATTTGATAGATTGTGAACGTGCATCTGTTACTATTTCTACCAAACAGATCGATGAATATAGCGCCGAAGATTTTTACATTTTAGGGGTATGTGAATACGAAAACAACAACTTTAACAAAGCGTACAATTATTTTATTTCAGCAAAATCTCTAGGTTTTGCAGATGAGCAAACCCTACAAAACTATCTAAACGATTCTAGAAACGAGTTGACTAAATTAGAAGTGAAAGATGAATTAAATTTAGAGAAAGGAGATGAAGTTGCCATCAATAACTACAAACATAAAGTACAAGTTTATCTACTAAATATAATATTCGTTCTAATAGCGTTCATAGGACTCATTACAGCTTTTACCTTAATCTATAAATACAGAAATGTAGTCAACAATATATATTTAGGCATTTTTCTTTTTGCCATATCCTTGGTATTAATAGAGCTAGTACTATAATGGCAAGATTTTTTCTCTTACTCCCCTACTGTTTCAATTTACAGGATCTTATTTTTCTTATGGGCCCCTTCTTTGTATTTATATGTAAAAACCAAATATTCAGATACACATATTAGCAGAAAAGAAATTGCGCTACACTACCTACCATTTTTTCTTGTTTTGGTTTCTTTACTGATTTTTGGAAATTTTTATGACACCGTAAATGCTGAAAATAATATTTTTTTGAACGCGTTAGATTTTGTCATGAACGATAATTGGATCAAAACCATTCACTTATCCGCCTATTTAATGTTGATTATTTTAGATTTTGAACTAAAAAGAAAAGAGTTAGACCAAGGGTTTAAAAAATGGATGCTAACACTAATTGGTTTCATAATCATATTGATATTATTTATTATTGCAAGAGCCGCTTTTGAACACATTTACGTGTTTGACTATATTTCAAAGTATTTTATAGCAGTATATCTTATACTGTTCATCTCTGTGCTGGAAGTTTTATTGATTATTCAACCAAATATTATTTTAGGTACTATAAACCTTGAAGAGAAGAACAAATTAAACAATAAGTACAAGAACTCAAGTTTGACAGAAAATATGAGTTTGCGTGTTAAAGACCAGTTATTAGATTCACTGAATATTGACAAAGTATATCTGGATAACACTTTAACACTGTCCAAACTTGCCAAAAAAATCAATGTAGACCGTTACAGCTTATCACAGGTAATAAATCAAGAATTAAATAAAAATTTCTACGAATTAATTAATGATTTTAGAATAGCGGAAGCCGTTAAAATAATTGAAACAGATAACAACAAACAGGTTATAGATTTAATTTACGAATGTGGTTTCAATAATAAAGTTTCATTCTACAAGGCATTTAAACAAAGAATGCATATGACCCCAAAAGACTTTATAGAAAATAGGAAGAAATAATAAGTAATCGTAATATTTACTTAATTCTACTAAAATTTTCACAATTACACCTCACATATTACAACACCTTAATTAACAATTAATTACCGTTTTAGTAAAGGTAAATTTAAGTCAGATCTGCATTAACTTAGGTCGGAATCTACCTATTGATCAGCCAACTCCTTCTATTTTCGCTACCGGTATAAGGAGTCGGTTCGCATCAAAAAAATTATTGTTTTTTGGTCTCATTTTTAAGAATTAGCTATCTAAAAAATCGACCGACTCTTCTACACCATATTTACTAACCTTTTTCTAACTAACACTCAAATTAAATTTATGAGAACAAACGCGAGAAATTTTCTTACTCTGTTACTTTCTTTTGTGGCGTACGTCAGTTTCGCCCAAGACAAAAGTATAACGGGTACAGTAACAGATCAAACTGGTTTACCCCTTCCGGGTGTAAATATTCTTATCAAAGGAACTACAAATGGAACACAAACTGATTTTGACGGAAATTATTCGATAAAAACAAGTACAGGTGACGTTTTGGTTTTTACCTATATAGGTTTAAAAGAGGCCTCTAAAACAGTAGGTAGCACCAATACGATCAACGTACAAATGCAAGAAGATGCTCAGGCTTTAGACGAAGTAGTTGTTACCGCACTTGGTATTTCAAGAGAAAAGAAATCACTTGGGTATGCTACACAAGAAGTGCAGGGAGACCAAGTAAATACAGCAAAAGATCAAAACTTTGTAAACTCCTTATCTGGTAAAGTTGCCGGTCTTGACATTAAAAAGAGTTCAACATTAGGGGGGTCCGCCAACGTAGTAATTAGAGGATATTCTTCAATTACAGGAAACAACCAAGCCCTTTTTGTTGTAGATGGTGTACCACTTAACAATGACACCAATAACTCTACCTCACAGACAGAAGGTGGTGATGGGTATGATTACGGTAACGCCGCAAGTGATATCAACCCAGATGATATTGAAAGCATCAACGTTTTAAAAGGATCGGCAGCAACGGCATTATATGGATCACGTGCTGCGAACGGTGTAATCATTATCAACACAAAAAAAGGTAAGAAAGGAGAAGGCTTAGGTGTATCTATCACTAGTTCCGTAAATATTGGTAAATATGATAAAGACACCTTCCCAATCTTTCAACAGGAATACGGTCAAGGTTACGGTCCATTTTATGGAGCAGGTTACTTAGATTCAATAGATGTTGATGGTGACGGTATTGCAGATCTTACACCGGCAACAGGTGAAGATGGATCTTTTGGTCAACGATACGACCCAAATTTATTGCTTTACCAATGGGATTCTTACTTTCCACAACTTGACACATACTTACAGCAAAGTCCGTGGGTAGCACCGGAAAACGGCCCTGAATACATCTTCCAAAATAGTGTAACCAGCTCACAGAACATTGCCATTAGCCAAGGTTTTGAAACAGGTAGCTTAAGAATGAGCTATACCAGATTAGATCAAACAGGTATATTACCAAATAGCGAAATAGGAAGACATAATGTTGACTTAGTAGGTGTTATGGACCTAAACGATAAAATAACGGTAACAGGTAAAGCCACGTATACCAAAAGTTCTGGATTAGGTAGATATGGTACAGGGTATGATGCCGAAAACATTATGACCAATTTTAGACAATGGTGGGCAACCAGTACCGATCTTAAAGATCAGCGTGATGCTTACTTTGCTACCGGACAAAATATCTCCTGGAACCCATCAGGACCATCTAGTTTAGGTCCAAAATACTGGGACAACCCATATTTTACCAGATATGAAAACTTCAATACCGACGAAAGAAACAGACTATTTGGGTACGGTAGTATTTCATATGATGTTCTACCATGGTTAGAAATTTTTGGTAGAGCAACGGTTGATACCTATGCAGAACTAAGAGAAGAAAGAAATAACATTGGCAGTATCGATACTCCTGAGTACTCTAGAAAAAACATTAATTTTTCTGAATACAACTATGATTTCTTTTTAAATTTTAATGGAGATATCTCTGATAAATTCGGTATTTCAGGTGTATTAGGTACCACTTACAGGCAAACAAAAAACAATTACGTTACCGCAACTACAGATGGCGGGTTAAAACTTGAAGGTATCTATGCTCTTTCAAACTCGGTTAACCCGATCGTTTTTGATGCAAATTCTGAATATGATGCAGACGTACGTGTATTCGGTGCATTTGCCAATGCAAGTATAGATTATGACAACATGCTATTTTTAGAAGGCTCTATTAGAAACGATACTTTCTCAACGTTACCTGATGGTCAGAATTCCTTCTACTACCCTGCAATATCCGCCAGTTTTGTATTTTCTAATTTATTTGAAAGTAACATTGTTTCTTTTGGTAAGTTCAGAGCAGGTTATGCAGAAGTTGGTAACGGTGCCACATCTTATCAGTTATTGAACACTTTTAACCCAATTGCAGGTTTTGGCGGGGCTACCTTATATTCTAACCCAGGAACTTCTAACAACCCAAATCTAAAGGAAGAAAGAACTGAAAGTAAAGAATTGGGTCTAGAAATGAATTTCTGGAACAGAAGAATAGGTTTTGATGTTTCTCTTTACGAACAAATTACCAGTGATGCAATTATTCCTGTAGAGATAACACCTTCAACAGGTTTTACCAATACAGTTGTAAATTCTGCGGAAGTATCGAATAAAGGTGTGGAAGCACAGTTATATTTTACTACTATAAAAACTCCAGATTTTTCATGGAGAACAGATGTAAACTTTTCAGCTTACAAAAGTGAGGTATTAGATCTTTTTCAAGATTCACAGAACATTCTTGTAAATAGCTTTTTTGGCGTTAGTTTAAATGCCGCCAAAGGTGAAGCTTATGGTACTTTAAAAGGTACGGATTACGTTTACATAGATGGCGAGAGAGTAGTTGGTGCCGACGGACTTTATCTTAAAACTGAGTCTTCACAAGAAGTGCTTGGAGACATTAATCCTGATTGGAAAATGGGTCTTTCAAATACATTCAAATACAAAGACATCAGCCTAAGCTTTTTAATAGATATACAAGAAGGTGGTAGCGTATTCAGTGGAGATACATACTTTGGTATGGCTACAGGTATTTATGACGTTACGGCAGGTGTAAACGACTTAGGCAATCCTTTAAGGGATCCCGTTACCAATGACAACACATCTGGTGGTGTAATTTTGCCAGGTGTACAAGAAGATGGCTCTGCAAATACGGTAAGAGCAGACTTTACAACGTATGAAAACCCTTATGGCCGTTATGGTAACGCGCCAGATGCACAGTTCGTTTATGATGCATCTTACGTAAAATTAAGAGAGGTAACATTAGGTTACTCTTTACCTAAAAAATTCATAGATAAATTACCGTTCAATGCCGTTTCATTTACAGCAGTAGGTAGAAATTTATGGATAATAAGTAAAGATTTGCCATACGCTGATCCAGAACAGAGTTTTGGAGCTGGTAATTTACAAGGTTTCCAGATTGGTGCATATCCATCTGTTAAGGAATATGGCTTTAACATTAAACTACAATTCTAAAAATACAACAATGAGGAAAATATATATAATATTAGCTTCGGCAGGTATGCTACTGTCTAGCTGCACGGAAGATATAACGGATTATAATAATGATCCAAAATTACCAACTGCAGTTCCGCCAGAGACACTTGTTGCCAATGCCGAAAAGAACTTAGCGGATAGAATAACGACTATTAGCGGTACTAACGTATTTCGTCTTTGGTCACAACACTGGTCACAGGCAACTTACGTAGATGAATCTAACTATCTAATTATAGGTAGAGATCCGTCACAAGCCTACTGGACCACATATTACAACAATGTAATCAACGACCTAAATTCTGCCGTTGCATTGATAGAGGCAGATGAAATTTTAGACGCCACAACAAGAGGTAATCAATTGGCCATTATAGAGACCATTAAAGTATATACCTATCAACATTTAGTAGATTTGAACGGTAATATACCTTATAGCGAATCTGCCGACATCAATAACCTTTTTCCAGTTTACGATGATGCAGAAACTATATATGAAGATTTAATTGACCGAATTTCTTCAGCACAAGCTGCATTGGCCGGTGGCGGGGAATCATTTGGCTCAAATGATATTTTTTATGGCGGCGATGTTGTTAAATGGAGAAAACTAGCCAACTCTATAAAATTAAGATTAGGTATGCGTTTGGCAGACTTCAATTCGGCATTAGCTAGCACAACTGTTTCAGAAGCGGTAAATGCCGGTGTCTTTACATCTAATGATGATAATACCATCATTTACTATGAATCTTCACCAACTACGAACATTAACCCTATTTACAATTTATTCGAAGTTGAAAATAGAAGTGAGGATTATATTGCGGGTGAAACTTCATTGAACAAGTTGGTAGAATTGAACGATCCCCGTCTAGATGATTATTTTGCGGATAATAAAGACCCTTATATTGGTGGCCCGATCGGTGGCAACAACTCCTATGCAAATTTCACGCATCTTAATTTAGACATTGTTGGTGATCCCACTTATCCTGGATCGATTATGGATTATGTTGAAGTGGCTTTCTTTCTGGCAGAAGCTGTAGAAAGAGGTTTTATAGCCGGTGATGCAGAAGAGTTTTACAACGCTGGAATTACCGCTTCAATTCTTTATTACGGTGGTGCACAAGATGAAGTAGATGCATATTTAGCACAACCATCTGTTGCATATTCTACCGCTACGGGAGATTACAAGCAAAAAATAGGTACTCAAAAATGGATTTCTTTATTCAATAGAGGTTTTGAAGCATGGACCGAGTACAGAAGATTAGACTGGCCGCAATTGGCACTTTCTACTCAAACACAACAAGAAGTTCCTTTGAGAATGATATATCCTGTAAAAGAATCTGCAGTAAATGGTGCCAACTATGATGCAGCTTCTAGTGCTATAGGAGGAGACAATTTAACTACGCCTTTATTTTGGGACGTAAATTAAATGTTGAGTTATAGTTTAGTTTGATGGTTAAGGACCGATGTTAAAACATCGGTCTTTTTCTTTTTTATCGGTATATCATAAAAACCGTGATTTAGTTTTTAAATAGGGAAGTCTGTAAATTACTTCTGACCTACTAGGTAATCTACCACCTTTTCATTAAAAAAATTGGGTTGTTCTACATTTACCACATGTCCACAATTTTCAATCACTATCAATCTAGAATTTTGATGTGATTTTGCTATTTTACGAATACTTGGTAAAAACAAATAATCTTCTTCGCCCATTACATATAAAGTTGGTATGTTAATGTCGGCAGATCTAAAAAAACGTAATAACGGATTAATCTCTGAAGTAAGCTTAAACCAACGAATAAATTCCTTCTGATATAATTTCTTTGCCTCACGAACAAAAAGCGACCTGGACTCTCTATGGTTCTTATTCGGCATAATTATAAAAGCAAAAAACTTATAAAGCCATAAATAAGGTATAACCGTTTTAAAAACAACACCAAGCTTTATAAGAATTTGTGAGCGTAAGTTCAGTTTCATTATTGCACCGCCCATAACCATACTTTCTACTCTTTCCGGATGGTTTTCAGCTAAATTTCTAATTAGTATGGTACCAAGGGAAATACCCACAAAATGTGATTTCTTAATTTTTTCATGATCAATGACCTCAACTATATCATTGGTAATCACGTCAAAAGTATATTTCTCATCAAAAACATTCTTAAGGCCAGGCTTTGAGTTACCATGGCCTCTTAAGTCTAACAATAAGACATTAAAATGCTTCTTAAACTCACGTATTTGTTTATACCAAATAGAAGAACTGCCCCCTGCCCCATGTACAAATGTAACCCACGTAGTAGATGTTTTATGTTGATACGTTATATAATGGAGCAAATTGATTTTCTTTTAGAACGCGGTTAACCCACAATGTATCAATTCTTTTTGATATAACATTTAGGATAATCAAATTTCACACAAAATGAACATGTTTTTAAGCTTTCATCTGCACAAATGTTAAAAAAAAGACATATTACCTATTAATTAGATGTACAGCTACCTATACCCACGTCTAAAACTTTGATCTGAACGTATATTTGTAAGAACAAAAACATAGTATAATGAGCAAGCAGTATTGTAAGGTAGGATCGGTAACGCCAATGGAGGCGAATAATGATATCATCAGTCTATTAGAGTATCAATATCAGACATTTATGGAAAAAGCTTCAAACATTCAGTCAAACACTCAATTAGGAGAATTTTTCGAATTAAAAGCTCAAAGAATTAAAAAAACTTTAGAGGATTTAGTCTAATTTTTCCAACTCAATTTTCATAGACTGCTGTAACTCTTTTGCCTTAGATCTGGCGGCATCTGCAAAATTTTCATTATCGGACGCATAAATTATTCCACGCGAAGAGTTTATTAGCAAACCGACGTTTTTGGACATTCCATATTTACAAACTTCTTCTAGACTTCCGCCCTGTGCCCCAACTCCAGGGACTAACAAGAAGCTGTTTGGTACAATCTCACGAATTTCATTAAGGTATTCAGCTTTGGTAGCACCTACCACATACATTAAGTTCTCTGCACCTTTGTACGTCGTAGAAACAGACAATACTTCTTTATAGAGCTCTTTACCTTCTATTTTTTTTGTCTGCAGATCAAAAGCACCCTGATTAGAGGTTAAGGCAAGTAAAATTGTATGCTTGTCCTTAAACGCTAAAAAAGGCTCTACAGAATCCCTACCCATATACGGAGCTATGGTGATGGAATCAAAATTTAAATCTTCAAAAAATGCCTTTGCATACCTTGTAGAAGTGTTGCCTATATCTCCCCTCTTTGCATCTGCAATAGTAAAAATATCAGGATAGTTCTTATTCAGGTACTTAATGGTCTTACGCAATGCAGACCAGCCCTGAACACCGTATGCTTCATAAAAAGCAATATTTGGCTTGTATGCCACGCACAAATCATGCGTAGCATCTATAATGGCTTTGTTGAATGCAAAAATAGGGTCTTCGTCTTCCAGTAAAAATGAAGGAATCTTTTCTAGGTCCGTATCTAAACCAATACATAAAAACGATTGTTTTTTATGTATTTGGGCAACTAGCTCTTGAGTGGTCATAAATTAAAATATCTCAGAGGCTTCCCTCAATTTCTCTGTATTTTCAACAAAACTTAATTCGTCTATTATTCTCTGAATATCACCGTCGATAATATTGGACAAATCATATAAGGTTAGACCTATGCGGTGATCGGTTACCCTACCTTGTGGGTAATTGTATGTTCTAATCTTTGCAGAACGGTCACCGCTACTTACTTGAGAATTTCTTTTTGCAGCGTCTTCTTCCTGTTTCTTTGCCAATTCTAAATCATACAATCTAGAACGAAGTACCCTAAACGCCTTGTCCTTATTTTTATGTTGCGATTTTTGATCTTGACATTGGGCAATTAATCCCGTAGGAATGTGGGTTAAACGAACCGCGGAATATGTTGTGTTTACAGACTGACCACCAGGACCGGAAGAACAGAAAAAATCTATTCTAACATCTTTTAGATCTATCTGGACATCAAAATCTTCAGCTTCAGGCAGAACCATAACGGTAGCTGCACTGGTATGCACCCTTCCTTGAGTTTCCGTTTGGGGTACACGTTGTACCCGGTGCACACCTGCCTCGAACTTTAATGTACCATAAACGTTTGCACCAGTAACCTCAAACTGTATTTCTTTGTAACCGCCACTAGTACCTTCACTAAGGTCAATTACATTAGTTTTCCAGCCTTTGCCTTCACAATATTTGGTATACATTCTAAAAAGATCACCTGCAAAAATACTTGCTTCGTCACCACCCGTTCCGGCCCTAATTTCAACAACTACATCCTTGGCATCTTCAGGATCTTTAGGTATTAACATCAATTTAATATCCTCTTCTAGCTTCGGCAATCCTGCCTTGGCCTCTTCCATTTGCATTTTTGCCATTTCTAGCATCTCGGCATCACTACCATCGGCAATAATCTCTTCTGCCTCGGCAATATTATTGGTAAGCTCAAGATATTCATCTCGCTTATCCATCAAATCCTTAAGATCCTTATATTCTTTTGTGAGTTTTACATATTTCTCTTGATCGGATATAATATCCGGTTGAATTATAAGGTCTGAAACCTCATCAAAACGTTGTTTTACGATGTTTAACTTGTCTATCATATGCTTACTTCACTTGTACGGCAAATTTACAATAAAATTAGAGACACCCTAGTGGGATTATTACGGTAAGGATTAAAAAATGGAAATCTAATCAAGTAAGACCCCATTGCTCTTGTACATTTTATTTGCACTATCAACAATGATAACCTCTGTATCTCCTAATTGATTAATTAAGGCGAGTCCCGCATCAAGTCCCATTACAAATACTGAAGTAGCCAAAGCATCTGAGGTTTCCGCACTTTTAGCAAAGACGGATACACTGTTTATACCCGTAGATGGATATCCAGACCTAGGATCTATGATGTGGGTATACTTTTTGTTTCCAGACATTATAAAATTGCCATCGCCACCAGTGGTTGCCACAGACGACTCCAAAATAGGTATCCAAGATGCTATGCCGCCTTTTTGATCAGGGTTCACCACACCTATCAACCATTTTTCTCCCGTAGCTTTTGTACCCCAAGTGGTAATATCACCATCTATATTGATAATACCTGCCTTTACATCATTAGAGACCAATAATGCCTTTGCCTTGTCCGCGGCAAAACCTTTACCGATACCACCAAATGAAATCCGCATACCTTTCTTATTCAAAAATACAGACTGATCCTTACTATTTAGTATTATATTTTTGTAACCGACCTTGCTTTTTGTCTCTTTTACAGCTGCTGAAGACGGCATAGTTTGCAAAGTACCATCAAGCTTCCAGATATGATTTAAAGGAGTAAAAGTAATATCAAAAGCACCATTGGTTATTTCTGACAGCAATATAGAACGCTCTATTAATTTATAAAGCTCCCAACTAACCGTTACGGGTTTTATACCGGCGTTTTTATTGATCAGACTGGTTTCAGAATCAGCATCCCAAGAAGATATAAGTTTTTCTATTCTTAGTACTTCTGCCAAGGCCTCTTGAATATAAATGTATCCTAACTCTTCATCTTCGGAGATTACGGTAATATCAAATTCACCGCCCATTACATCGTAAGACTTTTTAACCGTTACGTACCTCTGCTCTTGACCATACATATAGCAGGTCATAAAACATAATAATAAGGCAAAAATCTTTTTCACTTACTTCTCTAATTGGGGGTAAATATGGTCATAAAGAATAATAAGTTAGGTTGGTGTAGTTTATGCTTGAATAGTTTTATTTTACTTATTCATAAACACGTAATATGGAACCCTCTAAAGATGTGTTATAAATTTTTAATGCTTTAGAAGTGCTATTGGGAATCTCATTTAACGGTGCTCCGGTCTGCGAAAATTTAGACCCATGAACATCACAATAAAATATACCGCCATCTTGATCTACAAAACGTACTTGATCATATTGCTCATGACTACAAATTTGTGTAGCCGCAACAAATTCTCCTTCTAAATTTCTAACTACTACAACTAGGTTCTTTAGTATGAAGCCGCCATTATTAGCAAGTTTTGCAGCTTCTGAAGATTCTAGGTCAATTGTAAAATCTACATCAGTTGGTGCAGTTACAATATCCCCTTCTACATCACTGTCTTTTGAACAACTTCCAAGACAGGGAAAAGTTATGGCAAAGGCAGCACCGGCACCTAATGTTCGTAAAAATTCTTTTCTTTCCATAGCAAGATAGGTTTATACAAAAAGAACGATTTATTTACGTTAATCGTATGTACTAATACACAAAGGTGCCGTACTTGCTTGAAATTGTAAGTTTTTTTGAATCAGAAGCTTCTACCCTTCCAATTATTTGGGCATTTACCCCAAAACTTTTAGAAATTTCAATAATATCATCAGCTACGTTTTCCGGAAGATAAAACTCTAGTCTGTGCCCACAGTTGAACACCTTATACATCTCTTTCCAATCTGTACCAGATTGTTCTTGAATTAATTGAAATAATGGCGGCACATCAAATAAATTATCCTTAACTACATGCAGCTCATCTATAAAATGAAGAATTTTGGTCTGCGCCCCACCACTACAATGAATCATTCCGTGAATTTCATTTGAGCTATATTTAGAAAGAATTTTTTTGACGATCGGTGCATAAGTTCTTGTTGGGGACAACACCAATTTACCTGCATCTAAAGGTGAGTTCTTGACAGCATCTGTAAGCTTTATATTACCGGAGTAAACAAGATCCTCAGGTACTTCGGCATCAAAACTTTCTGGAAATTTTTCGGCTAAATAGTTAGAGAAGACATCATGACGGGCAGAGGTTAAACCGTTACTTCCCATTCCCCCATTATATTCCTTTTCATAATTGGCCTGACCAAATGATTCTAGACCAACGATAACATCACCGGCCTTAATATTGGCATTATCGATAACATCACTCCTTTTCAATCTTGCGGTAACCGTAGAATCTACTATTATAGTTCTGACCAAATCTCCAACATCTGCGGTCTCACCACCAGTAGAATGAATAGTAATGCCGAATTCACCTAAGTCATTGATCAATTCTTCCGTACCGTTGATAATGGCAGAAAGCACTTCGCCAGGTATTTTATTTTTATTTCTTCCAATGGTAGAAGAAAGCATAATATTATCCGTAGCACCAACACAGATAAGATCGTCTATATTCATGATCAAAGCATCTTGTGCAATACCTTTCCAAACAGAAATATCTCCTGTTTCTTTCCAGTACATATATGCCAAGGAAGATTTTGTGCCGGCGCCATCAGCATGCATTACCAAGCAATAATCTTTATCTCCGGTTAAATAATCAGGAACTATTTTACAAAATGCCTTTGGAAAAAGACCTTTGTCAATATTTTTAATTGCATTGTGTACATCCTCTTTAGAGGCTGAAACGCCGCGTTGCTGATACCTTTCACTGCTTGATGTGGACATAATTTAAATTTGTCGCAAAAATAAGGGAATCATTAAAACTGCAATCGTTGAACAGCTTAATATTCCCTTATTTTTAAAATTAATTAAAAGATTATTCTATAAATAACAATTCTCTATACTTTGTCAACGGCCACAATTTGTTGTCCATTAATTTTTCTAGCTTATCGCTATGTGTTCTAATTTCCAGAAAATATGGCTTTACATTTTGGCAATATGCAATGGCCTTCTTTTTGGTATCCTTTAAGGCATTTGCTTTTTTACGCGCATCGGCCATGGCATCTACCATTTTTTTGATACCTACAACATGCTCGGCTATATCTTCTATCATTGTCAATTGCCCTTCAGAGAATTTTTTATGTGCAGCACCGTATATTTCCTTTAAACCGGCTACATTTTTAATCAAATTATTTTGATACTCCAAAGCCGCCGGCACAATGTAACCGTATACCAGTTCATTGTACACCCTACCCTCTATCTGTAAATGCATGATATAATTTTCCAAATCGACTTCATGGCGGGCATTTACCTCAACAGCACTCATTACGCCCATAGATTCGAACAATGCTATACTATCTTTTGATGTCAAGACCTCAAGAGCATCAGGTGTATTTTTATTATTACTTAGTTTTCTTCTTTTAGCTTCATTTTCCCAATCAGTACTGTAACCATCACCATCAAACCTAATACGTTTTGATGTTTTTATATATTCACGAAGTACATTAAAAACGGCCTCATCTTTTTTCAGATTTTTTTTATCGATCAAAACATCCACTTCTTTTTTAAAATCCCTTAACTGCTTTGCTACTATGGTATTTAAAACAGTCATTGGTTTGGCACAGTTCATTTTTGCACCAACACCGCGCATTTCAAATTTATTTCCTGTAAAGGCAAAAGGCGATGTTCTGTTACGATCGGTATTATCCATTAAAATCTCTGGAATTTTACCTACCACGTTCAGTTTTAGTTCCGTTTTTTCTTCGGGAGATAATTTGCCTTTAGAAACCCCTTCTAATTCATCTAGAACATTACTTAATTGCGAACCGACAAAAATTGAAAAAATAGCAGGTGGAGCCTCATTTGCACCCAAGCGATGATCATTACCGGCAGATGCTATTGAAGATCGCAATAATTCCTCATAAGTATCTACGGCTTTGATCGTATTAATAAAAAAGGTTAAAAACTGAAGGTTTTTCATTGGCGTAGAACCCGGACTCAACAAGTTTACACCCGTATCTGTGGCCAAAGACCAATTGTTATGTTTACCGGAACCATTAATACCTGCAAATGGTTTTTCATGAAAAAGCACTTTAAAATGATGCTTATCAGCAATCTTATCCATAACATCCATCAACAACAAGTTATGGTCAATAGCAAGATTGGCCTCCTCAAAAACAGGAGCCAGCTCAAACTGATTGGGAGCTACCTCATTATGCCTGGTCTTGACAGGAATTCCCAATCTGGTACATTCCTGCTCCAAATCGCTCATAAAACTTAAAACACGACTTGGTATTACACCAAAATAATGATCATCAAGTTGCTGGCCTTTTGCAGGAGTCTCACCCACCAGGGTACGGCCTGTCATCATAATATCCGGTCTAGAATGGGCAAGAGCTTTGTCTATCAAAAAATATTCTTGCTCCCAACCTAAAGTTGCATTGACCTTACTTACCGTTTTATCAAAATACTTGGCAACGGCGGTAGCCGCCTCATCAACAGCCCCCAAAGCTCTTAACAATGGAGCTTTATTATCCAAGGCTTCACCTGTATAGGATACAAAAATGGTAGGTATACATAAAGTAGTGCCATAAATAAAAGCAGGTGAAGAAGGATCCCATGCAGTATATCCCCTAGCTTCAAACGTATTTCTAATTCCACCGCTCGGAAAACTAGAAGCATCCGGTTCTTGCTGCACTAATTGTCCGCCACCAAATTTTTCCAATGCAGTACCATCTGGTAAAAGGTCAAAAAATGCATCGTGTTTCTCCGCAGTAGACCCTGTTAATGGCTGAAACCAATGTGTATAGTGTGTAGCGCCCATTGTAATGGCCCAGCCTTTAATGGCCTCTGCTACCTGATCTGCAATTTTACGATCGATCTTAGATCCCGACACCATAGCACCCTTTAAACTTTCAAGAGCGTCCTTCGTTAAGTATTGCAACATTTTTTTTTCATTGAACACATTGATACCGAACAAATCGGAACGTCTTCCCTTCTCTTCAACAGCAATACTATTTCTTTTCTGACTTGCATTAATAGCAGCAAAACGTGATGACTTCATATATAAATACATTGTTAATTTGACAAAATTACGATCAATAAATATAAATATGACAAAATACCCGATAAAAAATAGGGGTAGATAACAAAAAATTTAATTTTTACACATTAACACCCTCAAAAATTCATACAGATTGATAAAAAACATATTTTTGTTTGTCTTTTATTAAAAAATAACGAACATATTATGGCCAAAATTAAATTAGAATACATCTGGTTAGATGGATACTTTCCAACTCAAAACATGCGAAGCAAAACCAAGGTTGAAGAGCATGAAGATTTTAAAGGAACTCTTGAAGAATTAGGCAACTGGTCTTTTGACGGATCTTCTACAAGACAAGCCGAAGGTGGGTCTTCAGATTGTTTGTTAGTACCTGTAGCAATTTACCCAGACCCTGCTAGAATTAATGGTTATTTAGTAATGACCGAAGTAATGAATGCCGATGGAACACCTCATGTTTCTAACGGTAGATCTACTATTGATGACGAAGATGAAGATTTCTGGTTCGGTTTTGAGCAAGAATATTTCATTATGGACACCAAAACACAATTACCATTAGGTTTCCCTATTGGTGGTTACCCTGCTCCACAAGGTATGTATTACTGCTCTGTTGGTGGTAAAAATACACACGGTAGAGGTTTAGTTGAAGAGCACGCCGATCTATGTATAGATGCAGGTCTAAACTTTGAAGGTATTAACCAAGAAGTTGCTTCTGGACAATGGGAGTTTCAATTGTTTGCAAAAGGGGCTAAGAAAGCAGGTGATGAAATCTGGATCGCTAGATATTTACTTGACAGATTAACTGAAAAATATGGTTACTATATAGATTACCACCCAAAGCCATTAGGAAAAGATATGGATTGGAATGGATCAGGTATGCACGCCAACTTCTCTAACACTGCATTAAGAACCAGTGGTAGTAAAGAAGTTTATGCTGCAATCTGTGAGTCTTTTAGACCATACGTAAAAGAACATATTGCTGTTTACGGTGAATTTAACGACCAACGTTTAACAGGCTTACATGAAACAGCTTCAATTAATGATTTCTCATGGGGTATCTCAGATAGAGGTGCATCTATCCGTATTCCATTGATTGCTGTTGAAAAAGGATATAAAGGATGGCTAGAAGATAGAAGACCAGCTTCTAACGGTGATCCATACAAAATTGCAGCTAGAATTATCAAGACAGTTAAGTCTGCAAAAATCTAAGTACCAAATTAATTGTTGATTATACTAAAACGCCTTGAATATATTCAAGGCGTTTTTTATTTATAAATTTTAAATTACCATGCCTATCCAATAGTTACATATATAAAGGCTAAATAAACACTTACCAAGATTAGCCCATCTCTCCAACCCAATCGCAATCCCTTTGGAATAAAGACCAACGGAAGAATAAGGAAAGATATGCCTAACATCCAAAAAATATCATTTGTTAAAAGACCTTCGTCCATTACGGATATTGGGGTAATAATAGAGGTTATACCTAATACCGCAAGAATATTGAAAATATTAGAACCTATAAGGTTTCCCAATGAAATAGCTTTTTCCTTTTTTATTACCGCAATTATAGATGCCGCCAGTTCAGGAATACTGGTACCTACGGAAACTATCGTAATTGCTATTACACGCTCACTAACACCAAATAAGGTAGCCAAACCAACAGCCCCATTAATTAACAACTCAGAACCACCCCATAGCGCTCCGCCCCCCAATCCTAAAAACAATGCGGTCTTATAGGTTGGCAACATAACATCTGGCTCATCCTCTTCATCTATTACAGCTGGCTTTTGAAAACGCAATAGATATACTAAGAACAAAAACAGAAACACCACCATAACAATACCTTCATACTGCTGAATTTCTCCATCAAAATAAATAAAGAAGAAGAACAGTAAAGAAGCTATCATCATTACAGGCCAATCTGTAGTATAAAAACTCTTACTTACATCTATAGGACTTAGCAAAATAGTAATAGCCAACACAAGACCTAGATTGGCGATATTTGAGCCAACAACATTACCAAGAGCTAAATCAGGAAATCCATCTAAAGCGGCATTGATACTTACAATTAACTCCGGGGCAGATGTAGCAAAGGACACCACCGTCATTCCTATAACTATTTTGGGAATTTTAAGTTTTAGTGATAAATCGACCGCAGCTTTTAACAGCCAGTTACCACCTGCTATGAGCAATACTAACCCTCCAACAATAAATAAGAAATCTTGCATGAAATGAATTTTGGCAAATATATACAGAACATATGTGACAACATATGACAATTGATATCATCTGCAATCATAAATTATCACTAACCATACATTGATTCTAGATTCCTTAAAAAAGTGAATATTTTTTTTAAAGTAGAACGGAATGCTAATTTTCCTTCTATTTCTTTATTTTTTTAGTCTACAGTTTTCAGATTATGTTTAAAAACAGCCTTCATTAATTACATACCACTATCTAAAAAACCATACACACTTACATAATCAAACAAATTTATAGACAAAGGATTATAAATTATAACACATACCATTGATACACTTACACATTAGCAGTCAAATGCATTATTTTAACAGATTTCATTTGTCAGAACACGACTACAATGATATCTTTCAAAAACAATCAAATAAAAGTATAAACCACTAAAACTGTAACACATGATATCTATTATAAAACTGCTTGTTGTCTTAATATTAAGTATAATCGTAACCTTAATCTATCATTAAACTTTTTTGTCCAAATACATATGCGAACTTAACGACTTGATCACGCGTTAAGTTATTTGTGTATTTTTATAAAAAAGTAAAATTGAAAAAGAAGTTCTACAAATTAATAGCGAAGCTGAACAAAGCTATCTTACCTTCTTTCAGTAAACAGCAGTTAGATTTATCTAAAGCTAGCAAACTACAATTAGCTCTTATAGGCTGGCGCTATTTTATCACCAAAAAAGCATTAGATTAATATTTGACCAAAGATTTTATTGCGTACTCATTTATTTTAGAGCTGCCTTTTAAAAAGGTAAGTTCTATTAAAAAATTACATTGTACAATTTCCCCGCCTAGCCTTTCTATTAAATTACAAGTAGCTTTAGCGGTACCACCGGTTGCCAGCACATCATCATGCACCAATACCTTGTCACCTTTTTGTATACTGTCCGTATGAATTTCTAAAGTATCTGTACCATATTCTAAATTATACGTCTCACTTAAAGTAGCAGATGGCAACTTACCTGGTTTGCGCACAGGTACAAAACCTGCACCAAGCTTTTGAGCCAACAAAGGACCAAAAACAAACCCTCTGCTTTCCATTGCAACGACTTTGTTAATATTTTGACCATCAAGCAAATCATACAACGCATTTGCAGTTTCATTAAGTGCCTTAGGGTTTTGAAGTAATAAAGTGATGTCCTTAAAAATGATTCCTTCTTTAGGAAAATCTGGCACATTTCTAATAAAGCTTTTAAAATCCATTTAATATTATGTTCTTTATTTTGTGGTAAATGTAAAAAGAAATATATTTGCACCCCGTTAAGGGAAAAATTAAAAAGGCCTCGTGGCGCAACTGAATAGCGCACTTGATTACGGCTCAAGAGGTTACAGG
>JAHDDL010000037.1:9619-35329 GCA_020629415.1 Maribacter sp. | reverse complement strand
GCTTTAGATGAATTCGTAATAGAGGGAATTAAAACGACCATACCGTTCCACAGGCAGTTAATGGACCATCCAGATTATCTGGCCGGTAATTACACAACAGCTTTCATGGACGATTTTAAAATGAATCCTCAACCAGAAAATTAATAATGAACTCCAACAGTTATGTTGGAGTTTTTTTATGCGCTTGTTCCAGATTGATTTTTTATCTTATCTCGTCTTTTGAATACTTCTATGAATTTAAGCTACTGGGAACAAAAATCTTGGTTTTCAAATATCGATTTTACCATTGTTGGTAGTGGTGTCGTAGGTTTAAACTGTGCATTAGAATTAAGAAGAATGCATCCGAAGGCACGAATTCTTGTTTTGGAAAAAGGAAAGCTTCCACAAGGTGCCAGTACCAAAAATGCAGGGTTCGCCTGTTTTGGTAGTATTTCTGAAATTTTATCCGACTTAAAAACACATTCAGAACAAGAGGTTTTTCAATTGGTACAAGATCGATTTGATGGAATACAATCGCTTCGTACACTTTTAGGTGATAATGCAATCGGGTATCAGAACAATGGTGGGCATGAATTGTTTTTAAACAAGGATGTAGCGTTATATGAGAGTTGTTTAGGACAAGTAGAATATGTCAACGGGCTATTACGGCCCGTTTTTGGAAAAGATGCATTCAAAGTTTTACCAAACAGGTTTAAGTTCAGTGGAATTAATGGTAATTATATTTCCCAGATTTATGAAGGACAAATAGATACCGGTAAAATGATGTATTCATTACTGCAATTATCGTATCAAAAAGACATCAATATTTTAAATGGAACAGAAGTAAATTCTTTTGAAGATACAGGTGCAGAAGTATTGGTTAAAACCGATAATATGGATTTTACAACCAATAAATTACTGATTGCTACAAATGGCTTTGCCGCCCAATTATTATCTGAGAACGTGGAACCTGCGCGGGCACAAGTGTTGATTACAAAACCAATTAAAGGCCTAAATATTAAAGGAACGTTCCATTTAGAAGAAGGCTATTATTATTTCCGCAATATTGACAATAGAATTTTATTGGGCGGTGGTCGTAATTTGGACTTTAAAGCAGAAGAAACGACAGAATTTGGCAATACCCACTTGGTTCAGAATAAGCTTAATCAATTATTAAAAACAGTCATTTTGCCAGAGCAGTCTTATGAAATTGATTATAATTGGAGCGGTATAATGGGTGTTGGTCAACAGAAGAAACCCATCATAAAGCAAGTTTCTGATAATGTGTCTTGTGGAGTCCGTTTGGGAGGTATGGGTATTGCTATTGGTAGTATTGTTGGTAAAAATTTGGCCAATTTAATAGCGTAGGATAAATACTGTTTATCTCCATTTTTTAAATTCTTATCAAAAAGTCCGGGCTACTCATCTTTTTATTTATAAATTGGAAATACCATAGATTGTCAATTGCCAAAATGCACTTATTGGTTTGCCTTGGAACAGTAAATTATTAAGAAGGTTTTTAATCGCACTTATACTATATGAAAACATTGAACAGAAGAGTTACTTCGGCCATGCTTATCACCGTTATAGGTTTAATTTGTCTTAATAGCTGTAGTTTATCAAAAACCCATTACAAGCGAGAATATGCAAAAGTTTGGAAAGAATATATAAAGAGTGAGGCTTGGAAGCAATCTCTTATTGCCGATAATGCATATAAGGTAAATGATTTATATGCCAGTACAGATGAAGAAATGGTATTGGAAGCTGATGATAATGCTAATTCACGATTTAAATCCAAATACGAATCTTTAGTTTCAAGAGCTTATTTTAAGATTATTACCGAAGCGGAAAAAGCAGATGCCCAAATTACGGCAAACTATAAGTTGCTAAACGATACGGAATCTTCGGTTAGTGTAGATAAGAAGAAGGTCCAAGCCATTACAAACCAGTACCAAGCACACAAGGCAATGTTAAGCGGATTGAAATCGTGGAATATTTTCAGTGACGATCGCTCAGGCGATCTGGAATATTTTAAAGCTGAACATGAAATTGAGATTCAAAACATGATCAATGGAGGGGAAAGTGATACTCAAATTGTAAATTACTTAATTTATAAACTGGCAGATCTATATCACATTGAAGGAAATTGAATCACTTGAGATTTTAAAAAAAGACGCTTACGACTTTTGCGTGAACTTCGTTGACAATAGGTTGACAAGAATACAAAATCAAATTAAGGAGTTGGAGTTGGCACTTGCCTCAGAGACAAAGAGTAGTGCTGGCGATAAGCATGAAACCGGTCGTGCCATGATTCAGCTAGAGCGAGAAAAACTAGGTCAGCAGCTGGCAGAATTAGAAAAAACGCAACAACTATTATCAAAAGTTCCAAAAGATAGAAATGCTCCAACGGTAGGTTTAGGTAGTTTGGTCGTTACAGACGCATTCATTTATTACATAGCAATATCCGCAGGGGAGTTTAAAAGTAAGCCTAAGTCGGTCTACTGTATTTCTGCCGCAACGCCAATAGGTAAACTTGTATTTGGTAAGAAAGTAGGAGATGTTTTTAGTTTTAACGGGAAGGAGTTAATTATAGTGAGTATTGGATAGTGTTCATTGTTTTTAAAAATTTGTTTCCTTGACACTTTTTAAGTGCTTATGAAGTACTCCAAATAACATAAAAAATAAATCATGGAAATATTCTACTTACTTCTCGCAGTCATTGCCATAATTATATTGACGACAAAACTCAAGATTCATGCTTTTCTAGCATTGTTTATCATTTCCATTTTATACGGTGTTTTTGCCGGTATGCCTTATACTGATATCATTGTATCTATCAATGATGGTTTTGGTGGTACACTAGGTAAAATTGGGTTGATAATAGTTCTCGGGGTCATCATCGGTGCGTTTTTAGAACATACCGGTGGCGCATTTGCAATTGCGGAGAAAGTGTTGGGTGTAATAGGGAAGAAACGGGTAACAACCGCAATGGGTATCATTGGTTATATTGTATCAATACCTGTCTTTGCAGATAGTGGCTTTATGTTGCTACATCCCTTAAATAAAAGTCTTTCCAGGAAAGCCAAAATATCAATTGCCGGTCCTGCAATAGCATTAGGTTTGGGCTTAATGGCATCGCATACCATGGTACCGCCAACTCCTGGTCCTATAGCTGCGGCAGGTATTCTTGGGGCAGATTTAGGTTTGGTCATCGCTTTCGGATTTCCAACAAGTATAGTGGCTTTGATTGTAGGAATCATATTCGCTAAAAAGTATGCATCAAAAACCATGATAGAACCAAATGTTGAAGATGCGCTCGAAGCAGAACAAGACATTAAAGATTCGCCCAGTGCTTTAAAAGCATCTATACCCATTCTAGTACCTATTTTTCTAATTGTCTTGAAGTCCGTCTTAAATTCAATGGATATTGCACAAGGCAACGGACTATTAGATTTCATCAATTTTGTGGGTGAACCGGTTATATCATTATTAATTGGCGTATTCTTATGTTTGCTCTTACCTAAAAAATTGAATTATGATATGCTTTCTTCTGCGGGTTGGGTAGGTAAGGCAATTAAAGATGCGGCTTCCATATTATTGATTACCGGTGCTGGCGGAATTTTTGGTAAAATACTACAAAACTCAGGCATCGCAGAAATTCTAGGGCAAACCTTGACCGACTATAACATGGGTATTTTCTTGCCGTTTGTATTAGCGGCGGCTTTAAAAACGGCCCAAGGATCTTCTACGGTGGCACTGGTAACTACGGCATCTATCATAATGCCTATGATGTCCTCTTTGGGGTTTGATAACGAAATACAAAAAGCTTTGGTCGTAGTGGTTATTGGGGCAGGTTCTGCTGTAATATCTCATGCGAACGACAGCTTTTTTTGGGTAGTAACACAAATGAGCGGTATGAACGTAAAAACAGGGTATCGACTATTTGGATTGGGAACGGGAGTTCTTGGTCTTACAGGTGCCATAACTGTATTTGTATTCTATTCCATCTTCGCATAAAGGGGTATAGCTATTAATAGTCTGGCTTACTCCGGTTTTGTTTTTTCAAGGATGAAATTTTCTTGCTCCTCAATCTTTTTTCAATAGATGATCTAGTTGGTCTACTTTTCTTTCTTGCCTTGGGTACAATTAGAGATCTTTCAAGAAGCTTAAAGCATCTTTTAATAATCAATTCTTTGTTTTTATGTTGGCTGCGAGATTCATCGCACTGTAATAGTAAAAAACCTTCTTTACTTAGTTTATTTCCTAATTTGAGAAGAAGCCTCTTTTTCTGTCGATCTGTCAATCCGGCAGAATTTTCTATATGAAAAGATAATTCTACTTTAGAAGATACTTTATTGGCATGCTGACCACCAGGACCGCTACTCCGTATAGCCTTAAATTGTAACTCCGTAAGTATTTGCTCTTTGTTCACAACAAGATTTTAACAAATGTAAACAAAAAGAAATCCTCCTGTAATTGTTAAAAATAGCAATAGATACCTTCTTATAAGGGACTGGAATTAATTGGTCGCAGCTTCTTGTATACGTTGATTGATAGTTTCAATAGCGACGTTCAAGAATACTTCTTTCCCTTTGGGATATAGTTTATCTGCATTAAAGAAGATGGTTTCATTTTCATCGCTTTTACTCTCCGTTAAATAATGACTGCCCATTGGGTATGCTTTTTCTACAGTAACATGAAAACCTTGTGAAGGCGATACCCTAAACTCATGTGCATACACAATTATCTTTCTTTTGGTATTCGCATATGTTTTAAGCACATCTATAGAGATCATGCTGGCTTCCCCAAAAAGTGATGCAACGTACAAACTTTTTGGATTTTTATAGAGCTCCATAGGTCTTGCCCTGGCTATTATTTCTTTGTCACGTAAAACTACTGCACGATCGGCAAATGGTAAAACATCGTGCACATCATGTGTGGCAACAATGGTGGTAATGAGATTCTCTTTTAAATAATTAAAAATATTACGGCGTAAGCTGTTTTTAAGAAAATTGTCAATATGACTAAAAGGTTCGTCTAAAAGAAGCACTTCTGGTTTTTGTGCCAATACTCTAGCCAAGGCAACGCGTTGTTGTTGCCCGCCACTCAAAGTTTTCACCTTTTTATCGGCAAACTCGGTAAGCTCGATCATCTCTAAAAGCTCTTGGGTACGTTCTTTTAATTCATCAGGATAAAATACGGATAGGTACTGGCTTATATTTTCAGAAACGGTAATGAACGGCATCAAATCAAAATCTTGAGACAGGTATTTCATGAAGGGCATACCTGGTACTAGGTGAAATGCAGGGCCTAAAATTTGCTCATCTTCCCAGAAAATTTCGCCTTGTTCCAAATCCATTAAACCATACATTAGCTTGAGCAAGGTACTTTTGCCGCACCCGCTTTCACCAATGATAGCCACATGTTCTCCACGTTGAATACGTAAATTAATGGATTCTAAAACTGGAAGTTTATCATATGAAAATGAAAGGTTCTCTACTCGTAACATGCTTTTGTTCTTAGGAATGCAAAATTGAAAAATCCGTTCCAATGTGAAACGGATTTTTCAATAATTTATTGATTTAAGGTAAAGATTACTCCTTAAATTCTTTTAAAACACTTTTATTTGGTAATTCCGTATAACCCATATTATAGAGCGTAAAGCCAAAAATATCTGCATATTGCTCTATGGTTTTGCTCACAGGAGTCCCCGCACCATGACCGGCATTGGTTTCTATACGGATTAATGTGGGGTTGGTACCTTCTTGTTTTTCTTGAAGCTCTGCGGCAAATTTAAAACTATGGGCAGGAACCACTCTGTCATCATGATCGCCCGTGGTAACCAAAGTTGCAGGGTAGGCAGTGCCTGGTTTTACATTATGTACGGGAGAATAGCCTTTTAAATATTGAAACATCTCCTGGTTATCTTCTGCAGTACCATAATCATACGCCCATCCGGCGCCAGCCGTAAATGTATGATAGCGCAACATATCCATAACCCCAACAGCAGGCAGGGCAACTTGCATTAAATCTGGTCTTTGTGTCATGGTGGCACCAACTAGCAATCCGCCATTAGAACCTCCGCGAATAGCCAAATACTCTTTTGATGTATAGTTGTTCGCTATTAAATATTCAGCAGCGGCAATAAAGTCATCGAATACATTTTGCTTTTTGGTTTTAATACCCGCATCATGCCATTTTTTGCCATATTCGCCACCACCACGAAGATTTGGTACGGCGTAAATACCACCTTGCTCCATCCAAACGGCGTTACCGATACTGAAAGATGGGGTTAAGCTTACATTGAATCCGCCATAGGCGTAAAGAATCGTTGGGTTTTTGCCATTTAATTCGGTTCCCTTTTTATACGTAATGATCATAGGTATTTTGGTGCCGTCTTTTGAAGCGTAAAAAACTTGTTCAGAAGTATAATCTGCAGGGTCAAAATCTATTTCAGGTTTCCAGAACAGTTCATATTTACCCGTTGCAGGATTATATTTATAAGTAGAACTTGGTGTATTGTAATTTGTAAACGAGAAATACAGTTCTTTATCCTCTTTTTCGCCATTAAATCCGCCAACTGAGCCAATACCCGGCAATTCTACTTCCCTAATGAGTTTGCCATCATAATCGTATTGTTTTATTTTAGAAATGGCATTGACCATATACTCTGTAAAGAAAAATTCACTACCGGTAGTAGGATTTAAAACGTGCTCGGTTTCCGGAATAAAATCTACCCAATTTTCAACTTGTGGACTACTGGCATCTACCGTAACAATTTTTTTGTTCGGTGCATTCCTGTTTGTAACTATATAAAGTTTAGAGCCAATATTATCAATTACATAATTGTCAGATTCAGTATCTTCTACGATGGGGATAAGTAATCCTTCAGGATCTTCTAGGTCTTTGATAAACAGTTTGTTACCAGAAGTAGAGATAGAGGCGCTAATTAGTAAGTACCTATTGTCATTAGTTACATATGCACCAATATAGCGATGTTTTTCTGCAGGTGTACCACCAAATATAAGTTCATCATCTTTCTGTGCCGTACCTAGTTTATGATAGTAAACCTTGTGTTGGTCTGTTTTGGCAGAGAGTTCACTACCTCTTGGTTTGTCATAGCTAGAATAATAAAACCCTTCTTTGCCTTTCCAGGATAGTCCGCTGAATTTAATATCGAACAAGGTGTCTTCCACAACTTCTTTAGTTTCGGCATTTAGAACAATAGCCTTTCGCCAATCGCTACCACCTTCGGAAATTAGATAGGCAGCTAATGTTCCATCTTTTGTAAAGCTCAAATCTGCCAAAGAAGTTGTACCATCTTCGGAAAAGGTATTTGGGTCCAAGAATACCTCTGGTTCTTCTTCGCCTTTTGTCCTATAAACTACGTATTGGTTTTGTAGACCGTCGTTTTTTGTAAAGTAGGTATAGTCTCCCTTTATAAAAGGAGAGCCCAACTTTTCATAGTTCCATAATTTTTCTAATCGGTCTTTTAGGTCGTTGCGGAATGGTATTTTTTCTAGGTAATCAAATGTAGTCTTGTTCTGTTGTTTTACCCAAGCTTCGGTTTCTGGGCTTCTATCATCTTCTAACCAACGGTAAGGGTCTTTTACATCAGTGCCAAAATAGTTGTCTACGGTATCTACTTTTGCTGTAACAGGATATTTCACGGTAATAGGTTGAGGTTTAGGTTTGTTTTTACAAGAAAAAATGAGCGCAACCAGAAGAAGCGCAGGCATAACTTTTTCATGAGTAGTTCATTTTCTACTAAAATACCATAAAAAAACCTTCAGAACAGTGATGTTCTGAAGGTTTTAACGTTGTATAGGATATAAATTAAACTAAGCCTTTTTCTACCAAGTATTCTGAAATTTGTACTGCGTTAGTAGCTGCGCCTTTTCTAAGGTTGTCTGCCACGATCCACATATTCAAGGTATTTCTTTGAGTTTCGTCTCTACGTATACGACCTACAAAGACCTCATCTTTATCATGGGCATATATGGGCATAGGGTACGTGTTCGTATCTGGATTGTCTTGAACGGTAACACCTGGCATCTCGTTCAACAGACGGCGTACTTCATTAAGTTCAAAATCATTTTCGAACTCTACGTTTACAGATTCTGAATGTCCGCCAGCGGTAGGTATACGAACAGCGGTAGCACTAATGGAAAATGTACGGTCATCAAGAATTTTCTGTGGCTCACGGGCCAATTTCATTTCTTCCTTGGTGTATCCGTTTTCCATGAAAATATCGCAATGAGGTAATGCGTTTCTGCCAATAGGGTAAGGATATGCCATTTCGCCTTGTACACCTGCAATTTCATTTTCCAGTTGCTTTACTGCTTTTACCCCTGTACCGGAAACCGATTGATAGGTGGATACAATTACACGTTTCATTTTATATTTATTGTGTAAAGGGTGCAATGCCATTACCAATTGTATGGTAGAGCAATTAGGATTTGCAATTATTTTATCTTCGGCAGTAAGCTCATGAGCATTAATTTCTGGAACAACTAATTTCTTGGTGGGATCCATTCTCCAGGCAGAAGAATTATCTACTACCGTAGTACCCACTTCTGCAAACTTAGGAGCCCATTCTAAGGAAGTATCCCCCCCTGCAGAAAATATGGCAATATTAGGTCTTGCTGCTACAGCATCTGCTAAACCGATGACCGTATGCTCTTTTCCTTTAAAGGTCATCTTTTTACCTACAGAACGTTCAGAGGCTACGAGTAACAACTCCGTTAACGGAAAATTACGTTCGGCCAATACTTTCAACATTACATCGCCTACCATACCCGTGGCACCTATTACAGCTACTTTCATTTGTAAATCAATTTTATTAAGCGGCAAAAATACGTATTACTGGTACTTGCACAAGTAAAAAATAACAGAATAATTAAAATATAACAAAATGTTTAATTTGTAACATTATTGTTTGTTGTAGAAAGTACGAAAGGGTAGTAAAAAAAGAACCGTCAACAATGTTAGCGAAACAAAGTTGACGGTTTTAATTAATGTAAGTTGCAGTGCAACGGTTCCCTATTATTAGGGAGTACATTTAAGATTACTTTTTTAAAGCATCTCTTATTTCTGCTAATAACTCTTCTGCAGTTGGTCCTGCTGGTGCAGGTGGAGCTGGAGGAGTTTTAGTTTTGTTATAAGCTTTAACGATCATGAACATTACGAAACCTACAATGATAAGGTTAACGATGGTGTTGATCCATGCACCCCAACGAATTGCATTTTCAGCAGTTGTAACGGTACCATCAGCTGCAACAACAGCTTCATCTAAAACGATCTTCATATCGGCAAAATCAATTCCACCAGCGAAGTGACCTACAACCGGCATAACGATGTCGGCAACAAATCCGTTTACTACTAATCCTACTGCTCCGGCCAAAATTACAGCTACAGCAAAATCTATGACGTTACCCGTCATGATAAAATTCTTGAATTCTTTTAACATGTTTACTTAATTTATATTAATGGTTAAATTATAAAAGTAACGCAATTTACTAAAAAAAACGATTCCTTAATGAAATGTTAAGAATTCAATTTATTAAAACACGTTTTATACGTTGAGAAAGTCCCGTAAGTATTTCATACGTTATGGTTTGTGCGGTTTCTGCAAATTGGTTCGCAGAAAGGTTTTTTCCAAAAATTTCTACTTCGTCCCCTTCCTCACATTCTATATTGGTGACATCTACCATTATCATATCCATACAGACATTTCCAATAATTGGAGCTAGTTTTCCGTGTATGAGTACGTATGTTTTTCCACGGCCATATTCTCGCCCAATACCATCTGCATGACCTAAAGGCAAGGTTGCCGTTATGGTTTTATGATCAGATTTGTATTTACGATTATATCCTACAGACTCCCCTTTTTCTATAATATGTTTTTGTGAGATTATAGTTTTAAGGGTCATTACCGGCCGTAGCTCTGTATCAATTTCTGGCTGGTTTCCGTAACCATATAGTCCAATACCACTTCTAACCATATCATATTGGGCCTGCGCATAATTTATGATACCGGAAGTATTTAGTACATGTTTTAAGGTCCTGTTCTTAAATAAGGTATCTGCCTTTTTGCAAATTGTGTTGAACCGTTGCAGCTGAAGGGTCGTGAAGTCTATTTCATTAGCATCTTCAGTAGCGGCCAAATGAGATAACAATGCCGTTACTTTAATCGCACTTTGTTGTTGAATTAATGTAGAGACCTCCGGTAATTCACTGGCAGAAAAGCCAAGTCTATTGAGACCGGTGTTGAATTTTAATTGGATAGGATAATCTGTTTCGCCCAGTTCTTTGGCCGTTGCAATAAAACCGGATAGAATAGCTTTGGAATATATGCTGGGCTCAAGATGATTTTCTATAAGCGTTTTAAAATGAACTTTTTGTGGATGAAGAACCAATATGGGCGCGGTAATACCACCCTCCCTTAGTGTTATGCCCTCGTTTACATAAGCTACTGCAAAATAATCTGCACCCAAATGTTCAAGACGTTTGGCAATAGCGACGGAATCACTGCCATAGGCATAGGCTTTTACCACTGCCATAAATTTAGTTTCAGGCCTAAGTTTAGAGCGTAAATACCTGTAATTATGATCCAACGCCTGCAAGTCAATTTCTAAAACCGTCTCTTCTGCCTTAGCCATTTTCCTTCTTTTTGAGGGTGTCGATTTCCTCAGATTTGACGTCCATTGTTTTAACCTTTTCCTTGAGCATAGCTTTGTAATATGCCCCTCTACTTAAAGGTTCATATTCGTTTACTTCGCCTAGCATGACCAAGTTGTCGTTACTTGATTTTCTAAAACTATAATTGGCAAGGTTACCGGTACGTGTACAAATGGCATGTACTTTGGTAACATATTCTGCCGTTGCCATCAGGGCGGGCATGGGACCAAAAGGTTTTCCTTTAAAGTCCATGTCCAGTCCTGCAACAATAACTCTAACACCTTTGTTGGCCAGATCGTTACATACGGTAACTATTTCATCATCAAAGAATTGGGCTTCATCGATACCTATGACATCGCACGTGTCTGCCAGAATACGGATATTGGCTGCTGCGGGTACGGGAGTAGAACGAATTTCATTGGCATCATGAGATACTACCATTTCATCATCATAACGCGTATCTACCATGGGTTTGAATATCTCAACCTTTAATTTGGCAAACTGCGCTCGCTTTAGTCTACGGATCAATTCTTCTGTCTTTCCAGAAAACATAGACCCGGCAATGACTTCTATCCAGCCGAATTGTTCTTTAGGATTAACTGTGTTTTCAAGAAACATTTTGTAATTTTAGACGAAAATAATCGGTTTTTCGTTTATTATTTAAGAATGATAAAGGTATTTAAAAAACCCGCTATTTAGGTCTTTACCGTAAAAATTGTGAGATGAAAAATAAGTTGAAACTGGAATTGAGAAAGTTATCTACAGAAATTTTGACTGCCGATAATTTAGATGATGTCACCAAATTGTATGAGGTTTCAAAGAACCTTTATGAGAAACTGGCCGTTCTTAGGTTTATTGAGGTAGAACTTAATGACATGGAAGTTGATGTTTCTAAAAATGCCATTGCGGCAAAATTTGAGGAAATGGCAAATGCCGTAATGAGAGGTAATACGGGAGTACCGGAGAGTAATCCGCATGAAGAAGATATCATCAAGTACCCAGGAATGGATACTATTAAAGGTTTTGTTTCTGAAATGCCAGATAATGATCAGCTAGAAGATGTTTTGACGGAGTTTATGTCAAAGCCCAATCTTATGAAAAATGATAAGGAATTGTTTACACCCTCTAAAGAAGATTTAAAGCAGGCAGGGGCAGCACCAAAATCATTAAATGATCGTTTGGCAAAAAGTAATGTAAAAGTAGATTTGAACGATCGTTTGGCATTTGTAAAGCATTTGTTCAATGATAATATGGAAGATTATAACCGTGTATTATCTCAATTGAATACTATAGATACGGAAGAACGTTCCATTTCATTCATACAGAATATGGTAAAGCCAGATTATAATAACTGGCTTGGTAAAGAATCATATGAAGAAAGATTCATAGAGTTGGTATCTCGTAGATTCTCTTAACAATAAAATATGCGTATTGCAAACCCAGCACTTGTGTTGGGTTTTTTATTCGATAATCTAAACTAAAATTTTCAATACAATGCCTTGTAGGTCTACCTGAAGGCTTTTACTTATAAACACATGGGAAAGCTTTATTTGGTACCTACACCTATCGGTAATTTAGAGGATATGACCTTTAGGGCCATTAGGGTTTTAAAGGAGGTAGATTTAATTCTGGCGGAAGACACACGTACCAGCGGAAAATTATTACATCATTTTGAAATTGGTACCCAAATGAAAAGTCACCATATGCACAATGAGCATAAAATGGTAGATTATTTGGTAGCAAAGCTAAAGGGGGGCGAGAACATTGCGTTAATTTCAGATGCAGGTACCCCGGCAATTTCTGACCCAGGATTTCTTTTAACCCGTGCCTGTGTAGAAGCGGGCGTTGAGGTAGAGTGTTTACCGGGAGCAACAGCTTTTGTGCCTGCATTGGTCAATAGCGGTTTGCCAAATGATAAATTTGTGTTTGAAGGGTTTTTACCCGTAAAAAAAGGTAGACAGACACGATTAAAGTTGTTGGCAGAAGAGTCACGTACTATCATCTTTTATGAATCTCCACATAAACTTATAAAGACATTAGGGAACTTTGTGGAATATTTTGGGGCAGAAAGACCTATTTCGGTTTCCCGAGAGTTGACCAAGCTTTACGAAGAAACTGTTCGTGGTACTACAGAGGAAGTACTAAAGCACTTTACAGAAAAACCACCAAAAGGAGAAATTGTTATTATCGTAGGCGGCAATAGGTAAATTTTGCAAAACTGTTGTCTAATAGGTTTTGTGTTAATTCCAAAAAATAAATAAGAAAATTTTAAAATCAGAATTATCTTTGATTCGGTTTTAATGAAAAAAATTCTCACATATACATTTATACTGTTATACCTCACAGCTATGGTAAAGCCGGTGTTGCCTGTATTGGAGTATGTCATTAACCAAGATTACATAGCTGAGGTTTTATGTATCAATAAAGATAAACCGATGCTTAATTGCGATGGAAAATGTTATTTATCTCAATTAATAAAAAAGCAGCAACAAGAAGATCGTCAAGATATTCCTTCCGCAGATCTTCGTGAATATCCTATTGGTTTTGTTAGTATTCTTGATTGTGATTTTCAAAGTACAATAGTTGAAACAAGAGTAGTTTCAATGCATCCTAACTTAAATGAGCAACAGTTTATATCGACTGTTTTTCATCCACCAAACTTCTTATCTTAAATACAACTAAACATTCTTATGCCTTTTTTAAAAGGTGTATACTGTTGTATATCCATACCACGTCACAAAACCTGTAGTCGTGGACATAATCAATTATTTCAAAATCAAACCTAATACATAGTCATTAGGTAAAACCATTGCGTAAACAAAGATGTAATATGCCATTATGTTTTGGGTTCTGCCCAGAATATTTAAGGGTGAATTATATCTGGATAATAACAATAATAAAGATGAAATTTATAAACAGACTTTTAATTGGAACCCTTGTTCTAAGTGCATTTGCAAGTTGTAGCAGTGATGATGATACAACAGATGAGCTAATGGGTGAGAATAGTATAACCCTAGAATTTGACAACGCTGTTGGTTCAGATGATTTGATACTGGCAACCTCAAGTTACACAAATTCGCAGAACGAAACACTGACCATTACAAGGCTAAATTACATAGTCAGTAATTTTAGGTTAACAAATAATATGGGCGAAGTTTTTACCTATGAAAAAGATGACAGCTATTTTGTTACCAGTGAAGAAACGGGCAATACGTAAGTAGTATTGGAGAACATACCGGCAGGTACTTACGTATCCGTAACTTTTGGTATAGGTGTAGACCAAGAAAAATACTTGCAAGGAGCAGAAGGTCAGGGAGACTTTTTAACAGTGGCCGAAGAAACAAATATGATGTGGTCGTGGCAAGCAGGCTACAAGTTTTTAAATTTTGAGGGTACGTTTACTTCTGAAACGGTAACCGAAGCAACGGACTTTAAGGTGCACATGGGTAGCCATGGTTCTAGCTTGGATAATTATAAAGAGGTTACATTAAGTTTAGGAACAGATGCTTTGGTAAGTGATGAAATGTCGCCCATCATTCATCTAGTAGCAGATGCCAGTGTCATTTTAGATGGAGAAAACAAGCTTTCTTTGTCAGAGCAATCCGTAATTATGGTGAGTGAAGAAAAATCGCCACTTGTAGCCCTAAATACGGCAAGCATGTTCACTGTTGACCACGTACATAACGGTACAGGAGATTCACACTAAACACATTCGGGTCGCTCAACGGGCGGCCCTAATTTTAAAATGTTAACAGATGAAATATCTTTTATGGGTATTACTGTCCCTGTTTTTGGTGTCTTGCAGTAATGATGATTATGTAGCTATAGAGAATACCCTTTTAACAGTAGAAGTTCCAGAGAATTTTCCTGAATTGGCTTATGACATAGATGCAAATCCGCCAACACAATTAGGTTTTCAGCTGGGCAAGAAGTTATTCTATGACGGCAAACTATCCTCTAGCGGATTTATCTCATGCGGTTTCTGCCATGAGCAAAGGTCCGCGTTTACCCACCACGGGCATCAATTTAGTCACGGTGTAAATGATTTAGAGGGAACAAGAAATACGCCGTCAATATCAAATATGGCATTCTTTAATGAGTTTGCTTGGGATGGTGCTACATCTCACTTGGATCTTTTTCCAATAATCCCTATCACCAATGAGGTGGAAATGGGTGAAACGATGACGGGTGTCATCAATAAGATCATTGCAGATAGTGAATATCAAAGAGAATTTGAAATGACTTTTGATGAGGGTGGCGTTAATGCCGTGAATTTTTTAAAGGCCATATCTCAGTTTATGGTCATGATGATTTCTTCTAATAGTACATACGATAAGTATAAGCGTAATGAAGAAGGTGGGCAACTAACCGAAACCGAAGCAATGGGACTAACTGTTTTTCAGCAAAAATGTGCTTCATGCCACGCTACGGATTTATTTACAGATGGCAGTTTTAGAAACAATGGCTTACCGCCTAATCCACAATTAAATGATTTGGGTAGGGCTGAGGTTAGTGGTAGCGATAGTGATAAGTACAAATTTAAAGTGCCAAGTTTAAGGAACGTATCATTGACCGCACCATACATGCATGATGGCAGGTTTGGTAGCTTAGAATCGGTATTGAATTTTTATACCAATGGTATGGTAGATTCAGAAACATTGGATGATTCTTTACGAACCCAAGACGGATTGGGCATAGCATTGAATGATGAAGAAAAAGAAGGCTTGTTGGCTTTTTTTGAAATATTGACGGATGACACTTTTATAAATGACGAACGATTTTCAGAATATTAAAATATGAAAAAGATTATAATATATATTTTTTGGCTTGGCGGATTATTTATGGTCCAAGCAAATGATTTGCCAGATACAGAGTCTGAGTGTATTTGGAAAAATACAGCCTATGAATATTTCTGTGATACCTGCGGATGCGGGGGAAATGGAGGAAGTATGGGTTTTGGAACCAGATTAAATAATAACTTTATGGGATTAAGATACATAGGTCAGAAGTACCGCTCAAGAGATGGTATTTTTGATAATTCCCCTTGGATAAATGAAAATTTCAACACGGTACAAGCTTGGGGTAAATTCCCTGTAGGGAAACGAGTTTTGGTAAACGCATTGCTGCCCTATCATTCACATAACAGAACGTTTGCCGATAATACAGAGCAGACAATAAATGGTATTGGAGATGCCACAGTATTGGCATATTATAACGTACTGCGCCAAACACCAGATAGCATCATCTCTATTAAGCCAGAACACGCCTTACAAATTGGTGGCGGAATAAAATTACCCACAGGTAGCTTTGATGCCGCTAACATTGAAGGCAGTGTCAACCCAAGTTTTCAACTGGGAACCGGCAGTTGGGATTATATTTTAGCTGCTAATTATGGAATTACCCATAGAAATTGGGGTTTATCTGCCTTATTGAACTATACCATTAAAACGGAAAACAGTAAAAGTTACTTGTTCGGTAATCAATGGAATGTGGCGTTGAACACCTACAAGACTTATTACCTTTCCTCGTCAGTATCACTTATTCCGCAAATAGGTTTGGGTGGCGAGATTTTTGAAGAAAATCAAGAGTATATTCTTACTGTACCAGATACAGGTGGAGAAGTATATTTTGCCCGTTTTGGTGTTGAAGCTAATTACAATAGGTATGCATTGGGCATTTCTAGTATGTTGCCTATTTCACAAAATTTGAATGCGGGTAAAGTTGAGGTTAAAAATAGGGTTTCGTTATATTTGAATATCAATATATAAGAAATAACCAATTTAAGACCAAAAGTAAATCATGACATTAGCAGAATTTAAGAGTAAGTTGGCCACCACACCTAAAGAGGTTTCCTTTTCAGATACTATGGTAGTTATAGATTCTAAGTACAGTTTTACGCCAACGGCCTATACTAACGGAGAAGTAAGAAACGAAGTTGGTCAAAACTCGGGATCTTGTAAACTATTCTCTTTTGCTATCAAGGAAGGACTTACAAAAGAGGAAACGTTGACATGTTTTGGGTCGTATTATTTTGATGAAGTGTTACTTGACCTAAAAGGCACTTCTCATCAGAATATAAGAAACTTTATAAAAACGGGTTTTGAAGGATTGTCATTTGATGGCGAAGCATTGGCATTGCTTTAGTAGTTTATTGGCACCGCCAAAAAGTATACTACTCCGAGGCTTGCCTTTAATTTAAAAGTTTGTTTCCTTTAAATGCCTCATGGGCTTGCCCTGAGGTGTTTTACTTGGCAATTTAATTTCTAATAGTATAGTTGAACATAACCATGCAAGAATTATTAACTGAAATAAGAGGTTGTACAGTCTGTAAGGCGCACTTGCCATTAGAGCCTAGACCTATTATTGCCGGTTCAATTGATTCAAAGATTATTTTGGTAAGTCAGGCACCAGGTAGAAAAGCGCATGTAGAAAATAAAGCTTGGGACGATCCCAGTGGCAAAAAATTACGCGAATGGTTGGGAGTAAATGAAAAGGTCTTCTACGACCCAAGTAATTTTGCCGTACTGCCTATGGGGTTTTGTTATCCGGGGAAAGGAAAAACAGGCGATCTGCCTCCAAGAAAGGAATGCGCTCCTTTGTGGCATTCTCAAGTGTGGGAACAATTTAAAAATGTAAAACTGATATTGCTAATCGGTAAATATTCTCAAGACCAATATCTAGGCAAGCAAGCCAAAAAAAACTTGACGGAGAACGTATTGCATTATAAAGAATACTTGCCTAAGTATTTTCTTCTACCACATCCATCACCTGTAAACCGCTTTTGGCGTAGTAAGAATCCGTGGTTCGAGGAAGATGTTGTTGGGGAGTTGCAAGGGTTGGTTGCTGATATTTTGAAATAATTATTCTTCAGTTCGAGGCACTAAGCAATCTTTTCTTTTTTAGAGATGGGTATTGTCTGATGTTAATTATTAGGATACATCTTGACTCGAAATGATAAGTAAGGGATTTTTTTATTATCACTTCGAGTGAATTTTAGAGGCATGAGAAAATTAGTATCGAGAAGCTTTCACGTTCCAAAAGGTTCTTGATACCCTCCTACTTGGCGGGCAGACATTTTTTAATTCAATGAAAAACCACTCGAACTGACAGCAGAGTTGCATTGTGAATTATATTAGAAAGTAGTTAGGTATTGATAATCGAATAATTTAACTTTTGCTAATTGCTAATTGCTAATTGCTAATTGCTAATTGCTAATTGCTAATTGCTAACAAAACCTCACCCTATATTGTTGTATTTTTGTACCCTACTAAAAACAGAAAATTATGAGTACTACAAATCATATTAGCACAAAATGGTTGGGCAACATGTCCTTTGAAAGTAATAACCCTTCTGGGCATTCATTAAGAATGGATATTGCCAAAGAAGATGGTGGTGATAGTAGCGGTTATAGACCAAAAGCATTGATGTTGTCTTCATTGGCAGGTTGTTCTGGTTTAGACGTAGCGGCAATGTTCAAGAAAATGAAGTTAGAGGTAGATGAGTTTCATATTGAAACTATTGCTAATTTAACAGATGAGCATCCAAAGTTTTATGATAAAGTGGTCATAGAATATCATTTTCATGGTGAAAATTTAGCCGAGAAAAAACTACAAAGAGCTGTAGATTTATCTATTGAAAAGTACTGCGGAGTAATGGAAATGTTTAGACAATTTGCTGAATTGGAGATTAAGACCGTTTTTAATAAAAAGTAAAAAATAAGTGCAAGTTCAAGTTCAAAAATCAAGTTCAAATAAAAACTATGCCGGATAAAAAGTTTGACCTTGAAGATGGATTGGTTGATTTTGCAGCCAACATTGTACTTTTTTGTAAAGACTTGCCGTCTGATATGACCGGTCAGTATTATGGTAATCAGTTACTAAGATCAGCTGGGAGTTCTGCGCTTAATTTTGGTGAAGCGCAAGGAACAAATACCGTTAAGGATTATATCAATAAAGCTTCTATATCTTTAAAAGAATTGAAGGAGTCTAGGGTCAATCTTAAGATATTGACTAAAGTAGTTTATGGCAATGCATCTAAAAGAGTTGAAATATTAGACGAATTAGAACAATTAATTCGAATTATAGCAACAATCATTAAAAATAAAAAGTAACGGAAATTCAATTTTTTTAAGGAGGTGTAAAGATTCTATTTAGGGTTTTGAACTTGAACTTGATTTTTGAACTTGAACTTTAATTTGAAAAAATGCGCTGGACAATTAAACCAAAACCGAAACAAGAAGATATTGATGCTTTAGCAAGTGTGTTAAAGGTTGATGATTTGGTGGCGCAACTTTTACTACAGCGGGGTATTTCTACGTATGAAGAGGCAAAGAACTTTTTCCGGCCTCAGTTAGAAGATTTACATGATCCTTTTCTAATGAAGGACATGGATATTGCAGTAAACAGAATTGAAGAAGCTATTGCCAACGGAGAGAATATTTTGGTGTATGGCGATTATGATGTAGATGGTACTACTGCTGTTGCCCTAATGTCGTCTTACCTGTTAAGTTACTATCCTAACGTAGCAACTTATATTCCTGATCGGTACGATGAGGGATACGGAGTATCATATAAAGGAATCGATTTTGCCGAGGATAACGGATTCACTTTAATCGTTGCTTTGGATTGTGGAGTGAAGGCAATTGACAAAGTTGATTATGCCAAAGAAAAGGGAATCGATTTTATCATCTGTGACCACCATAGACCTGGTACAATATTACCAAGTGCCGTAGCAATATTGGACCCAAAAAGAGAAGATTGTTCATATCCTTATGATGAATTATGTGGTTGCGGAGTCGGTTTTAAATTAATACAGGCATTAGGTTCCCGTAGAGGAGAAACTATAGATGACGTTGTCTATTACCTTGATTTAGTGGCAACTGCAATTGGTGCTGATATTGTACCGATAACCGGAGAGAATCGAATACTGGCTTTTTATGGCCTGCAAGTTATCAATCAGCAGCCTAGAATCGGTTTTAAGGCAATCATAGACCAAATCAATAAAAAAGAGCTGACCATTACCGATGTAGTCTTCATTATTGCGCCTAGAATTAATGCCGCTGGCAGAATGAAACATGGGCAACATGCGGTAAATCTTTTGACGGAAACCAATATGGATCAAGCCATACAATTTGCTGCCGAAATAGAAAAATTCAATACCGATAGAAGAGGGCTGGATCAGGAAATTACGATAGAGGCACTTGGGCAAATTCAAGAAAACCAAGAAGAAGAAGGTTTCACATCTGTAGTGTATAAAGATTCATGGCATAAAGGGGTGATAGGTATTGTGGCATCAAGATTAACGGAAACGTATTATAGACCCACCCTAGTTTTTACAAAAAGTGGCGATAAGTTGGCGGCATCGGCACGATCGGTCAGAGGCTTTGATGTGTATAATGCATTAGAAGGTTGTGCAGATTATATAGAGCAATTTGGTGGTCATAAATACGCTGCAGGATTGACCTTATTGGAAGAGCAGTACAACAATTTCAAGCACCAGTTCGAGAAAGTGGTTAAAGAAACCATAGACCCGCAAATGTTAATACCAGAGATTACGATAGATACGGTAATTGAATTAAAGGATATTACCCCTAAGTTAATGCGTATACTTAAACAATTTGCGCCATTTGGTCCAGGAAATATGTCTCCTATATTTATGGCAGAAGATTTACAGGATACGGGGTATGCAAAGGGTGTTGGTAAAGAACAAGCGCATTTAAAAATTTCTGTAGTACAACAGGGTAGTCACAGGATCGATGGCATTGGTTTTAATATGGGAGACAAATTATCATTGGTAACAGGTAGAAAACCCTTTAACGCCGTTTTTTCTATTGATGAAAACGAATGGCAGGGCAATGTAAGTCTGCAATTGAAGTTGAAGGATATTAAATGAAAATAGCGCACATTGCTATTTGAATGCCAGATTTAGAAGCAATTAAACTACTCTTTACTTCTTAAGTTTTATAAGCGGTGCTTTGTTGTAAATTATGCATTAACCTACCATTGGAACAACGAAAATTGATCTATTGCATACGTAGTCTATACATTTTGCCATATGCGTGTATAAAAAATCAAGTAGATTTTGTAATTGAAAAGGTGAAGATTAAACGGATAAACAATTACGAGCAATTCCAGAACCACAGACCATGAATATTGCTAAAGTACCATTCTTTGCCCAGAAGTAAGTGACATAGAAATTACCATTTAACAATACTATTTATAATAGTTCTAAATAAGATGTGTATATTTATAATAAATTATGCAGATTCTTATGAACGATATACACCCCATTTACCAAAATGATTTTGGAATAGCTTTTAAATGGAAAAAGGAGAAACCAGGCCAAAGCAACAAAGTTCAAGTAATTTTCAGGGATATTGGATTATTGCTTACGTATGGCGAGTTACGTCATTTTTCAAAATGCATTGCAGATACCATAAAAAACGGAAAAGGCAATCTTTGTGGAGATTGCAAAACAAAAGAATCATGCAGATCTTTATTGTTGAATACCCCTGCGCATCAAATTACTTTTGCAGTTAGTTATCAAGAAGCGATAGAGGTTAGAGATTTAATTAGCGGTACTTTATTTAAGCTAGAATTAGATTCTTTTTTCGGTGAATTGGGAATAGGATAATAAACTATAAAAAATTTTAGTGCCGCCATGAATTAATTAGTTGGCATAACCTTATTTGTCCTGTTATTTATTAAATATCTTTGGACACTATTTAGCGATAGCACTATGAGCGTTAATGATCCTTATGCAGCCTTAAAATTTAAGGAATTCAATATATTTCTACTAGTTCGTTTTGCCATGGTCTTTGCCTGGTCAATGCAGTTTATCGTTATTGAATGGCAAGTGTATTCTATGACCAAAGATCCATTATCACTTGGTATTATTGGTTTAATGGAAGTAATACCTGCAGTGAGCATGGCACTTTTTGCGGGCCATATCGTAGACCAAAAAGAGAAGCGAAATCTACTGATAAAGTGTATTTGTGGTTTCTCTGTCATTAGTTTTGGCCTATTTATGCTGAGCCTTCCGTCAGTTTTAGAAACGTATAAGACTAAAACAATTCTTTATGCTATTTATGCTTTGGTGTTCTGTGGTGGTCTGGTCCGTGCATTTTTAGGCCCTACTATTTTTTCGTTAATAGCGTTGATCGTTCCAAAAAAAATATATCCTAATGCTGCAACATGGAGCAGTACTACATGGCAAATGGCATCTGTACTTGGTCCTGCATTAGCGGGTTTTTCCATAAGTCTTATTGGAGTTCACTGGTCTATGTGTGTCATATTCGGATTTTCTTTATTGGCGTTGACGGCACTCTTCAACATATCAAAAAAACCTATTCTTAATCCAAAAATTGGTGAGCCCGTTTTTCAAAGTTTAAAAGAAGGATTGAATTTTGTATTTAAAACTAGAGCCGTATTGGGTGCTCTGACCTTGGATATGATTGCCGTTCTTTTTGGAGGTGCGGTAGCGTTATTGCCCATATTTGCACAAGATATATTACATGTAGGTTCAGAAGGCTTTGGAGTACTAAGAGCTGCACCTGCCGTTGGTGCCGCATTGACAATGTTAGGTTCAACTAGATTTCCGTTACATAAAAATGCAGGAAAGAAATTGTTGATAGCTGTATTCGGTTTTGGTGTATGTATGATCGTATTTGGTTTGTCTACCTACTTTTGGCTGTCTGTTATTGCTTTATTTTTAAGTGGTGCTGTAGATGGAGTGTCCATGATTATAAGACAGACAATTTTACAATTAAAAACGCCTGATAACATGCGCGGGCGTGTAGCTTCTGTAAATTCTATGTTTGTGGGGTCTTCAAATGAATTGGGCGCTTTTGAAAGCGGTTTAACCGCAAAGTTGATGGGTACGGTAACAGCGGTTGTTTTTGGAGGTAGCATGACGCTACTTACAGTAGGCCTTACCGCAATTGTTTCGCCCAAGTTTAGAAAGTTAGATTTACAAAAGGATGTTGAAGAACACGAAAGTTAATACATCCATAATAATGATGTAAAAAAAGCCCCTTTTTACAGGGGCTTTTTTTATTGTAGGTAATGCTTAAGAAATTCATCAATAAGCAGGGGAATTTGTAGGTAAAACTGTAGATTTGGGAATCAACACTTAATCTAAACAACAGGGTAAAGGTAAAAGCAAGCACTAGTTTGAACTAACTTTTGTTGTGAAGTTCAAAAATTAATATGTAAGAAAAAGATTACATGTGGTTTGTTCTATTATTTAACTGAATTTGACTCAGATTGTGTTCAATTTGACTATGAATATGAGATAGGTTATTTGCAAATAATAAATGGGTCATCTTATTAAATTACAGTCATGAAAAGTTTACTGATTTTATGGTACACCAGAATTATTGTAATGGGTAAAAAAGTGTAATCAACGAAAAAGCCCCTGAAACAGGGGCTGTTCTTTAAAGTAAGCACACTTAAAATTTTGGTTTTAAGCTAAATTAACTTGTAGGCAATGTGTAGATTTGGGCTCAACACTTAAACTTAATAACACTGTAAAGATATAACAAAGAGCTAGTTTTATAAAACTTATGTTGTGAACTACTTAATTCTTGTTGTAAGAAAAGTACTACACGATAAATTTTGCATTTTATCGATATTTTCGATGAAAATTAACTGAATTCTTTAAGTGAAAGTTTTTGCCCATCAAACTCGGCATACGTGTAATAATTGATCCAATCTCCAAGATTGGTGTATTTAGAATTTTCTTTTAGTTTTATTTCTAAAGGAAGATGTCTATGGCCAAAAATGAAATGGTCATAATGTTTAGTTTCTAGCTTTCTATGGGCATACTGCACAAGCCATTCCTTGTCTTCGCCTAAAAAAATGGCATCATCATCACCGCTGATCAACTTGTTGCTAACAGAAAGGTGCTTTGCCAACCTAACTCCAATATCTGGGTGTAACCATTTAAAGAACCATTGCGCCAATGGGTTGGTAAACACCTTTTTCATTCGTTTAAAGCCTTTATCGTCCGGTCCCAGTCCGTCACCATGGCCAATAAAGAAAGAAACTCCGTTAATGGAATATTGTTGAGGTTTATGGTACACTGGTATGTTTAGTTCTTCTTCAAAATAACCGTTCATCCAAAGATCATGGTTGCCAACAAAGTAGTGTATCTTAATTCCGGCATCAGACAGTTCTGCAAGCTTTCCTAATGTTCTGGTAAATCCTTTTGGGATAACGGTGGTGTATTCAAACCAAAAATCGAACAGATCGCCCATCAAGAAAATTATTTCTGCATCTGACTTAATCATATCTAACCAACGAATAAACTTAAGTTCTCTCACTCTACTTTGGGCCATAGTAGGAGCGCCTAAATGGTTATCGCTGGCAAAATATACTTTTTTCCCTGTTGAAAGTTCAAAATTCGTCATCAGGATGTAAATATAACAACTGTTTTGCGTACCGCGTAAATACGTTGGTCAAAATAAGCGTTTGCCATTCTAAACTAAACGGCAGAATCTTTTTCGCTCAATACTATCTTAATAGGTAGGTGATCACTATAGCCTTTGTCATTAAAGCTTGATGAATTAGGCCTGCCAAACTTTACCGGTTTCTGATAGGAGCCTGAAGTTAGCTCAGGGTAAGCAATTATTTCTGCAGTACTTAATTTAAATGGTAAATCTGATTTCTCTGATAAAATACTCTTTGAAATCATAAATTGATCCAGGAGATTATATTCATTGCCAAATACAAAAGTACCTATTTGGGCGTCTAGAAAACGATGCATTATATTATAGAAATACTTTAGACGTACCCTATTACTTTTTACCAGGGCTTTATTGTTAATTGCCATTAAATACTCGGTAATACTCTTATTGTAAGGGTTGTCATTGAAATCGCCCATTAATAGGATATTGGCATCATCGCCTTGCTCTTCATAGATTCTTTCGATCCAGTACGATAAATTTTCGGCAACCATAATTCTAAACGGCTCGCTTTCAAGTTCACCACCAGATCTAGACGGCCAGTGATTTAATATACAGATAAGCTTATTGCCATTGGCAGTATTTATGTGAACCTGAAATAGATCCCTAGTCGTATTTCTTTTGATTATTCGAAGACTAAAGGTTTGTTGCTCAGGCCCATATTTGGTTTTGTCATAAATAAGGGCAGTGTCTATTCCTCTTTTATCATCACCTTCAGAAATGACATAACCGTAGTTTTTATCAAGGGCAGTGCTCATGGCATCTATAAGTAGCTCAATAACATATTCATTTTCTACCTCACAAACTCCCAAGATATCCGGTCCTGCACCATTATTGAATTTTGATATGATCATGGTTAGGTTAGAAATCTTCTGATTAAGAACGGCAGCGTTCCAGCCGCTAAGTTCCTTGCCCAAATGTTTATTCAAAAATTCACTTCGTCTAGGTGAGTTTTCTATATCAAAAAGGTTTTCAAGATTCCACCAATAAATATGATGCTTGGTCATGTTGTTTTATATTAAGGAGTTGCCCTAAAAATAAAACAAATTAAAAGCTTGTAAAGAAGGTAAAAGGTTAAGTTTTGTTGAACTTAATTGTCGCTTGCAAACCACTCTGCAAAAGAAGTATCGGTTTCTTGTAGTTTAAGCGAGAACAATGAAATATTTTCCGGTAACCTAGATTTAATTTTTGCTGCAAAATCTATGACCATGTTCTCACTTGTAGGTTGATAATCTGCTAATATGACGTTATGCCCTCTGTCCGTCAATTCTTTGGCAAGTTCTACGTGTGGTGTATTTTTATTGAATACGGTAGCGTGATCAAAGACATCAACGATATCTTCTTTTACTATTTTTTTAAGATCGCCAAAATCTATGACCATACCCAATTTTACATGATTGGTATCAGTAATAGGTTTACCTATAACGGTTACGGATAATTTATAGCTATGGCCATGTACATTTCTACATTTACCGTCATAACCGTAAAGTGCATGTCCGGTTTCAAAATTGAATTGTTTCGTAATACGAATATTGCTCATAACCTATAATTATATGGCAAAGGTAGCAAAAGTTTAAACGTACTTATTA
>JAHDDL010000037.1:2400-9519 GCA_020629415.1 Maribacter sp. | reverse complement strand
GTAACAAAATTTAGGGTGCAAATAGCCGTAGAACAATCTTGTTGTTCCATAGCATCGTCTTTGTCGTTACAGGCAACTAGGAAAATAGAAAGAAAAACAAATATGATTTTTGCGAACATAAAATTGGTTTTTTATAAGATGTTCAAATACCAATTAGTTGCGTAAGGTATTATGTTACCTTTTGTATTTCTTCTTTGCGCGCATTTTGTTCACGAAATAAATGATCAAAACAGAAAGTGCAAGAACGGGAAATACTAGGTTACCGTTTAAAAATTGAAAGAATTCCATACTAATTATTTAGAAACAGAACGAAGCGCTGTTTCAGTTATTGTTTATTTTTTAAATTTTGACAGTGCGTTTCTCGTAAAATCGGATAGGGCCAATTTACCAGTTATAGCTGCGCGGTCTGTCAATAAGGTATCCCAATGGTCGGTACCTTCCCATAAAACTTTCTTCCATTCTGTTAAAGCTTCGGCATTATAGCTTGCCAATTTATGAATGAAGAAGTCAAGTTCCTTGTCCATTTCTTGTGCAGAGTCAAATACTTTATTGAAAAGTCCTTTTTCTTGCGCCCAATAGGCACTTTTCCATTCCGTAGGTGCCAAAGACATTTCGCCCATGGCGGCGTTGCCTATTTTACGGGCTACCGCAGGTGCGATCACCAGCGGAGCAATACCAATACTAAGCTCAGATAGTTTAATGGATGAGTTTACGTTAGAGTACACATAATCACAAGCAGCCGCAAGGCCAACGCCACCACCAACAGTTTTACCATGTACACGGCCTACGATCACCTTTTTGCATTTACGCATAGCATTGATGACATGGGCAAATCCGCTAAAGAACGCTTTACCTTCTTCAAGGTTAGAAACTGCAAGAAGCTCATCAAAAGAAGCACCGGCACAAAATGCTTTTTCACCTTCGGATTTTAACAGGATAACAGAAATGCCATCATTTTCCGATAGCTCGTTGATGGTGTCTGTCAATCGTTCTAGAAGTTCTGAAACAAAAGAGTTGCTTGCAGGATGGCCAAACTCTACATGAGCAACTTTACCATCTATTCGGGTATATAAACTTCCATTTTTTCTTGTGGTGACCATAGCATTTTGTTTGAACCAAAATTACGGATTTTGCAATAAAGGTTTGAATTTGTTTCTGAATTTCCATACTAGGGCTGCACCTCTAATGAACATCCACACGGTAAAAGCCAGCCATATTCCCGTTAATCCCCAATAGAGGTACCTACCTAAAAATAGCATGGGTACAAAACCTAAAAAAGTAGCTACAAGTAAGGTGTTGCGCAAGTATTTCATTTCACCTAGACCTTTAAAAACTCCGTCTAAAACAAAAGCCGTGCTATTAAAAGGCAGCCCCAGAATAATGATATAGAAGATGCCATAAAAAGCAGAAAGCACCAAGGGTTCGTTAGAGAATAAGCTGCCTAAAGGTTTATAGAAAATGGTAGCCAAAGCCATGATCACGATACTGACCATAAGTCCATATTTTGTAATTTTTTTTGCCAAAAGCCAAAGTCCGTCATAATTACGCTCCCCTAAAAGCCTACCTCCCATAATATTACCTGCAGCACCATAGCCATCAATAAAAAAAGCGGAAAACAACCAGAGGTTAATGGCAATGGTATGTGCACCAATATATTTATCGCCTAGTGCCGTAGCTTCACGTACGGCAAGAATTAAAGCGGTATTCAGTGCAATAGCACGTACGAACAAATTTAGGCTCATGACCACCAGACGACCAAGTTCTTGGTGAACGGGTAACTTTAGTTTTAGGCTAATATCGGTTTTGGTTACTAGAAGATAGAACGCCATTATAGCCATAATCCCTTGTGCCAATAAACTTGCATAAGCGGCTCCTTCAAGATACATGGCAGGTATAAAACCTTCAATGCCGTAAACAAATACAAAATCAAAAAGTACGTTCAATACCGCACCGGTAATGGCAATGACCATGGGCCAATAGGTATTCTGTAAACCGCGGAAAATTCCCATGACCGCAAAAACGAACAAGGTCAATGGAAAGCCCCAAACTCTAATGGAATAGTAGCTGATGCAATACTGCAATATTTTGCCCTTGGCATTCAACAGCTCAAAGATTTCTTGAATTACAAAAACGGTTGACAGTAAAACAAGAATACTCAGGGTAATATTGAGGTAAATGGCCTGGGCGGGCAAGGTTTTGACCTCTTCTATTCTTCCGGCGCCCAAGTACTGTGAAATTATGGCGGAAATGGCACTGCGTGTTTGCCCTAAAATCCAAATGAGCATAGAAAGAAACGAACCTACGATACCGGCTGCGGCAAGAGATTCCAAACCATCTACCGGAATATTACCAACAATTGCGGTGTCCGTTATAGACAATAAGGGTTCTGCTATACCGGCAATAGTTGCGGGTATTGCGAGGGCATTTATAGATTTTAAATTAACCGAGGTCTTCAAATAATCGTTTTTCTATAGTACAAGTTCATAGCAATGAAAGGGATGTTCACTTTGTTGTGGGAAAAAAATATCTCCTAATCTGGTATACCCGCGCTGCTCGTAAAATTTCTGATTTCTTTTGTTCTGGCTAAAGGTATCCAACCTAACCGATAGCGCGTTGTTTTCTCTTGCAAAGTTTTCTCCAAAATCCATTAAGCGCTGGGCAAAACCTTTACCTTGATGTTTAGGATGTACCGCTAGGCGATGAATGTAATAGTTCTTAGTACTTTCCGTAAGCCAATCAACAGTTTTATATTCCTTGTCCATAAAAAGTGAAACAACAATACAGCCAACTATTTCGTTATCAAGTTGAAGTATAAAAAGTTCATTGCGTTCCATATCTTTTTCAAATGCCGTTTTAGAGGGGTACTGGGTAGTCCATTGGTAAATTCCATTGGCTTCCATAGCTATTCTACAAGCATCTGTCAAAAGAAGAATTTCTGGTATTTGCGATATCTTTGCCAATGCTATCATACAATCAATTTAATTAAATTGTAAATTTAGAGTTATAATCAATACTTTTTATCATGATGAATATTCTTGTTCCGATCGGGACCTCCACAAATGCAAATGAAACCTTACAGTATGCAGTAGATTTTGCACAGGAATTTGGTGCTGAAATATATGTAATGGAGGTTTTCAACGTCAGCGGAAAAACAGGAACGCTAACCAATGTTACTCAAAAGGTAGCCGATAATTCTAAAGAACGATTAAAAGAAGTAATAGGGACAGTAAATACCAAAGACGTTACAATTAAAATAGCCAGTTTTAACGGTGAATTAAAAGACGGACTTAAAGAAATTGATAAAAGCATTGGAATTGACCTTATAATTTTGGCACCAAGAAGTAACGATATTCAAGAAGAGAATTATTTAGGACAAACTTCTGGGGCTATAATTAAAAGAACGAATATACCGACCTTGATCGTTCCCAAAGGAACAACGTATAAGTCTTTTGAGAATATTTTGGTAGCCTTTAAGTCAGGTATTTTGAAAAGAAAGAGAATTCTTGATCCGTTAATTGAAATTAAGAACAAGCACAAGGCGAACGTAAATTTATTAATGGTGAAAACACCGGGATATTCAGATGACGATTTAAAGATAAATACCGCATTGATGGACATAAGTTCTCAATTGACCTTTACAGAAAATTCAACTACGTACCATGGTGTTCTAGAGCATTTTCAGGCAAAACACCCAGATTTATTATGTGTTTTTAGAAGAAAACGTGGTTTTTTCAAAAAATTATGGGAAAAAAGTACCATTTCCAAAACAGAATTTTATGCTCCGGTACCGGTTTTGGTATTAAGTGTAAAGAAAGATTAATTAGTACTTTGATACGTTGTTAAAATGTATTTCCTTTGATCCTCTTGAAAATTAAGGTTTTCACCATGTGAATAACTGTCAATTTTAAGTAATCGATATTGAAGGGGGATTAGCTCAGTTGGCTAGAGCGTCCCGAAAGTTTTCGGGAAGGTCGTTTCAGTATTGAATTAGAATTAATAAAATTAGGGGGATTAGCTCAGTTGGCTAGAGCGCTTGCCTGGCAGGCAAGAGGTCACCGGTTCGAATCCGGTATTCTCCACCAGTAAATACAAGCCTTCACAGATGTGGAGGCTTTTTTCATTTTAGAAATTGCACACTTTTTGCACACTTTTTTATTTTTTATGAAACTTTAACGTTTCAATCCTCAAAATGAAACAATAACCATCAAATTTTAGGAGGATATCTATTTTAAAACTTTTCTTTTTTATTTTAAAATTTATAGGGTAGAGTACTAGTCCCCCAAATCTTACCATAACTTACCTTGCGCTTGGTTCCTGTTGGGTTTTTGTAGTGTTCCGATAGATAAGCGTTTTTCAAAAACATAATAGGGCGCATGCTATTTTTGTGATGTATTACCGTTCAGCACATTCCCCTCCATTCCGTAAACTCCATTTTAGTAAATAAGCTTCACTCCAATATCTTGGACACAATTACGGATTTTAAGCTCCCCTTTTTATACATTATTGTATCTCTGATGAATTATTCAAATCGATTGATTTTGTGAAAAACCCGTAATCAAGTCCGCTTGAAAGGAATTAAAGGTGTTTGCATTTTGTTCCACTTCAAGAGGTTTCTGAATTTCACGGCTTAGGGTTTTAGACCTACTGCCCGTGCCTCCACTAACCTTTTTTTGACGGCAAAATAACAACATTCAAGCTTGGACAGCGGCATAAAGCCGCTGTGCTTTTTATACGCCTTACCAAGCTTGAATATTGAAACCGCTAGGCAACAAAAAAAGGTAACAGCGGCGGCACTATGGGAAGTAAATCTAAAACGGAAACCATGAAATCATATCGAATCCTCAAAAATGAAGCGGAACAAAAGTTAAAAAACAAAAAAGAGGAAAACGCTCTGGATATAATAAGTAAATCGATTTTAAAGGCTGTCCGATAGTCGGGCAGGTCTTAGTATTAATTCTAAATTTTTCAATTATGAGTACCATCAGAAACAAAGTGCAATTAATCGGCAATGTGGGCAACAACCCTGAAATGACCGTTCTGGAAAGCGGTAAGAAAGTGATTCGTTTTTCGTTAGCGACAAACGAGAACTACAAAAACGCTAAAGGTGAGAAGGTGCAAAATACCGATTGGCACAATATAGTAGCATGGGGTAAAACTGCGGAGATTATTGAAACCTATGCAAGCAAGGGCAAACAAATTGCCATTGATGGCAAACTGACTTCCCGTAATTATGAAACCAAGGAAGGCGATAAACGCTACATCACAGAAGTAGTAATCAGCGAAGTTTTGTTATTGGGTTCCAATACTGAAAGCTAGGTAGCCTAATGTGCTAATTATTTAGAAATCAAAGAGGGCATCTCTCGGAAAAGTTCTGCCCTCTTTTTTATACCCATAATCCTAAAATTATACGTAATGAAAGACAAAGTTAATGAAATACAAATAAGCTATAAAGAGCGGATAACCTCCCCATTTTGGCATAAGATAAATTCTTCAAAAGATGCTGCAGATCTTCTTTTTGAGCATTGGGATAAAGATACTATAGGGCTGCACGAATCCTTCAAGGTGGTATTACTGAACAACAGCAACAAAGTAAAAGGAATCTACCAACTTTCAAAAGGTGGGATAACTGGAACTTTGGTAGATATCCGTATTCTTTTTGCGGTTATACTTAAGTCTCTTTCCGTTGCGGTAATCTTGACCCATAACCATCCAAGCGGAACATTGAAAGCTAGTGAAGCTGATAAAAAATTAACAGACAAAATCAAAAGGGCTGCTGAGCTTTTAGATATTAAAGTACTCGATCATATTCTAATTGTACCTAATGGCAACTATTACAGTTTTGCGGATAATGGATTGCTATAAAATTCAAATTGTATGGACATCAATATAGATTTACCGTTCCGTCTAAATTTCAATAATCTGGACGGAGATACACAGGAAAAACTTATGGAGCAATCCAAGAAAGAAGTTGAACAGAAATGCGGTTCTGAAATTAAAGCATACGCCCAAGAAAATCATTTGGACTATCGAGAAATTTTGGAAGTGGAAGCCATTAAGAATCTTTATAATTACAAATTCATGTTTACTATATAAAGATTAGCGATATACTAGTTAATAGGGCGACTTTGAAAGTTGCCCTTTTCTTTTTAAAGAAATGTAACAGAATTGCGTATTTCATATCGAATCTCTAAAAATCATCCTTAAAGCTTCTTAAATAGCTTGTTTTAAAATGTCTTAAGAACAAGAGCCTTTACCTTGAAGGAAAGGTATTTATTTTTTCCCCTGTGGGGGAAAAAGGAATAGCAAGACGGTAACACGCAAAAGCGATGTTACAGAGTTTTATTTAATATTCAAGTAATTGAATATTAAGGCTTTAAATACAATGTTCAACAAAATGAAAATTATGAAAACTAGAAGAGTTTATTGAAAACAGCCTACTACCCACCATAAACATTGAAAAAGTTTATTGAAAATGAAAGTAAAAAACAAGTATACCTATGATTATCTATCCATCTGTTTAAAGAAAACGGTGGTTATGCGCTTTCGTAAACTTTGTCGTAACCTGTCCAAGCCTCAATCGGAAACTTTGGATGCCATGATTGATTTTTTTGAATGGCACGGTTTCTCACCATTCACTACGAGAGAAAAAAGTTTTTTGAACGAACTCCATAAAAATAGAAAACGTACCGAGGCCGTTATTGCTATCATAAAAGACATCGAAAAGAATCATGACAAACCTACAACGGCAATGCTGCAATCTCTTTTTCAGGGTGTGGCAGAAAAGGAAGAACCTGTTAGAAAAGAAAAATTATTAAGGGAGAAAATAAAAGAACCGGAGAAGAAAACTGAAGCATTCGTTTCTCAATTTGTACATGAACGGACCGAGTTAAAGTTGAAAGAAGTCCGAAAAGAATTTGGGTATGTTTTGGAGCATATTCAATTGGTCAAAAATAGTTTTGGAAAGGATTATCTCATATTGGAACTATCCCAACAGGAGTATTTGCGAATCAAAAGAGAACTAGAAAACTACTAAATATGTACCTAGCTATAACAAGACAAAAAATAGGAAATACTTACGCAAATAGCGTAGCAGATTATGTTGCTTATTTAGAGAAGGAA
>JAHDDL010000037.1:0-2300 GCA_020629415.1 Maribacter sp. | reverse complement strand
AGGAAATACTTACGCAAATAGCGTAGCAGATTATGTTGCTTATTTAGAGAAGGAAAACCAAGAACTTGCACCTGAAATGCAAGAACATTTCTTTGATCAATATAATGACAGAATTTCTCCTGAAAAAGTCATTCAAGAAATTGACGGTAATACCGCAAAACTAAAAAAGAAAGAACCCAAATTCTATTCCATCATTGTAAATCCTAGTCAACGTGAATTAAAGCATATCCAAAATAATCCTGAAAAATTAAGGGCGTATACACGAGAGTTAATGAAAGAATATGCAAAATGTTTTTATAGAGATGAGGCGGTTACTGTAGACAATATTAAATATTATGCTAAGATAGAGAAGGATCGCAGTTATAGAGGCTTTGACCAAAAGGTGAAAGAGAATCAGGATTATACAGGCAAGATAGCAAAGCTCGAAAATGGCATTCGAAAAGTAGAACGGGGCGAACTGAAAGGGAATACTTCCCAGATGAAAAATGAGATTAAAAACCTGACAGCTCAAATTCCCCATAGGGTAGATGGTAAAATACTGGTTTCCGGAATGAAAAAACCTGGAATGCAGACCCATATACATATCATCGTTTCTAGAAAAGATGCCAGCAATACCAAAAGTCTTTCTCCAGGATCTGTATATAAAGCATCTGAGGTAATACTTAATGGGACCAAACAAAAGAGAGGTTTCGACCGTGACAAGTTTTATGAGGCTGCCGAAAAAACCTTTGATAGTACCACAGGATACAATCGAAATTATGTGGAGAGTTATAAAGGGCAAAAGCAGTTCATTAAAGACCCAAAACGCTTTTACGCAAAGCTTTTGGGATTACCTGTTTCGGAAAGGGCAATAGCCTTTAAATTGATACGGAAAACTGGGCTTGACATTCCTATCATTCCAACCTCTACAACGCAATTAGCAGTAACGGCTTTTAGAAAATTAAGACGAGGGTTAGAAATTGCCCTGCGTTCTGGTTCAGTTGGATATTAATTTAAAATCACACTATGGAAACATTTGTCTGGGAAATTGCATTATTAATTATAATAGGAGGAATACTTATATATCTAGTAGTTCGCTTTCTTCGTTTTGGATTCTTTTTCAATCTATTTGGGTTGCTTATTATATTACTTGTTCAATGGTACACGATACTGGAATTAAAAGAGTTTTTACAGTTATTGCTTATCGGATTTCTGCCTCTCTTTTTATTGAACATTCTCTGTTATGTATTTATTGGGATTGAGAAGGAAAACACTTCTGTAGACCCTAAATACCGAGTCAAATTTAAAGTGAGACAAGGGAATCTAGTTTTGGAAAATATCCGGAGGGGAATATCCATTATAGGTTCTGCTGGGAGTGGAAAAACGGAAAGTGTAGTATATGGACTTTTACAACATTTTAATACACATAATTTTTGTGGAGTAATTCATGATTATAAGGATTTTGAGATTACCGAAATGGCATATCCTATCTTTGGAAACGGAGAAACACCTTTTTATATCATTTCCTTTGACCCCATTTATTTCAAGGTAAATCCCATTGCGCCGCGCTATCTTCCTGATGAAGAAAGCGTGCATGAGGTTTCCAGAGTGCTAGTAGAAAATCTTTTGGAACTCAAGGAAAGTGGTGGTTCAGGAAATTCGCGTTTCTTTAACGATGCTGCTGAAGGATTGGTGGGTGGTATGATGTGGAGGCTTAAAACAGATTATAAACAATTCTGCACTTTACCACATCTTATCGCCTTATATCAATACCTAAGCACTAAAGAGCTTGTTGAGTTTTTAAGCGCGGATATCACCTCTAAGGCAATGGCTGATGCCTTTATTAATGGTGCGGATTCTGAGAGGCAGACTGCTGCTGTTAAAAGTACCTTGTCCAATGCTTTTAAAAAGATAAGCACGCAACGTATTTTTATGGCGTTATCCGATGACAAAGTACCGCTTAATATTAATTCTGGTAAAAATAACTCGGTTGTCTGTGTGGTAAACAATCCTAAATACGAGACCTCATTGTCTCCGATTATTGCCACTATTATTCATACCATAACGAAACAAATGAGTGTTCGTAAGGGCAAATCCTCTTTTTTGCTAATGGAGGAGGCTCCAACCATTCGAATGTTGAATATGCATCGTGTTCCTGCAACCCTGAGGAGCTATGATATTGCTACCGTTTATGTAATGCAGGATAAGATTCAGAACGATATGATGTATGGGGAGAAGGGTAGCCGTGCGATTTTGAGTAATCTCTCCTATCAGTTTTTTGGGAAGACCAACGACCCTGATACCGCTAAATATTACGAACG
>JAHDDL010000076.1 GCA_020629415.1 Maribacter sp. | reverse complement strand
ACATGAAACAAAAGGCTGTGGATAAGAATGAAAGCGAAAATGACCTATAAACAAAACAACAATTTAAATGGTTTGCTTACATTGAGCACCACCACTAATCATTCGCCATCCTTTTAAGAAATATACGTTTACTATTTAATCCAATAGAGGATTCTTACAATTTCAATTTCGCAGATCGTGGAAATTCGGCATGGACTATCAATACATTTTAATGATGCTGCTCTAACACACTTAATACTTTATTATTTTAAAGTAGTATGGTTAAATGATGGTAGTGGTCTATTTTATCTAAAATGGTTTTTTCCGTTGAACTCATATAACCAATGCGTTTAAGACATATTCTCTTTATAAAAAAGTGCTTTGTCGGCACTAGATAATAGTCATATTTGCCAGTACCTAGCAAATCAAAGACCAAACATTATAATAACCATCCAAAAACGCTCCTTCTCTAGATTTTCTTAAATGCGCATTTGCCTATATTTAATTACATAAAAATAGTTAGAGCAAAATGACAATGTTTTATATGATATTAATGAGGAATACCACATCAATTCAATTTATATAGTGTAGTTACAATAACACCGTGCTCATCAACTATTTTTAATAGCTCTTGCTCTTCCAAAATTTTCAGATTAAACGGATTCTCTAAAAGTTTAATACCACTATTCTTTTTTAAACGGGTTCCTTGACCAGAAATAACATCCAAATTGGGCGTAAAATCTTTACAGGGAAGATGTTCCGTAAGTATTACATACTTAAAACCAGGTAGCTTGTGAACAACCTGCTGTACCTCATCGTTAGAAATGTGTTGCAATACTTGACGTATAATAGCGCAATCTGCAACAGGAAGGTCATCTACTGCAATATCCAAACATTGAAACTCTACGTTCTTTGATTTAAACTTTTTCTTATTGTGCGTAATTAATTCCGGTACTATATCAACGGCAACATAATTCTTGGTATAGCTTACTAGTTCTTTACCTATATTAAAATCTCCGCATCCTAAATCACACACGGAAATAGGGCTTTCAAATGAAGTTAAAAAAGTAGTTAATGTCTCAATATAAGGTTTTACAATTTCTGGCTTATGAGAGCCTTCACCTGAATAAAAATCTTCAGTACCACTACCCCACAGATTCATTTCATACACTTGTTGCATAGCCTTTTTGGTTGGCCACGGAATCTTATTTGGTTTAATACCCTTTTTATCAGTACTCATAAGTAACAGTGCAAAATTTCGACTTCAAAATAAGGTATAAAAATTTAAAATAGAGATACTAAAAATAACACTCATATAATGTCGTATAAATTATATACTGAACCTATCTACCTTGTTGTTCCAGAGAAACATTGGTTGACCAATACAATCTTAAAGGATTTAAAGGTATTACAAGATGAAAAATTCATTATTTCTGGCTTGCATAGAATCACTTACTTTCCTTCACTATTAAGAAGTCTTTTTCAAAAAAACGGTTTTGAGCCAAAAACTGTTATTGAATCTGATTTTGGAGGTATGATAGTTAATCTTGTAGCACAAGGCCTAGGCATATCTATACTACCGTTATCCTATAAATTCTCAAATGCAATTGGCGTTAGGTTTATAGCGCTAGATGAGACTATTAGCTTATTTATGAACTGGAGAAAAAATGATCCTAATAGAATAGCAGAAAGAGTAGTTAAACTTGCCAAAAAAATGACAAACCCTACTTAAATCAATATTTTAAAGTTTGTAAAACAAATGGATCCAAATAGATCTTGACAGCCTAAAATTAAAAGTGCTCAACAGTACAGTTACCAAAGCAATAATAGTAAATACCCGCAACGGAGACAGATCCACAAAATACCAAAACAACACAAGGCTTATTATCATTTGTGCCACAGCCAAGGCATAACTAACGAACATAGCTCCAAAAAAGAAGCCCGTTTCTTTTTCAAATTTAAAATTGCATTCAGGACACCTTTCATTCATTATCGGCATTTTAAACAAAAAAACATTTCCTTGCCCACTAAAGACCTTACCCTCATTACAATTAGGACATTTGCATTTTACAACATTCAACACTTTACTCACGACCTCCATTTTTATACTGCAAAATTAAGACATAAAATAAAGGTTTCGGTCTTAAAATAGGCGCATATATTTGTACTTTTAAGACATTTTGTATGAAAATCCCCGTTTTACATATTAGTCAGTTTTTAAAAAACAAGCCGCTACATAGTCTTTATGTAAACTCTTTTGCAGACCATATTCAAATCAATAAGAATCTTATAAATAAACCTCATACCCATAATTTTTACTTGTGCGTTATTTTTACCAAAGGCACCGGCACACATGAAATAGATTTTGACACCTACCCAATAGAACCCGGAAAGGTCTTCTTCCTAAAACCTGGGCAAACTCATTTTTGGAAATTTGAATCGCAACCAGAAGGTTATATTTTCTTTCACTCTCAAGAATTCTATGAACTAAAATTTTTGGATCATTCCCTAAATTCTTTTCCTTTTTACTATTCCAACCAAAACCCGCCTTTGCTTCAATTATCTAAAGAGAAACTGATACACCTAACCACTGTTTTTCAAGAACTTTTCACAGAGTACAGAGAAGAAAATTTACTAAGAGAAGCTAAAATCATTAGTCTTATACACTATATATACATAGAACTAACGCGTGCATATACTGCCGACACAATTATTGAAAAATTAGGATCAAACAGCTATACGAATATTCTTGAGCGACTGGAAAAATTAATTAATGCACACTTTTACGCCGAAAAATTACCTAAATTCTATGCTGAAAAACTAAGTATTACAACCAAACACTTAAACAGAGTGGTTCAAAAGACTATAAGCAAAACTACAACTACCTTGATTTCTGAGCGCATCATGTTAGAAGCTAAACGTTTGATCGTTCATTCTAATGACAACCTAGCCAATGTTGCAGACACATTGGGGTATTCTGACTATGCCTATTTTTCAAAATTCTTTAAATCAAATACAGGGATGACCCCAATGGAATTCAGAAAAATTTATTTTCATTAAAACATAACAAGATATCATGATGAATTTAGAAACAAACAAAAGGAACGCCATCGCTTTTTACAGAACGGCATATTTAGGAAACCCAAAACTGGCCATAGAAATGTATGTTGGCAAAGAATACATTCAGCACAACCCGGCAGTTGCCAATGGTACGCAAGGTTTTATAGATTATTTTGAACGTATGCAAAAAGAATACCCTGAAAAATCTATTGAATTTGTACGTTGCATTGCAGAAGGAGATTTGGTTGCATTACACACGCACCAGGTATGGCCAGGAAATGACCAATATGTTACAATGGATTTTTTCAGGTTTGATACAAATGGAAAAATATGCGAACATTGGGATGCTATACAGCAAATACCAGAGAAATCTGAAAATCCAAATACCATGTACTAATTCATCAGCCAGACAAAAGCACTATCATGAAAGACATTACTATTCAAGGCATTAATTGGGATGCAAAATCATCTTTTCAAAGAGGGCCTGCAAAAGCTCCAGACCTAATCAGAAAAGCATTGTACAGCGACTCTATGAACCTATATACCGAATTAGGTACATCTATAGAAAATGATGCTGTAATAGACAAGGGTGATTTTATCATCAACGAGTATTTTGATATTGAAACCATTACCAAAAAGAATATTGAATCTGGCTCAAAATTGCTTTCTTTAGGTGGTGACCATTCCGTTACGTTTCCCATAATAAAAGCTTTACATGAACACTACCCAAAACTAGATATTTTACATATAGATGCACACGCTGATCTATACCATGACTATGAAGGCGACCCTTACTCCCACGCTTGCCCATTTGCAAGAATTATGGAAAACGGCTATGCCGTAAAACTTGTTCAAGTAGGCATTCGTACCTTAAATCCACATCAGGCGGATCAAGCAAAAAAATACAATGTTGATGTGCATGAAATGCGTAACCTAGATTTGAACGCCATACCTAAATTTGAAAATCCGCTTTATATTTCTTTGGATATGGATGGTTTTGACCCTGCATTTGCCCCTGGAGTTTCGCACCATGAACCTGGCGGACTCTCATCTCGTCAAGTTTTAGATTTAATCCATGGCATAGATACAGAAGTCGTTGGCGCCGATATTGTAGAATATAACCCTGACAGAGACTTTCATGACATGACCGCTTATTTAGCTGCAAAAATGATGAAAGAACTTTTAGGAAAATTGATGGGCAATTGAAATCATTTTTCAATAAAAACCATTAAATTGACCTGTTACTAAACCCAAAGCCCTAATGCCGGTTACCTTTAAGAATTTTCTGAAACTCCATAGGGTTTCCTTGATATTGGCAGTATTAAGTTTTGTGTTTTACTACACCTTTGCCTATCATCTAGATAGAACGGATTTTATAAAGTTGCTCTCCCTTTTTATAGCACTTTTCTTTTTCTGTTTTAAACTGATACAGTTTGAAAAAATGAACTTCAGATTGTTGCTAGGTATCGGCATCATATTTAGATTAATCTTTCTTTTTACAGAACCTAATCTTTCTCAAGATTTTTATAGGTTTATATGGGACGGCCAACTAATCTCAAGCGGCATAAACCCTTATCTACACACTCCAGATGAATTGATGCCAAACATGGTATCAATAATACCGAACGCCAAAGAACTTTACGATGGCATGGGCAGTTTAAGCGCAAGGCACTATAGCAATTACCCACCTTTAAACCAACTTATTTTTGCCTTGGCCACAATTCTTGGCGGCAAAAGTATTTTTGGTTCATTAATAGCCATGCGTTCAATTATTATTCTTGCAGATAATGGTATAATATATTTTGGAAGAAAGCTGCTGAAAAACTTGAACCGATCTCCGCATTTAATTTTCTGGTATTTCATTAATCCGCTTGTAATAGTGGAACTCACCGGAAATCTTCATTTTGAAGGGGTCATGCTCTTTTTCTTTATTGTTGCCATGTACCTTTTATCGTTAAACAAATGGAAAACCGCCGGTGTTGTTTTGGCATGTTCCATATCTATAAAATTAGTACCTCTTTTATTTTTACCATTATTCTTTAAATACTTGGGCTGGAAAAAAAGCATAGTGTTCTATATGATCATTGGTATAACTTCCATTTCACTATTTCTGCCGTTCAATACCCCAGAATTTATAGATAACTATAGTAAAACCTTAAAACTATGGTTTTCTAATTTTGAGTTCAATTCCAGTATTTATAATATCGCTAAAAAAACTGCCATACATTTTGATGAAAAACCATGGGAGTTCATTAAAGAATACGGAAAATTTACACCCTTATTTACTATTGCAACAGTAGGTCTATTTACATTTTTACCTAAAAGATATGACCTAAACAGGGTACTATGGTCTATGATGTGGGTTTTGACCATTTATTACTTTATATCTACTACCGTACACCCTTGGTACGCTATCTTTTTAGTTTTACTTTCTATTTTCACAACATACAGATATGCCGTAGTTTGGTCTGCGGCCATTGTACTGAGCTACTTCGCTTATTCTCAGGCAGATTTCAAAGAAAACTTGTGGCTATTGGGTATTGAATATATTTCAGTGTATGGCTATTTGTTTTATGAAATCATTGCACATAATAACAAAAAGTGAAGTTTTTGTAAAAATTATACGTTGAGTGATGTCAAATAAATATAATTTGTACATTTACCCCGTAATGAACGAAATAAACTACTTTTTATATAGCACCGTGAGCCCATTGGCTCTAGCGCGCCCGTTCACATCTCACCGTCGTCGCCCGTAAGGGTAAGATATAATTATGGAATTAGGTGAGTCCATTTCCGCACAGAAAATCAAAACTTTTTTTACACTTTTAAATCTAACTGGCAATGAACTTAATTGTTGCTAACGAATCACATTTTAAATACGCTCAGGATATCTGCGATACCATTGCTGAATCTGCCAAAGTACGCGGTACCGGCATAGCAAAACGTACCCCAGAGTATATTCAAAGAAAACTTTCTAACGGTAATGCCATACTTGCATTGGACGGAGATAAATTTGCGGGTTTCTGCTATATAGAAGTATGGGGACACGAGAAATTTGTAGCAAATTCCGGACTTATAGTACACCCAGATTATAGAGGGCAAGGTCTAGCTAAAAGCATTAAAGCCAAAATCTTTGAATTAAGCAGGGAGAAATTTCCCGATGCTAAAATATTTGGGATCACCACAGGTTTAGCAGTGATGAAAATTAACTACGAACTAGGCTATAAACCTGTTACATTTTCTGAGCTCACAGATGACCCTGAGTTTTGGAAAGGTTGCCAAACTTGTAAGAATTTTGACATCCTTACGAGAACTGAACAAAAAATGTGCTTATGTACAGGAATGCTCTATGATGGTAATGCAAAGAAAAAGGTGGAAGAAACAAAAGAAATGAACGGCAAGGCATTTACAAGATTAAAAAGTATAAAAGAGAGTTTGTTTCTGAGAAGAAAAGAAGAGAAAAGTAAATAATAGAGTATAGAATATAGAGTATAGAGTATAGAGTATAGAGTATAGAGTATAGAGTATAGAGTATAGA
>JAHDDL010000036.1 GCA_020629415.1 Maribacter sp. | reverse complement strand
AGCAAAATGGTAAAGCTTTATTGTCCTGTTATATATCTAAAGAACTGGTTGCCTCCAAAGGATTAAATGCCGGGACAATTGTTCGTGAGCTTGGTAAGTATATTCAAGGTGGTGGTGGTGGTCAACCTTTCTTTGCCACTGCAGGCGGTAAAAATCCTGGTGGTATAGCAGATGCTTTGGCGCAGGCTGAAAGTTATTTGGGGTAAGTTGTAAAGCATATAAAATACAATAATCATGGTTAAATGTGGTTTTATATCAACCAATTAAACATATAACCATGAAGAATTATTTTTTATTATTATTAGCATTCGTAAGTTTTTCAGGATTTTCACAAGTCTCATTTGGCGCTCGGCATGTCGGTAAACCGTCAGATTTAAAACCTAAAGCATTAGAGGAATTTAAAGCATCGACAACCATTTTTGTCTTGTCAGATGTTATTGACGCCGACCAATACGCTAAAATTTTAGAGGAAACTTGGACAGTGACCCCATATAAAATAGTTCCTCAAAGTGAATATGATTTACAAGAGTATTATAACAAGAATTACTCTATAGCAGAACTTGTAGGATTCAAGCGTTCTAAAACTACCAAAATGGGTAGTGTTGTGCATTCATTGCATACCTATATTAATATCGGATTATATGATGCTGAAACCATAGATGAAAAGTTGTCTAAGGTTAAAGCGAAAAAAGAGAAGAAAAGAGAAGAGAAGATTAATGAGATTTTCAGAAATAATAAAAAGCCGATAGCTAAAATTTATCTTTTTCCAACATCAGATTTTGTAAATACCGCCCTTTCTGAAGAAAAGGAAGTTATTGTAGAGAAAATGTATACTGAAAATGTTTTCTTTAATTATTCAACAGGATTTTTAAAAAATTACTTTCAACAAACAAATGACCTTATAGCTAAAGGTGAAACATATTGGATGTATGAGAAAGATTATGATGCAAAAAAGATTGCAAGTTTGACCACTTCTAAATTATATGTGCCAAACTATATCACTCAAAGAACAAATGCTTTTACCGCAGAAATTTCTGATGGTGAGGATAAAGAAGTTGAGAAGCTTTTTAGTAAATATGATTATGACTATGAGTTTATTTCTACCGAAGATTTAGATAAGGCAATTGAAGAAAATAAAGAATTCTATTATATGCGTTATGCCAGAGCCAATGCAGAAAGATTTATACAGGTAGTAAATTCAAAAACTGGAGAAGTAATTTTTAGAGAATACATTACTGGTCTAGGTTACAATTTAAAAGCGAAAAATTTAGGTTACCTTAGTGATGTAATAGCTAAGTCTGCAAAGAAGTTAGCGAAATAACATGGCTTAAAAATGAAATTTCGTACAAAGATTAAATGTACTGAAGCCCAAAATCAAGTGTTGATTAAAATATTCAATACTTGATTTTGGGTTCTTTTTTTTATCAGTTTAAAGTCGAAATTGTGTATAATAAATGATAAGGAAGGTTGAATTTGAATAGATTCTTTTTTCACTCTTTAGCCATAGAAAATTTAATTATAAAGACAGTTTAAGAAGCTGTATCATGCGATAGTTTTATGAAAAAGTATATCATCTTATTGCTAGTTATTTCGTCTTGTAATCTTTCCGATAAAAAGGAAGATATGGTGAAAGGTGATAAAAAGGTAGAGAAAAAAGTCTTGTCAGGTATAGATTCTATGCATGTTAGGGAGTATATAGAGAAATCTTTTCAAAGTCCTATGCATTCGCTAGAACATCAACAGTATTTAGATTCTGCACTCGCAATTGTGCCAGAAAGCGCTTGGCTTTGGCAACAAAAAGCAATGCCGTTATATAAAGCTAGAAAATACCAGTTAGGCAAACCATTTTTAGATAAAGCTGTTGAGTACGCCCCAGAAAAGTATTTGGATTATAGCGGATTTATGAGATGTATTTTCTCAAAAGATTATATAAAATCGATTTCTGAATTTATGAGAGCCAAAAAAGAGTTTGGCGATGGTTATGTTATGGATCATACCTATAATTTTTACATTGGTCTAGATTATCTTCAGTTAAATAAATTCTCTAAAGCAAAAGAGTTTTTGCTATTAAGTAAAGAACAGCAGTTCAAAGATTTTCCTAATGATCCTCCGCAAGAATCCTGTCATTATTTAGATTGGTATTATTTAGGTATTGCAGACTTTGAATTAGGTAATTATAATGAGGCGATTGCTTCATTCGATATGTCATTAATGGTGTATGAAAATTTTGCCGAGGCACTTTATTTTAAGGGTAGAAGTATGACCAAGTTAGGAAATGAAGAAGGAGGGGAATGGGAGAAGAAAGCGTTTGAAAACGCAGATAATACTATAAATGAGGATAATGTAATTTATGAGATTTATCCGTATCAATTGTTTCATAAGCTAAACGAGAGTGTGCGACCTAAATGAATCTGTTAACCAAAATACCATTAACGAAATCTAAAAATACGATTGACTATTCAAGTCAGTTGTTGCTTTTGGGTTCCTGTTTTTCTGAGAATATTGGAGCAAAATTAGAATACTATAAATTTCAGGGATTACAGAATCCGTTTGGGATATTGTTTCATCCTTTGGCAATTGAAAGGATAATTGAAAAGTCGGTCAATCAAGAATTATTTACTGAAGAAGATGTGTTTAACGAGAATGAACAATGGCATAGTTTTGATGCGCATTCTAGTTTAAGTAATCCGTCCAAGGAACAAATTATTACAGATTTAAATAATGCAATAAGTAGAACTTCAACGCAAGTAAATACAGCTAGTCATATCATTATCACTTTAGGTACCGCTTGGGTGTACCGCAAGATTTCTAGCAATAAAGTAGTAGCAAATTGCCATAAAGTACCGCAGTCTAATTTTACTAAAGAGCTGTTAAGCGTTGAAGAGGTAGTTGAGAGTTTAAAACGAGTTATCACTTTTGTGCAATCTGTAAATCCTACAGTACAATTTATATTTACGGTATCGCCTGTTAGGCACTTAAAGGACGGATTCCTGGAGAATCAAAGAAGTAAAGCGCATCTCATTGCCGCCATTCATCAGGTTTTGAATGAGGATAGGGTATCTTATTTTCCTAGTTATGAATTAATGATGGATGAGTTGCGTGATTATCGTTTTTATGCCAAAGATATGATTCATCCTAATGAGACGGCAATAGAGTATATCTGGAAGAAGTTTAGATTAGTTTGGATTAAAGATAGTATGGACGATTACATGAAAAAAGTTGATGAAATACAACGTGGATTGCAACATCGACCTTTTAATCCGAATAGTGAAGCACATCAAAAATTTTTAACATCGTTACGTAGAAAGATTACGTATATACAGAAAGAGTATCCATTTATGGATTTCAAAATTTCAAAGGCATGAAAAAATTTATTGCAGGCGTTCTAATTACTTTAGCAATTGTATTGGTGGTTCGTTCCTGCAATGATGGTAAGGAAGATAAATCTATTCTTAAAGAAAACTCCATGCTCATTCAACAAGAAATTACCAACGTTTCCAAGTTGGTGGTAACTGAGGGGCATTTTTCTGAGGTGTATAATTACAAAGATTCTAAAGAGCTTTTTGGTCCATTATTAAGGGCAGAAAAAAAGGCATTGGTGGTGGTAAATGCAGATGTTACCGTCGCTTATGATTTAAGTAAGATTGACTTTGAGGTTGATGAACCAACCAAAACGGTAAAAATCAAAAGCATACCAGAAGCAGAAATTAATCTGAATCCAGATTTTGAATACTACGACGTCACCGCAGATTATTTGAACCAGTTTGATGCTACCGATTATAATAAAATAAAGAAAACGGTAAATGCATCATTAATGAAAAAAGTGCAAGCTTCTGCATTATTGGGCAATGCGGAGAATAGACTAATTAGTGAGCTGCAGAAATTTTATATTCTTACCAATTCTATGGGTTGGCAATTAACCTACCAAGATCAGACCATTGGATCATTAGAGGCACTGCAAGAAATTAAGCCAGGGATTTTACCGTAGCTAATGCTAATCCGTCATCAATTAATTGCCCAAGTTTCGGTTGGTCAAGTTTAATGTTTTCCAAGTGCTGTTCTATATTTTTTGCTAATTTGTCATCATTACTTTTTACGGCCAGTTCATAAATTTCTACTGGCAATAACCAATCTGTTGGGTATTTTTCCTGTATTTCCTGAAAAATCTTTGTTCTAGAAACAATGGTGTTTTTTCCCTCTCTAAAATCCCTGATTGTCTTATAATAAGATTCTAGTTCATTTAAACTTTCTTCATCTTTGTTAACACTACTAGGGCTTAGGGAATGATCTAAAAGGTCAAAACTATGCAAATCTGCGGGACCATGGTAGGCGGAAACTATGTCTTCACCAATTGCAATATTGTACAATTCATCGTTAGATTCAAAAAGGGTAGTTCCATTATGGGTTACCTTACAATTTTCAAAAGTAATTAAGATAATTCTACCTTGAAGATTACGTGTGCCGGTAACTATTTTACCGGTAACATTAATTCCACCAATAAAATCTAACGAAACAATTTCACCTTCATAAATCTTATATGCTTTAAGGTCGCGCGGACTCATATCCTCAATAGGTATATTAATGCCTTTAAGTCGTCCTATTGGTGATCCAAAACCGGTTTCATGCTGATTGATATCTTGACCTACCAACTCTTTTTCCCGGTATGCCAAAGCAGATTTACCCTTCGTTTGAAAGTATATAGGTTTGCCTTCATGAGAAATCAATGATTCAAAATTACCGGATACTTGTAACCCAGTACTTAGTTCAATTGTTCCTAGTTCTTTTGAGTCTATAAGTTTCTGTAAACCTGAAAGTCCGCCCTTTCGTAAAGCCATTGTATTTGCAAAGTCTTCAAGAACCTGACTCAAAAAAGCAAAATCTGGAGTAACAAAAAGTTGTGGTTGAGGTTTGGTGATATCAAAAGAGGTTCTTGCCGCTTCAATGGAATAAGGCAGTTTTTTTACATTATCTGTCATGCACCACTGGCTTTCACCAATAGAGGATAAAAGTCCCGCTCCGTAAATCTTTGGGTCCTCTAAAGGTCCTATAAGTCCGTATTCCACGGTCCACCAGTGCAAGTTTCTAATAAGCGCCATTTCGCTGGGTTCGCCCATATTGTCCTGAAGAAATTCAATATGCTTTTCAGACTTTTGAATTTCTTCTATTGGTGTGCCTTTAGCTTCTTTGATAATGGATAGATGGCGTACAGCTTCGTATAGTTCAAAATCTTTAGCACTAGATATAGCTTTACAGCCAATTTCACCAAATCGCCTTAAATATGCAGCATATTCAGGGTTGGCAATAATAGGCGCATGGCCCGCTCCTTCATGAATGATATCTGGGGCAGGGGTATAGGCAATATTCTCTAATTGGCGAATATCAGAGGCTATAACTAAAACATTATAGGCTTGGAACTCCATAAAAGCGGCGGGCGGAATAAAGCCATCTACAGCAACGGCGGCCCAGCCTAAATCTTTTAAAATACGGTTCATGCCATACATGTTTGGGATGTTGTCTATAGAGATGCCTGTTTTACGTAAGCCTTCCGTATATGATTTATGGGCAACTTGGCTAAGGTAGTCTACATTTTTGCGCATCACATATCTCCAAACAGCTTGGTTTATAGGGGTGTAGTCTTCATAGTTTTGAGGTTTAATGTATTGCCTTAAATGTGATGGAAGTTTATCCAAAATAGGATTGCTTTCATATGTAGAAGTAATTTCGCCCATAATTATACTTTTAAAGCCTATATTATTTCTATTAAATATAGGATTATAGGACTAATTATATGTTAAATTTGATTTAATTAGGAAATAAGACTTTAAATAGATAATTTAAAAGTAATTATTACTTTATAGTGTTCTCGGTAGGCTATTAATCAGGAAAATATTTTGATGGAAAAATTAGATTTTATAGATAGGGAGATATTAAAGATTTTGCAGAAAGATGCAAAAATTGGTACCAAGGCAATTGCAGAGCAACTCGGAATGACAAAAACACCAGTATATGAACGTATTAAACGTCTTGAGCATGATGGGTTTATAAAGAACTATGTAGCTATTTTGGATAAGGACAAAATTGAGGATAGCATAACGGTTTTTAGCTTTGTTTCTTTAGAGGCTCAAAAAGGCGCAATGATGGATGATTTTTTTGAGCAGGTAAAAAAGTATCCTGAAGTGGTAGAATGCTTTGTAGTGGGTGGCGAGTTTGATTTTCTCCTTAAAGTTGTAGTAGCCAACCTTGATGCTTATTATAATTTCGCAAAATTTAAGATAGCTTCTTTACCAAGTATTGGTGGTGTTAAGAGCGCTTTTGTTTTAAATGAGGTAAAGAACGATACGCATTTTTCATTATTGTAAATAAAAAAGGCTTGCAGATGATTTCATCTGCAAGCCTTAATTTTATAAACAGTGTTTATTATTTCATTGCAACCGCATTAGGTGGGTATTGCTCTAGAATTTGAGATACAAATTCTCTAATTCGTTCTTCTTTTTTGGCAATATTCTTGGTATTGGATAGTGTTCCCACACCTTTACCTTGCCATACCAGTTCGTTTGTATTGTTATCTATTAGGTCAATATAAAGAGAACCCTGTGTGCTGGCACTTACGCTAGTACCGCCCCAGCCAAAACCAGGACCCCAAGCCCATGGGTTGTAACCCCATCCCCAGGCACCGCCCCAACCGTAGTTGTTATTATAAACATCAACGCGTTCTTGCTCTTTGGTAAAAATACTGACCAATAAATCTGGCTTTTCGGATTTTACGAAACCTCTTGAGCTCATTTCGGTTTCAATAGCGCGTAGAATTCGTTTTTTGTCCAAGTCGGATATTTGAGCTTTGTCTATTCCGGTTTTATAAAATGCATATGTTTTATAATCATTGAAATCAGCTTTCTGGTCATAATCTGAAAGTACGCTTACAGATGAACAGGAAGTAATAAAAACTAAAAGAAGTAGCGGCAAGCCAAGTAGTTTAATGTTTTTCATAATGTCATATATTTTAAGTACTAATTTTTTCTGTAATAAACATTCACAAATATCATGCCGTGCTATGTTAAATTTTATTGAGTATTGGTTTTTGGATCATATCCATATGGGCAGTGTCTACAGCCACTTTCACAGCAATACCCACGTTTTAGATGAAACTGTTCAGTAAAAACTCTAAATCCGTTTTCAGACCAGTAAAAGTCACCTTCTTCTATAGGTATTATTTCTTTCATTTTGCAAAGTCATTAGATAGTATAAAGTTACTTCTTTCTGTTGATAACCTAATGACATGACTTCCAGAAGATAGCCAATGAAGCCGTTTAGCCCTGTTTTGACCATTAATCGGTTTTGTTGGCAACAAAAACCGGTAATTTTCTTACCGTGTGTTTTTGGCGTTATATTTGTAATAATAGTATCAAAATATATCTATGATATTGGTTTTTAGACATTTCTTCTATAAAAATTATGTGGGTCTTTCGCTATGGCCTTTCATATTTTTAAAAAATGGAAGTTTAAAAAATGATGATGTACTCATAAATCATGAGAAAATTCATCTGCGCCAGCAACGAGAACTATTGATTCTTCCTTTTTATATTTTATATCTGACGGAATGGACAATTCGTGCCATTTGTTATTTGGATACCTACAAGGCTTATCAAAATCTAAGTTTTGAGCGTGAAGCCTATATTCATGAAAATGATATGGATTATCTATCAAATCGAAAAATATTTAGCTTTATTAAATATCTTTGGCGATAAATTCGTCCTAGTTGCAAAGTATCAATCAGCTTATTGAACATCCCTTATTGGTCGAAAAGCAAGTTACCCTTGTTCTTAAACGTGAAGATCTGTTGCATCCGTTTATTTCTGGTAACAAATACAGAAAACTCAAATATAATTTATGGGCTGCCAAGGCAGAAAATCAGCATACCATACTAACCTTTGGCGGTGCATATTCTAACCATATAGCCGCTACTGCTTATGCGGCAAAAGAAAAGGGGTTTAAAGCAATAGGTGTAATACGTGGCGAGGAACTTGAAAATTCTTGGCAAACGAATAATACGTTAAAGAAGGCTTATGATGATGGTATGCGGTTTAAGTTTATAAGTAGAAGTGATTATCGTGAAAAGGAATCTGCAGAATTTATTGAAGCCTTACGAAAAGAATATGGAAATTTTTATCTAGTACCAGAGGGTGGCACAAATAGTTTGGCAATAAAAGGGTGCGAAGAAATTATTACCAAAGAAGATAAGGAATTTGATGTTGTATGCAGCAGTGTGGGTACGGGAGGTACGGTGGCCGGGTTGATTAAGTCGTCTTTCGTACATCAAAAAGTATTTGGTTTTTCAGCTTTAAAAGGTGATTTTTTAAGGAATGAGATTGAACAATTGGTAGATAATGAACGTTGGCAATTGGTAACAAACTATCATTTTGGCGGCTATGCAAAAACATCAAAAGAGTTAATTGAATTCATTAATCTATTTAAAGACATCACTTCAATTTCTCTTGACCCTATTTATACGGGAAAAATGATTTTTGGGTTGTTCGATATGATTAAGCATGATACTTTTGCGGTAGGAACCAAAATTATGGCAATACATACCGGTGGTTTACAAGGTATTGCTGGCATGAATAGTGTACTGAAAAAGAAAAATTTACCTTTGTTGAATATATGAAAAAGATAATTTTGTTGGTTTTGTTAATTGGAATAGGGGTGTCATCTTGTAAATCCAAGAAAAGATATTCAGACCAATTACGTACCAAAAACGTACTTAACGAACGTAGAAAATCAAAAGCGGATATTTCTAAAAAGGAAGAAAATGCAAATCTACCTGCAGAACCATCTAAATTTGTACGGTTTAACATAGATTCTCCATCAGAATACATAAGTACATTTGCAGAGACTGCACAAATTGAAATGATGGGCTACGGCATACCGGCTAGTATTACCTTGGCACAAGGACTTTTGGAAAGTGGTAACGGAAAAGGTGAGTTGGCCATGAAAACCAACAATCATTTTGGTATAAAATGCCATAAAGGCTGGGAAGGTGACTACGACTTTCATGATGATGATGCAAAAGGGGAGTGTTTTAGAAAATATAACCATCCTATGTACTCATTTAGGGATCATAGTATTTTCTTGACTACACGATCTAGATATGCATTTCTATTTAATTTAAGACCTACAGATTATAAGGGTTGGGCCAGAGGCTTAAGAAAAGCAGGCTACGCTACAGATCCCAAATATCCGCAAAAACTGATTTATTTAATAGAAAAGTATGATTTGCACAAGTATGACAAACCAACCAAAAAAGTAGATTACCAAACTACAACTGTAGCCACTAGCGGTGCAAGCAATATACATACGGTACAAAAAGGAGATACCCTGTATTCATTGTCAAGAAAGTACTATATGAGTGTAGATGAACTAATGAAGTTGAATAATTTACGAAGTTCAGACTTATCTATTGGGCAACCAATTAAGGTCAAATAACAAATAAATCCTGAAAGAGAATGATTTACCAAAGAAGTAGCGCCCTGTTTGCAGAGGCGAAAAAATATATACCTGGTGGCGTAAATTCACCTGTAAGAGCATTTAAAGCAGTTGGTGGAGATCCAATTTTTGTGAAAAGAGCCAAAGGAGCATATCTGTATGACGAGGATGGTAATAAGCTAATTGATTATATAGCATCTTGGGGTCCTTTAATATTGGGTCATGCCCATGAACCGGTAATCAATGCAGTGGTTGAAAAAGCACAGAACGGTACTTCGTTTGGTATGCCTACGGAAATTGAGACAGAGCTGGCGAAATTGGCTATTTCCATGGTGCCCAACATGGATAAGATCAGGTTCGTGAACAGTGGAACAGAAGCTTGTATGAGTGCCGTGCGTTTGGCAAGAGGATTTACGGGTAAAGATAAAATCATAAAATTTGCAGGATGCTACCATGGTCATTCAGATTCGTTTTTAATTCAAGCAGGTAGTGGTGCCGTTACTTTTGGCAGTCCTAATAGTCCGGGTGTAACTCAAGGAACGGCAAAAGATACGTTGTTGGCGGATTATAATGATTTGGCCGGGGTGAAAGAATTGGTGCAAGCCAATAAAGGTGAGTTGGCAGCCATTATTATTGAGCCAATTGCCGGTAATATGGGTTGTATTGTACCTACCGAGGCATTTATGAAGGGTCTTCGTGAGCTATGTACGCAAGAAGGTATTCTATTGATTTTTGATGAGGTAATGACCGGATTTCGTTTGGCGAAAGGCGGAGCCCAGGAAGTATTGAACATTAAAGCCGATATAGTTACTTATGGTAAAGTTATCGGTGGCGGTTTACCGGTAGGTGCCTTTGCTGCAAGAACGGAAATTATGGATTTTCTTGCCCCTGATGGTCCTGTTTATCAAGCAGGAACTTTAAGTGGAAACCCGTTGGCTATGAGTGCAGGTTTGGCCATGTTGACCGAATTGAACAATAATCCAGAAGTATTTGAGAGCCTTGCCAAAAAAGCGGAATATTTACATAAAGGCATAGCCGAAGTGTTGACCGGGAAAAAGATAGCACATCAAATTAACCGTTACGGTAGTATGATATCGGTACATTTTACAGATGAGCCCGTTGTTGATTTTGCTTCTTCTGCAAAAGGTAACAATGAAACTTTCAAGAAATATTTTCATGGTATGTTGGAAAGAGGTGTTTATTTACCGCCAAGTGCTTTTGAAAGTTACTTTTTAAACGATGCATTAAGCTATGAAGATTTAGATGCAACTATAAATGCGTTGAAAGAAATAGATTTATAGGGTACGTATATTATATGTCATATATAAAAAGAGCCCTCACATGAGGGCTCTTTTTGTTTGAGTTAGTTATAATATTATTTAAAATTATACTGAATACCTAGTTGAACAGCATTTGAGAAAAACTTATCAATTGTAAAGTAGGAGTAGTTTAGATTAATAGTGGTAAAGTTTTTAATTCTGTATGACAATTCACCTTCATAACGCTGAAAGCTGTCTTCATCTTGCTCGGCAAAAAGAGAAAAATCACTCTTCAAGTTAAAATCAGAATCATCATTACCAAGTTTAAATTGTAGTCCACCACCGGCAAAAAGTCTATCTTTTGTCAACCAATAAGGGAAACCGTTTCTTCTATCTTCAGAACCTACACCGTATGCGCCTTCCACCAAAGGTCCAAGTTTAAATTTATCCAAGTTCAGAAGATTATATTCTACACGTGTACCACCAATAGCGTAATATTGACTGTCGGTATAATAATCTGCAGTAATATAAAACTCATGATTTAGGTTGGATGAATAATCAAATTCTTGTGTTGCTTTCACTTGTATGTCATAAATACCTAGATCATAACCAGGTCCTGTAGTAACGGGGTGCAGCTTTGCTGCTAAAGAAGATGTATTGTTTTCGCCTTTAAAATCTATACCAGCATTAAAATGGAAGAAAACTTTATTGAAGTTGTCCATCTCAATTCTAGCTCCTATGTAAAACGGTCTTTTTTGATTAGAATCTTTTTTGTAAACATATTCAATGCCTAGTAAATCTCTGCCAATATCATTAGGTACAATAGTATCTTTTAAGACAGAATATGCGGTACCTTGCACAATGGAGAATCGGTGAAAATCTAACATTTTATTATAAAAACCAAAGTGAAATGAGTTGTTCAATAAGGTTGGTTTAAATTCATCTACTACAGCCGAAGAGGTAAGCCCAATAGAATGTCCTTTCTTTTTTCGTGATTCAATTTCAGATTTATTTACAATTGCGTCGTCCATTAACGATTTAAATTTGCTTACATACAAAGCTTGTTTATCTTCAGATGTTGATTTTACTTCATTGTTGAATGCAATTTTAAAGTCGGGGTCAATTTTAGACGGTGGTATTTTCATAGCAATTTCGCCGGCACCATTTACATCGCCCTTTAATAAAAGTAGCTTTACCATGTGGTTCATGGTATTATAATCTCTAGGGTTATTGTCAATATGTTTTGCGTATACTTTGGTTAAATACCTGCCATTGGCAAATTCCAAATTCCAGTCTAACAATTTTGCTACGGGTACCGTATTTGTACAGGTGCTCCAATCTAAAGCTTTTTGGTATTGGGTGTAGTCTGCGAATAAAAATGCGATGTTTTTAGATAATCTTATGAGGTCAGGTCTACATATTTCAATATCCCTTAATTCTTCAACTGCCTTGTCTTGGTCGTTTACCATTAGATAGCGTATATAATACTCGAAATCCGTAAACTTTTTGCTTTCTATAGTTCTGGTTTTTTCTTTCCATTCTTTAACGATTTCTGGAGAGATATTACCACATTTTTGCCACTGCTCTGCTCTTTCAAAATTAAGTTTATCTGCATATATTTGGCTTATAGACGTAGCTAAATCTTTGTTGGTAATACTACAAGGCTCTATGTCATCTAGCTTTTTTATTAGGTCTTCGTCATTAGATTTTACTAAAAATTCATAATAGTTCAATTTATTTTCTACAGTTGGTTCTATAGTATATAATACCTCTAATACTTGTTCTATGATTTCCGTGTTGTCTTCAGTGTTGAAATTTTCATAATAATCTTTTAGAATGGTTACATTGTTTTGTCCCCATTCCATTTGCCTTTCCATCCACATTTTTTTAACTTCAGATGAAGGGTAATTACTTACCGTACTAATGTCTCTAGAAAAATCAGCGTAAGAACTAGAAGGGTTCTTTAGATAAAGATCGTTTAATTGAGACCAAAGTTCGTCGGTCTTTCCTTGTTCTTCCATTCCCTCTGCATAGCTTATTATCTGTTGCGAATTAATAAATTTATTGTTCTTGAATAATTTCTCCATAAGGTTTGTGGCCTCCGCTGTTTTTTCCTCAACAATCAATCTATCTATTTTTTGTTTCAACGGCACCAAGGTTTGCTTACTCTTATTATAGGATTTGTAATCGCTATTTGTATTTGTAATCAATGATGAAGTAGTACCTATTAGCGTTCTAATTTCAGGTCTAATATCGGGTACGCTTAAATTTGGAGACTTAGTTTGAATACTGTATAGAAAACCGTTAAGAAATGGTATCGAAGAAAATTCTGCTTCATCAAATGAAAGCGCTTCATGCACCTTTACATTGTTACGCTCCTCAACGTACATTAACCAATAAGATTCTTTTTTCTCATCAGAATTCAAAGAGCTGGAGACTTCATAGCGTCCTTCATAACTTAGGTGTCTAATACTTTGATAGCGCCAAGCCATTGCTGCCTCTGTTGACTGTTTAGCAGTCAAAAATTTCATGTACGGGTGTCTTTTTTTGTAATCTACAATATGTTTTTTTAGTTCACCGATCGCATTTGTTGTACTGCCTATATTAAGTATGTCACCAGTATTCACTGCATGTGACCAAATACCCGTGTATAGATAGGTAGATTCTATTGCCCATAGTTCTTTCTGGGATATGGTGTAACCACTACTTAAACGAGGGTAGTCAAAAAATCTATTGTTCAATGGGTCTGGATCAAATTCTCTGTTACCGCCTTCATATACGTCACCTAAAAATGATGTGTGTAGAAAGTTTAGGCTAGGAAATCCTTTTTTTAGCGCTATAAGCCCCAAACTATCTATTTGATCGTCTGGCGCGACGTATGAGCTAGGTAGGTTTTTAGAAATATGATTTTCCCATTTTTCTCTAGATGCTTTTGTGTTGTCCAAAATAAGGTCGGTATCTTTCCATAATTTTTTAGAAAGTGGTAGGTCGTTGTAACCGCGAAAACCAAGCTCGTGGCCTCTATTGGTAAATTCGTTGGTAAGCCACTTACTAGTGCCATTTTCATTTTTACCTTCTAATAAGGTGGTTTGGTCCCAGCTTTTAAAATTAGCGTCTCCTGTATTTTTTTCATTTGCGTTGAAAGTTACATAGGCCGAGTACTTGATATCTTCCTCTTGGGCAAGTGCTTTCATTTTTGGCCACCAATCAGCTTTTAACATCTCAGATTTGCTTATGCCATTTTGTATGTTGATAGCTTTTCCGTTATCATCATACATTGCGGAGGGAAAATCATCAAGAAATAGTGTTCCAATATTTGCAATAGGATAGGGAATACCTTCTAGTCCCAATAGACTGGCGGAAAATAAAAGACCTCTCATTTCCTTCTTAAGAATTTGAGATGAGTTGTAAAGTATTACCTTTCCGTTACCTATTTTATTCTCAATTAATACCGGATAGTCTTTATTGTCATTTGCAGCTACTAAGACATTTATGTTGCTAGAAAAGTTAGAACTGTCAAATCCAAGATGAACCGTTTTATTATCAAAACCGCGCCCTTGCATTCCTGGAAAAAGAGGTTTGTTAAAAAAAAGACCGGAAGCCTCTTTATTGGTACTCCAATCTGCATCGGGTGTCATTCCATAAAAATAGGACATGCGTTCATCTTCAGCAGCTTTGGTAACTAATAGCGTACCACCTTTAGAAACAAACTTTAAAAGGCTATCTATTGCAATAGTACTTAGGCCTGTAGTTTCATGTACGGTCACCACTCTTGTAGTTGGTGCAATATTAAGTTTCTCGTTAAATTGGTTTATCCACAAAGTTTTGTGTGCAATTTTAGAATAGTCAAAAGCCTTTGCTAAATTTTCGGTTTCAACAATGGCGCTGTAATTGGTAGGCTCTATTAAAAATTGGACAAGAGGTTCTTCTGTACTCTTTTCAGGAATGTTAAACTTGTTGTTAGACTTGTATAGTTCTTGTTGACAACCGGTCAAAAGACTAAAGGCTATAAGTAATGATAAATAACCTATTTTTTTTGTTATCATGGCTTAGTATCTTGAAATTCAAAATAGGGACCGTTGGTTAAAATTAAATTGATCTCTAATTTGGACTATCTAAGTACTTTAATTACTGTACCACAATAAAATTTATTGGTTAAGTATGCGAATTCATCCATGAATGAATCATTTGAGTGCTTAATGCTGCTTTTTAGTACGATTGTCCTATAAATATGGTATCGTTTAAAAGTAAAAAAGACCTGCTGAATGCAAGTCTTTTTTTAGAATATTAAATTGATTGTTTATTGTTTAGAAGAACGTTTTGCTCTTTTGTCTCCATGATCTTTTCTTTTGCCGCGCATTTTTTTTCTGCTGTCCATCTTTACCCATTTCTCATATTGATCAGTACTAAGAATAGATTTCATTTGCTCTTTTCGTGCAATTTGATGGTCTAATCGCTCATTTTGCATAGCGTATTTTTCATCTGCTGTCAAAACTTTTTTACCATCTTCCTTATTGGCTTTTCGCTCTTCCATTTTAGCTTTCCTGGCAGTAGCGTCTTCGGTAAGCATGGTTTTGATTTTTGCTTGTTGTGATTCGTTCAAATCTAATGCCAAGGTCATTTTTTTGGTTTGTAAAGTGGCAACTTGTACAGGAGTTAAATCCTTCATGTCGCCTCTTTTACCTTTCATATTATGATCTTGTGCAGTTGCCGATATTCCTGCCATTACTAAAATGGCCATTACTATTTTTTTCATGTTTATTAATTTATGTATTTGTTTCTTTGACATGAATTTTTCTAATTGGTTTAAACGGTTACCTCATTTTAGTAAAAGTTTAACGGCGTTTTAAAAGGCTAAAAATAAAAAAGCGCGGCTGTAGGTAGCCACGCTTTTAAGTAGGTAAATGTTTTTAAAATTTAATTTGTTGTTCTGCCCTCCATAGTTTTATATGGGTTGATAACGATATCAGCTTCTTGATCATAAGTGTTCGTTACAATTTCTTCTTGTGTATTGTCATTTATATTTTGATGATAAACAACAGATGCACAGATAAAACAAGCTAAGTAAATAAGACTTTTTAATTTGTTGGTCATGATTTGGGGGTTTTAAATTCATTGCTAATCTAAAAAAGAATAACGCATGAAAAAGCCCATTGTTGTGTAATGGGCTTTTTTTGATGTCTAGAATATTTAAAATGTGGTTATCACATTTCATTCATCGATGATATTGGTTGTTCATCGATATTGGTTCAAAAAGTGTATTTCAACGACTTTTTATTTAGGGTCTAAAATGACGTTAATACGCTCAGAAACATCGTCATAATGATATTTTGTCATCAAGTCAGAGGTTCTGTTACGTGCGTTTCTAATATCGCGCTTTAAAATGTTCAATTCGGCTCTAGCAATGGTTCTAATATCAGATTGACTGGTGTTGACAACTGTTGATTTTCTGTAGCCACCAAAATCCGAAGCCTTGGCTTGATTTTCTGCAGTCAACAAATATGCTAAACGGTCAATATGGGCTTTTTGTAAGTTTCTTCTATAGGTGTCTACCGTTTTTCCACTTCTTGTTTCGGACCAAATTCCTTTTCTTAATTCGCTCATCATTTGGGCAAGGGAATAAGCTTCGGACTTATCCATTGTTTCATTTTCTATCAACCTTGCCATTTTGCCTAAGCTTAATACATTATTTAATGTACGTACTTGCATAGCCCGCATTTGTTCTAAAAAGCCAGAGTACTCGGTACGCTCCAAAATATCTTGGTCTAACATCCACATTGGCGTGTTAAATAATAGTTCTTGAAGAAAAGCCATGGCTCTTTGCTGGCGTTCTTTAGGTACGGCTGTATACACGGCGCCATCTTGGTCATAGGTTTTGTGGTGCTCATATACGCCCCCAATATTATTGGAAACATGGCCCATATATCTATTGAACTGAGCGAATACTTGCCCATAAAGTTTATCTAGGTCTTCATAGTTCTTACCATCTTCTGCGGTCCATTCTATAAGTTTGGGAACAATTCTTTTTAAATTGGCAATACCGTATTCACTAGCTTTCATGGCATCATCTCCCAAATCTTCGGTCTGTGAACTTGGGTCAACTATATCACCTACTTGTTGATGGCCAAAACGGTAAAGAGGGTTACCTGCATGTTTTAAAATCCACTGGTCCAAAATAGCTTTTTCCTCTTCGGCTGTAGTGTTTAAAATTGGTTTGTATCCCCATTGAATGGCATATTTGTCATATACCCCAATATCTGGCATTAAGGCAACACCTTCATCACCAGGTTGCGCAATGTAGTTAAAACGGGCATAATCCATTATTGATGGTGCCGTCCCATATTTTTTTGTGAACGTTTTAGAACGAAGGGAGTCTACAGGGTATGCAACACTACTGCCCATATTATGTGGAAGCCCAAGCGTGTGACCAACTTCATGTGATGATACAAATCTAATTAAGCGACCCATGACTTCATCATCAAAAGATACACCTCTGGCAGCAGGATTGATAGCTGCTGTTTGTACAAAATACCAGTTTCTCAATAAGGTCATTACATTATGGTACCAGTTAATATCAGATTCTAATATTTCACCACTGCGGGGATCGCTAACATGCGGACCATTGGCATTTGGTATAGGTGATGCTAAATAACGTACCACTGAATAACGCACATCTTCAGGAGACCATTCTGGATCTTCCGCAACTGTAGGTGGTTCTTTTGCAATAATGGCGTTCTTAAAACCTGCAGCTTCAAAAGCGGTTTGCCAATCTTCAATACCTTGCTTAATAAAAGGTACCCATTTTCTAGGTGTAGCTCTATCTACATAGTATACAATTTGCTTTTTTGGTTCAACTAGTTCGCCATTTTTGAATTTCTCTATATCCTCATCTTTAACCTCTAAGCGCCATCTATCTAAAAACTTGATCGTTTTGCTCTCTTGAGCATCTAGACCATAATCTACTTGGCCACGTGCAAACCAACCTACACGCTCATCAAAATATCTGCGTTTCATAGGTTCTTCAGGTAATAGTACCATAGAGTTATTGATTTCCACAGAAATTGAACCTAAGGTAGAATTACTTGGAGGGTTGCTCGCCAAATACGTTTTCACATGGCGTACTTCAACATTTAATGGGTAACTCTTAATAGATTCTATATACCCTCTGCCCTCATCTAAACGAGATACTTTATATCTTTTGCGATACCTATCTGGCATACCAAAAGCTTTGGTGTCCTTCGTAAAAATATCGTTTACTTCGATTACGGTTGTAGGGTTGAGCGAGTCTTTCTGAATAGCTTTAATATCGAAAGAGAATAAAACCGGTTCAAAGTTTGAATTTACAACGGCTTCATGTACCGGTAAAGAATCTGCGGCAACAACATCATGGGATACTACGCGAAGTAATACTTTTTTATCTTTCTTTTCCCAGCGAAGTACTTGGGTGTTTATTTTTCCACCACCAAAACCAATGCCCGATGCAGTTTTGGAAATACGACTTACCATCAGCATTTCTTTATTGAATAGGGAATCTGGAATTTCAAAATAGTGATTTTCATCTACTACGTGGGTAGTAAATAGACCTGAATCACTTTTGGCATCTTTTGTTATAACCTTGTTATAAGGTTGAATTTTATCTTTAGAAGGCTTGTTAGCTTCTTGTTCCGTGTTTTTCTTTTTCTTTTTGAAAATTTGGGCGTCAGCATTCTGGTAGCCAAAAACACACAGTAATAGTAATAATTTTACAAGTAATTTTCTTTTCATTTGTGAGTTAGTTAGGTAATCTTCCAAAGATTGAAATAATATCTGTAACAAATAGTTAATAATTTCTTAAGCCTATTTGTAACAATCATAATCAATAGGCGTCTTTTAAATAGGAATAAACATTTTTTCATTCTGAATTAGTCGATTATAAAGCCTTTGCAATATGCAAGGGCTTTATTTTTATAATAAATTCTTATTAAAATAAAAGAGGTAGAAAAAATTGAAATAAGAGGATCAGTAAGAGAACCGCTATAAGATTAAGAATTATTCCGGCGCGTGCCATTTCATGTACCTTAATATACCCGCTAGCGAAAACTATGGCATTTGGTGGCGTGGCCATTGGTAGCATGAAAGCACAGCTACTTGCAATAGTGATGGGAATAAGTAGATAAGTTATGGGCAGACCCAGCCCTATGGCTATTCCCGCAACAACAGGAGCTAATACTGCAACAAGAGCAACATTGCTCATTAATTCTGTCATAAATAGCATTAGAACGATCAATAAAGAAGCCGTAAGCAATATACTTAGGTTACTTTCTGCAATAACTTGGGCAACCAAATCTACAATACCCGAAACGGACATGCCATTTGCCAGTGATAGACCACCGCCAAATAGTATTAAAATTCCCCAAGCCAGTTTTTGGGTGTCTTTCCATTCTAAAATAAAATCTCCTTTTTTTAGATTATACGGCAGTGTAAATAACGCTATAGCGGCAAAAATACTGATAAGGGTATCCGATAGACCTAAATTGGGGAAAATGGAATTGATCAATGTTCTGAACACCCACAAAAATATTGTGACTCCAAAAATGGATAAGACCATTTTTTCCTTCCCAGAAGTAGGACCTAATTTATCCAGTTCCTCATGAATAATGGTTTTTGAAGCCTTGAATTTTAAACCCCGAGTAGGGAAAAAGACTTTTACGAGAACAAAGTAACAAATGGAAATCATGATAAGGGAAAAGGGTAGTCCTATAGTCATCCATTTTAAAAATGATATTTCTATTTGATATTGGTTTTCAAGCAATCCTATTAAGACAGAATTTGGAGGGGTGCCAATAACCGTTGCAATACCACCCGCATTGGCAGAGAAGGCAATGCCGAGCATTACACTTTAGGCAAAATTGCGATCTCTTGCAGTGAATCCGTCTTCATCTTCGATCAATAGATTGATGACCGACATGGCGATCGGTAACATAACTACGGTGCTTGCAGTATTGCTGATCCACATGCTCAGTACGGCAGTAGCGATCATAAAACCTAATACCACCTTATTGGCAGAGGTACCGGTAAGTTTAATGATAGTGAGTGCTATTCTTTTATGCAGATTTACCTTCTCTAACGCCAGTGCCATTACAAAGCCGCCAAAGAATAAAAAAACTATGGGGCTACCGTAGTTTGCTCCAACTTCGCCAACTGGCATAATTTTTAAAATTGGAAAGAGCAATAGGGGTAATAGTGCGGTTACGGAAATAGAAACCGCTTCTGTTACCCACCATATAACCATCCATAGTGCAACGGCTATGACGGCGTCCGCACTATCTGAAATCAATACACTTGGTAAAAAAATGATTATAAAAAATAGTATAGGACCTATAAACAGACCTATTTTACTGCTTAAATTCATGCTGGTTGGTTTTGCCAGCTTCTAAACTACTATTTTTTATTTTTACGGTAAATGGCTATTTTAATATTTCAACAAAAAGAACATCGTCTTCCTTATAGATTTTTGCCAGTTGCTGTTTTGTAATCCCTTTAATGCCTTTGTCCCATGCTTTGTTACTTAGATCCGCTTTGTTTTTAAGCGCGTCTAATTGCATTTTCTTTTCTGATTTAAGGATATCAAAAATAACCTTTTCATTATCGGATAATTGAAGAGGTTTCTTTTCTGGTCTCATTTGCGGGAAGAACAATACTTCTTGTATAGATGCATTGTTGGTCATCAACATAACCAAACGATCTATACCTATACCAATACCAGAAGTAGGTGGCATACCGTATTCCAATGCCCTAAGGAAATCTTGGTCAATGAACATAGCTTCGTCATCACCTTTTTCGGACAACTTCAGTTGATCTTCAAAACGCTCCCTTTGGTCAATTGGGTCATTAAGCTCAGAATAAGCATTTGCCAACTCTTTACCATTCACCATTAGCTCAAAACGTTCTGTCAAAGCAGGGTTGTCTCTATGCTCTTTGGTCAACGGGCTCATTTCCTTTGGGTAATCTGTAATAAACGTTGGTTGCACGTAATGGTGCTCACATTTTTCACCAAAAATCTCATCGATCAGTTTGCCCACACCCATAGTTTCGTCAACCTCTAGACCTAATTTTTTAGCCGTTTCACGTAGTTCTTCTTCTGGCATACCGGCAACATCAATACCTGTGTGTATTTTTATAGCCTCTAAAATAGGTACTCTTGCGTACGGAGCTTTGAATTCAATTTCGTGTTTGCCTACGGTTACCTTAGTAGTCCCATTGGCATCCATCGCAATTTTCTCCAATAATTTTTCAGTGGTATCCATCATCCAATTGTAGTCTTTGTAGGCTACATACAGTTCCATTACCGTAAATTCCGGATTATGGGTGCGATCCATACCTTCGTTTCTAAAATCCTTTGAAAATTCATAAACACCATCGAACCCACCAACGATCAATCTCTTTAGGTAAAGTTCATTGGCAATACGTAAGTACAAAGGAATGTTCAGCGCATTATGGTGCGTTAAAAAAGGGCGTGCCGTAGCACCACCTGGTATTGGTTGCAAAATTGGTGTTTCAACCTCTAAATAACCTTTGTCGTTATAGAACTCACGAATACTATTGGTGATCTTGGTTCTTTTAATGAATGTTTCTTTGACCTTTGGGTTCACCACCAAATCTACATAACGTTGACGGTAGCGTAATTCTGGGTCATTGAACTCATCATAGACCTTGCCTTCTGCATCTTTTTTTGGTAATGGTAAAGGTCTAAGCGATTTGCTCAACATGGTAAATTTCTTGACCATAATGGTTTTTTCGCCTACTTGGGTAGTAAATAGGTCACCCTCAATACCGATAATATCACCAATATCCAATAATTTTTTATAGACATCATTGTATAAAGACTTATCATCACCTGTACAGATTTCATCTCTATTGAAATAAACTTGAATACGACCGGAACTATCTTGTAGCTCGGCAAAAGAAGCTTTACCTTGAATTCTACGAGACATGAGTCTACCGGCAACAATAACCTGTTTACCTTCCTCATAATTAGATTTAATGCTTGCCGATGTAGCATTTACAGGGTATAAAGCAGCTGGATAAGGATTGATACCCAATGCTCTTAATTTTTCCAATTTTTCTCTTCTGATAAGCTCTTGCTCCGATAATTGCATGCCGTCGTTTATTTAGCTGGCAAATATAATCGATATGTCTTAATCTTTCAATCTAGAACGCACTAAAGGATAGAGTCTTTCAACAAATTTTTCATATGCAAGGGCAGAAGGGTGTAAACCATCATTTGCTACCAATTCAGGTTCGTTTAAACCTTTTCTGGTAATATCGGTAATATTTAGAAACGTAACTCCTTTGGATTTTGAGGTAGATTTGGCAAAATCATTATACCTGTCAAGTTCCCTTGAGATTTGGTCATCACCGTTACTTTGGCCATAAGGCGTATAAAAGTAATCTGGAATTGAAAGCACGACTACTTTGTTAGAATCATTACCCGCAAGACTAATGGCTTTATCAATTAATCTTACAAATTCTGTCTCATATTGAGAAAATGGTCTAGATTGAAATTGATTGTTTACACCAATAAGTAGCGTGACTAAATTATACTCGGCAGATGCTCTACCACCAATTGATGCCAATAATTGATCGGTTCTCCAGCCGGTTTGTGCAATAACAGTAGTATTGACCTTATAGTTTTTATTTTCTTCAATAGTAGAACTCAATTGTTTTGGGAAGCTTTCTTCAAACGCAACGCTTTCTCCAACGGTATAACTATCGCCAAGAGCCAAATAGTTTATGGTTTCTTGGTTGTTTAGATTTTCTGAAATAGGTGCGGATCTAATATCTTCGGTTTGGCTGCATGACTGCAGCGTAGTGAATAGAAAAAAGACTAAAGACAATTTTTGTAGCATGTAAAATATTTTCATGGTTACTTAACATATGAATAGAAAGAAGGTTTTTAAAAGTTACCATAAAATACGCAATTTAGTATAAGTGTCATTGATTAAAAATATCAATCGAAATGTAAAGACGATGCATAATTGGGAATATATTCTTGCTGCAAAACAATTTTTAAAATGTCATCTTCCAAAGTAATAACTGGTGTTTCTATTATTCTATTCGCTTCCCTACCATTTTTGTAGAATATAAATGTAGGCACCCTACGGATATTTAAGCCCCATTCCTCACCTTGCGGACTTTTCTTGTAAGATTCTTTTCGTTTATCTAGAGCAACAATTTTTAGATTTTCTATTGGGTAATTTGCAGATTTTAGAATTTTAAGAAATCTTGGTACTTCACGCTTACTGTCACCGCACCATGTTCCCATAAAAACTAAAATTTGGTGAGATGCCAGTTTTTCTTTGAATACATCAATTTTGTTTTGATCAACTTCATACTTTTTAAAATTCTGGTCATACCAGGATTTATAGCTGTTCTGTAACAGCACGTCTACTGTAATTTCTCCTAATAAAAAGGGCTGTTGGTTTTCAAGATTCACCTCTTGGTTTTTGTGCTGTGAAAAAGTAGTTAAAAAAAAGTTTAAAAAGAGGGTGGTCAGTAGAAATGATAATTTCATGATTTTCAGTTTTTATATTTGACCTGAAAATTCTTGAAATTCTTAGTTGAATATTGATTTTACGGGGTGGAAATGGGTACTAGTCCCCAGGTGGAAATTGAAAAGGTTATGTGTAACGTTGTTTTATTTCGTCCCTTGATGTTACTTCTAATTTCTTGTAAATATTGTTGATATGGGTTTTTACGGTACTAACACTAATGAACATAGCGGCGGCAATTTCTTTGTTGGTTTTGTTTTTTAAAATTTGATTAACGATGTTGTTTTCTTGCTCGGTCAGCTTAGCTAGAGACTCATTTTGTATGTGGAGTGATTTTTTTCTTTGTCTTAGAATTAAATATATATTCAATAAAATAGAAAGTATAAGCAGCGTAGGTAGCAACCATTTCCAAAAATTAGCCCTAGGTGAATTTTTATTGGCTAATTGTTGATCTATGACTATATCGTTTAAATATAAATCTGTGAATGATGCATTTGGGTAATTTGATGCTAATCTCTCGCCAAGTTCATCGTAGTAACTGTTGCTGCCAATATCTTTTAAGTAATAGGTATATGTTCCGTTACGCTTATCTGATAAGAAATCGAATATATAAAGTTCGGCCAAGGGTTCATTCAGATCTTTTCCAAATTCCTGTAAAGTCTTGAACCATTTTTTGGAATTAAGCTTTTTATTCGCTTCGCTTCTAAATTCATTGAAGTCAAAAGCCATTTGCTCTTTCAGAACATCAATATCTAAGAATGCGGTAGACTTACTGTTAGTTGAGGTTATTTCGCAAAGCGCTTGGTTAGCAAAAGAGGTAGGAAAAGTAATGGAATCATTATTATTGGCAATGAATAGAATACTTCTACTATGCTCGCATTGCCCAAAAAAGTGTTCCACGTGGGTAGAGGTGTCCGTGCAGTCATCTAAATGAATTCTATAAATTCTATTGTCATTATTTAAATTATCTCCCATAAAGTTGAAATTCCCTAAAGAATCTGTAACGGTTTTTTTTAAGATTTGCTCCATTGATATTCTACCAAACTTTCGGTAATCTTCAATAATAGATAAGTAAATGGTTTTTCCGCTTTTCTTTTCGGCAATCTGTCCTTTAAAATTATATTGAGACAAACCTGTAAAGCAGGTACATAGAGTAAAAATGATAAGTACAGTGTTACGCATTGGTAGTATTCTGGTCAATAAAATTAGTGGATTATGTAACAAAGCGGAAACAATTGCGACGTATAAGGTACATCAATCAATCAAAATAATAATTAAATGAGTTTAATTAGAGTATTACTGGCCATATTTTTTCCACCCCTTGCAGTTCTGGGTAAAGGTTGTGGGTCTTTTGTAATTGTTCTACTTTTGACTTTTTGCGGCTGGGTGCCCGGTGTAATAGCTGCATTGGTCATTTTGAATAATCCTAACTAGAAACAAAATACATGAGACTTTTTAAAATTACAACTGTTGTTTTAATAACGGTATTTTTTGCTGCCTGCAATTTTACGGAAGAAATTTATTTTAATGAAGATGGGTCAGGTAAAATGAGCATTCTTTTTGACGGTGATGAAATGATGCAAATGATACCTGAAACAGATTCTACTAAACTGGATAAAGCTATAGATTCTACTTTGGTTTTTAAAGACCTGTTGCGTGAAAAAAAAGATAGTATAGCACAGTTGTCACCGCAAGAACAAGCTAAGTTGAAGAGGTTGGAACCCTTTAGTCTGCGTATGATCGTTGATCCTGAAGGTGGGGTTATGAATTTTAATATGTTTACCGATTTCAATAAAGTATCTGATGTAAATGATGCATTTAACGCATTCCAAAATGCAAGTTCGGTTGGTCCTATTGCTGGCGGAAAAACAATGCCGAGCGGTGCTGTAGAAGAAACGACGACCGTAAATTATACTTTTAAAAAGAACATTTTTAAACGAGAAGCGGTTATCTTAAATCAAGAGTTGTTTGAACAAAGTATAGATAGTTTGGCTAGTGCAGAGATGTTTTTGTCCGGTTCTACGTATACGTTTAAATATCATTTTCCAAGACGAGTTAAATCTACGAATATAGAAGAGGCTACCTTTTCTATGGATGGAAAAACGATGATCCATGAAGTCAACTTTTTGGAAATGATGAAAGATCCGGAATCTATTATGATCAAGGTAGAGTTAGAGAAATAGGATTTTGCTTTTTGTATCTTTGTAAGATGAACAAGAAGGTGCAAGTACAAGATTTAGGTCTTAAGGATTATAAAGAAACTTGGGATTATCAAGAACAGCTATTCCAAGAGACGCTTGATCTAAAAATACGTAATAGAAGAGAAGAGCTGAACTTAGAAACTCCCAATCATTTTCTTTTTGTAGAGCATCCGCATGTCTATACTTTGGGTAAAAGCGGAGACATTTCCAATCTTTTGGTAGATGAAAAGGTTTTGGCAGATAAAGGAGCTACTTTTTATAAGATTAATAGAGGGGGGGATATCACCTATCATGGTCCAGGGCAAATAGTAGGTTACCCCATTTTAGATTTGGATAACTTCTTTACGGATATACATAAATACCTTCGTTTTCTAGAGGAAATGGTCATTTTGACTTTGGCAGAGTACGATATAAAATCTGAACGTTCACCAGGTGAAACAGGTGTGTGGTTAGATGTTGGTACACCGTTTGCACGCAAAATTTGCGCCATGGGTGTAAGAGCATCGCGTTGGGTAACCATGCATGGTTTTGCATTGAATGTCAATGCTGATTTAGGTTATTTTGATTTAATGATCCCATGCGGAATAAAAGGTAAAGCTGTTACTTCTTTAAATGTGGAGTTAGGCAAAAAAGAGGTAAATATAGAAGAAGTGAAGCAAAAATTATTAAAGCATTTTCAAATACTTTTTGAGGCTGAGGTAAATGAAAAAACCGAGGTGTAAGCCTCGGTTTTTTATATTTTGACATAAGTCTATTTGCTGTGTGAAGTAAGTAAGGTACTGCTCATAAGGTCTCCATTTTTCTTATAAGTTTCTTGTTTAACCATACCCACACCTTCTGCAAGCCACACTCTAGAAGGGTATACTTGGTTTGCCATCATCATTTTTGAACGGTTTTCACTGTATAGTACGTAGCAGTCATAAGTGCCGGCGGGAGTACTGATACTTTCTTTTTTCTCTACATTTCTATTGGTCATGTCAACGGTCATATTCATATTTATACCGCTCATGCTAATTTTCATGGCCACATTGGCATCGTTAAGTTTTTGGCCAACGCTAAGATCATTTGGTATTTCTATATCGTTGCCCGATATTTCAATATCCATATCGCCATACTGTTCCATCATTTCAGTAGGTAGAAGAGATTCGTAATCTAGGGTTACCATATTTCCTGTACACGTTAAATTATACGTTGTACTATAAGCGTTCTTCCCTTTATTATCTTTTAGGTCTATAGCCAAGGTGGCGTTGGTGGCGTTTTCGTTGTTTACCGCCTTTACGACCTTATATGAACTTACGCCCTCTACTTTTCCTTTTTTATTGTAATTAGTGTATTCCATAGAAACACCTTCGTTCATGGGGTAGAATTTACTACAATTATCTTGAGAGTATAGTGAGATTGTTGCTGCCAGAAACAATAACGGGATAAATAGTTTGATTTTCATTTTGGTATAGTTAAAATTCTGATTGTAAACTATTTAAAAATAAGAAATACAACTTTTGTTTTTAGAATTTATGTATACTTGGTACATATTTAATTATGGTTTCAGCTTTCTTCCGTGTTATTGTATTTTAAGAACCTCAATGCTATTATTTTGATTTTGGTATACGAACTCGACCTTTTTGTTTAAGTTGATATCTGCCATATCAATTACTGAATTACCAAATACTGGAAAGTTAGGAATGGGCTTGGCCTGGCTATCGAACAAATATATTTTCTGATTTTGAATGTCGGTAACAGATACATATATTTTATCGTTTAAATAGAAAATGGAGGGTTTTGAGTATACCCCTAATTCAAGCTCTATTTTTTTATTGCGTATCTGTAAAATATTATCGTTCATGATAGCTAAAGTTCTTGAAGTTGCATCCATACCGTGGTCTTTAGAAAGGTTTAGGTTGCTTGAGGATATTTTACCTTGAGAATCAATTTGATATAAAATACCGTCAACAGTGGTGAAAGTGAACTTATTTTGATAAAGCCTTATTTTGTTATCGGAAAAAGAATAATTGCCTTTCACGTTAACACGTGTTTTACCAACCCTGTTGATAATCTTTAATTTACCATTATCAAGTTTGAACACCAAATAATCCTTTTTACCGATTCTAAAGTGTTGTGGGGCATCAAGAATAGTTGCCTCGGCGGTATCATAAGTAAAACCTTTAACGATTTCACCTTTGCTATTATACATAAAAACTTTTTTGCCTTGGGTAACTACGAACCTGTAATTTTTGCGTCCGTCATAGTCAAACACGGCTAAAGGATTTAAATTTCCTCCGGAATAATTTTTAGTGAACGGTGCAACTTCATTGCCGTTTCTATCTAAAATTAAAAACTCGTTGTTCGTTGTAAATGCAAATTGCAGTTTTCCGTTTTTAAAAAGATCTACTTGCTCTATTTTACCTTGTACACTACCATTAAGTTGTTTTTTCCAAAGAATTTTACCGCTACTGGAAATCAAGTAAAGGTTATTTTCTTGGTCTTGTACTATAATCTCTTTTCTGCCAGAGCCATGGTTGGTTACAAATTGGGGCAATGAAGAAAGATCGGTATCAAATTGTACTTCAAATGCAGAAGTAACTGAATTCTGTTCCTCAACCTCCGTAACCTTATTGATCAAGAAATTTACATGAAAAAAGTTTGCATCGGCAATGATTTGTTGTCCAAATAAATAGTCGTTTAATTTACTTTCCTTGAATGAGTTGGCTAAAGCTGAAGAGACTGATTTGTTGAGGTAGCCCACAAAACCTTCATAATTGGAAATGGATAAAATACTGGAAGAGGAGGTTAATTTGTTCTCAGCGTTTTTATATAAAGTGGTTTTGTCAAAAGTATCTCCCGTTTTTATTTTGGTGATCACAGTTTCTAAGGTGCCCTGTGTTTGGGAAAAAACAAACGTATTCTCTATTATGCTAGAGTATTTAAAAGATTGTTCTCCGATCAAAGGGGATAAAGGTTCAAAAATTTCAATGTTCGGTTTTAGTTCCCAAATTTCATTGCTACTAAATTCTTCTGCAGCTATTTTTTCTTCATTGATATAATCAAGCAGTGTTGCGGTGCCATATGTTTTTAAAAATAGGACAGATTCGTCTTCGTATTTGGTAATTACAATTTCTTCTATTGTATTAAGAGGTGAATCTAAATCTGATTTTGATTCATCGTGTAGTTGTTTGTTATGAGAATATTTTTTAAAATCATCTAATCCGTAAGAGGTAACCTTATTTATATTGCGAGGTACAATATTCCATGTATCGTTTTCAATTGGCTTAGTGCCGTTGAATAGGTTTAGGAACTGAGTACTGTCCGTGTCGGAAGCTGCTATTCCGTTTAATAGAAGTTCGGAATCGTTCAAAGTTAGATCTAGTGATATCCAACTAGTAAAATTTGTAATATTTTGATTATCTAAAAGTAACTTCTTAAATAATAGATTGCCTTTCTCGAGATTTATCCAAATATTAGCCACTTTTTCATTGTCCGATATATTGTAGAATTTATCTAAAGATTCATTTTTAATGTTGCTATCAATAGAATTTAATAGGTTTTCCAATAAAAGTTTAGAAGAACACAGAACCGCATGTTCCTCTACAAGTGTACTATAAAAAGTATCTTTTTCAATTATGTATTTAGTGATGTTGTAATCTTTAAAACTTTGTGTTTCAATACTTTTGTTTGTTATACTATCAAAGTTAATATGGTTAAGGGAATCTGTAGTAATGTAGGTAAAATCTATTTTTGTACTATCGGCCGATAGTGTAATTAATCCATTGGTTTTATTTGAGAAATAATGTAATGGGGATAAAATTTTCTTAATATCTACAAAAGGTTTTTCCAGTTTAATGGAATTATATATTTCGTTGGTAGAGAGTTCGCTGTTAAGTGTTTCAAAATCATTAATTCTAAGGATAATAGTGGCATTGCCCGGTATTAAATCTAAGATAGAATTTTTAGATTCCTTTTTAGACGAACACGAAATACTTAAAAGAAGGATTATAGCAGATAAATAAGTAAATCTCATGAGAATAGTTTGTGCAAATTTATACTTTTTGTACACAATAATTAATGGTCTGGCAAAAGCTTAAAACTCATTCTATGGTATTTTGTGGCTCCGTATTTTTTAATGGCAGCTTTATGCTCTTTTGTAGGGTACCCCTTATTTTTTTTCCAATTGTACATAGGATATTCTTCGTGTAATTTTAACATATAGGCATCACGTGCAGTTTTTGCCAAAACGGAAGCTGCGGCAATACTTAAATATTTGGAATCTCCTTTTACAATACAAGAGTGCGGTATGTTCTTGTAGCTTTTAAATCTATTACCATCAACGATTATGTACTCAGGTTTTTTAGATAAGGCGTCTATTGCTTGGTGCATGCCTAAAATTGAGGCGTTTAAAATATTGATTTTATCAATAGTTTCAGGTTGAATATGTGCTATTCCAAAACAGATGCTTTTCTCTTTTAAAAGTGGTTCAAGCATTTCTCTTTTACGTTCAGACAAAAGTTTGGAATCTGTTAGTATAGAATTTTCAAAAGATTCTGGCAGTATTATTGCTGCGGCGGTTACAGGTCCCGCTAAGCAGCCTCTACCGGCCTCGTCTGTGCCAGATTCGTTAAGATTTTTGTAAAATTTAAGAAGCATTATGTTTTTTTTAACTTAAATTATTGAATATTTAATCTGTTTTTAATGTTAAAAATTTTAATTTTTTTTAAAAAAATTGACGTTTGTTGAAGAAAAAAATAATAATAAGTGTTTTTTTAACATATAATTTTTTTGAGTTAAGATAGTCTTTGGAATAGTAAGCAAAATTTTGGACTTTTGGCGCAAGCTAATTCAAAAACAAATTTTATGAAACAGAAGTTGACGTGGATGTTGACACCTTTGTTGGTGCTCTTCATGACATTTTCCTTTGCACAGGAAAAAACAGTGACCGGTGTTGTAACCGATCAGAGCGGTTTGCCTTTACCGGGAGTGTCCGTTGTAGTTGTTGGAACAACTAAAGGATCTCAAACAGATTTTGATGGTAACTATGCCGTTAATGCGAACGAGGGTGAAAAATTAAGATTTTCTTACCTAGGTCAAAAAACAGTAACAATGACAATTGGTGCTTCTAACACCATTGATGTACAATTGGAAGAAGATGCAGAGGCATTGGAAGAAGTAATTGTAACAGGTCAGGGTTCAGGTATTGCCCGTAGAAAATTATCAACTACTGTTGATGTTTTAGATTCGGAGGATATTGATAAGTTGCCTGCTACTCAAATAGATCAGTTGTTACAATCTACAACTCCTAGTGCGCAAGTTCGTTTAAGTAGTGGTCAGCCAGGTACGGCTGCCATCATTCGTACTCGTGGTCCTATATCAGCAGCGTCTTCTGCAACTCCGGTTGTAATTATTGATGGTATACGTGTTGATAATTTAAATTCTAATCCAGAATTAGGAATTGCTACTGGTGGTGCCAACGTATCTGCTTTGGCGGATATTCCAATGGAATCTATTGAAAGAATTGAATACATCAAAGGTGGTGCCGCAACAACATTGTATGGTGCTGATGCTGCAAATGGTATTATTCAGATCATTACTAAAAAAGGTAAAGATGGTAAGAGTACCGCTTTCTTTGAAAGCAGTGTAGGTGTTATTAAAGCTACTGAAGATTACTTAAGATATGATAGAACTGCCGAGGCTATTTTTCAACCTGGTTGGTCTCAGCAATTTAGAGTTGGTCTAAGTGGGGGTTCAGAAAAATTTTCATACAACTTTGGTGGAAGTTTGTATAAAGATGACAGCTATAACGATATCAACGAACAAATTAGAAGAACATTTTCTTTTGGTATGACAGCAAGAGTTACGGATAAATTGAGATATCAAGGATCTTTATCGTTTGTAAACTTTGAGTCAAACTTGGATTATAATGCAAATACTAGTTTTTCAAGATTCTCTAACATAGAGGGGTCTTCTAGGGGTGATACTGAAGGATTTTCGGATGCAGAATGGCAAGATGAACTTGCAAGGTATTCCCGTATTGGTCAATTAGTAGATATTTCCAGTACTACAAATCGTGTTACTGCATCGAATAAATTTATCTATGACGTAAACGATAATTTTCAAGTAAATGCTACCTTAGGTATTGATAATAGAAATACGGTTCAAGAAGAATTAGTAAGTAATCAGCTGTTGGTAGAGTTGGGAAGTATAGCTCCCGGTACAACAGATCAAGGTGAGTTAACAAGAGTTTTAAGATCTGCATTTACGGTTACGACTGATTTGAACCTTACACACAAGGCTTATACTGATGATTTTTCATTTGTAAGTATTTTAGGTGCTCAATTTTTTAGGTCTTCTGATAGACAGAACAGGTTGAATGGATCTGGTGGTGTAGATGGTACTAGGTCTTTAAATAATTTCTCTGAACAAACTTTTTCTGATTTCGTATTGGAAAACGCAAATTATGGTCTTTACTTTTTAGAAAATATTGGTATTTACAATGTTGCTTTCTTGGAGTTTGGAGGTAGATTGGATAAAAACACAATTTCAGGGTCTAATACAAGTCCTTTGTTTTTACCTAAAGTAGGTCTTACCTATAATCTTAGTGATCATGATTTTTACAAAGAAGCTGGTATAAGCGATATAGTTTCTACTATTAAACTAAGAGCTAACTATGGTGAGGCAACAAATTTTGCTCAACCATTTGATCAAGATCAAACATTTGCTCAAAATGCATTCTTAGGTAATCCTTCTTTTACATTTGATAACCCTGGTAATGACGAATTAGTGTCTGAAAGGGTTAAGACTACTGAATTTGGTTTAGAGCTAGGTTTCTTTAGTAATAGATTGACATTAAGCGGTACAAGATATATTGGTATAACAGAAGATGCATTGTTTACGCCTCAAGCTGCTCCGTCTTCGGGTCAATTGAATCAAATTCAAAATATTGGTGAGGTAGAAAATAAAGGTTATGAATTTGCCTTGACAGCTACACCATTACAAACTGAAAAACAAAGTTTGAGTATAAATTTATCATACAATCAAGTTGATAACTTGGTTACTGATTCTGGTGGTGCTCCGCCATTCGTAGTGGGTGGTTTTACGGTTTTAGGTTCTGTTGTAGAAGAGGGTCAAAGTCTTGGTTATTTAAGAGGTACGGCTGCAGTACTTCAGGATGATGGTTCTTATGCATTTGAAGCTAATACCGCTTTAGGGGATACTTTTGCTCCTAATTTTGGGTCAATGGGATTAAATTATACCTATGGTGATTTTAATTTCTTCGCTACTGCAGATTACCAATTTGGAGGTAAAATTACTGACTTAAGTTTCTTGTTAAGACACTTGAGAGGTACTGATGATGCCGGAATTCCTGAAGATCTAATAGGTACTACATCACCTTTTAATTATGTGAATTTCTTCGTTTTCGATAGTGATTATTTAAAAGTTAGAAATATTGGAGCGTCTTACAACTTTGGTGATATAGCAAAACCATTGTTCAGCAATGTTAGATTGGGTGTAACGGTTACAAATCCATTTAACTGGACAGCAGGTAACTTTGATCCGGAAACTACAGGTTCTGGTATTTCCGCTCAAAATGGTTTTGCCAGTGGTGGTTTTGCCTATGGTACAGAGTCGGCGCCACGTACTTATGTAGCTTCGTTAAAGTTTGAATTTTAATAAAAAATTGTAAAAATGAAAAAACTAATAATAATTACGGCAGCTATACTAGCAGTTGGCTGTACAGGAGACTTTGGCGACGTAGTCGATTATAAAGAAGTAGAAAATCCTAATTTGTCTGAAGCATCGGTTGTTGGTCAACCTAATTCGTCATCAATATGGCTTACGGGGTTAGAAAGACAATTGGCAAATGTATTTAATGAGACTTTGGTTCTTTCTGAATTGGGATCTGATAATTATGTGAATACGCAAACCTTTTTCAATCAATTCATGGACGGGTTGGCTATTCAAATAACCGATCCTGATATGAGGGATACTCAAAGACAAATTCAACGTTTAAGAGAGTTGGCTGTCTTCGGTTTGGCCGAAGTTGGTCCTGGAGATCCTAACTATAATGCTGAAATAGAGGCTGAGTTCAATTATTTCGAAGGAATTTCATATTTGTTTTCAGGTATGTATTTCTCTGCGTTGCCACAAGAGCCTGTTGGGGTTCCTGTAACATCCGCTCAACATTACGCAAATGCGATTACCGCTTTTGATGCTGCTATCGCTTTAGCGCCAAAAGCTGAATATCATTTAGGTAAGGCAAGAGCTAATTACTATTTGGGTAATAAGGCAGAAGCTGCAAGTGCGGCAACAATGGCATTATCTTTAGATAGTGATTTTGATAGGGTTGCTATGTTTGATGAGTCTAACGGTCCAAGTAATACTTTTGAAGATGCTTTATATGAAAGAGCAACTTTTGATGATTTGCAGCCGTTGCCTAGTTTAGACTTTTTAGATCCTAAATACTCGTTTTTTACACCAGAAGAAGATGCACCTGTTCATTATTTAAAGGCTGAAGAAGCTTATTTGATTTTGGCTGAAGCAAATCTTTCGGACGATGATATTGATAGTGCTAGAGCAAATTTAACTGCTTTGTTAGATCTAATAGCAAATAGAGAGGTTCGTACTATTGATGATTCTATTGAAGATAGAACACAGGTTGAAGCAGGTTCAAGACCGGATAACGCTGATGTTGTTGTTAACGGTAGGTCTGGTTTAGTGCTTGATCGTCAATTAGGTGAAGTTGAAGTTCCTTCTGTTTCTGGTACTTCTTTGACTGCGGATGATATTGCAGCTATGCAAGATGATGATGCTGGTTTGTCTTTATTATATAGAACTAGGCAAGAGGTGTTTATTGCTGAAGGACTACGTATGGTAGATATGGGTGTGAAACTTGTTATCGATGAAAATGAAATTTTAATTAATGAAAATATCAACGAGGGTGATTTGGGTACAACTCCGGTTGTTCCTTCTTTTATTTCTGCAGTTGTTGCAGATTTAGATGCGATTACTTATGATGCGGCTACAGGAGTTGCTACTACTGTAATAGATTTAAATGATATTCTTGTTGCAAATAAAACATCTGATCAAGTAGTTCCTTTTGAATAAACTTAATCGGTTAAATTGATGAAAGCCCCTATTTCTAATAGGGGCTTTTTTTTATGGTAAACTTTCACATTTACTTAGCAACAAAAAAATTAACTTTGCAGGGCTAACAAAGCTACATGAAATATATACTTTTAGTTTTATTGTGTTTAACAGCTTCAGTGATGTTTGGGCAGGATCTTATCAAAAGACCGGAAAAAAAGAATGATTCACTATCATTTGAAAAAAAAACAAAGCCATTAGACCCTAAGAAAAAAATAAAAAATGATACTATAATCTTAACGATCAAAGATTATAAGATTATATCATTTGAGAGAGATACTACCTATTTAGACACTACTTTAACCATTCAGAAAGAATATAAATATAATTACCTGCGGGAAGATGATTTTGAATTAATGTCATTTTCAAATATAGGTCAGGCTTATAATGAATTAGGAGTAGATTTTGAAAGGGTAGGGGCATATCCAAATTTAGGTGCAACGGCAAAAGACCGCAAGTATTTAGAGAAAGAGCAAATAAATTACTATAATGTGGCAACCCCTATGACAGAGTTGTTTTTTAAGACAACATTGGAAGAAGGACAACTTTTAGATGCTAATTTGGCGTTCAATACATCTAGAAGGTTGAATTTTTCAATCGGTTATATCGGTTTCCGCTCTTTTGGTAAGTATAATGATGCCCAGGTAGAATCCGGTAATTTTGTAACAACGACAAACTACTTGTCAAAAAATGGAAGATATGCATTAAGGGCCCACATAGCAGCTCAGAATATTACCTCAGAAGAAAATGGTGGTTTATCTGAAAAAGAAGAGCAGTTTGAGTCTGGCGACGAAGACTTTATTAATAGACCTAGGGTTGATGTGTATTTAGATGACGCAAGCAATAAAATATTGGGCAAAAGATATTATTTGGATCATACCTATAAACTGGTGAGAACTCAACTAGATTCTACTCGGTTCGAAAAAACATCATTGTCTATTGGTCATACCTTTGATTATGAAACTAAATATTATCAATTTTTAGAAACAGCTAATGATACTTTGTTTGGGGAGGCTATTTTAAGTGTTATCGACGATAAGGCTATTTTAAAGACCTTTTATAATGAAGTAAATGCGGAATTCTACAATAAAACATTGGGTAGATTGACCGGCGGTGTTAATGCGTATAATTATGATTATTATTTCAATAGCCGCTTTACGCAAGCAGATGGTACCGTTATTCCAAGTAGGTTGAACGGAACGGAGTTCGGTTTAGTCGGTAAATATGAAAAGCGAATAGGTGAATTTGATTTTCAAGCTGATTTAAAGTATAATATTTCAGGAGAATTAGCAGGTAATCTTTTTAATGCATCGGCTTCTTATGCAATAAATAAAAATAATAGATTGCGATTCTCTTTGCATACCTCCAGCAGAATGCCAAATTTCAATTATCTATTATATCAAAGTGAATACCTTAATTATAATTGGAACAATAGTGAACTATTCGATAAAGAGCGTGCCAGTAGTATCAAAGGAGAATTGCTTTCAAGCACTTGGGGTAACCTTATGGTGAAGTATAGTAATCTGGATAACTATACCTATTTTGCTCCGGTTTCAGATGTTGCTATTGAAGATGATTTGGAAAATGCATTCTTAAAACCTTTACAAGAGGGAAATACTGTGTCCCATTTGAAAGTGAAATATGAAAAAGAATTTAAGGTTGGTATGTTTGCATTGAACAATACTGTTATGTATCAAAATGTAACTCAAGATACGCAAGTGCTAAATGTACCCCAATTAGTAATAAGGAATACGCTTTATTTTTCTTCTGATGTGTTTAAAAAAGCAATGTACTTGCAAACAGGTATTACATTTAAATATTTCTCCAGTTATAATATGAATGGTTATAATCCTGTACTTGGTGAGTTCTATGTACAGAATGAAGAAGAGTTGGGCGGGTATCCATTATTGGATTTCTTTATCAATGCTAGAATAAAACAAACAAGAATTTATTTAAAAGCTGAGCATTTTAATGCCTCTTTTTCTGGATATGATTATTATGCTGCACCAAATTATCCTTATCGTGATTTCGTTATACGCTTCGGTTTGGTGTGGAATTTCTTTTCTTAGTCTTTTGACGTCATTTATAAGTTGTTGACAATAAGCTGATTATGATAGTTTGATTTGCTAGTGCATTGATTTTTAGAATCTTAATCCCGCTGTAATTTCTACTATGTGCAAATGTGTCATAATCATGCAGTTATGTATGTGTTCAAAAACTTTGGT
>JAHDDL010000075.1 GCA_020629415.1 Maribacter sp. | reverse complement strand
ACCTGCATTTAAGGCATGTAATTTTTTTGTTTTGGCAAAAGGCTGATCACCGGCATATGGTATCTTAAGTTCGCGCACCAAAATGGAACCCTTTTCAATGGCATAATTCCATCTATATATAAAGTCAGATTTCTGTTGTGCCATTTCTAGCATTTCTGCGTTAATCGTTGCTAAATGGGTAGTTTCATTCCATTCTACAGGTAATACCAATCGGTCTATTCCGTTAGAGATATATATTTCATCACGGAGCGATACCCCTGTAAAGGCTTCAAAACGTTGTTGCAATTTTTCCATGTCTTTACCACCATCGGCAGCAGTTGGATCCAAACAGGCCAAATGCCATATAGTACCTGTTTTATCAGGATTATTTGCATCTACACGAATGGCGCGACCTCGCATTTGATTGGAAGAAACAAAAGAACCTACATAAGATGCCAATATCAAAGTGTTAATACAAGGGGCATCCCACCCTTCGCCTAGAAAAGCTTTTGTACCGATCAAGGTTTTTATTGCTCCATCTTGAAATAACTGCGTAACAGATTCTGCTATTTTATGTTTAAGCGTATCGGGCACTTGTATAAAAAGATATCCTATAGCACCCTCAACAGCCTGCACATGCAGCTTTTCAATAGCTAAAAGCGCTTTCAAATTTGGCAAAACAGTTTCATGCAATAGCACCAATGACCCTGTTAACACACCAAGTTGTGTATAATCACTTTGCTTAGCCAAAATGTATTTGAAAATAGGCACTACCCCAAGCTTGTTTAAGGCTTTAGTATCGCTTCCTTCAAAATCTAAAAATTCCTTTCGGATAAAATCAGTCAAAATGACCGTTCTAGCAGCATCACCCAAATTGGCATTGGTACTTTTTACAATTTGATAAATACTTTCAAGCTTACTAGGGCTATTGGATAAGTTTCTATACAAAACCTCATCACCAACAAAATTTACCCGCTTATTTTCGAGAACCCCTATACGCTTTAGTTCCTTTTCCAAAGGCAATAAAATTGCTTCAAGAGCACTAAATGCTTCCCGCTGATCCACCAATAAATGCTGTAACAATGCTTCTGACCATTCATAGGTAAAACTGGGAAAGTTCACCTCGTTGTTAGAAAAACCAAGAATTTTTAAGTTCTGCTCATTTACGGCATAACCGCAAGCGTTCAGATAAATAATAACCGAACTGAAAAAAGTAGGATTTTGATAGATATATTCCAAAGATTCCTTTGGGTGTACATAGAAATCCTGAGTGATCAACGCTTCTTGTAACTCCTTATTTACAAGAAGTTGATTGGTAAAATTTAAAATCTGCTCTCGGTAGTTTACAATGTATTTGATCTGTGTCTCTTCAGGCTTGGAGAAATACACAAAATCTTGATGCGGACAAAGGTCTCCGTTCTTAATAAGATCTGGTACTGCAATTTCATCATCAATAGGACCACATAAACTAAAATAACGATTGATTTCTGTTGTAGAACTATCATAAGGCGGAGTTGCAGTCAACGAGACCACCGTTAGACCTTCTATTTGCTTTAAATGATAAAGGCATTGCCACCATTCATTTTTAAGATGATGCGCCTCATCTAACACCAAGGTTTTAATGCCATGCGATGTGATAAAATCTAACAGCTGTTGTTTCTCATTTTCATCGAAAGACTTGGTTAAGGAAAATAATGATTGATAGGTTGAAAAAGTAATTAAGCTAGGTTTTTTTAGGTCTAAGGAATACTGATCGAAATCTTTTTGAACCGCAAAAAAATCTAGCAACCGAGAACGCCATTGGTTACGTATGGTCAATGTAGGCGCCAAGACCAAAGTTGGTTTACCTATACGAATTAGAATTTCTAAGCCAAGTATGGTTTTGCCAGATCCCGGTGGTGCAACAACATGTAAATGCTCGTCTTTAATATGGCTTTGAAAACCATCCAAAAATTTTTGTTGATAGCTACGCCATGTATATTTGAACTTTAATAGTTCTCTGAATTTTTGCATCAAGAATCAATTATCGGCTAAGCCCATAAAAATAAGTAATAACCACTATAGCTATTCTTCAAATTCCCCTATTTTTGTAAAACTTCAAGAGATGCACGTTTTATGGCATAGCAACTAAGGCTTTAAAGCGATTGAGCGTTTGAATTTAAATATTCGAATATGGCAAAAAAAGGCAAGGCAAAAAATACGTTGAACAAAGCAAAGCATGCCAAGCTCATGGAAAGAAAGAAGAACAAATTAAAAAAGGAAGCCGCGCTTAGAAAAGAACGGCTTAAAAGTATCATTAAAAAAAGTCAAGAATCTAAATAAGCATTTAAAAATTACACTATGTACCCACTTATACGCCCAAGAAGATTAAGAACCTCAGAAGCAATACGTAGTTTGGTTCGTGAAACCATCATTTCTCCAAGTGACTTTTTGGTCCCGCTTTTTGTAGTTGAGGGCAAGGGAATTAAAGAAGAAATACCTTCTATGCCCAACTATTACCGTCTTAGTCTAGATAACTTGACCAAAGAGGTAAAGGTACTTTGGAAAATGGGGCTGCGCTCTGTTCTGTTATTTGTTAAGGTAGCTGATAATTTAAAGGATAATAGCGGCTCTGAGGCATTGAACGAAAACGGATTAATGCAATTGGCGATCAAGACGGTAAAAAGTGCTTGCCCAGAGATGTTGGTAATGACAGATGTTGCCCTTGACCCCTATTCTTCTTACGGTCATGATGGTATTGTTGCCGACGGACAAATTCTAAACGATGAAAGTGTAGATGTATTAGCGGAAATGAGTGTATCCCACGCACAGGCGGGTGCAGATTTTGTTGCTCCTAGTGATATGATGGACGGTCGTATTATCAGTATTCGTGAAGCATTGGAAGATGAAGGGTATACCGATACCGGCATCATGGCATACAGTGCAAAATACGCAAGTGCTTTCTACGGTCCGTTTAGAGATGCTTTAGACTCTGCCCCTGTGGATATCAAAAATGTACCTAAGGATAAAAAGACTTATCAAATGGATTATGCGAATCGGTTTGAAGCTATTCGCGAAACGCAATTGGATATTGATGAAGGTGCGGATATTGTAATGGTAAAACCGGGATTGTGCTATTTGGATATTGTCCGTGAAATTAAAAATGAATTTGATGTACCCGTTGCCGTGTACCAAGTTTCCGGTGAATATGCCATGGTAAAGGCAGCCGCTGAAAAAGGATGGTTAGATCATGATGCCGTAATGATGGAACAACTGACCGCAATTAAAAGAGCGGGTGCCAATATCATAGCTAGTTACTTTGCCAAAGATGCTGTTAAATTGTTAGGTTAAAGAACAATTTATATGCATAATTATTTATATATACTTTTCGGTTTATTTTACTTTGGCGCTTTTGCTCAAGTAGAAAAAACCACACCACTTCTGCTTCCGGTTGGTTCTAGTTTGCAAGAATCTTCGTTGAAGGCCTACGCATTGGATTCTGCCCTTGTATATCGCAACGTAGATAATATTATAACAAATGGTATAAAAAATAATGCTTTCCCCGGTGCGCAAGTTTTAATTGCGAAAGAGGGGAATATCATTTTTCATGAAGCATACGGATTTCATACCTATGACAGCATACAACCTGTTGCTAAAAATGATATTTATGATCTAGCTTCGGTCACCAAAATTCTAGGTCCGCTACCTGCCATCATGAAATTGGTAGATGAAGGCAAGTTGAGTTTAGATGTTCCTTTCAGCACCTATTGGAAACCTTGGAAAAGTCAAAAAGACAAAGCAAACACTACGCTTCGTGAGATATTGGCGCATCAAGCTGGTTTAGAACCGTACATTGTATTCTTAAGCAAAACCTTAAAAAATAACGGTCGGTTCAAAAAGAAGTTTATTCGTAATAAAAGTTATAAAAGGTTTAGTAACGAAGCTTATGAAGGTATCTATGTAAAAAATAGATACAACAGAAAAATGTATCGCATTATCAATCGTTCTAAGGTATCCGCAGAGAAGAAATATAAATACTCGGGACTCACATTTCTAATTTTTCCAGAGCTGATTTCTCAAATAACCGGCATTCCGTATGAAGATTATATGGAGCAGGAATTTTACAGACCACTTGGTATGAAAACCTTTGGTTTTTTGCCGAGTACCAAAAATTTCAACAATAAAATTATCCCGACCGAAGTCGATACTATGTACAGACATACACTAACCCAAGGTTGGGTACATGATGAAAATGCCTCTTTGTTAGGTGGTATTTCTGGCAACGCCGGGCTGTTTGGTACTGCAGATGATCTGGCGATCATTATGCAAATGTTCCTGCAAAACGGTCTTTATGCCGGTAAACGATACATCTCTGAAAAAACTATAAAGGAATTTACCAAAGTACAATATCCCGATAACGATAATAGAAGAGGCCTTGGCTTTGATAAACCCTATTTAAAGAATAATACGTTTAAGATTACCAATGCTTACCCCGCGCCAGAAGTAGGAGCATCTAGTTTTGGGCATAGCGGTTTTACAGGAACTTTTGTCTGGGCAGATCCAGAGCATCAAATAGTATATATTTTCTTATCGAACAGGGTATATCCTACACGAGAAAATAGGAATATTTACCGCTTAAATATACGTCCGTCCGTTCAACAAATATTTTATCAGGCATTTGATAACGCAAAATAGCACCAACCTTAGCATTTTTATTAATATCTTCGATTTATAAAACAACCCTATGGGACTATTACTATTTTACGCATTTATTTCTATTTTCTTCTCCTTTCTGTGTTCTATACTAGAAGCGGTATTGTTGAGTATTACCCCAACCTTCATCAATGTAAAAATGAAAGAAGGCCATTCTTATGCAAAAACCTTGGAAGGTCTTAAAAAAGATGTCGATCAGCCGTTGATCGCTATTTTGACCATAAATACCATTGCCCACACCGTTGGTGCAATTTTGGTAGGTGTGCAGGCAAAGGCGGCCTATGCCGAACTTTACGGTAGCGAGACCAGCTCTATTTTTGGCATAGAATTTACCGAAGACTTAATGGTAGGCGTTGTATCTACCATTATGACCATTCTAATTCTGGTAGCATCTGAAATTATACCTAAGACCATTGGCGCAACCTACTGGAAACAATTGGCGAATTTCTCTACCAAGGCATTGAATATTATGGTGTTGGGCTTAAAATATACAGGCTTGCTTTGGTTATTGCGTTTATTTACCAAAATGGTAGGCGGTGGCAACCATCATGGTAGTGTATTAAGTAGGGAAGATTTTCATGCCATGACAGATATGGCGCATGAAGAGGGTGTTTTTGAAAAATCCGAATCTACCATCATCAAAAATCTTTTGAAGTTCGATGAAGTTTTGGTCAAAGATATTATGACACCAAGGGCGGTTATGAAAGTAGCTTCAGATGAAAAAACAATCGCAGATTTTTTTACCGACAATCCCAAATTACGCTTCTCTAGAATTCCTATTTACACCAATAACATTGATAACATTACCGGTTTTGTTTTAAAGGACAATGTATTGGAAGAAATGATCAACCAGAACGGTGATATTCCTTTAAAGGATATTAAACGAGAAATATTGGTTACCCGTAGAAGTACACCAATCCCTACATTATTTGAAATTTTCATAGAAAAACGTGAAGCCATTGCACTTGTGGTAGACGAATATGGTTCTGTTAGCGGTATTGTAACTATGGAAGATGTGATCGAGACCCTTCTAGGGCTTGAAATTATGGATGAGAGCGACAATATTGCGGATTTGCAGAGTCTTGCCCGTAAAAATTGGGAAAAACGTGCTCAGGCAACGGGAGTCATAGAAAAACCAACTTCACCGGACGAATAACCAATACCCACCATTATGGCCGACATTGCTTACATAGATACACCTTTGGGCATAGCCAAAATTGTTGGGGATGCAGACGGACTTACAGCTATTACGGTCTTGAACTCTGATGAAACTTTAACGGATGTAATACCGGAAACATTAGAGGATGCCGTATACCAACTGAACGAGTATTTTGAAGGTGTAAGAACCCAATTTGATCTAAAGCTGAATCCTCACGGAACGGAATTCCAGAAAAAGGTTTGGGTAGAATTACAGAATATTCCCTACGGAAAATCTAGATCTTACTTAGAACTTGCCAAATCTTTGGGAGACCCAAATGCAACTCGGGCGGCCGCATCCGCAAATGCCAGAAATCCGTTATGGATCGTGGTGCCTTGCCATAGGGTCATAGGTACAGATGGTTCACTTACCGGTTACGCCGGCGGGCTACACAGAAAACAGTGGTTATTGAACCATGAAAGCCCAACAAAACAGCAAAGTTTGTTTTAAAAGCACTATTCTATCTCGTTAAAAAACAAACTACTTGGTTTGTTACCCATTCAAATTTCCCTCTAAATGCCATAAACCTTGTATTTCGTCGATTGTATTGTCATAACCATCGTACAATTCTACCATTGCAATGCCTTTTTTCAGGAAAGAACAGACCGGTTGGTCGGTTAACTGATTTTCCCTTTTAGCACAGATACTTCGTTTAGATTTATATTAAATATTACGTTTATGGTTTCCCGTAATGTAAATTTTGCTGATTATTGTAGGTTTATTCTTTAATAGTATATTAGTAAACAGAAAAACAATTGCACATATTCTACAATATAGAGGGATATGTGCAATTGTGTACATATACAATAGTT
>JAHDDL010000074.1 GCA_020629415.1 Maribacter sp. | reverse complement strand
TCCTTTTTACCATAATTTTCGAATGAGAAGTATGAAAGCACTTCTACAAATTCATCATCTGTAAGAGGAACTAATTTTTGAATATGTTGTTTTAACTTCTCTTCCATTGATTAAGAACTACAAATTTCATTCAAAATTGTTTTCCAAATAGTCGCTTTAAACTTGTCCCTAAAGACACCAAAATGACCAATTTTATTTGCTTGATAGTCGCATGGTCTTAAATGGTATGATTTACTCTTTGCGTTCTTGTATTGTGCCGTCATCCATTGCACGGCCTCTTTTGGCGCAAAGGTGTCATCAGCTATACTATATGCAGCAATATTGGCAGTTATTGCATGGTAATGCGTTTCATTGATAGATGGATCACTAAAAATATAATTGCTATGCGTGCCCCAGTTCCGCCATTGATCGGCAACATTTTTTGGTAAATTCTCCATACCGCTTAGTTTCTTGGCGTTTAGATAACCAAAAGTGGTGATAAGAAATGGAAAAAGAACATACCAGTTCAACCACATTCTTACTTTTCCCATTCCTTTCCAGTATTTCCAATATCCTGATTGTGCAGCAACTAAAATTATTTTGTCCAATGTATTGGAAGATTTAGCCAGCCCTATCAGTTGACCGCCAATGCTATGTCCAAGAATTACTTTTCTAGATTTTGGGTAGTGGTTTATAACGTATTGTAGTATACTTTCTATGTCATTTCTTCCCCAATCCGCAGCATTGGTTTTAATGGTTTTTATAGGTTTATTCAATGAACTGCCTATGCCTATATAATCAAATGTGATTACCGTAACGCCATTGTTTTGGGCATATGTAGCAAACTTGCTGTAATACTGCTGTTTTACTCCGGTAGCCGAGGCAATGATCAACACAGTATCTGCCTTAGTATTTTCGTGCAAGGATGCGGATATTGATCCTAAAGAAGATGGTATCTCAATTACTTTCATTTATTAAAGTACCTGCCTGTGCTAAATTAATGGAAATTTAAATTCCATGTAGCGATTAAGAACTAAAGGTCGATATAATTAAAAAACAAAGCAATTACATGTTACCGTACTTATAATCAAGTTATTCACGGTGTTTTTGATGTTGGACTATTCCTCCGTCCAATAATCCATTACCAAAACATCGGCAATGATAGGTCCTACTTTGGCTACCAAATCTAAATGGGCTTTATGAAAAAGGTATATTTCCCTACCGTGTTCATCGTTAAATGTCAGCGTGAAGGTATGTGTAAAACCTTTGCTGGCGCCTTCTTCACTATCATTTATTCCCCATTCCAATGCCGTGATCTGTGGAATTTGGTCTTTAAGGGCTACAAAAGCTTGTTCCGCTTCTTTAATTTCATCATTGGTGGCATCAGATTTATATTTTAAATGAACCACGTGCCTCAGTTTTTTATGATCTCTATTTATTTTGGGCAGTACATTGTAGGTCACCAATTTATGTAAATCGAACCGAAATGAACCTGCAATGAGAAAATCCTTTTCGCCAATGGAGTGCGACCTTAAACCGTAATAAATGGAATACCCCGTTTCCAAATAGTTCATAGGGCTAAGAATCCCTTCCTTATTCAACTTAAGCAATTGTATAGCCTCATCATCTCTAGTGCCTACCGCCAATACCGCTTCATCAGTATTGACCGAAATGACTTCAATTCTTGTTTGTCCGGATAGTTTGGTGCTCTCGTCGTCCTTCAGAACAAAATGTGGTACTAATGCACCCTTCTTATCGACCTTGAAAACACTTACACCGTCACCATGGTACACAAAATCTTTTCTTTTTATAAAATTGCCCCTTTTGTAGTACTTATGATGTCTGTGACCTACAATTACATAATGCTGATCTTCCAAGGTAACACCGGTAACGGGGTAAGTGCCCGTGAGGTAGCGATCTGTTTTGTTGTCACTTATATTATTTATATTCTTGAACGTACCGTCTTCATACACCCTAAAACTGCTAACGCCATTGTCCTGAAAACCACCGGTATATAAATAGGTTTTACCTTTTATTTGATGCACATACATGCCAATAATACCATCTGTATGTACCGTTTCATCATCTTTCATTGACTGTACGTGGGTAAGCGCTCCATTTTCCTGAATTTGAAAACAGCTTAGACCGGGATTTTCCTCTAGTCCGCCAACAAACAAATAAGACCCATTTTTCATATGTACTACCTGTAAGGTAATGGCAGTGCCCAAATAGGTATCTTCTGTATCTTCGGTCAATGCCGTACGTTCTAAAAATCCTGAATCCAATATTTTAAAACTTTCAATTACATTTCCATGCTTGTTGGCTACAAATAAAAAGTCATTGTTTTTTATACGGGTGGCTACCATACCCCGTGCCGGACCTTTTTTCATATGCAGTTCATGGTCGCTTATGGGAGAAAGAATTCCGTCTTCATTTAATGCATACACATCTATATTGCCCACACCGCCGGCAAATACATAATGTTTACCACCTTTCTCATAGCTGGTAACAGAAACAGTATTCTCTCCAGAAATGTCTTTAAAATCCTTTCTGTACAGCATTAAATCATCCGTAGACTGTGCATTGCCTATCTGCGCTATCGCGAAAATTGCAGCAAGCACATATTTAAATGTATTCATGATTTTCTTGTTGTTCATCGTCATTATGTATGCTTAATTTAAAACGTATTTGGCACCTGCAATGGCAATTTCCCTGTCTTGATCTATAGTACCGCCACTAACACCAATTGCCCCAATGATTTCTCCTTGCTTGTTTTTAATAGGATAACCACCGGGAAAAGTCATGAGTCCGTCATTAGAATGTTCAATATTATAAATAATACCGCCAGGTTGTGTCAGTTCGCCCAGTTCACCGGTATCCATATTAAAATACCTTGCCGTTTTTGCCTTTTTGATTGCTACATCAATACTTCCTAAAAAAGATTGGTCCATTCTTATAAACGCCTTTAGGTTAGCACCGGCATCTACCACGGCTATATTTACAAGTACGCCATCGGCTTCCGCTTTTGATTTTGCTTCAAGTAACACTTCTAAAGCTTCATCATGGGTAATGTTGTAGGTTACTTGCGCATAAGCGTCATCCATTAATATTAAAAATAATAATGTAAGTATCAGTCGGTTTACTTTTAGTACTTGTTTCATACCTCTCTATGCTGTTTTGCTTTACAAAAATTGAAAACAGTACCGAGAATAAAGTTGAACTTGTTCAACTATGGTTAATTTAATGAAATTTAAAGCTGCTTTTTTATTTTACTTAGAAATTCATGTGTGATGCCGAGATAGCTAGAAGTCTGCCGATCCGTTAATTTAGAAGCAATTTCCGGGTAGGTAGATGTGAAGAGAAGATATCTTTCTTTTGCCGTTAAGCTATGGTTTTGCACCAACCTGCGCTGCCATGCCACGACGGACTTCTGAAACATGATGCGAAACAATTTTTCTGCAGACGGTATTGCCGCGTATAGTTGCTCCTTGTTCTTTCTGTTAATAATTAGCACTTGACTATCCTCTAAAGCCTGAATGTTCAATTCTGAGGGGTTGTTGTTCATAAAACTATCTATGTCCATAAGCCACCAATCTTTTGCGGCGAAGAACAAGGTGTTTTCATTCCCTTTTTTGTCCAGGGTAAAGGTTCTAAAGCAACCCTCTAGCACAAAACCTTCAAACTTGCAGATTTCACCTTGTTGTAATATGAAATCTTTTTTATCAATAGTCTTTAGATGAAAATAGCTGCAAAATTTTTCTTCTTCATCTTTTGATAAATGAATAGTTTTATTGATATGCGCTATTAAAGGGTCGAAAATCATTGATGGTCTTATATTCTGAGTTACAATCCAAAATGATTAATAGGACCATTGCCATGACCCAAGATTTTATCTTTACCCGCGGCAATAGCTTGGTTTACGTAATTACACCCTTTTGTAATTGCTTCATCCATAGAAAATCCTAAACTTAAATAAGCTGCAATGCTTGAAGAAAGACTACAACCGGTACCATGTATATTAGTAGTGTTTACCCTTGGGTTGGTGATGATTTTTACTGTTTTGGTCTCATGAACATAAAAAACATCGGTCATAATAAAAGAATCATTATCCACATGACCACCTTTCAACAAAACGGAGACTTGAAACTGTTCACCAATTTTTTGTGCCATAGCTTTCATGTTGTCCACATTGATTTTTTCATTGATCAATAATTCCGCTTCAGGTATATTGGGCGTAATCAAGCTTACCTTTGGTAGGAAATCCTTTAAACATTCAATAGCATCGTCCGCAATTAACTTATGACCGGATGTACTTACCATAACAGGGTCCAATACCATATTAGTTGCTTTATACTCGGTCAACTTAGCCTTTACCATATTGATTACCTCGCAAGAGTGGAGCATACCAATTTTAATGGCGCCAAAATAAATATCACTCAATACGGCATCCAGTTGTTTTTCTAAATGTGCAATGGGTATAGCGTGTATATCTGTTACACCTTGCGTATTCTGAGCCGTGGTGGCCGTTATTACCGTTGCCGCAAATGCTCCGCAGGCGCTAATACTTTTAATATCTGCCTGTATGCCGGCACAACCGCCAGAATCGCTCCCAGCGATACTTAACACACTATTATAGGTTCTATTTAAATCTTCCATGCTTCTTTATTATAGGCGCTATCCCAAAACATCCATTCCAATTTAGATGCTTTTATAAAAGCTGTTTTCATTTTCTGTAAAACTTCTTCTGAAGCATTTTCCGCATACCTATTGGTAATGGCTACCGCATTATTAACCGAAGCAGCAAATTCTTCCCCACCATAGGTATCTATCCAATCTTGATATGGGTTATCTGCTTTATTGGTTTGGTTTTCTTGAATGTAATCCCCAATTTCTTTGTAAATGGTAAAGCAGGGGAGCACGGCTGCCAATGCTTCTTCTAAAGAATGGTTGGCTACCATACGTGTTAAATAACTAGTGTACAATTCACAAGTAGGCGAGGGCTCGTGTGTTAACCGATTATCTTTCAAGAAAATTTGATGTAGCGCATTTTCAACATGAATAATGCCGGTTGCCGAATCCAGAAAAAACTGTGTGTCGTTTTCATCCTGACACTTAACACCCACTGTAGCAAGTACTTTTTTATACTCCGCCAAATACATGGCGTCTTGATTGATATAAAATTGAAATACATCTGATGATAGCGTGCCGTTCATCAGTTCTTTGATAAAGTGCTGTTGTTTTATTGCTTCTAGAATAAAATCTGTTTCTTGTCTTACTAGTGTGTACCAGTCTTGCATACTATTTGTTTTAATTCTTTTGTTGCCGTTAGAGGTTCAACTGCTTTTGAAATTGCGGAAACTACGGCAACACCGTCGGCACCGTTGCTTATAATCTCCGCTGTATTGTTTTTGTTGACACCACCAATACAGACCACAGGTTTATTATATACTTTTAGTATTGATCTAAGACCTGAAATTCCTAACGGTTTTGCTAAATCTGTGGTCTTCGTATCCGTTGAAAAAATAGGGGAGATGCCAATATAATCTGCCGCTTGGGCATTATCCTTTATAGCTTGTTCCAAAGAACTTACCGATAGTCCGATAATGGAATTTTTTCCTAGTAGACGTCTGGCAACGTTAAATGGCATATCGGTTTGTCCAATGTGAACTCCGTCTGCATTCACTGCCAGTGCAATGTCTATACGGTCATTAATGATCAATGGAATGTTATTAGCCACACACAATTCTTTTGCATGAACGGCACGTTTGTAAAATGTAGCCGTGTCACAGGTCTTCTCACGTAATTGTACCAATGTTACACCACCCTTTAAAGCAGCTTCTAGAATAGCAAAAAAGGTATTATCGTCCCTAATACTATCATCGGTAACATACATTAAAGCGTAATCTATTTTAGGCATTCGTCTTAACTTTTACCGCTAAAACTTCAGGGGAAAGCTCATTTAGACTATCATAAAAATTCATTTGAAAACTACCCGGACCGGCACTCTTATCATTTGCCATATCACCTGCAACACCCATTATGGCCATTGCAGCAACTGCAGCTAAATGTGTATTTTCCTCAACACCTAAACAAGCACCTACCATAGCGGTTGCCGTACAGCCCATACCGGTAATTTTTGCCATAAGCGGGCTGCCATTTTCTATTTTGCTAAAAGTATCTGCAGTGATGATGTAATCTATAGCACCACTGATCACTACGGTGTTTTTGAGTTGTTTGGCAAGTAGGGTAGCACCTTCAATGGCATCTTGGGTATCCATTGTACTATCAACACCCTTAGTGGAATTGGTCAATTTAGCCAGAGCCATTATCTCCGAGGCATTTCCACGAATTACATTGGGTATTGCTGTCTCTATAATGTTCTGTGCCACTTCCGTTCTGTATGCAGATGCACCAACGCCAACCGGATCGAAAACAAAAGGGGTATTGGTCGCCTTGGCTTGTGCTGCTGCCATTAGCATACTTTCTACCCATTTGTCGCTCAGTGTTCCCATATTGATAACCAGCGAAGAAGAAATAGTAACAATATCCTTGACCTCTTCTTTAGCGTGAGCCATTACAGGAGATGCACCAACAGCCAATAAAGCATTGGCAGTATTGTTCATGACTACATAATTGGTAATGTTATGAACTAAAGGACTCTTACTTCTTATTTTTTGTAAAATCTCGGAAATACTGCTCATTGAATAATTGTAAACGGTTGGTGAGCAACTAAGTTCGCTAAATTCAAAAAAATAGAAAACAATAATGTATTAGTATT
>JAHDDL010000004.1:36465-143361 GCA_020629415.1 Maribacter sp. | reverse complement strand
CGTTACCTGCAAGCTTAAAAAACCACGCTTGAATACAAATTGGAATCAGGTAAAGCTAATTTCGGTTTGGGAATTATAGATGATTTGAATGAATTATCACATTTTAAAATAGAACTGACTGACAAAAATGTACCAGAACAAATTGTTGCCTTTCGAAATAGAATTACGAATGCAGACGGAATTATAATTTGTGCACCTGAATATGTTTCAACATTTCGAGTGGTTTAAAAAATATGATTGAATGTTACATATCAACAACTATTTTCTCTAACATACCAATTGGACTTATTAATTAAATTAAGAATAAATAGTTGCTTAGCTAACTATTTTATTATATTTGCATCAATGATTAATAATAACCTATACTTTAAAATAGAACTTACCGCCAGAAGAATTAGACAGTATGGCCAAAATGTACTTAAATCTCATAATATTGATATTACTATTGAACAATGGCTTGTTTTAAACATAATAAATGAGAATGAATATATAAATCAAATTTCTGTGGGAGACAAACTTGTAAAGGATAAGCCTACTATTTCAAGAATGGTTAATCATTTAGAAAAAAAAGAGTACATAATAAAAACACCATCTTCAATAGATTCTAGAAAAGTTGAATTATCTATATCTAAAAAAGGACAAACTTTAATTAATGACTTATACCCAATTATCGAAAAAATCCGTTTTTCAGGTCTAAGTAAACTATCAGAAAAAGAAAATGAAAGTATTGAAACTATTCTAAATAAAATTCTAAAAAATCTAAGCGACTAATTTTTTGTCTATTTAGTTGTCTAGCTAACTTTAATAAATTAAACATTTTAAATTAAAAATTATGAAAACAAAAATTTTAACATTATTAACAATCGTTGTCTTATTTTCTTGTAAATCAAAAGCTCAAAATGGTAATACTGATGATATAAAATCTACACTAACATCATACATCCATGCAGGAGATATAAATGATGTTGCAAAATTAAAACCATACTTACATGATGACTTTAGAGTTGTATTATACGATACTAAAAAAGACGCCACATCTATTTTGGACAAAAAAACTTATGTATCATTTATAAAAACCAAAAAATTTGGAGGATATGAAAGAACTGCTAATTATGAAGATATTCAATTGATTGGAAATAATATGGCTTCAATAAAAATGACACTCACAAGCCCTGGGAAACCTACATTAAAGAATTTTTATTCATTGGTGAAAATCAAAGGTAAATGGTTGGTGTTTCAAGATTTTGTAACCTTGATTTTCTAATAATTAATGAAATATCTATTAATAGCTATTGTTTCTATTCTATCCATTTCTTTCTGTAAATCACAGAAAGAAGATAGTAATAGACAATTAATCAAAGAGAGTATTACCTATAAAGAAATAGGTAATACTCTCTTAAAATTACACCTTTTCACTTCAAATAAAGAGGAAAAAAAACCTGTAATTGTTTTTTTTCATCCTGGTGGTTGGATTTCTGGGTCACCATCATTCTTTTTTGAAAAAGCTAAAATGTTTTCATCATTAGGTTATCATACAGTTTGTGTACAATACCGATTAGCCAATTTAAAAACAACAACACCTAAAGACTGTCTTAACGATTCCAAAGATGCTTTAAGATATCTAAAGCAGAATAAGGAAAAACTAAACTTAGATATGTCAAAGTTATTTCTGATAGGTTATTCGGCCGGAGGACATTTGGCCCTAATGACTCAATTGAATACAGATGAATCAATCCCCATAGCGAATAGAGTATTTACCATTGCCTCGCCAGTAGATTTAATGGAAGATGAACTATTAAAAACATCTGTAATGACTACTAACGAAAAAATAGAACTATCGCCTATTAATCATATTCAAAACTTGAAAACCAAACTTTATCTCTTTAATGGCACAACTGATGAATATATAGCATATTCAACCATCTCAGATTTTAGTAATAAAGCAAAACAATTGAACAAAAATGTTGAATTAACCACCTTTAAAAATACTGGTCATTTTTTATTGACTACAACACATAAGGAAAAAATTGAACAAAAAATAAAACAAGAAATACTTAAAGAATAGTTTAATATGAATACTACAAATAAATCTATCGTTATTGATTTTATTGAACAGATATGGAATCTAAATCAGTTTGAAAAAATGGATACTTATGTTTCTGATGATTTTATTGACTATTCACTACCATCAAGATTACCTACCAACAAAAAAGGGATGAAAAATTGGATTATTGGAACTGGTAAATCATTTAAACATAAAACAATTATTGATACTATTGTTAGCGAAGAAGATAACGTAATTGTAAAAATAAAAATGAATCTTAAACACGTTGGTGTTTGGAGAGGCATCAATCCTACAGATTTAAATATTACAACTGAGGGTTATAGATATTATAAACTTAAAAACAAAAAAATTACAGCACATTGGGCTTTAATTGATGGTAATGCTATTCAAAATCAACTAATTCCATTTAAAGATAGAGATACTTGTTAAATTTCAAGAATAAAGCATATTATTTTTAAATCTTGAAATGATTTATTACAAACCATTCTTAAGAAGAAATTTAAAGTGTAAATAGGATTAGTTCCCAAACATAAAATTAAAAGCCAGCAGGTAACAAAGAACTGAGATAAAAAACAAACAAATTCTTCTTTAATCCGAGACAATATTATTTCAGGCTCATAGATTCAATAACTTGATTCTTTGAGCTTTTTTTATTCGATCTAGCTTCTATTTATCTAGGCAATATTGAAACGTATGTTTCATCATATGGCCTGCCAGATTTTGCAATGGCAAAAGACTGCTTTAAAAGTTTGTTGGCAACGGCTATCAGTGCCAGTTTCTTGCTCTTTCCCCTGTTCACGATCCGCTCATAAACCTCTCTGCATGCCCTATTGTGCTTACAAGCGTTAAAAGAACATAGAAACAATAGGTTGCGAAGTTTTCTATTACCGACCTTGCTTATTCGCGCACGACCTTTTACACTGCTCCCCGATTCCCGTATCGTTGGGGTTATACCTACATAGCTACAAAGCTGTGCCGCATTTTCGAACTTATTGAACCCATCGGTGACCACTATTAGGAACAATGCAGTCTTTTGACCTATACCTGGTATTGACATCAATAAAGTCAATTGCTCCTGTTGGTCCTCTTTTACCAATGACAGAATCTTTGATTCGATAGCGGCTACCTCTTTATTGAGCAGTTTCTTATTACGTATCAAGGAACGATAAACAAACTTTGAAGGTATGCCCAGAACAGCTTCTCCGTGTATCTTGTTCTTGGTCGCGGTACGTTGTTTTAAATAGATATCCAATAACCGGAACAACTGTAAACATTCGCTCTGGATATCCGTCAAGGCATTGTAAATAGGTACCTCGTTGACCAGTGCATATTCACATATAGCCTTGGCATCGCTCTTATCCGTTTTTACTTTAGCCAGTTTCATTTGAATGAAACGTTTTACGGATAATGGGTTTACTACTGAAACTATTACTCCATTTTTGTAAAGAAACTGGGCAAGTCTATAATGATAATAACCGGTTGCTTCCATAACGACCAATGAACATTTGGGCAGTTCCTTAAGGAATTTCTTAAATCCAGTTTCATCGTTCTTATACTGGTCGTGACCTTTGTTACTACCATGTACATCAAAGACATCTTTACTGATGTCGACTCCAAAAGTTTCTTTATATTTATTCATAAGATATGTTTTACGAAAGAACCGGCTACTTCTGCTCACAACAACTTGAAAACGAGATCTAAGGTCTCACAGAACTGAACGTGATCTAAGTAGTAAAAGAGAGAGGATTATCAATGTTGTCGAAGTCTAAAGCTTCACCGTATATAGTAACCTTAATTCTCTCTTTTGTTCTTTCTAGTTATATCAACAATTTACTGAGAATCAAACTTAAGCCGTATATAAAAAATAGCGCTAAGGTACAAGCCTGAATCGTTTTTCCTTTTAATTAAGTATATTGCTTTCGGAAAGATTAGTGCTTATAAATCCGCTACTTTTCATATACAAGACCGTTAGGCAACATATTGACCCGTCCTGAAATATGTATACAAAACACTTCAAGTATATGTATAAAAATGATGGATATGTAAAACGCTATAGTGAGAGCTTTAAGCTCAAAGTCTTGGCAGAACTTACCAAAGGAAACCATTCCAAAAGACAAATTGCATTAACTTACGGTATACAATCCAGTACTATAAACGTATGGATAAAAAAGTATGATCGTAAAGATTTAATGAACACCCGTGTAACCGTGCAAACAGACGACGAACTTTCCCGTATCAAAGCCCTTCAAAAAGAGCTGAATTATTAAAAACAATTTTAGCTGATGACTTCCGTTACACAGACACTTTAATAGAATTAAGCGGACTAAATGAGGTTTCTGACTATATTGCTGAATTTCATAAGCAATCTCCATGTATAACTTTTGCCCAAGCAAATGTGATTTCTCATCACAACAAAAATCTAGTAAAATGAAACACTCTTAATGAAAACAAAGAAGTAATTGACGGTGGGTCTAGTTTTTTACTAGTTGAAAACAATAAATTAATAGATATAACCGGCTTTTTTGAGGTAGATAATTATCCTGAACAATAATTCAAGCTTTTACAAATTAATGTTGTTTCAAAAATCACAGTAGTATATTTTATTATTACTGTGATTTTTTATTTACCCAATGTTTAAAAGTCCCCTACTTCTTCTCAGATACAAACACATTCAGATTCCAAGAAAATTAGAAAAGGGCTGGATTTCTATGAAACAATATTATATTAAATAGTCTAGAACTCTTTGTCCCTCCTATTGTCTCTACAGATGTATTAGCCAAAGCAAATGTTTTAGACCGTTAGATTGGAATGTGTTTAAACCTAAGCGTTGACATCCATACTCAGTACTTAGCCAAACCATGTAATCACACATTTATTTAAGCTAATGGATTATTCTAAATATCTTATCTTCAACTATAGAAATAAACATACGAGCCGAAACGTTGTAGGAAAGCTCTAAAAATTATTGCACCGAATGGAATTTGATCGTACCGGAATAATATTATATACCCTTGAATACAAAAATTGTGTGGATTTTTATGAAAATATTTTAGGTCTCAAGAAAATGTTTGTGGGCGAAAATTTAACTTGTTTTGAATTTGGACACGCATATTTGATGATAGAATTAGACGATGAGTATAATGGTCAAATAACGGAAATGGAAAGGACAAAAACTTGTTTGCGAATGAATGTTCCGAATGTGAAAATGTTTGCAGAAAAATTGACCAGAAAAGATATAAAAGTGGATTACCAAGAACATTCTTGGGGAACAATAGCCAAATTTTACGACCCAGACGGAAACTTATGTGCATTTAAGGACAGCAAAAAATTTGAAGAGCAAATTGCTGATATTAAAAAAATGGACTAATCAAAGCTTAACCGTTATAATCAATAGCTCTAAAAATATAATCCGTCTGATTGAAATGAAAGGCAAAATTATAGTAACAACATTTCTATCAATCCTAATAGGACTCTATATAGCCTTCCATTTCACGCTCTTTTCTGGAATGAATCCAATCCTAGATAAAATTTCCTTAGCTATTATGATTGCCATATTCATATGGAATCTAGCTCTTATATTTAGAAAGAAAAATAAAAAAATTAAATTAGTTCATTTATCCATATTGGTTTTGGCTATAGTATTCGGTCTTTATAAAGCTAAAGATTCTTTTGATTCACTTACTGAAGAAAATTCAAGAATTTATTATCAAACAGATATAGAATTAGAGAATTAAGTAATATAGCTCAAGACTCAAAGTCGCAACACAAATAGGCTCTTGTTCTTAACCTCAAGTATAGTTATATTTAGAGTGTCTATCAATTCTTTAGGGTTTGGCATTCAACATTTAAATAAGAACAAAAAAAGTTTGTGATTAATTATATTTTAGACAATTTACTATCGCAGATCAAGCAATCTTTTTGTGCATTATAAAAAATAGAAATAGCCTTATCCATAGCAAACTGCTACCGCATAAAAGAAACTAAGTGAAAACTAAAATTTATGAGCCAAACAGCGCTCTGGCCGACTTTATAAAGTGCTATTGGACATTGGAGAGTTCATTAGAAAACACACCTAAAAGAAATACGATAATTCCTGATGGAACCATGAAACTAATATTTCATTATGGTGACCTGTATTGGCATCATCCAAAGGATGGAAAAAGTTTCTTACAGCCAAGATGTTTTTTGATAGGACAACTTACAAAGCCTTATGTTGTTGAACCTGTAGGAGAAACAGGTACTTTTGTAATTCGTTTTAATTCAAACGGTTTTTCACCTTTTACGGACATTCCAATAAAAGAAATGGAAAACAAACCTATTTCCTTAAAAAAATTGTTCGGTGATAAAGGTGAAAAATTGGAATACGATATTTTAAATGCCAATAACACTGATGAACGCATTAAAATAGCCGAAACTTTTCTTTTTGCATTATTAAAGAGCAAAGAGGTAAAAGACCGTATAGTAAACGCTACAATTGAAGCAATAACGAAATACAAAGGACAGCTTTCTGTCAATGAACTATCTGATAGAGCTAGTCTAAGCCGTAGAATTTTAGCCAGAAAATTTTCTTCCAACATAGGGTTAAGCCCAAAACAACTTTCAAAAATTGTTAGACTACAAGCCTCTCTAAAGTCACTTTTAGAAAACGAGAATTCAAATTTAATAGATTTGACCTATGAGAATGAGTACTTTGACCAATCTCATTTTATTAAGGATTTTAAAGAGTTTACAGGGATTACACCTAAAGAATTTTACGGAGAAGAATTAAAAATGTCTTTGATTTTTGATGCTAAAAAATAGCATTGTCCCATTTTTACAATTTTAAGTCTCCCTGCATTCGCAAATTTGTAGGGAACTTTAAAACAATTAAAATGAAAACTGTAAATCCTGTTTGTTGGTTTGATATTAAAGTAGCCAACTTAGAAAGAGCTAAAAAATTTTATGAAACTGTTTTTGCCGTAACATTGACCAACTTACCTATTGAATGGGGAAAACAAGCCACATTCCCATTTGAAAATGATGGCGCAAATGCAACCGGGGCTTTGGTAGAAAAGGAAAACTATGTTGCAAATGACAACAACACCGTTGTTTATTTTGCCTCTGTAGATTGTACCACGGAAGAAATGAGAATCGAAAATACAGGTGGAAAAATACTAAAATCAAAAACACCAATAGGTGAATTCGGCTTTATATCAATATTTTTAGATAGTGAAGGAAACACAATTGGTCTTCACTCAAGAAAATAAGTGAAAGTAAAATCTTCCATATTAGTTTAGCGGTATAACAAATAGACTTAAAGTTTCTAAATTAGATGCTTTAAGTTTATTTCTTTGATCAGTGTTTTTTAAAGCAAAATATATTACTGACGTAATGATATCTTATTTATGAGGGCAACTTTAGATTTTGCTAAAATACACCCCCTCTCCCATTACATTTTTAACCAATTTAATTATACTATTTTCATCTTTAGAATTTTTAGAAATTCAATATTAACTATAGGCATTTAACACATTTAAAATGAATTTAAAGTACTCTTTGGGATACATCTTAACTATTCCTCTTTTACCAATTATGTACTTTCAAGGCAAAAGAATCAAAAAATCAGTTCCTAGGCTGCCAGAGGCCACAGGTATTGAAGGCTGTTCTACAGTATCTACCAATACAATATTACAAATGCTTACCATTGGTGAAAGTACTATTGCCGGTGTAGGTGTCCAAACCCACGAAGAGGGATTTACCGGGGCTCTAGCCCATAAACTGGCCACCGCACTAGACACAAGTGTAAATTGGAAAGTTTATGCCAAAAGTGGGTATACCGCTAAAAATATAAATGACAAAATTATTAATCTTATTACAGAAAAAAGTACAGATCTAATAGTAATAGGCCTTGGTGGTAACGATGCTTTTGAACTGAACTCACCTAAAAAATGGAACAATGATATTCGTAAGTTAATAGATAGTCTTAGAAGTAGATTTAAAAGTACTCCTATTGTCTTTACAAACATGCCGCCTATTAAAGAATTCCCTGCTTTTACATCACTGATAAAGTTTACCATCGGAAATTTAGTTGATATTCTTGGTGATGAATTAAATACAATTGTAAAAGATTATGAAAAAGTGTATTACTACGCTTTAAAACCATCTAGTAAAGACTATATACAGAGGTTCAATTTGGAGTTACAACCTTCTGACTTTTTTATAGATGGCTAGATCCATCAAAGCAAACGTATCAGATTTGGGCAAAAGACATAGCTAACTTTATTACGGTATCAGATGAAATTAAAAATAACTTGGACTTAGGACCATCAACCATTTAAAATAAATTAATGAGCATTATCAGCTTGCTTTTGGGCAAAAAGAAAACTATTAATCACCCTAAATTAGGCATAATTAAAAGTGATAGAATAAGAGGCAATAATTTAACCAAAACATATACGTGGCGCGGCGGCATTATAATAGGCAACAATACTATAAAAACACAATTTTATTTAAAAGGTAAAAGCTCCTCACCCCTTAGCAACCAAATAGACTTTGTTTGCCAACTTGTAGAAAATTGGGATAAACAGTTTCTACCCAAAATAGAAGAAGAAATTGTACAAGAAAAAATTAATACAATTAAAGCATTTTCTAATTGGAGAAATGATTTTTACCTCGCTGCAATTTATGCAAGAAATGACAGAAGCTCAGATTTTGAATTAACATTAGAACCCAAAAACGAAAACATTACAGATACCATGGGCATAGAGGTCAAAAATGGGCTCATTACCAAAGTATCGGTATATTAATATCTGATTGAGAACAGCAGTATTTAGATATTAAAAAAGAAATATTTCAAACCAAACCATAGAAACACACGCTAAATATTTCTACTTAAAAAAATTTATAATACATTTTTTAAATCTTACTAATTAAAAAATTGAATAGATAGTTTCGTTAAATTTATACTATGGATAAAATAGCGATATTATACCAAGCCCAATTACCGCCTATTAAAGAAGGTATTCAAAAACCAATGAAACCTGGAGGCTATGCAGATAGCGGAGCGGATATAGCTTTTGCATTATTAAAAAACCAATATCATGTAATTACACCTGTAGAACATCCAAATGAAAGTATTGACAAGGATTGGGTTTTTCCAGACACAGAAGATGGTATTAAAAATGCATTGAATAAAGGAGCAAACATCTTTTGGCTGAATACGGTGCTCTATAACCTCCACAACATTGAAAAATTTTATAACAAAGACCTCTTTATTGTAGGACAAACACCATCCTTAGTAGATACTTTTGATGATAAAATGTATACCAATTATATTTTAGCAAGTAACGATATACCTATCCCTAAAAATCAACTCATTACCAATGAAGATTACAATAACCTTTCATTGGACTTAAAATTTCCTTTAGTATTAAAACCGATAAGAGGAAGAGGAAGTCAAGGTGTAACGAAAATTAATAACCACAAAGATCTTTTAGATAGGTTACATGCTATGTTTTCAAACAATACCTATGGCACCGCTGTTTACATTGAAGAATTTTTAATTGGAAAGGAAATAACAATTACCGTAATGCCTAAAGGGAATTACATGGTAAACGGCAAAGAATTGTTTTATGATAGACCATGGTGCTTACCTGCTGTAGAAAGATATAATCATGATAATGGTATTGCCCCTTATAATGGAACAGTTGCTGTTATGGAAAACAGTAAAGTACTAAGTGATGCAGAGTTACAGAGTAATGAAATTCTAGAAGTTTATAAACATTGCGTTAAATCTGCAGAGATAATAGATATTAAAGCTCCCATTAGAATAGATTGCAGATCTAACAGTACAGGAAAATATTATTTATTTGACCTTAATATGAAACCGAATATGACCGGCCCCTCAAGGTCCCACAGAAATGACCAAGATAGTTTATCGTTACTATCTGCAAGAAAAGTAGGGTGGAATTATATTGATCTTTTGAGCAACATCCTGAACCAAAAATGGAACTCGGTATCCATAGACAAATAAACAACAAGCACTTTAAAATGAAAAGTCACAAATACGAAATAAAAGTTGAGTGGACAGGTAACGAGGGAAACGGAACTTTAAACTATACTTCTTACAACCGTAATCACGAAATTAAATCCATTGGTAAATATGATACAATTCATGGGTCTTCTGATCCGTCATTTTTAGGCGATAAATCAAAATATAACCCAGAAGATCTTTTTCTGTCTTCAATAACAGCATGTCATATGCTATGGTACTTACATTTATGTTCCGTACATAAAATTATAGTAACTGCATATGAGGATAATGCTACGGGTATAATGGCGGAAGATAATAACGGTAGCGGAAGGTTTACAGAAGTTACCCTTAACCCTACCGTTAGAATTTCGGATAAAAACAGAATTCAAGAAGCTAAAGAATTACATGAAGAAGCTAATAAAATGTGTTTTATTGCCAATTCTTGCAACTTTGAAATTAAACATAAACCTAATATTATTTCAGATTAAGACTCATAGAAAAATGTATGTACACCGTATTATACATTTATAAAAAATAGGCTATAAAACTAGATATAAGGCTATTGCACCAGAACACTACTACCCCATCATACCAATTTACAATACCACCTTTCCTTTTCGTATCCTATGTTTTCAACAGAAAATCAAAAATCTTAATTTTATATTAAATATTTTACCAATCGTTCGGTAATTAAAAAATAATATTACATTTGTACCATGAGACCACAAAAGGTATTGGACATAGAAATATTAACAGGGTTAACAAAAGTCTTTAGATCAAGAGGCTATGAAGGTGCTAGCTTAAAAGAATTATCAGAAGCTACCGGTCTTAAAAAAGCTAGTTTATATCATAGGTTTCCTAATGGCAAGCAAGAAATGGCAGATGCTGTATTGCAACACTTAGAAGATTGGGTTACCGACAATGTTTTTAATACATTATTGGACACCAACCTTGATCCATCTACTAGATTAAAAGAAGGCTTATCCGCAATTAGAACTTTATATGATGGTGGCAAAAACATCTGCATTTTTCGTGCACTTTCTATGCAAGCCGGCATTGAACTATTTGAAGAGCAGATCAACCAAGGAATGACCGCATACCTTTCTGCCTTTAAAGAAATAGGTATTGCCTTAAAATTAACTCCAGTAGCAGCAGAAGAAAAGGCCTTGCAAGTATTGATAGAAATACAAGGAAGCTTAATTGTAACCAAGGGCTTAGGAGATATCAGCATTTTTGACAAAACCCTACAGAACATTGAAAACAAGTATCTAAACTCATAAAAAAATTTAATACTATTTTTTACCGAATGTTCGGTAATAAATTCTAAACTATGAAAAAGTACCCATTACCCCCTTTTACAGAAGAAACAGCAAAACAAAAAGTACAATTGGCAGAGGATGCCTGGAACAGCAAAGACCCTATAAAGGTTTCCATGGCTTATACCGTTGACACTGAGTGGCGCAATAGAAGCCAGTTCATTAATGGTAGAAATGAAGTGCAACAATTTTTAGAACACAAATGGACCAATGAACAAAATTACAAGCTAAAAAAAGAGCTATGGAGCTATCATGGTAACCGAATAGCCGTAAGATTTGAATATGAATATCAAAATCAAGAAGGACAATGGTATCGTGCTTACGGTAATGAAAACTGGGAATTTGACGAAAATGGATTAATGCAAAAAAGATATGCAAGTATTAATGATTTAACAATTAAAGAAAACGAAAGAACATTATAAATGAGAACAATTAACCTTATATGCATCTTGGCATTGACACTAACAACATCATGTCAACAACAAAACACCACACAAAAAAACAAAGAATCCTCAATCATAAAAAACACAAAAACAATGAACACAATACAGTATAAAAAAGAAAATGTAAAGGGAATAAACATTGCCAATAGAGAGGCTGGTGATCCAAGTAACCCCACTATTGTATTATTACATGGTTTTCCTTCTTCATCGCACCAATATAGAAAAGTCTTAAATCAACTTTCTAATGAGTTTCATTTAATAGCACCGGATTATCCTGGTTTTGGAAACAGTGATTTTCCTTCTCAGAATGATTATCAATATACATTTGACCATATAGCTGAAACAATCAATTCTTTTTTAGAATCTAAAGCTATAGATAAGTATGCTATTATGATTCAAGACTATGGTGCCCCAATTGGATTTAGAATAGCAACCGCACATCCGGATAGAATAACTGCAATAGTCAATCAAAACGGAAATGCCTACGAAGAAGGTCTAGGACAAGCCTGGAAAACTACTATGGAATTTTGGTCCAATAGAAACAAGGAAACCGAAAAGGCCTTATTACCATCTTTTTCATTGGAAGGGTTAGAATGGCAGTACACGCACGGCACTAGAAACCCAGAAAACGTGAATCCGGACACCTGGCATTTAGATTTCTTAAGACTGTCTAGACCAAATGCACATGCCGTAAACCTAGATCTGTTTTATGATTATCAAAATAATGTAAAACTATACCCTAAATGGCAACAGTATTTACGCGACAACCAACCTCCACTATTGATCGTATGGGGTAAAAATGATGCTTTCTTTCCTGAAAGTGGTGCCCAAGCCTTTAAAAAAGATGTAAAAAATATAGACTACAACATTTATGATACCGGACACTTTGCACTGGAAGAAGACGGCAATGACATTATAGAGAAAATGAGGTCATTCTTAAATAAAAACGTACGATAAATAATATCGGTTTACAAAACAAAGCGGCTATGGGTAATACCCTAGCCGCTTTGTTTTTAGTATATCTTAACGAAATGTATTTTTTCTTTAAAAATTAAGCCATTAAATTAACCTACAATATTATGGGTCAAGAAAGAAAACATCCCCTTAAGTTATTAACTTAACCTTACAAAAGTCATTTGCATTTAGCTTGCATCTTTCTTAGATCAGTAGTAACCTTTAAATAAAACAACATGAAAATTTTAATAATAGGAGGCAACGGAACTATTGGTAAAACCGTAGTTTCTCACTTTAAAAATGATAATGAAGTTATTATTGCTGGCCGTACAACCGGTGATGTCACAGTAGATATTGCAGACAGCAGCTCCATTTCATCCATGTTTGAAAAAACAGGAAAATTAGATGCCATCATCTGTATTGCCGGAGAGGCAAAATGGGACAATTTCAACAACCTAACGGAAGAAGATTATTATATAGGTTTAAGAAGCAAACTAATGGGGCAAGTAAATTTGGTTCGCATAGGACAACATTATTTAAACAAAAAAGGCTCCATCACGTTAACTACCGGTATTTTAGCCGATGATCCCGTAGTAAAAACCACTAGTGCAGCTATGGTAAACGGTGGTATTCATAGCTTTGTACAAGCGGTTGCCCTTGAATTGGAAAATGAGATCAGAGTAAATGTGGTATCGTCTGGTATGGTAGAAAATGCCTATGAGAAGTATAAAGACTATTTTCCGGGGCACAACCCCATTCCTATGCCTAAAGTAGTAAATGGTTATGTACGTAGTGTAAAAGGTAGAGGAAACGGAGAAGTTATACGTTTGTATGATTAATAATGACTTCTTAAAACAAATTATCAACTGTTTTTCTATTTTTAATTGTGAAGAATAAAATTGATTTTATCCAAAAGTGGGAATACCCACAAGTTGTAGAGGTTTGGGAAGCTTCCGTCAGAGCTACACATCATTTTTTAAAGGAAAAGGATATCCAGTATTTTAAACCTTTGATCTTAAACACCTATTTAGATGCCGTAAATCTTCGTGCTTATAGAAATCACAATAAGGAAATCATAGCTTTTCTAGGTGTTGACCAAAGTAATCTTGAAATGTTGTTCGTACATCCAGATTATAGGGGCCAAGGTATTGGGGCATTGTTATTACAATATGCCATTAAAGACTTGAAAATAGACAAAGTAGATGTAAATGAACAGAATGAACAAGCTGTAGGTTTTTATGAACATTATCAATTTAAAACACAAAGCAGGTCAGAGTTAGATGCTACAGGTAAAACCTACCCTATTTTACATATGCAGTTAGAAAAATTTGGTGCATAATTTAAAAGCTTTTGACGTTCAGAAGGTTAATAAAATAACTAACTTTAGAAAAGAACTTTCTTTAGTATCAGAAAGAACAAAAAACTTTAAATCATGAAAAAACTTCTAGCTACAGTACTACTTGGCGGTCTTGTAATATCTTGTAATACTTCAGATAAAAACAAAGGGACTTCAATTGACAATTCAACCGAGACTACCGAAGAAATTGCGGATAAAAAATCAAATTTAAAATCTATTGAAAGTGATCAAGATTTAATTGCTACGGCATTAATGGCAGCACCAAAAGATAGTAGGGAAAATACTAAAGTTATCGGTTACAATATGGCAGGTGAATTTGTTACGCTAAAGGAAGGTGACAGCGAGTATATTATACTTGCAGACGACCCAAAGAAAGACGGTTTCAATGCCGCGTGTTATCATAAAGACCTAGAACCTTTTATGGCACGGGGAAGAACCTTACGTAACGAAGGCAAATCTTCAGACGAAATTTTTGCTATACGCGAAGCAGAAGTAAAATCTGGTAAAATAAAAATAACTCCCGGTTCTACTTTGCACATTTATTACGGTCCAAATACAACCTTTGACCCAGAAACATCACAAGTTGAAGGTGCTAAACTACGTTACGTTATATACACCCCTTTTGCCACATCTGAATCGATCGGTTTACCGGAAACACCCTCGGCTCCCAATCACCCTTGGATCATGGACCCTGGTACTCACAGGGCACATATTATGATTTCTCCGTTAGAAAATAAAGTAGAATAATACCATTGCACGTCTAGTAACATTCAAGTGATATGACCAAACGAATACTAAGTTACCTTGGTTGGCTTGTTGTAGCTATACTTTTAGGGTTATTTCACATGCGCATAGTTTTAGGACCGGCACCAGAATCAGACCATACTAAATTCTCGTTGTCAAGTATGGTATATGAATGGGCATTGGTACAGGTTGGCACAATCATTGGCTGTATTATTGCCGTTATATTTATTTTGCTAGATGTTGTATTTCTAAATAACAAACCTAAAGGTAATAGCAAACCAGTACTTTTTAAATTTCTGATTATTTCTATAATTGCTGTTATTGTTGGGGTTACCCATTATGTTTTAGAAGAAGTGATCAATGTTATTTAGATAAGCAGAGGTATAGATATTGTTACAAACTATATCTTAGCAATATGAATACAGTTGATATTAGGACAGTAGATGTTGTTCAGTATTTGCAGCCCTTACGGGAAGGAGGCTCCATGCCGGCCATCGTAAAAGCAAATGATGATTTTTTATATGTACTGAAGTTTAGAGGGTCTGGCCAAGGAAAAAAATCGCTCATTGCAGAATTTATTGGTGGAGAATTGGCACGTGCCATAGGTTTAAAAGTACCTGAACTGGTATTTATGAATTTAGAGGACTCCTTTAGACAAACAGAACCAGATGAAGAAATTCAAGATTTATTAAAGTTTAGTGTTGGGTTAAATCTTGGATTGCATTTTTTATCCGGCGCCATTACTTTTGATCCATTAATTTCTACGGCAGATGCATTGACGGCATCTAAGGTAGTAGTATTGGATAGCTTGATCAGCAATATAGATCGAACGGCAAAAAATGCAAATCTCTTATTTTGGCACAATGAGTTATGGGTCATAGACAATGGTGCCAGTTTCTATTTTCATCATAATTGGGAAACCTGGGAAAACCATTTATCAAGAACCTTCCCGTTTATAAAAGATCACGTACTATTACAACAGGCAACTGCCCTCTCTGAAGCAACAGCAGAAATTAAAAAGTACATTACCTTAGAAAAAGTAACTGAAATAGTTTTAAATATACCAGAAGATTGGCTAACAAGCGAGTCTGACGTTTTGAATGCGGATGAAAAAAGAGCTGCCTATATACAATTTATAAACACTAAACTATCAATGATAGATGTATTAGTAAAAGAAGCCGAAGATGCAAGATAGACATACATTTAAGTTTGCCATAGTTAGAATAGTGCCGAAGGTAGAAAGAGAAGAGTTCTTTAATGCTGGGGTGATTTTATTCTGTAAACGAACAAAATTTCTTGATATTAAATATCATATTGACGAGAAAAAATTAAAAGCTTTTTCTCCAGAAATAGAATACGAGATATTAAACGAATATTTAAAGGCATGGAAGCTAATATGTGAGGGTAATAATGCTGGCGGTCCTATAGGTAAATTAGACCTACCAGATCGATTTGGATGGTTAACAGCTTGCAGAAGCACCGTTATACAAAGCTCTACCACCAGATCAGGACTAAGTACAGATCCTGAAAAAGAGCTGGAAGATATTTTTAACAAGTATGTCTTGTAATTCTAATATCTGGTACAAGTCATCAGATAGAAAATAATGTATTTACTTTAATTTTATCCTTAAAATATTTATCGTTCTTTAATATCCAGGTTTAATAAGTAAGTTTATCAAAAATATATAGACCTACCTACCAAAAAAAAAGCAAAATCTCTCTTAAATGGAATCATCAAAACTTCAAACTATTATCCAAGGTATACCAAAAGCGGAACTACATTTACATTTAGAAGGTAGTTTTGAACCAGAGTTGATGTTCGAGATTGCAAAAAGAAACAACATCAACTTACCCTATGATTCCATTGAGTCTGTAAAAGAAGCTTACAAATTCAACAATTTACAAGAGTTTTTAGACATCTACTATGCAGGCGCACAAGTATTGTTGCACGAGCAAGATTTCTTTGATCTTACATGGGCATATTTAACCAAAGTTCACAATGAAAACGTAAAACATGTAGAAGTATTTTTTGACCCACAAACACATACAGATCGTGGAGTAAGTTTTGATGTGGTCATTAATGGAATTCATCGTGCCTTGGAAAAGGGCAAAAACGAGCTTAATATTTCTTATAAACTTATAATGAGCTATTTGCGTCATTTAAGTGAAGAGGCTGCTTTTAAGACCTTAGAAGAATCATTACCATTTAAAGACATAATTGATGGTGTTGGTTTAGATTCCTCGGAAATGGGAAATCCGCCAAGTAAGTTTAAAAAAGTATATAAAGCATCTGCAGAACATGGATACAAACTAGTGGCACATGCAGGCGAAGAAGGTCCTGCAGAATATATCTGGGAGGCTTTGGATATTTTAAATGTAGTGCGCATTGACCATGGTAATCGTTGTCTAACGGACGAAGCTTTGATAAAAAGATTGGTGAATGATAAAATTGCGTTGACCCTATGCCCTACCAGTAATGTTGCCTTAAAAGTAATTCAGAAGATGGATGAGCACCCGGTTGGCAAAATGTTGGACAAGGGGATTGTTGCTACCATTCATTCAGATGATCCTGCGTATTTTGGTGGATACATGAACGAGAACTACTTTCAAACGGCAAAAGCACTCAATTTAAGTTTAAAGCAAATAGAGCAATTGGCTATCAATGCATTTGAAGCTAGTTGGCTAAATGACGCATCCAAAGCAAACTATATTCAAGAAGTAAAAGATTATTTTAAGACTGTTTGATCAGCAAGGGGAATAAAAATTTCAAAGACGGTACCGTTGCCCAAAGAACTTTCTACCCTAATTTGCCCTTTGTGCGTGGTAACAATACGTTTTACAATGGCCAGACCAATACCGGTACCTTGATATTCTTCATCGCTATGTAAACGTTGAAAAATTTCAAAAACCTTGTTTTCATATTTTTGATCAAAACCAATACCATTATCTGTTACTACGATTTTGGAATAACGCGTATCTTCAACTAACTGCAACTTTGGATAATCTGCACCTTGTACAATTTTTCCAGTTACTTTTATAACCGGTTTATCTTCTTCTTTGGTAAACTTAATAGCGTTGGTGAACAGATTGAACAGCAATTGTTTAAACTGTATTGGCCTAACCGTAATTTCGCAATCTTTTGGAATTCTTAGTGTAGTTTTATACTGCTTAAGTTCTTCGCTCAATACGTCTTTTACATCTAAAACCAGCTTTTTTAACGAAACCGTTGTCAAACTATTATCAATAGTCTCGGTAGCGCCATACGTCAATAAATCTTGTATAAGGTTTCTCATACGAGCCGCAGAGCGATCAATTCTTTCTAGTTTATGTTTACCGGTATCAGAAAGATTATCAAACTCATTGTCACTGATTTGGGAAATGAACATTTGAATTTTACGTAAAGGCTCCTGTAGATCATGACTGCAGATATGGTTGAAAGACTCTAAATCATTGATCATCAATTCTAACTTTATCGTCTTGATTTCCAATTGATTTGTACGCAGAAAAACCTTTTTCTCTAATTTTTTAGAGAATTTTTTTAGCTTTTTATGGGCACGTTCAAGCTCTAATTTATTCTTTCTAAGCTCTAATAAATTAATTACCTGTTCAGACAATATATTTAGTGATTCTTTCTGACTAGGGGTTAATTTCTTTGGTTTGCTATCAATGACACATAAAGTACCTAGGGGAAGGCCGTTTGTAGTTTTTAAAGGTATACCTGCATAAAAAACAATATTAGGATCACCGGTGACCAATGGGTTGTCATGAAACCGTTCATCTTCCCGTGCGTTTTCAACAGTAAAAATAGGATCATCACCAGTAATGGCATGAGCACAAAAGGCATCTTCTATGGGCGTTTCAGAAACACCAAGCCCGTAGTGAGATTTAAACCATTGTCTTTTATCATCAAGCAACGTAATTAAAGAAATGGGTGTTTGACAAATTTCTGCCGCAAGTTTGGTTAGATTATCATAATCTTTCTCTGGTAAGGTATCTAAAATTGAATAAGAATTAAGAAGAGTCAATCGTTCTTTTTCCCTATTATGAACTTTGGCTTTTGTCATAGACTATTAAGAAGAGGTGGTTTTAAAAGCAACAAATATAAGGCCCAATTGCTTTTGATCGTTTAAATATAATACAATCCTATTAAAAAAAACCAATAAAAGGCAGAGCTGGGGAGTGAATGAGGCTTATAATTGATAAAATAAAAGGTTATAGCAGGCATTGAATATGGGCTTAGCTTAACCAAAAGAGTTGCCAATAAAGTTAAAATCTACTCTTGCATATTTATAAACTATTTCTTTTTGCGTTCTTATAAAAACATACTAATAACGTACGTAAAAAGAAAAAGCTCAATATCAGATAGATATTGAGCTTAACTCTAAGCGGAGAAAGAGGGATTCGAACCCCCGGAGGTGTGACCCTCAACAGTTTTCAAGACTGCCGCATTCGACCACTCTGCCATTTCTCCTGAGTGCCTCATCAGGTATTCCCTGAATGCGGGTGCAAATATATAAAGGTTTTCTTATCTAATAAAGTCTTTTATGAATTATTTTTTATCTCTGTTCTTTTAAACTTTTTTCATAGAAATGAAAAGGTTGAATTTCAGTTATTTATTACCTTGCCACGATGACAAATCCGCTTGTAAGTATACTTATCCCCTTTAAAAATGTCGATCAATATCTTAAAGAATGCCTTAAATCCATCCAAAAACAGACCTATTCAAATTGGGAAGTAATTGCAGTAAATGATAATTCAAGTGATAATAGTCTACAAATTGCCAACAAATTTGCAGTTAGCGATAGTAGGTTCAAAATTCTTTCCAATAAAGAATCGGGCATTATAACAGCACTTAGAAAAGCATACAATAATAGTAACGGCCGTTTTATTTCAAGAATGGATGCGGATGATTGCATGTCCCCCAAACGCATTGAAACAATGGTAAATTCACTTATTGAACACGGTAAAGGATATCTTGCGATAGGAAAAGTCAAGTATTTTTCAAAAACAGGCGTAAACGATGGCTACGATCGTTACGAGAAATGGTTGAACAAACTGACCGCTACCGGCGATAATTTTAAAGAGATATATAAAGAATGTGTTATACCCTCTCCCTGCTGGATGGTCCTTAAGGAAGATTTTGAGGCTAGTAATGCATTTAATCCCAATAGATATCCTGAAGATTATGACCTTGCCTTTCGTTTTTATGAAAAAGGATTAAAATGCATTCCCTGCACCACTACCCTACACTATTGGCGAGATTATGACAATAGAACATCACGCACCAGCGAACATTATGCACAAAATTATTTTTTGGATATTAAGTTGCATTATTTTTTAAAACTTGAATATAAACCTACGGACAGTTTGGTAGTTTGGGGTGCAGGAAAAAAAGGAAAAGCCATAGCCAGTACACTTGTAGAGAAAAATATTCCATTTTATTGGGTATGTGATAATGAAAAGAAAATAGGAAAAGACATTTATGGGGTACTGCTTAAGCACTACTCAGAACTGGAAAACATTAAAAAATCCAAGACCATTATTACCGTAGCAAATGAAGATGATCAATCTGTAATTGAATCATTTTACCATGAATTAAGACTAAAGCCGGCTATAGATTATTTCTTCTTTTGCTAATGAAGTATCTCAAAATAATAGTTGCTTTCTCCCAAGCTTCTAATTTCAAAATAATTATCTTTGCGTTAATCAAAATAAGGAATGCAATTTAAATATCCAGAACTTCTTTGGGGGCTTTTACTACTACTCATTCCTATTATAATTCATCTTTTTCAATTACGCCGATTTAAGAAAACACCATTTACCAACGTAAAGTTCTTAAAGCAAGTAGTATCTGAATCTAGAAAAAGTAGCACATTAAAGAAATGGTTATTGTTGATTACTAGAATGGGGCTGCTAGGAGCATTGGTTCTCGCATTTGCGCAACCTTTTATAGCCAATGAAACTGCTCTTCAAGAAAAAGAAACCGTTTTTTATCTAGATGATTCTTTTAGCATGAACGGGCAGGTCGAAAACGGCAACTTCTTTAAAAACACCGTTCAGGATTTTATAGAAAATATTCCTTCAGATCAACGATTTACGCTTTTTACAAATAAACAATCATTTAATGATGTTGTTATAAAAGACATCCAAAACGAACTGCTAGACCTTTCCGTTGGACCGAAGCAATTAAATATTTCTGAAATTATTTTAAAAGGTAAAACCTATTTTACCGATAATGCGGCATCACAAAAGAATTTGGTGCTCATATCAGATTTTCAAGAACGTATGGGAGACGTTACGGTTATAGATTCAACCAATAATGCTACTGTTCATTTTATAAAGCCTAGTAATGATTTTATTATCAATACCGCTATAGATACCGTTTTTATAGCAGAACGCAGTAATGACAACATAGAGTTAGTTGCACAATTATCTACAAATTCCGAAGAAAAAACAGTACCCGTTTCGCTTTACAACAATGATAAACTTATAGCCAAGACAGCGGCTAACTTTGATAAAAACAACAAAGCCGATGTTCGCTTTAGCATTAATGCAAATGATATTGTTCTAGGCAAAATAGCCATCGTAGATACCGGATTGGATTATGACAACCAATTCTACTTTAATATCGATGAAAAATCAAAAATTAAAATATTGGCCATAGGAAATACATCTTCAGATTTTTTAAGGAGAATTTATACCGAAGATGAATTTATATTTACCAGTAGCACTTTAGAACAATTGAATTATAGTACTATAGAAAGTCAAAATTTAGTTGTTCTCAACGAATTGGACAAACTACCCACTTCGCTAACAACCGCATTAAAAACGTTAACTGCTAACGGCGGAAGTTTTGTATTGGTGCCCTCGGCAAACGCCGATATTGCTTCGTACAACCAACTGGCATCAAGCTATAACAGAAGTCAGTTCTTGAACGGAATAAAACAGGATATGCCCATTGCCAATGTAAAAGCTGCGCATCCGTTGTTTGAGAACGTATTTGAAAAAAAAGTGACAGATTTTCAATACCCTATCGTTCAACAGCGCTATACATTTAAAACAAATGCGCCCGTAGCATTATCTTTTCAAAATAATGATCCTTTTTTAACCGGATTGCGGAATGCATATTTCTTTACTGCAGCAATTAATAGTGATAATTCCAATTTTAAAAATTCACCTTTAATTGTTCCCACATTTTATAATATGGGCACCAATAGTCTAAAACTTCCGCCCTTATATTCAATTATCGGTGATGATATAAAGATTGAACTACCGGTGACACTGCAACAAGATGATATCGTTAAAATTGCAAATGCCTCTGTAGAATTTATTCCACAACAACGTGTTTTACCCAAAAAAGTACAGATAACATTTACAGAAAATCCTAAAGAAGCAGGTATCTATACTATTGAACATAATGACGTTATTTTAAGGCACACAAGCTTTAATTACGATAGAAAAGAAAGTGTGCTATTATACAATACGCTACCTAAAAATAATAGTAATACCTCAGTATCAAACTTCTTTTTAGAAATTCAAAATAGCAATGCCATAAACGAGTTTTGGAAATGGTTTGCTATTTTAGCACTGGCTTTTGTTTTAATAGAAACGGTACTACAAAAATTCTTAAAATAACTATTAACGAACCTACCCATAAACCTATGAACATACTTTTAAAATCAGTTACGATAGTAAATGGGAGCACCAAGAATCTTCATCTAAAAAAGAGGGATATACTCATCAAAAACGGCAACATAGATACCATAGAGACCAATATAGAACCTAACGGTAAAACCAAGGTCATAGATATTAAGGACCTACATGTATCCTTAGGGTGGTTTGATAGCGGGGTCAGTTTTGGAGAACCTGGTTATGAGGAGAGGGAAACCATTGAAAATGGATTACTTACCGCTGCCAAAAGTGGATTTACAGATGTTATCTTAAACACTAGTAGTCACCCAACGCCAGATTCGGCATCTGATATAGTATATTTAAAAAATGCCGCAAAAAATCAATTGACCAAAATACATCCTTTAGGAAATTTGACCGTAAAAGGTGAAGGCGAGGTTTTGGCTGAACTTTATGATATGCAAAGTGCCGGCGCCCTAGGATTTTACGACTATAAAAACCCAATGGCAAATGCCAACTTATTAAAAATTGCCTTACAATACGCTCAAAATTTTGACGGAATGGTATTTTCCTTTCCGTTGGATAAAAGTATTTCTGGAAAAGGTATTGTCAATGAAGGAATTACCAGTACTAAATTAGGTTTAAAAGGCATACCGGCTCTGGCAGAAGAATTGCAGATAGCACGGGATTTATTTGTATTGGAATATACAGGTGGCAAGTTATTTATACCTACCATTTCTACGGCAAATTCCGTAAAACTAATAGCGGACGCCAAGAAAAAAGGATTACAGGTATTCTGTAGTGTTGCCGCCCACAATCTTAGTATTACGGATACGGCATTAGAAGATTTTGACACCCAATATAAAGTAATGCCACCATTACGTACAGCAACAGATACAAGAGCTTTACAAAAAGGAGTAAAAAACGGAACTATAGATTTTGTAACATCCGATCACACTCCGCTCAATGTAGAATTAAAACATGTGGAGTTTGATAATGCAGATTTTGGAACTATAGGACTGGAAAGCATATTTGGTATGTTAAATGAACTTTTTGATGTAGAAGAGACCGTTGCCCTGCTGACCAAGGGGCGCTCTGTTTTTGGAATAGAAGATCCAAAGCTAGAAGTAGGCAAAGAAGCGAACCTTTCGCTTTTTACTATAAATGACACTTATGAATTTTCACAAGATCAGATCTTTAGCTCAAGTAAAAACGCTATTGCAATTGGCAAAAAGATGAAAGGAAAAGTAATTGGCACCATTGCAAACAACCAATTAGTTTTAAATAATTAACATGGAGAAATCTACTGAAGTACAAGGTAAAACTACAGCGATAGTTGCCTATTTAACAATTGTTGGGGCAATTATTGCCTTGTCCATGAACAATGAACCACAATACCGTTTTGCAAGAATTCATACAAGACAAGCATTTGGTTTGCACTTAATGTTTCATGGTTTTGCCATATTCTCCAGTGTGTGGTATAATCAATACGCCCTTTATGGGCTATATCTTTGCTATATTGTACTTTGGGTATATGGTTTTATTGGCGCTTTAAGTAACAAAGAACAGATTGTACCTATCGTAGGTCCGTATTTTCAAAAATGGTTCACCTTTATTAAATAATATAATGACAACAGCTCCCCTATCTCTTGAACATATTATTAAACCCTCTAGCCTAACAGACAAAAAACCACCGGTTCTTTTTATGTTACATGGTTATGGTAGTAATGAGGAAGATTTGTTCTCCTTTGCTCCAGAATTACCTGAAGAACTTTGTATTATAGCTGTAAGGGCTCCATACATTTTACAACCTTATGGTTATGCTTGGTACGCCATTAATTTTGATGATGAAAAAGGAAAATGGAGCGATGATGATCAAGCTATAGAATCGCGTGATAAAATCAAGAACTTTATTGACGAAGCTTGTTCTACATATGGTTTGGATGAAGACAATATAAATCTTTTAGGCTTTAGCCAGGGAACTATCTTGAGCTATGCCGTAGCATTATCTTATCCAAAAAAAGTAAAAAACATTATAGCCTTAAGCGGATATATCAATGAATCTATTTTAACCGACAATTATAGGAACAATAATTTTGACGGGTTGAACTTCTATAGTTCTCATGGAGACATGGACCAGGTAATACCGGTAGACTGGGCTAGAAAAGCACCAGAACTATTACAAAGCTTAGGTATAGAACATGTATATGAAGAATTTCCTGCAGGGCACGGTGTTGCACCACAGAATTTCTACTCCCTTAAAAAATGGATTTCAGATAAAATTTAATTACTCCGCGTATATAATAAATGATCTACCAAGGTAAAGTCTACCCCAAGGTCATCTTTTAACTCGTATTTTATTAATAGCTCTCCCCAATATTTTCCATCCGAGAAATCGGTTAGAATCCATTTATGGTTAAGCACTTTAATTTTATTGATTTTAAAATCACTTTGCATTCCCTCGTAAGGTACTAGTGGATTGTCTCCTTTTTGAGCATTGGTTTCCAACAATTTATCTGCAACATAACCAGCAGGATCTTTCAAATCTAAATGCTCAAAATATGCCAAAGCATCATCATTGTTCTCCAATGAAAAATACTGCATATCAAGCACCTTTAAAGATGATTTTTGAACAGAGTCCTTTAATTCTTCGGTTTGTTTTTCTAATCTAGTAATTGTCTTGGCATTCGCTTCTGCCATATTACCGCTACTAACTACTAGATAAAGACAAATTAGTGATACAAATAGAAATAAATAAAGAAATATTTTACCCTTCATAGTTAAATAGTGATTGTTAAATTATCGTAGGCCAAATGTACATTATTCGGCAACATTTTTTCTACTTCGTCATGAAAACCAAGTAGGTGACTAATATGTGTTAAGTATGCTTTTTCAGGATTCACTTCTTTTATAAAACGTAGTGCTTCTTCCAAATTAAAATGAGAAATATGGGGTTCTATTCGCAATGCACTGACTACAATAACCTTAGAACCTTTAATTTTTTCTATTTCTTCGGGCATTACAGTTTTTACATCGGTTAAGTATGTAAAATCCCCTATTCTATAACCAAATACCTGCAGTTTATTATGCAATACGTTTATAGGGGTTACTTTTCTATCTCCTATTAAAAATGGCTCATTATTTTTGACCAAATTAATGTCTACTGTAGGTGCCCCTGGATATTTGTTCTCTTCCTGAAAAATATAATCGAATCTTTTTTTCAAGGATTGTACTACCCTATTATGTGCAAATACAGGAATATTACCTTGTCTAAAAAAGAACGGACGTATATCGTCTAACCCGGCAGTATGATCAGAGTGCTCATGGGTATATAGAATACCATCTAAATGGTCAACATTAGACCTGAGCATTTGCTGACGAAAATCTGGACCACAATCAATAACATAATTGTACTTGCCCCAAGAAAGCAAAACGGAGACCCGTAGCCTTTTATCTTTTGGATTATCACTTAAACAAACCGGATGCGTACTGCCAATAATGGGAATACCCTGAGAAGTTCCCGTACCTAAAAAAGTAATACGTAAATTGTTAATCATGTATTACAAATTTAATCCCTTTTTAATAAAATTGGTTATTGAAAATTATAAGATCATCGTATTTGATAGGGAATAAAAACAATAACCGAAAGTTCGTCCATTTTTTTACTCCTATTGCCCAATGTAACAACCATTCTTTATAACTTTGTTAAAAGTTAAACAGGTAAGAAATGGCATCGGTATTAAAAAAAGATAGTGTTTTTGAGAATATTCCTTCTATTAAAGCAAAAACCCTACGTATAAATCTAAATCCGGATATATACGGAACTTTCGCCGAAATTGGCGCCGGTCAAGAAACCGCACGTCACTTCTTTAGATCGGGTGGCGCCTCTGGTACCATTGCAAAGGCAATGAGTGCCTATGATAAAGATTTTAGTGATGCCATTTATGGTGTAGAATCTGACGGCCGCTATGTAACCCAAGCGAGATTGAAGACTATGTTGCATTATGAAATGCAACTGATGGAAGAGCGTATTAGTCGTGAAAACCATCCGGAAAGATTGTTCTTTTCATATGCCAACACAGTGGCTACCATTGATTTCTCTAAACGATATAAAGGTCACGGTTGGATAGGTATTCGCTACCAACTAGACCCTAATCAAAAAGAATATGATGAAATTATTCTTCATATTCGTTTTAAGCAGAACGAAGCAAGATTACAACAAGAAACTTTAGGCATACTTGGGGTAAACTTAATATATGGCGCTTTCTATAAGTATCATAAGCCAAAGAAAATGTTGAAATATCTATATGATCATATAGATAAGGATACACTAGAGATTGACATGATCAACTTCTCCGGACCTAATTTTAAGGAAGTTGACAACCGCTTAATGAGTTTACAGCTCATTAAGAATGATATGACAGATGCCGTAATGTTCGGCCCTGACGGCAACAACCTTTTACCCGCTGCCGTACTTTACAAAAAGAACATACTGGCCTTACGTGGTAGTTTTAGACCTGTTACCAAGGTTAATTTAGATATGTTCGAGAAGTCTTATGACATTTTCATTCGTGACAAAGGGGTTGACCAGAACAATACCATCGTTATTTTTGAAATTACACTTTCCAATCTAAAGGCATCTGGCGAAATTGATGAGCAAGATTTTATGGACAGGGCAGAATTACTTTGCTCTCTTGGTCATTCTGTAATGATTTCTAAATTCCAAGAATATTATAAATTGGTAGAGTATTTTAACAACTATACCAAAAATAGAATTGGTTTGACCATGGGCGTAAACAACTTGGTAGACATATTCGACGAAAAATATTACCGCCATTTAAGTGGTGGCATACTAGAGGCATTCGGCAAATTATTCTTTAAAGATTTACAGGTATATCTATACCCAATGAAAAACCCAGATACCGGGCAGATCATGACAAGTAACAATGTTAAGGTTCACCCACGTATGAAAGAATTATATAAATTCTTTAAATATAACGGTAAGGTAATGGACATAATTGATTATGAACCAGAAGTAATGCATATTTTCTCTAGAGATGTACTTAAAAAATTAATGAACAATGATGAGGGCTGGGAACAAATGTTACCGGAAGGAATTGCGGAAATCATAAAGCAAAAGCAATTATTTACTAGAAAAACGGAGGACCAAGAAACGGAGTAAGTAGTTGATATCTAAGATTTTGAAGAGAAAACGCCCATACAAAATAGGCGTTTTTTCATTACAATATCAAGAACTTACCATTAATCTAGTAGCTGCGCTGCGTGATCCTTGGTTTTTACCTTATCTATAACTTTAGTCACAATACCTTCACCATCTACCACAAAGGTTTTTCTATGGATGCCATCATACTCACGACCCATAAATTTTTTTAATCCCCAAACACCGAATGCATTGATAACGGTATGGTCTTCATCTGCCAATAACGGAAAAGGAAACTCATATTTGTTTCTAAAATTCGATTGCCTTTTTTCTGAATCTGCACTTACCCCTAAAAGTTCGTAGCCTTGTGATTGTAATTCTGCATAATTATCCCTTAAATTGCAAGCTTCTGCGGTGCAACCTGGTGTGCTAGCTTTTGGATAGAAAAATACAATTAGCTTTTTTCCTTTATAATCCGATAAACTCACAGTATTGCCATCTTGATCCTTTGCAGAAAATGATGGTACTTTATCACCAACTTTTAATGTATTCATCTATGATATTTTTAAATTTGTGTTTAAATATTTTCATTCAAAATTAAACAATTAATGACGAAAGCAGAAAAAATAGCTTTTACAATTAAAACATTACAAGAGTTATATCCAGAAATTCCTGTTCCATTAGACCACAAAGACCCTTATACCCTTTTAATTGCGGTGTTAATGTCTGCGCAAAGTACAGATGTTAGGGTAAACAAAATTACTCCCCTCCTATTTGCCAAAGCGGACAACCCCTATGATATGGTCAAATTAAGTGTTGATGAAATTAGGGAAATTATAAAGCCCGTAGGCCTATCGCCCATGAAGGCTAAAGGAATTCATGGTTTATCCCAAATTTTAATTGATAAACATGACGGTGAAGTACCGCAAGAGTTGGAGCATTTGGAAGCATTACCAGCTGTTGGCCACAAAACGGCAAGTGTGGTGATTTCCCAAGCTTTTGGCATTCCTGCTTTTCCAGTAGACACCCATATTCATAGGTTATTATATAGATGGGGTTTTACCAATGGAAAAAATGTAGTACAGACAGAAAAAGATGCCAAACGTTTATTTCCTAAAGAAATTTGGAACGATCTTCATTTGCAAATTATATGGTATGGTAGAGAATACTCACCGGCAAGAGGTTGGGACTTGGATAAAGATATAATTACGAAGACTATTGGTAGAAAAACTGTACTTAACGACTACTATAAAAAGAAAAAAACCCGCTAAAAGCGGGTTTTGTTTATTAATTCAAAAAAGTTTCGAATTCTAAATCTTCGTGTTCAAATTCATAAAGGGCTTGAGAATAGCTCAATAAGAAGTTGATTGTTTTCGGACAAACTTTGTTAAATCCGGTCTGTTCTTGATAATCTGAGTAAATTTTTTCCATACTTCCTACGTTGTTACAATAAAATAACGCAGCAAATTTGGAAATATTGTTTATTCTATTTTCTACTCCAAATTAATTCGTAAGAACTATATTGTTTTTTTCAATGATTTTTCTAAGGTTGATTAAAGCATAACGCATTCTTCCTAAAGCAGTATTGATGCTAACTCCCGTATTTTCAGAGATTTCCTTGAAACTCATATCTTTGTAGATACGCATTAAAAGAACTTCTTTTTGATCGTCTGGTAATTCTTCAACCAATTGTCTTAAATCAGTATCAATTTGATTTTTTATTAATTGTTTTTCGGCATTTAACTTATCATCACCAATTACGGAGAAAATATTAAAGTCATCACTACCTTCAAACATTGGCATTCTTTTGTTTCTTCTAAAGTGATCGATGATTAAGTTATGAGAAATTCTCATTACCCATGGTAAAAATTTACCCTCTTCACTATACTTACCTCTTTTTAAGGTTTTGATCACCTTAATAAAAGTATCTTGAAAAATGTCTTCTGTGATATCCCTATCTAAAACCTTAGAATAGATAAAACTAGTAATACGTTGATTGTGTCTGTTAATTAAAACCTCAAGAGCACTTTCGTTACCGTTGATGTAATCTTTAACTAATTCTGAGTCTTCAATTTGTAGTTTCATACGAGTTACTTTCTTTAATTGGTTAAGAATGGGAAATCTTTTAGTTAATTGGTTTATTTTTTATTTCTGATATAAAACTAGAGAAAAGGGGGGCTGTAGGAAAAAGTATGTTGTCAAACCGCGTTTTTTTGATGTGAAACATCGAAAAAGTATATTTCTACACAATAAATAGATTTTCAGATAGTTCGGCCAGGAAATGTAGGAAAGAATAAAATAGCCAAAAAGCCCTTGATTATTAGCACTACAATAGTATACCTATATGTAAGGACCCCTTAAAAACCTTATTCTCCTACAATTAAAATGAGGCTTAAAAGCAATAAATTACAACACTAAACAAATTTTAAGCATAAAAAAACCCTCAGGCAATGCCTAAGGGTCTATATATAAATGTAAGATTATTCTAGTTTAAGTTACTCTCAAACTGCAATCCATCTACCTCTGTAATATTTAAAGACTTAGAATAAGAAAGTAAAAACTGAATTGTTTCTGGCTTTGCTTTTACTAATTTCGTCTTATTCTGGTCTTTTGTGTATATTTTTTCCATGCTACATGTTGTTTAGGTTCATCTAAAGAACGACACATGGATGAAGATAGTAGATCCTCTCGACCTAAGACCTATTAATTCGTTAAAACTATATTATTGGCCTCTACCAACTTTCTAAGGTTAATTAAAGCGTAGCGCATTCTACCCAATGCAGTATTAATACTCACACCCGTATTATCAGAAATTTCTTTGAAACTCATGTCCTTATATATACGCATTTCTAAAACCTCTTGCTGATCCTCAGGTAATTCTTTGATCATACGAAGCAGATCAGAATCTATCTGTTCTTTTATCAATTGCTTTTCTGCGTTCAACTTGTCATCACCTAATAAAGAAAATATGTTATAACTTTCTTTACTATTATACATTGGCATTCTATTATGTTTTCTAAAATGATCAATAATAAGGTTATGCGCTATACGCATTACCCAAGGTAAAAATTTACCTTCTTCATTATAAGCACCTCTTTTAAGGGTACGTATAACTTTCATGAATGTATCTTGAAAAATGTCTTCGGTAAGTTCACGGTCTCCTACTTTGGAATAAATGAAACCTGTAAGACGAGAATTATGACGATTAATAAGCGCTTCTATAGCTTTTTCGTCTCCTTGAATATATTGTTTTACTAATTGGGAATCTTCAACTTGTACTACCATAACGTTACTTGTAGGGTTAAAAAGCAGCCCCAAATTCATAATGAATAAGGGTCTAATGGTTAAATTCTAACTTTAAAAGTAATGTTGCGTTATAGGCAAATTGTGTTTTTGTGAGAGCTCAAAGATATAAAAAAATAAATACTCTTATAAAAATGTGAAAATTTCTTATGCAATTATTAGATAAACTGCATTTTTTAGTTCAGAAAAAAGGCAAAGCGTATCTTTGTAAACTTAGATATTAGTATGCCTACACTCGCTGAAGTAAATCCGAAGGAAAACATTATTATAAAGGGAGCAAAACTGCACAACCTTAAAGATATAGATGTTGTAATACCTAGAAATAAACTTGTTGTCATTACAGGACTATCAGGTTCAGGTAAATCAAGTTTAGCTTTTGACACCCTATATGCAGAAGGCCAAAGGCGTTACGTAGAAAGTCTATCTTCCTATGCCAGACAATTTTTAGGTAAACTTGACAAACCTAAAGTAGACTATATAAAAGGTATAGCACCGGCAATTGCCATTGAGCAAAAGGTAAACTCTACCAACCCAAGATCAACAGTTGGTACAACAACAGAGATTTATGATTATATAAAGCTTTTATATGCACGTATTGGCAAGACCTTCTCTCCTATTTCTGGCAAAGAAGTAAAAAAACATACCGTTACCGATGTTGTTGACCATGTTAAAACGTACCAACAGGGAACAAAACTTTTGCTTTTGGCCCCTATTGAAATAAGAGAGGATAGAGATGCATTAAAATCTTTGGAATTATTTTCTAAACAAGGTTATGCACGTATTAAATACAATGATAAAGTTCTTCGTATAGATCAAGCTCCTGAAGATATCGGTAAAAAATTTGATTTGGTCATTGATAGAATAATTACCAAAGATGATGAAGATTTTTATAATCGTTTGGCAAATGCTATAGATACCGCTTACTTTGAAGGTAAGGGAGAATGTTTGATCGAGGAGTTAGATAACGGAAAACAAACAGCGTTCAGTAATAAATTTGAACTGGACGGTATGACCTTTTTAGAACCTAACGTTCATTTGTTCAGTTTTAACAATCCGTACGGGGCATGTTCAAAATGTGAGGGTTACGGAGATGTCATTGGTATTGATGAAGATTTAGTTGTTCCAAATACGGCGCTATCTGTTTACGAAAATGCTATTTTTCCATGGAAAGGTGAAAGCATGAGTTTTTACCGGGACCAATTGGTCAACTCAGCTTACAAATTTGACTTTCCTATACATAAACCTTGGTTTGAACTTACGGAAGAACAAAAACAATTGGTTTGGGATGGTAATGCGCATTTTATTGGGCTTCATAAGTTCTTTGGAATGTTAGAAGAAAAAAGTTACAAAATTCAAAACCGGGTAATGCTTTCCAGATATAGAGGCAAGACCAAATGTAATATTTGTAACGGCAAACGTTTACGTCAAGAAACCGATTATGTAAAAGTTGGCGGAGCATCTATTTCTTCGTTGGTAGGGCTATCCATAGAGAAACTAATAATCTTTTTTAAAGAACTAGAATTGAATGAAAGCGATGCCACTATAGCATCAAGATTATTAATAGAGATAAACACACGACTAGGATTTTTGGATAAGGTGGGCTTAAACTACTTGACGACAAATAGAAAATCGAACACATTATCCGGTGGGGAAAGTCAACGAATAAATCTTGCAACATCTTTAGGTAGTAGTTTGGTGGGATCAATGTATATATTGGATGAACCTAGTATTGGCCTACACCCCAAGGATACCGAAAATCTTATTGATGTATTAATATCATTACGAAACTTGGGCAACACGGTAATTGTTGTTGAACATGATGAAGATATTATGAAAGCGGCAGATATGGTGATCGATATAGGTCCTGAAGCGGGTACACATGGTGGTGAGGTGGTAGCACAAGGTACGCTAAAAGAAATATTAAAATCAAAATCACTTACCGCGCAATATCTAAATGGTAAGATGGAAATTAAAATTCCCAAAGAACGTAGAACATCTAAAAATCATATAACTATTAAAGGTGTGCGAGAGCATAACCTTAAAAATATCAATGTCACTTTTCCATTAGATATGTTAACTGTAGTTACAGGAGTATCCGGTAGTGGTAAAAGTACCTTGGTAAAAAAACTGCTATATCCTATAATATTAAAAGAAACAGGAGGGTATGGCGAAAAGGCTGGTCAGCACACATCCGTAGAAGGTAAATTTAAACATATTAAGCATGTAGAGTTTGTAGATCAAAACCCTATAGGTAGATCATCACGATCAAACCCGGTTACCTATATAAAGGCATATGACGATATCAGACATTTATATGCCAATCAAAAACTCAGTAAAATAAGAAACTACCAAGCAAAACATTTTTCATTCAATGTTGATGGCGGTCGTTGTGAGAAGTGTAAAGGAGAAGGCGAAATTACTGTAGAAATGCAGTTTATGGCAGATGTTCACTTAGAATGCGAAACTTGTGGCGGTAAAAGATTTAAGAAAGAAGTACTAGAAGTTACTTTTAACAATGCCAATATAGACGATGTTCTTAATATGACCATTGATAATGCCATTCAGTTTTTTGAAACTGGAGAACAGACTAGAATTGTCAACAAATTAAAACCTTTGCAAGATGTAGGCTTGGGATATGTAACTTTAGGTCAATCTTCTTCTACCCTATCCGGCGGAGAGGCACAACGTATTAAATTGGCTTCTTTCTTAATTAAGGGTAGTACTAAGGATAAAGCACTTTTTATATTTGACGAACCCACAACCGGATTACACTTTCACGATATACAGAAGTTACTGAAGTCCTTCAACGCACTTATCAAGAAAGGACATTCTATTGTTGTTATTGAACACAATATAGATTTAATTAAATGTGCAGATTATATTATTGACCTTGGACCCGGTGGTGGAGAAAATGGAGGACAGTTATTGGCAGAAGGCACTCCAGAAGAAGTCGTAAAAAGTAAAAAATCGTATACGGCGAGCTACCTAAAAGACAAATTAGATTAAAACTCTTTAAAAAAACACAACCAAACAAAACATAAAATATTGATTTTAAACTAGTTAAAAAGAATTGCATTTTTTTGGCACGCTGTTTGTTATATACTAGGGGAATGTAAATATTTACATTTAGAACAACTGCCTAAGGGGCAGATTTAAACCTTATATTATGAAGAACTTAGTACTACTAATTTCAGCGGTTATTTTTAGCACCACAGGTGTTTTCGCTACAGGTATTAATGAAGATAAGGTTGCAAACAGCAATACTTATAGATACGACAATTCATTTATTTTTATAGAAAACGGAATAACATTTTCTGTTTACCCAGATGGTGAATTTGATTTTTATATTGAAAACCAAGTTACGGGAAGTAAAAATGGAATAACATTTAATTCAGGTTATGATTATAGTCCGTTTGCACAATATGATGACTACGGTGCCGTAATCCAGGTAGAAAATGTACCTATCTTTTATGACTACTATGGTCGTGTAAGCGCCATTGGCGAAGTAAACATAAACTACGCGAACAATAGAGTACGTAGCGTTGGTGGCATGAACGTATATTATAATAACCGTGGATTTTACGATTACCACACAGGTTTTATTAATATTTACAACAGAAGTTATGTTTACCGTCCATTTCACAGATGGTTCGTAAGACCGGCAGTAGGATTTAGTTTCGTATACAATAGTCCGTACAGAAGATATTATACTCCTGTAAGATATTCTTACTACAGACCTTACAGAAACAATTTTAGAAGGGCCTATGTAAATGTTGGCAAACAGTACAGATACAATAAAGTTAGAAATAATAGAGCTACCGTGTATAGAAATGATAAGCGGGTTGCGGTTAGAAACAATAACTATAGAAACAATAGAACTGTTGCCAAAAGAGATAAAGGTCTAAGAACAAACAGAACGTTGGCATTTAACAATACATCAAGAACTAATAGAAGTTCAACGGTAAATAGATCAACTACTGTTAGACGTAGTAATACAAATAGTGGTAGAACAACACAAAATAGAACAGTTACAAGAAGTACTAACAACGGTAAGGTAAAAAGAAGTAATAACACTGCGGTGCGTACTTCACCAAATAGAACAGTTACCAAAAGAGAAGTAAGCCGCACACCAAGAAGTACAACTGTAAAAAGAACTACGACTACGTACAAAAAACCGGTAAGCAGAAGTGCAAACACTAGAACTGCAACAAATACCAGAACACAACGTAGTACCGTAACCAGAAAAGCGACCAGTAGTCCTTCTAGAAGTACGGTAAGTAGAAGTTCTAGTTCAAGATCTGTAAACAAAGCTCCTGCTAGAAGCTCAAGCTCTAGATCAAGTTCAGCAACTAGAAGCAGTAGAAGATATTAAAAATAGTTTTTAGGTTGGTTAGTTGTAAAGCGCCGTAGTGATTTTGTTCACTGCGGCGCTTTTTCTTATTAAATTGGCAAATTACATGTGGGAAATAATTTTACAAACCTCTTTGGTAAATTAGATTCAATAAACATTTCTTCCTTAGTTACCGGGTGCTGAAACCGAAGAGACCGTGCATGTAAATACAACCCCTTACCTTTTAGTTGCAACCCTTGTAAAAAATACTTGGGGTCACCTAATATTGGATTTCCAATGGATAGTAAATGTTTACGTAATTGATGACGTCTTCCCGTATAAGGGCTTAACCTGACTAAATTTAAAGACGAAAAACGTTCTGAAACAATCGTCTCAACAACCTCAAAAGAAGAAGTTGCGTGCTTATCATCTATGTCATTATCTATAATTCCGCTACTCTCCATTTTTCCTACAGTTACTGCATAATATTCTTTTGTAACATTCTTATACTCAAATAATTTGTTCAATTTAGTAATTGCGCTATTTGTTTTCCCAACCAACAGTAAACCTGTAGTAGCATAATCTAAGCGATGTACAGGTTGCGGCACAACAGCATCGTCGACAGAGCTTTTTTTTAGATTCTGTGGTAGTGCATTGGCAACCGTTTTAAATCCGTTACCACTTACCAGAATTCCGGCAGGTTTATTGATGACGGCCAAATATTCATCCTCAAATACTACATTAAGCTTAAGAACTAGTCTAGTATTCGTTGTATTTTCAGGTATTTGATATATGATTTCTTCCCCACCAAAAATCATGGTCCCAGTTGTAGCAACATTACCATTGACAAAGAGCAATTTTTTCTTAATCGCTTTCTTTAAGGCAGATTTACTTTTAATTCTATAAAATATACCTACCCCATATTCTTGCAATCTCAAAGGAGCTATAATTATAGGGACTATATGTATTTCTTTTAATTGCATAATAACTATGCAAAGTTAGTTAGGTTTTAGCATAAACCTAAACAATTCATTTTTGGACTACTAAAAAACCGAAGTGAGTTAACAACAACGGGCATATCATCTTAATTTTCAATTAACTAAAAAGCTACCTAACAAACCCATGAAAAAAATCAATCACAAAATTCTTAGACAGTTAATTATTCTTGCACTAATTATTTTTTTAGGCGGATTGATCGTAAAATACATGTTACCCTATATCTCTGGAGTTTTAGGTGCACTTACGCTATATGTGGTACTGAGAAAATGGATGCTAAAATTGATTAACAAAGGGGTTAAAAGATCATGGGCTTCTATGTTACTAATACTAGTAGCGTTCATTGGTATTTTTATACCTATTTCAGGTGCCGGTTTTATGTTAAGTACACAGCTAGGAGATTTCGCCGATAAATCTGAACAAGTAACCAAAGCCTTTAAGGACCAAGTATCAAAAATTGAAAAATATATAGGTTACGATATTTCATCGACCATTGACCCCCAACAGGCATCTGGCTGGTTAACGGATAATATGCAAGGTTTTGCCAGTAGCACTTTTAACATATTTATTTCTTTGGGAATTTTATTGTTTTTACTTTATTATATGTTGAAGAGTCCAAAAAAGCTAAAAGAATCCTTATTGGAGTATATTCCATTAAGCAATAAAAATCTAGTAATCTTAGGCAAGGAAATTGACAACGTAGTTCGTTCTAATGCCATTGCCATACCTTTAGTTGCTTTAGCACAAGGAATTATAGCATTAATTGGATTTTATATTTTTGGTGTAGAGAATCCGTTATTTTGGTTTGTAATAGTCACTATTGGTTCAATGATACCTTTCATTGGTACCTTCATTGGTATTTTTCCGGTTTTTGTACTAAGTCTTGCCAGTGGCGAAGATTTTCAAGCCTGGGGCGTTTTAATATATGGCGTAACCGTAGTAGCAATGACCGATAATCTTATTAGACTTTTTGTTCTTAAAAAATTGGATAGCACACACCCTTTAATAACCTTAATTGGTGTTCTAATAGGTATTCCCCTATTTGGTTTTGTAGGATTAATTTTTGGTCCGTTGATTATCAATCTCTTTTTAATCATCGTTAAAATTTATAAACAGCAATATGGCATACAAAAACCGAATAGGCCACGTGCCCAACAGATGTAATTAACGGCTCAAGTATTTACTTAAAAAGCCGTAAACATCTTCGGATATTTTAAAGCGGTACAGAACACCTACGTAGAATATCATCATTAAAATGCTTTTAAGTATAATATTCAGTAACGGATGAAAAGAAAAATTAAAAGCAGAAAAAATTACGGCAACAACTATTAACAATGCTAGTACTTTTAATGTTTCATAGGTAAAAGGCAATATCTTAAATTTAGAATTTACATACCCCAACTTTAACGTATTATATATAAAAAAGGCACTAAAACTAGCAATAGCCGCACCGTTGATTCCATAAGTAGGTATCATCCAAAGATTAAATAATATAGCAAGCACGGCCAATAAAACTCCAAAAAACAAAATAGAACGATAATAATCAGAATTAAATAAAATACTGTTATTATTTCCTAACAATGCATCATATACTTTAACCAAACCTACCCAAAACACAATCATAAATCCGCCAGAATATTTCTCGGGCAGCAATTCATAAAGTTCGCTTAAGTTCAATAGAATTAACAGAAAAAGTATACCGGAAACTATAAACAACGTTAAAGAACTTTTCTGGTACAACTGTGCCAATGCACGCTTGTCGTTGTTGTTTAAATAAGTAGCCGTTAACGGATATGTTATTTGATGCATTGCCCTAGACGGCACTGCTATAGTAGATGCGATAAAACCTGCTACGGAATAAAATGCCACATTTTCAAGCTTTAGAAAATTGTTCAGCATTACCTTATCGACCTCCATAAGCACAATAGCTGTAGAACCTCCCAATATAATTAGGGCGCTATATTTAACAATGGTCTTCCAATTTTTTGGAAGCTCAAAGTTCAATATAGGTTTACGTATTGTATATGCATACAATTTCATGATTATAGCACGTAAAAGGTAAAAGCCTACCAAAGCATTGATAAAAAACTCAATATCAATAACCTTGAAGTATAAAAGAAGTAAAAGTATGGTCTGACCTATTCTACAAAAAATCTCTTTCATAAAATTGCCGAACATAGATTTCATCTTAATTCTGGCCCATGCGTAAAAAACCTCAAAATATGCCATTGCCATACCCGTTAAAAAGATATGCCATACATAATCCCTGACCACGTCGTTTTGTTTAGAGAGTAAGTTTCCAATAGCATCGTTGGCTACGTAACTTATGAAGGCAACGGGAATTATTAAAATTAAAGGCAGTAACAACATCAACGTCAAAAATGAATTTTGACTTTGCTCATTACTGAAGCTTGAATAAAATTTAACCAAGCTATTAGGCACACCAAAGGCCAGAATAGGCATAAGCACTGCAGATACGGATAATATTACCTGTATAAGGCCATAATTACTAGGCTGCATAAAATTGGTATACAAAAACAAGGTATTAGCAGCCCCTATAGCAAAACCAAAATAGGTTACAATAGTGTTGTTCAATGATTGTTTAAGTACGATGCCCATTAAATATATTCGACCAATTTACGGGTGAGCTCCCTTCTGCTATATTGCTCAATATTACCAGAGGTTACCTGTAATGTTCCTTTTTTAAATTGTTGAAACCAACTTAAAAGTACGTTTTTCAATTCAATATCATCCGTATAATCAAATATTTGACCGGTATGCGTCTCCTTAATAATGGAAGCAACTTCCCAATTTTTAGGACCTACACCTAATATAGGCCTCCTGGCCGCCATATATTCAAACAACTTACCAGGTATAATACCAACGGTATCATGAGAATCTATTTCTACCAATAACAAAATTTGGGACGCCCTTTGACATACCAATGCATCTTTATGAGAAACATAACCAACTATTTCAATATAATCCTGTAGTCCAAATTCCGTTAGTGTCGATAATAATTCTTCACTTACCACACCTATAAAACGTAGTTGTAGCGCATTTTTAATATCCTCATTCTCTTCTACCAAATTTGATAATACCCGCCATAAATTCAAAGGGTTTCTACCACTTAACAAGGAACCAATATGAGCAATGGTAAATTTGGCATCTAAATTGCCATCTGCCGCCACTTCACCATCAAATCCATTGGTAATCACCTTAATTGGCTTATTGGTAATATCCTGAAACTCTTGCTTCGTTTTAGTGCTGGTAACTATTATTTTATCGGCACTGCACAAAACATCGGACTCCAATTGTTTGTGTTTTTTTTCTGCAGATGAAGTTAGTTTTAATTTTTTATGATAGCCAATAGTAGTCCATGGGTCACGAAAATCCGCTATCCATTTCAATGGTCTAGCTTGCTTTAAATAATAACCGATTAAATGAACACTATGCGGAGGGCCGGTAGTGATTATAGTTTCTATGCCCTCTTTGTCCAAAACATCTTTTAAAAAATGGACCGATGGTTTTACCCAAAATTTTCGTGCATCCGGTATAAACAGATTGCCACGGATCCATAACAACGCTTTCTCTACAAAAGACTGATTTTTAGACTGAATAATACCGGAACTTATACGTTTTGTTTTCTTGTTAGAAAATATAGAAGCTATACGATAAGGCTCCTTTATTGGATGTTTGTAAATTTTTAGACCATTGGGAATATCTTGAGAAAAAGATGTGTCTAAAAGTGGATAATGAGGATTTTCAGGAATATACAGAACAGGTTCCACATTAAAATCCTTCAAATATTTTACAAACTTTAACCAACGCTGAACTCCAGGACCGCCGGCGGGTGGCCAATAGTAGGTAATGACCAGCACCTTTCTCATTATGCTTCTTCTTCCTTTTTAGAGTTCCAGAACGAAAAGCCAAATCCACCAATAATAACCAGGCCTAACAAAATTGTACTTGCCAAGGTGATCTTACTTCCTGTTTCAACTACTTCCGGCTCAAATTTAAATTCAATTTTATGCTCTCCTGACGGAATTTTTAATGCCCTAAGAACATAATTCACTTTAAAATGATCACTTTCCTGTCCATCGATATAGGCATTCCATCCATTCTTATAATACATCTCAGAAAACACAGCAACTCCTTCATTACTATTTTTAGTTGTATAGGTTAAATGATTGGGCTCATAATCGCTTAATAAGATTAAAGCAGTAGAGTCTACTTGATAAGTCAATGGATAAATATCAGAAAACTTTGAGGAATTAAAAACCGCTACATTTTTGGTATCTAAACTATCTAAAGCCATGATTTCAGCATCTGCATTGGCAACAGGTTCTAATTGAGAAACAAACCAAGCATTGCCGTTTGCATTAGGGTTTTCAATAGGAAATGAATTACCCTCTTGATCTTGCCTGATAACATATTTAATATTCATCATATTTAAAACGGACAAATTACCGTTATAAACATGAAAATTAAACAAATCTTGCATACCTGCAGGTTTAGCCGCATGATAGCCCGTTATACTTTGATGGAAGTATGCTGTTTTGGCGGAATCAAATCCGTCTGTTTGATCAAAAACCCTAAAAACCCCGTTATCCTTAGCAATAATCTTATTTGCGCTAGTCTCTTGAAAAGGCTCTAACATTTTACGTTTAGAAACAAAATTATCATTGTTCACATATCTTAGGTCCACCCCTACCAAATCAATTACAACTAAAACTCCAATTGCAATTATCAAAAAATTCATTTTCAATTTCTCTTTGAGGTACAACCAAATTAATAATGCGGTACCCAGCGCAAAAGCCAAGGAACGTAATAAATCGCTCGTATAAACACTTTTACGGTCTAAACGAAGCATTTCCGGTAATTCTTCCAGACCGGTCATTCTAAGACTATCGTCATTGGCACCTACAAAATGAAAAGCACCTTTAAATATGAACAGCACCACACCTAAACCTAGAACAATCGCTGAAGCTATAGTCAGAGCTTTTATCTTATCGGCCTGTGGAACTTTGCCTTTAAATAATTTTTTGAGTGCTAAAATGGCCAAAACCGGAACACAAAGTTCCAATACAATTTGTATGGATGAAACAGCCCTAAACTTATCATAAAGCGGAAAGTAATCGATCATAAAATCTGTCAAAGCACTGAAGTTTTTACCCCAAGACAGTACCAAGGACATAATAGACCCAAAAAGCAACCACCATTTATGTTTGCCCTTCACTAAAAATAATCCAAAAATAAATAAGAAAAATATGACTGCGCCCAAATATGCCGGACCAGAAGTCCCCGGTTGCTCCCCCCAATACAAAGGAAGACCACTAACAAAATCCAAAGCACTAGACCTAGCTAGACCTTTATCTATCAAATAATTATAAGACTTGGAGTCTTCACCCAAATTCTCCTGACTTGCACCACCAAAAAGACGGGGAACAAATAAGTTTAAAGATTCGGTAATACCATAACTCCAATTGGTAATATATGCCTTGCTCAACCCCCCGGTATCTTCTTTGGGCGAACCATCTGGGTTGATCGTTAACTCACTTTTGCCACGTGTGCTCCAATCAGCATATTCTTTTGTTGCCATCAACCCGGTAGCATTGGCAGCAATACCAAGGGTGACCGCTAACAATAAAATACCAACGGACAAGAAATAATGTTTCAACTTCCCATCTTTTATGGCATACACCAAATAGACCACTCCTAATATGAGTACCAATAACATAAAGTAATAGGTCATCTGGTAGTGGTTAGCTGTAATTTCCAAAGCCATGGCCAAGGCGGTTAAAACAAAACCCCACAGGTATTTCTTTCTAAATACCAGAACAATACCGCCCAACAATACCGGTAAATAGGCCATAGCATGTGCTTTTGCATTATGCCCGGCACCCAAAATAATAATAAGATAAGTAGAAAAACCAAACGCCAAAGCACCGACTATTGCCAACCTATAGTCTACTTTTAAACAACAAAGAAGTATATAAAAACCAATAAAATAGAGAAACAGGTAATCTGCCGGTCTAGGAAGAAACCTAATTAACCGATCTAATTTTTTTATATAGTTATGTGGATAGTTTGCTCCAAGTTGGTAGGTTGGCATACCACCAAAAGCACTATTTGTCCAATACGGTTCTTGATCTTTAGCCTTTCTAAAATCATTCTGCTCCTTTGCCATACCCGTATACTGTGCAATATCATGCTGGTACATTACTTTACCCTGCAGGACCGGACTAAAATAAGCCAAGGCGGCAATGATGAAAAATACGACAACAAAAAAATTGATGAAAAAGAATTTTAAGCCTTGCTTCATTTGCTAAATAGTAGTGTTTTGACAAAGATAACTAGTCTAGCTCTTCAAAATCAATGTATTCACCTACTTTTTCCGAATCGTTCTTTTTTCTAGATGGTTTTTTATTGATAATAACAGTTTCTTCTTCCTCGTGATCAAAAGGCCTTTGATTGTCAAAAGCTTCCCTAAAATGGGATTCAGTTTTCTTGACAGCGTAGTTCAAAATTCTAGGTGCAAACAATTTCGCCAAAAACTTCAGCAAATAGTACGCCAAAAGAATAATTAATATAGTTTTTAAAAAAGCCATTTATTCTTACTTAAGATATATCAAAAATACAATTATCACGTTGTATATAAAGAATCATACTATTAAAATAAATATAAAATCGTGTTCATAAATAGAATATTTACCACCTCTAAATCATATAAATACGTTTTAACGCTACTATTTTTTCTGCCTTTTGCGGGTATTTCCCAATATACAGATGTAATAAATTCTAATAGACCCGGCGTATCTGTAAGTGCGTATGCAGTAGGCAGAAATGTGGTACAAGCAGAAATGGGCCTGTTTTATGAGCAAAAGGACCATACACTTTTAAATACAGAATCTAATATTTGGGGTACAGATATTTCTTTACGATACGGTTTACTGTTCGAAAAACTAGAATTGAACTATGAAGGTACGTTTCAAGCCCAAAATCTAACTTATTTAAATTTTGACTTAGAAACCAACCGTAGAGATTTTTCCAGAAACAGATTGGGATTGAAATTTTTAGTTTACGACCCATTCAAAAATCCTGAAGCGAACAAGCCAAACTTATATAGCTGGAGAGCGAACCATAAATTTCAATTCAAAAACCTTTTACCTGCCGTTTCAATTTATGGTGGTGCAAATTTTGTATTAGGAGACAATCCTTTCTATGTAGGAGAGCCAACCATTTCATACCGCGGAATGATAGCAACACAAAGTAGATTAACACCTAGATTTGTATTAATTACCAATACTGCCTTTGATAGAATTACCACAGATGACCCTGAACTAAGCTATACCATTTCATTATCCCACGCGTTTAGAAATCCTAAATGGAGTGTGTTTGTTGAACATCAAGGAATAAATAGCGATCGTTATTCAGATTTGTTGATCCGTGGTGGTATTGCCCATTTATTAAAAGAAAACATTCAATTCGATTTTAATATGGGAGCTAGTTTAAAAAATACCCCTACCCGCATTTTCTTTGGTATAGGCGGCTCTTATAGAATGGATTTTCATAAAGACAAACTTAAACCTATTGAAGACCAAGAAGCAGATCAGAATGGCGGGGCAATAGACAAAAGGGCAATGAAGAAAAAAAAGAAAGAAAAGAACAAAAAAGGTAGCGGTGCCGAAGACATTGACCTTGGTCCTTCAAAAAAACAACTTAAAAAATTAAAGAAAGCGGAAAAAAAGAAAAAGAAAGAGAGTAGCGAAATTGACTTTTAAAGCACTGGCGCCACAACCCAATTTTCATTCTCAACCACTTTAATTTGTTGATTAATATTACTAATATTGACACTTCTAAAGAAGTTCAATGATCACACTACATGAAGCAAAAACAAAGCAAGACCTAAAACGCTTTGTAACCTTTCCTTTTTCGTTATATAAAAACAACAAGTATTGGGTACCACCAATAATAAATGACGAGCTAGAAAGCTTTGACAAGTCTAAAAACCCTGTTTTTAAAGATGCCGAAGCATGGTTCTTTCTTGCTAAGAACGGAGATAAAATTGTAGGTCGTGTAGCTGCGGTGATCAATCATCTAGAAATCAATCAACAAAACGTAAAAAAAATGCGCTTTGGATGGTTTGATTTTGTAGATGACCCAGAAGTATCAAAAACACTTTTAGAGAAAGTTGCAGAAATAGGTAAACAGAACAACCTAGAATATATGGAAGGCCCAGTAGGGTTTTCAAATTTAGATAAAGTGGGTGTTCTAGTAGAAGGTTTTGACCATATAGGTACTATGATCACATGGTACAACCACCCTTATTACAAAGACCATTACGAAAATTTGGGCTTTGTTAAGGAAAAGGAATACATGGAAAATAAATTTCCGGCAAAAAATGCAGATCCCGCACTATTTACAAAATTGAACGATTTGGTAAAAAGACGCTACGGATTAAAAGAAGTGAACTTTACAACTACCAAACAGGTTATGCCAATGGCAGATGAAATGTTCGACCTTTTTAACGAAACCTATGCCAACCTTTCATCTTTTGTTCCAATAACAGAAATACAAAAAGCTTACTTTAAAAAGAAGTATATAAGTTTTATTAACCCAGAGTACATTAAATTCATTAAAGATAAAGAAGACAAACTAATAGCCTTTGCCATAGTAATGCCCTCCTTTTCAGAAGCTTTACAGAAGGCAAAAGGTAAGTTGTTCCCATTTGGGCTTTTTCACTTATTAAAAGCTAAGAAAAACAGTAAAGATGTTATTTTCTATTTAATAGGTATTCATCCAGATTATCAAAATAAGGGAGTTACGGCCGTCATTTTCAACGAGTATTACAAAACGTTCAAAGCAAAAGGAATAGATATGTGCTATAGAACACCGGAATTGGAAGAAAACCTAGCAATCAAACAAATGTGGAAGCATTTTGACCCTGTCATCTATAAACGTAGAAGAACATATAGAAAACCACTTTAAAAATAAAAAGCCCGAAATCTAATGATTTCGGGCTTTTACAATTTCGTGCAATAAGAATTTACTCTCCCATTGCGGCCGCAACTGCGGCAGATAATCTTTTATAAGTTCCATTCTGCAAACGCTCTCTAATAGAAGAGAATGCCTGCAATGTTTCTTCTACATCCTGTAACGTGTGGGTAGCGGTAGGTATTAAACGTAAAAGTATAAGACCTTTAGGTATTACCGGATATACTACTATAGAACAGAAAATACCGTGGTTTTCACGTAAATCCTTTACCAAGGCCATAGCCTCTGGTATACTACCATTTAGATAAACCGGAGTAACACAACTAGTAGTTGTGCCAATGTCAAATCCTTTTTCTTTTAATCCGTTCTGCAACGCATTTACATTTTCCCACAATTTAGCTTTAAGCTCTGGTTGGGTACGTAACATCTCTAAGCGCTTTAAAGCACCTTTCACATAAACCATAGGTAATGATTTAGCGAACATTTGAGAACGAAGATTGTATTTTAAATAATCAATAATTTCTTGATCGGCGGCAACGAAAGCTCCAATACTTGCCATAGACTTAGCAAAAGTTGCTAGGTAAACATCAATACCATCTTGCACACCTTGTTCTTGGCCTGCACCGGCACCGGTCTCACCCAAGGTACCAAAACCATGTGCATCATCTACCAACAACCTAAATTTGAATTTTTCCTTTAAAGCAACAATTTCCTTTAGTATACCTTGCTCGCCACGCATACCAAAAACACCTTCGGATATTACCAAAATACCACCACCGGTCTGTTCTGCCAATTTGGTTGCACGCTCTAAATTCTTTTCTAGACTCTCTGCATTATTGTGAACGAAAGTAAAACGTTTACCCATGTGCAAACGCACACCGTCAATTATACAGGCATGACAATCAACATCATACACTATAATATCATCTTTAGTAACAAGGGCGTCTATTACAGACATAAAACCTTGGTATCCAAAATTCAGCAAATAAGAAGCTTCCTTTTGTACAAAAGCAGCACATTCCTGCTCCAATTGCTCATGAAACTCTGTATGACCACTCATCATTCTTGCTCCCATTGGGTATGCAGAACCATATTCAGCTGCAGCCTCACCATCTACCTTCTTAATCTCAGGAAGATTCGCCAAGCCTAAATAATCATTGATACTCCAGGTGATAACATCTTTTCCCTGAAATTTCATTCTATTAGAAATAGGACCTTCCAATTTAGGGAACACGAAGTAACCCTCTGCTTGTGAAGCCCATTTACCTAAAGGGCCTTTATTCGCTAAAATTCTATCAAATAAGTCTTTCATTGTTTAATTTGGATCTGTCTGCAAAAGTAAATAATTTTGATAAAAGAACATAAATTATTTATAACGCAAAAAAGTGGGCTATAAACCCACTTTATTTACAATTATATCTTAAAAAAATTACTTAATATATTGAATTTCCTGTGTTTCTTCCACCGTTTGCGTATTCAAGAAACCTTGATCCTCCATCCACTGGTCACTATATATTTTACTCATATAACGAGAACCATGATCAGGAAATATACACACTACATTACTATTTTTATCAAAGGTGTTCAATTCATTCAATTGTTTAATGGCCTGCATAACCGCACCACTGGTATACCCTACAAAAATACCTTCAGTTCTAGAAATTTCTCTAGCTGTATGTGCACTTTCAGCATCGGTAACTTTAATAAACTCATCTATAGCACTAAAATCCGTAGCACCGGGAATTAAGTTTTTTCCCAAACCTTCTATTCTATAAGGATAAATCTCATTGGTATCCAATTTACCGGTTTCATGATATTTTTTTAGGACAGAGCCATAAGCATCTACACCAATAACTTTTATATTCGGGTTTTGTTCCTTTAAATACCGTGCCGTTCCAGAAATTGTACCACCTGTACCACTACAGGCAATAAGATGTGTAATTTGCCCACCAGTCTGCTCCCATATCTCTGGACCAGTAGATCTATAATGGGCTTCCATATTCAACTGATTGAAATATTGGTTGATATAAATAGAACCTTTTGTTTCTTTATGCAACCTTTTTGCAACTTCGTAATATGACCTTGGATCATCTGCACTTACATGAGCCGGACATACATATACCTTTGCACCCATTGAGCGTAGCATATCTATTTTATCCGGAGATGACTTTGAACTTACCGCTAGAATACAATCGTACCCTTTTATAATACTTGCCATTGCAATACTAAAGCCGGTATTTCCCGAAGTTGTCTCTATTACTGTGCTGCCTTCCGTAAGTAAACCTGCTTTCTCTGCCTGCTCAATAATATGAATCGCTATTCTGTCTTTTGAAGAGTGACCCGGATTAAATGCTTCTACCTTAGCGTAAAAATTACCGGTAAGGTTTTCTGCTATTTTATTCAACTTAACTAGTGGTGTATTACCAACCAGCTCTAATATATTGTTGTAAGCCCTGATCTCATTTTTCATAAGGGGGATATCAATGTTTAATTAATATTTGTAGGAAATCGTTAAAATTTCCGTAGCAAATTTACAGTTTTTTTTCCACTATGCGATTTTACCTTCCAAATCTAAAAGAAATGCATATTCTTTTGCAACCTCTTTCAAAGACTCAAACCTACCCGAAGCACCGCCATGACCGGCGTCCATATTTGTATTTAATAGCAATAATTGGTCATCTTTCTTAAACTCCCTAAGCTTAGCGACCCACTTTGCAGGTTCAAAATACTGTACTTGAGAATCATGTAAGCCCGTTGTTACCAACATATGAGGATATGCCTGAGCCGTAACATTATCATAAGGAGAATATGACTTCATATAATCGTAATATACTTTGTCATTGGGGTTGCCCCATTCATCGTACTCCCCAGTGGTCAACGGTATTGAATCATCTAACATAGTAGTAACAACGTCTACAAAAGGTACCGCAGCAATAACACCGTTATAAATATCTGGTTGCATATTAATAATTGCACCCATTAACAGACCACCTGCAGATCCGCCCATTGCATACAAATGCTTATCGCTGGTCATTTTTTGCTCAATTAAATATTTAGAGCAATCAATAAAATCCGTAAACGTGTTTTTCTTTTTCAACAGTTTTCCTGTCTCGTACCACTTACGACCTAGGTACTCCCCTCCCCTTATATGAGCAATAGCAAACACAAATCCGCGGTCTAACAAACTTAATCTTACGGTAGAAAAATACGGGTCTATTGTAGACCCGTAAGATCCGTATGCATATTGTAAAATTGGCGTATTCTCATTTATGACCGTATCTTTTCTATAAACAAGTGACATCGGTATTTTTTCCCCGTCCCTGGCGGTTGCCCACAAACGTTCTTCCTTATAATTTTCCTTGTGGAACAGGCCACCAAGGACTTCTTGTTCTTTTTTGATTTCCTTTTCTTTGGTACGCATATTAAAATCAATGACCGAACTTGGTGTTGACATAGAGTTATAGGAGTATCTAAGAACCTCTGTATCAAAATCAGGATTACTACCTACATATGCAGTATATGTTTCACTTTCAAAAGGTAAATAGTATTCATCCGCACCGTCCCAACGAATAATTCTTATTTTATTAAGACCGTTCTCACGTTCTGAAAGCACATAATATTCCTTAAAAATATCTATATCTTCTAAAAGCACATCTGTTCTGTGCGGAATGAATTCTTGCCAATACCCAGAAAAAGTCTTGTCTTCAGATGTACGCATTAATTTAAAATTCTCCGCATCATCTTTATTCGTTAATATAAAGAAACTATCGTCATAATGAAAAATGGTATATTCCAATCCGCGTTCTCTAGGTGAAAACATTTGAAAATCACCATCAGGCGTATCCGTTGAAAGAATTTGAAATTCTGAAGTTAAGGTACTAAATGATCCAATTACCAAAAATTTCTTTGATTTGGTTTTATAAATAAACGTACTGAACGTATCATCTTTTTCTTGAAAAACCAATACATCTTCAGATGTAGGCGTACCTAATTTATGTTTATAAATTTTATCCGATCTAAGGGTAACCGGATCTTTACGAGTATAAAACAGGGTTTCATTATCATTTGCCCAGACACCACCACCTGTTGTATTCTCAATTTTATCCTCTAAAACCAAACCTGTTTCAAGATTTTTAATCTGTAGGGTATATTGCCTTCTAGAAACAGTATCCACACCAAAAGCAGCCATTTTATTATTTGGACTAATGGCTATACCTCCAAGACTAAAGTAATCATAGCCTTTAGCCATGTCATTGCAATTGAACATGATTTCCTCTTCAGTATCTAGATTATTTTTAAATCTAGAGTATAAAGGGTATTCACCACCAATAATATATCTGGTACTATACCAGTAATCATTCAATTTATAAGGAACAGAAGAATCGTCTTCTTTGATCCTACCTTTCATTTCCTGAAATAAATCTTCCTGAAATTTTTTGGTATGCTCAGTTAAGGCATCGTAATATTTATTCTCAGCTTCCAGATAAGAAATAACATCTTTGTTTTCTTTATCGTTCAACCAATAGTAATTATCAACCCGAACATCATCATGAATGATCAATTCTTTCGGAAGTTTTTGCGCCTTTGGCGGATGCTTAACACTCATACAAAATACATTATAAAATAAGATGGCAAAAATAAGACTAATTAACAGACCCCCGTTTTATTACCGTTAAAAACTAGAATGCCTCTATTTTTATTATTTTTACAACCTAAAATAAAAATGAAATTATGTTCGGAGATATGATGGGTATGATGGGAAAACTCAAAGAAACCCAAAAAAAAGTAGAAGAAACTAAAAAAAGATTAGATACAGTTTCATTAGAAGAAAAATCTAACGATGGTTTAATTTCTGTGACAATTACAGCGAATAGAGAAGTCAAGAAAATAGTAATAGATGACAGTCTTTTGCAAGATAAAGAGCAATTAGAAGATTATTTAATACTTACCTTGAACAAAGCTATAAAGAACGCAACCAACGTAAACGAAACAGAATTAGCTGCAGTTGCCAAAGACGGAATGCCCAATATTCCTGGGATGGATTCGTTATTTAAGTAAGATTGGCAAGTTATTTGTAGATATTCTTTAAAATATAAATTATGAAGTATTTTATTTTATTATTCATGATTCCGCTTTTTGCTTCGGCTCAAGCAGATTTCAATAGCGTAGACGATTCTAAATGGTTAACTAATTATGATACTGCCATTTCAAAAGCTAAAAAGCAAAACAAGAACGTTTTGGTTTACTTTACCGGTAGTGATTGGTGCCCGCCTTGTAAAATGCTTAAAACAGATTTATTCGACACTAAAGAGTTTAAAGAACTATCCAATAATTACATATTACTTTATATAGATGTACCCAGAAACAGAGATTTAATATCAGAAAAACAAATGGTGCACAATAAAGCCTTATTAACAAAATTAAATAAGAAAAAAGTATTTCCGTTATTCAAGATTATAGATGCAAAAGGAAATGAATTAGATAAATTATCCGGTTATAGCATGAACGGTGTTGTAGATTCGCACCTTAGACTTTTAGAGAAGAACAAGTAATAAGATTCATTTAAAAATAAAAAGGGCTTACATGATGTAAGCCCTTTTTATTTTTAAATACCACTGTAACCCATATAAAACATAACGCTTAGGTAAATGCATGACATTCTTTTTAAATAGCTAGATAAAACACCTAAGGGCAAGCCCTGAGGTATTCAAAGAAATTAAACTATTAAATTCGAGGCAAGCCTAGGGGTATTATACCCTTTGGTGGTGCCAATAAAAAACTACAATCGTTTCCATGAAATTAAAAAGTTAATCACTCCTATTATTTGTCATATCTCTGATTACAAGCATTGTTACTGATTACATTTCTTATAATTAAAACCAACCCTTGGAACCTCAGCAATAAAAATTATCCTGACAACCTAAATATTAGTAACCAAGACTCTTTAAAGCACATATTAAACTTTACTGATTACAATGAATCGTAAAGTAAAAATCATACGTATAGAATGGTAGTTATAAAGCATAAAAAAAGGGCTTACTTGTTGTAAGCCCTTCTTCACTAAATAACCTAATAATTAGTTATTAATTAATCTAAATTGAGTTCTTCTGTTTACAGCGTGCTCTCTTGCAGTACAAGAAACACCATCGCTACATCTGTTCAATAATTTAGTTTCACCGTAACCGTTAGCAACTAAAAGACTAGAGTTAACACCTTTAGAGATTAAGTAATCTGCTACAGCTTTAGCTCTTCTTTCAGAAAGATCTTGGTTAGAAGCCGCACCACCTTGAGAATCTGTATGAGACGCTAATTCAACTTTAACACCTGGGTTTTGAGCTAATACAGGCAACAATCTGTTATCTATGATACTTTTAGCTTGAGAAGTTAACGTAGCACTTCCAGAATCCCAGTTGATAGGTAAAGCTTGGTACTCAACTAATGCACATTCTACTTCTTTCCATGTAGTTAAACCACCTTTTTCCTTTAAAACTTCTTTTGTAATAGTCGTAGTTTTTGCAGGAACTATTTCTTCAACAGTATAAGCATCTTTATCCAATACGGTTTTAGTAATTTCTCTGTACTCAGCAGGAATAATTTTCTCTACAACAGTAGCAGGAGAAATCAATACTGATTTAGTGTACGATCCATTCTTAGAAGGTAATGGAGTACTTGTTGTTGAAGCATCACTTGCAAGAACCTGAGTTGAAATTGTCTCAAATTGTGCTGGATACCCTTTGTAACACCAGTATCTACAATCATCTGGATTTCCAGATTCACAATCAGGAGCGGCAACACCTAACTCCCATTGAGCGTAAGCTGGCTTTATTTCTAATGTTTGTGTGCTAGGAGAAAAAGAAGCAGGAATCACCTGTAAAGAATTTCCACCTCCTTTAGATACATACGTTACCGTTTCTGTTCCCCACTTAGCAGGAACTACTGTAAGTACTTTTTCTTCTTCTCTCACTAATACACGTTCTGTCACTGTCTTAAAAGTAGCAGGAATCGTTTTTAAAATCTTGTACGACGGATTTGTTGTAATCGTAGTAGTTTCATTTACATAAACATCTGGAGTTGTACAACGCACGTAACATTTACCTGGCTCTGGATTTGAAGGCAAATCTTGGGCCATTGCAAACGACGCTGAAAATGCAACTGCTAGGAATAATACTTTTTTCATTTTGATAAGGATTTTTTTTTAATAATTAATATTTGGCAATTTATGTTAATATTTTAACATTTCAATAAGAAAAGCCCTACTTTTTAAAAGCTTTTTCTTAATCAAAAGTTAATGAATCAACCTCTCAATAGATAAGACACAGTATTATTTAAAAAGTCACTAAAAAGCAGAGAAAATATTAATTATCTTTAGTGAGATGATCAAAATAGATAAAAAAGAAGATGGGCTATATCAGTTTATTTTAAAATCTGAAAATGGCAATACATTATTAAAGAGCGTTCCATTTAGTACTGAAAACGAAATAGATAGCGCTTTAAAAGAAGTGAAATTTTTAAAGAACAGCAACGGTAAATTGTTTGAGCGCAGAACAAACACGGATGGCAAATTTTTAATTGAATTAAAAAATACCGATGGAAAAATAATTGGCTCCAGCGGACTTTACTCCTCTGAAGCCGGTATGGAAAACGGTATTTTAAATATATCTAACAGTATTGACATTGATATTAAATAGATTTTAATATCATCAATAATTCATTATGCATATCATCAGTATAATCTAAATGGGTAACCATTCTTAACTTACCCTGACCCATGCTTATGATTAAAACATTTTTTTCTTTTAGTCTATTCACAAACTGATCACTGGACATAAAAGACTCATCAATCTCAAAAATGACGATATTAGTCTCAATAGGTTCCACTTTTTTTATAAAAGATTTGGCAGACAGCGCAACACCTATCTCTTTTGCCTTTATATGATCTTCCGTTAATCTTTCTACGTGATTATCTAAGGCATAAATTGCCGCTGCCGCCAGAAATCCGGATTGGCGCATACCACCACCGAAAATTTTACGAATACGAAGCGCTTTATCCATTTGCTCTTTGGTCCCTAATAATAAAGAGCCAACTGGGCAACCCAAGCCTTTACTTAAACAAACGCTAATAGTATCGAATAGCTGTCCATACTGTAATGTAGTTTCATTTTTTTCTACCATGGCATTCCACAAACGGGCCCCGTCTAAATGAAATCCTAATTTATGATCATCACAAACCTTTCTTATTTTTTCAAGCTCTTTAAAATCCCAGCAAGTACCACCACCTTTATTAGCGGTATTTTCTACACAGACCAAAGTAGATAACGGACTATGGTAAAAATCTGGCGGGTTAATAGAAGCTTCCACTTGTGCCGCTTTCATTGTACCTCTGTCCCCATCCACCAAGCGACATGAGACCCCACTATTAAAACTTACTCCACCACCCTCATAATTATAAATATGCGCGTATTTATCACAAATTAATTGCTCACCAGGTTGAGTATGCAATTTTATGGCCGTTTGGTTGGTCATAGTGCCACTAGGAAAAAACAATGCAGACTCCATTCCAAAAAGTTTGGCCGCTTTATCCTCTAACGCATTTACCGTTGGATCTTCTTTAAAGACATCATCACCAACAGCTGCCGACATCATTGCATCTAACATACCTGGTGTAGGTTTCGTTACCGTATCACTGATAAGATTAATAAGCATAAATAAAATGTAAAGATTGAATTAATGAAAACAATTTGTTCCTATTGGCGACCCATCAGGAATTTTTGGCGAAGGTATCACTTTGAACAATTCTGGGCGTGCTTTAAAAGAGTTAATCCTCCTAACCATTTCCGCACTTATAGCAGATGTTCCAGAATCTTTTTCCAACAGAGCACTTAATTCCGTTAATTTTTGAGATGCAATTGCATTTACCTGTGGATGCACATTTGTGTGCCCTGCCAAGTTCATAATATGATGCAATACCCTAAAATTAATAATAGTCTGCGCTTCGTTCAAATAAGCGTCTTTCTGTTTATTATTAATAGTCGATGCTATTAATTTATTAAACACATCATCTAATCCTAAATTTCCTTGATCAATAGCTTTTTGCTGAATAAGCCTAGAAGCTTTCTCTGGATGCAATAAAAACTTCAAGGTCATATCCGAAGCAGTTTCTACCGCAGACAATGCATCAAAAGAAACTCCTGTTTTACCTTTTATAGACTCTCTTGTACGGGGAGTACCAAAAGATCTTGGAGGAAACAAGCTTAACTTATCCTTAGGTATGGCCAATTCATTTGCGTCTAAAGTTTTTAAAACACTTCTTAATGCCTTCTCTTGCATCTCTTTACCAGCAATAGCTACAACTTCTTGCCCATCACCTTTTATTGCATAATTATATTCTAATCCGCCTATAACCTTTGCTACACCTTCCGTTTGATATCTATGAAAAAAATAAAGCGGAACAAATACGTCTTCTAAAACGGAATACGGTGTACCTTCTTTAATATTATCAACAGAGAAATTGTTTATAGCCACCTTGCGCAGTTTTAACATATCATCTAATTCTTTGCTAACATCTGTACCATTATCCCAAAGGTGTGCCAACACATGTGCGCTACCTTGCGGGCGTGCATCTTGATCGGTTATATATCGTAATCCGTCCGCTTTTGCTTTATCTAGAATTTTATTCAAACCTTCCTGCTCATTTTCACCATCGTTAAAATCTTGATAGGAATAAGCAACCGTAACCTTATCCCAATCTCCTATGCCTACTTCATATGCCTTAGAAAATTCAACCTTACCATCGTTTAAGGTAAATTGTGGATGCGGATAATCCATAACCGATGATTTACCGGTTGTACTTGCCGCGTAATTGTGGGCAAAACCCAAGGTATGACCAATTTCATGAGCAGATAATTGACGAATACGTGCAATGGCCATTTCTAACATTGGTTGGTAATTATCATCTCTTTCCGCAAAAGGTCTATTCATCAATGCCTGGGCAATCAAGAAATCTTGTCGTATTCTCAAGCTACCTAGACTAACATGACCTTTCATAATTTCACCAGTTCTGGGATCTGTTATACTACTACCATAACTCCACCCTCTTGTAGAGCGGTGTACCCATTGTATTACATTGTACCTAACATCTAGGGGGTCGGCATCATCGGGTAGCATTTTAATTTGAAAAGCATCTTTATAGCCAATTGCTTCAAAAGCTTGGTTCCACCAACGGCCACCTTCTAAAAGTGCAGACCTAACAGGCTCTGGCGTGCCGTTATCCAAATAATAAATAATAGGCTCGACCGCCTCACTGACCGCTGCTGTAGGGTTCTTTTTCTCTAAACGATGCCTTCTAATAAATTGCTTTAAAATATTAGATTCCACCGGGGTGGCATAATCATAATAGCTAAAAGGAGATGAACCGGACCTAGGATCAAACACTCTTTTTTTATACTTATTATCAGGTAACGCTATAAAAGAATGATGCTCTGCAACGGTAACCAGATCTGCATTGGGTGCAACACTCCTTATATAACTACCTGTTGCCTGACCTTTAAATGTCAAAGTAACATCGAACTCAACATTTTTAGGAAATGCCTTCGTCCTTTCTAAAGCAAAGGCACTTTTAGATTTATCCAGACTATAAGAACCTTGCTCGGTTCTTTTTAATCGGTTAGACACACCATGGGCATCTTGCATTAAAAAATCGGTGATATCAATTATATATTTACCACCCTTCTCTTCTATTATTGGAAAACCGAACAATATTGATTTTGCAAATGCTTGCTCAACAGATTTACGCTCTAATTCATTTTCGGTAATTGCCCTATACTTTAAGTTAGGCTGAACCAAAAGTAATTTGTTACCGGCTTTTTTGAAAAATACCACCTGCTCATCGCCAAGCTGACCACGATCCAAACCAATATCATTACTACCAATACCACTACTTAAAGCATACACATATAAGAATTCTTCTTCTAAATTATCTACCTCTAAAAAAATCTTATCAGTGTTAGCGTCGTAATAAAAATCATAAAGTCCCTCGTACTTTACAAAATTTTTCTTTTGGTCGTTAAACTGTGCAAACAACATATTAAAGGACAGTAGTACCAACCCTAAAAAAAGTGCGTAGTTTTTTCTCATTTTCTATAAGTTTTGCTTAAAAGTATTGAAAAACTAACGAACCAAAACCAAGAGCAACTAACTAAATTATAAAAATCATTCTTGTTAAAAAACCTACAGAATAATTATAGAATAAAGAAAAATACTGTCGATTATTACAGAAATGCCATTTGTTTATTGCTTTTTATCCTGTACCTTTTACAAAAGAATATATATGACCAATATTGAAAATCAAATTTTCTCTTCTTATCAAAGAAACCCAGACCTATATGATGAAATCTATGATAAGAACGGAAAAATAAAGGGGGTATATCAAAAACTGTTCAACCTTTATGGCGAACATTCCATTAACGATTATGTTTCTTTGAACAACAAGGCAAAATCATCCTTTTTCAATCAGGGTATTACTTTTCAAGTATATGGCGATAAGAATGTTCAAGAAAAGATTTTTCCGTTCGATTTATTTCCTAGAATTATTGACCCCGTGGATTGGGACATAATAGAACGCGGGTCTATACAAAGAAGCAAGGCTCTGAACTTATTTCTATGGGATATATATCACGATAAAAAAATATTAAAAGACAATGTTGTTCCTATAGATTTGATAACGTCATCTGCCAACTATTTAGATCAGATGAACGGAATAAATCCGCCTGGCGGCATTTACAACCACATATCCGGCACGGATGTCATTAAACATAAGGACGGTAAATATTATGTCCTTGAAGATAATATTAGATGTCCCTCTGGTGTAAGCTATGTCATATGTAACCGCACAGCACTTAAAAAGGCCTTATTTGGTGTATTCAACCACTACCAAACACACACCGTTACAAACTATGCCGAAAATTTATTAGAACTCCTAGAGTCTGTAAAACCCAAAGGTGTGGATATACCTAATGTAGTAGTCATAACACCAGGTATGTACAATTCGGCATTTTATGAACACTCATACTTGGCCAAAACTATGGGAGTTGAATTGGTAGAGGGCCGAGATCTTTTTGTAGAAAATGATTTTGTTTACATGAAGACCATAAAGGGACCGGAGAAGGTAGATGTTATTTATAGAAGAATAGACGATCAATTTATAGACCCATTAGAGTTTAACCCAGATTCTGTTTTAGGCGTACCAGGCTTGTTCGCTGCATATAAAAAAGGAAACGTGACTCTTGCTAACGCGCCCGGCACCGGAGTAGCAGATGACAAGGCGGTCTACACCTACATGCCACAGATCATTAAATATTACCTAAATGAAGAACCAATTTTAAACAATGTCCACACCTACCACTGCAGTAGACCAGATGAATTAAAATATGTTCTTGAGCAAATTCATGAATTAGTGATCAAACCTGTAGATGAAGCTGGCGGTTATGGTATTTCTATAGGAAATAGGCTGACCAAATCAGAAATAGAAAAGGTTAAGGCCGAAGTCAAGGCAAGCCCAAGAAAATATGTAGCACAACCTATAATGTCCTTGTCCGTTCACCCAACATATATAGACGACTCTGAGTCTTTTGAACAACGACACGTAGATTTAAGAACATTTACAGTACTTGGCAAGGACAAAGAATTTGTTTTAAAAGGCGGATTGACACGTGTTGCATTAAAGAAAGGAAACTTAATAGTCAATTCATCTCAAGGAGGTGGATCAAAAGACACCTGGGTACTAAAAAAATAAAGAAATTATATGTTAGCAAGAGTTGCCAATAATCTATTTTGGATGGGACGTTATATTGAACGTTCAGAACACGTAGCAAGATATTTAAATGTAAATTACTTTTCATCATTAGATGCTCCCAATATAAAATCACAAGACCGCCAGTTTGTTTTGCGCTCTATGTTATTTATGGTTGGCGACCCGGAAAAAGATGACAAGAAATTTTTAAAGGAAGAAGATGTTCTGTACAAAATTGGGCTAGACCCCAACTATAGTTCATCTATTATCAACAACATTAAATTTGCACGTGAGAATGCCAATAGCGCTAGAGATTTAATTTCTACAGAACTATATGAGGCAATTAATAAGTTCTACCATTTTGTCATCAACTACCCTAAAGAAGTATTTGTAAAAAACGGCCTTCACGAATTTACTACCCATGTAGCAGAAATGACAGATATTCTAAGAGGAAAGATTCGTGGCACATTATTACATGATGCAACTTATGCAATCATTTCTATGGGTATAAATATAGAGCGAGCAACTCAAATAACCAGAATGATCAATGCCAAGTTTAATGATGCAATGCTGTCACAAGGTGGGGAGAACGAGAGATTTAGAAAAAGTTTTGAATGGACCACCCTTTTAAAATGTGCAGAATCTTATGATATGATGCGCAGGTTCTATAAAAAAACACCTACAAGCATTACTACATTAGAGTTTTTGATCCTAAATCCCAACTGCCCTAGATCGGTAATGAATTCGTTAAACCAGGTCAACCAACATGTTAAAATTTTAAACCCAGAAAAACGATATAACAAGGACTCAACAGCTTTTTTAATTGGTAGGGTCAGATCAGAATATGAATTTAAATATATTGAAGAAATAGATGAAGATATTAAATCATTTATTGAAGACATTTTAAAAAGTCTTGTTGATATAAGCAACAAGGTAGATGAAGAGTTTTTTAACTATTAAGAGGGCAAAATAAGGTATATTTGTTCCTATGCCGAGAGAATTTGAGATTACCTATAGTGCAACCAATGTTTATGACGAATGGGTTTATGATGCACATTGGCAATTTTTAATAATTCCTGTGGAAAATGAGACCCAGCATGAGGTAGAAATTGAATTTAGCAATTCGCAATATGCAATTACCGAGAATTCCATTAACGGTTATGGCTTTAAAACGTTGCGAGTTCACCCTAAAAAAAAATTCAAAGAAATTTCATTTGAAGCAAAGTTTAAGTTTTTAAAAGAAGAAATAGATCCTTATAATTTTAGAATAAGCTTAGATAAATCATCAGCTTACGATACACTGCAAAATTTAGGTTTTAAAATTACCCATGAACGCTTTTTAAAAGCTACCACTTACACCACAATTAAAAATACGGAAGAGCAATTATTTAGGTTTAATAATTCATTGTCCATTTTCGATAATCTTGTATCGTTAAATAATTTTACTTTTAATTACATCAAATTCACCACAGGTGCCACAGAAGTGAATACCATCTTAAAAGATATTATTTCTAATCAAAAAGGTGTGTGTCAAGATTTTGCGCATCTTTTCTGTGCATTATCACGTAGTAACGGTATACCTACCCGATATGTAAGTGGCTACCTTGATCAAAATAACAATTACCAAGGAGATTCTCAAATGCACGCATGGGTAGAATCATATATACCTGAAATTGGATGGAAAGGTTTTGACCCTACAAATAATATTTTGGCCAATACGAACCATATTAAAGTATGTCACGGTAAGGACTATAATGACTGCGCCCCGTTAAAGGGAATAATACATTCGCACGGCAAGAACAAGACAATACACTCGGTAACCGTAGAAAGCCAACAATAGGTATTCTAAAATATCTGCTATGATTATTTAAAAGAGTATTATTTTTACCCAAAATAGAATTGTATGAACATAAGTACAGACCATTACAAAGGTCTTATAGATCGCCTTGGTGCGTTAAGGAGGTATCTTTGACATTGATGCCAAATTAATAGAAATAGAGAACGAGCAAGAGAAAACCTTGGCTCCTGATTTTTGGGACAATCCCCAAGAGGCACAGGCACATATGAAATTTATCCAATCAAAAAAGCAATGGGTAGATGATTATGAAGCCGCACAATTACTAGTAGCAGATTTGGAGGTATTGATCGAATTTCAACAAGAAGGCGAAGTTTCTGAAGAAGAGGTTGAACGCCAATATGAAAAAGCGGTCAATACGCTAGAAAAGATGGAGTTCAAGAATATGCTTTCTGAAGAAGGTGATGAACTACCGGCTGTACTTCAAATTACCGCAGGAGCAGGTGGTACTGAAAGCTGCGATTGGGCAGCTATGCTTATGCGCATGTACATGATGTGGGCAGAAAAGAACGGTTATAAAATTAAAGAGCTCAACTATCAGGAAGGAGATGTTGCCGGTATTAAAACAGTAACATTGGAAATTGACGGTGAATTTGCTTTTGGCTGGCTAAAGGGTGAAAATGGTGTACATCGTCTAGTGCGCATATCGCCTTTTGACAGTAACGCAAAAAGACACACTTCTTTTGTATCTGTATACGTATACCCTTTGGTAGATGATAGTATAGAAGTAGATGTCAACCCTGCTGATATTACCATAACCACAGCTAGATCAAGCGGTGCGGGAGGACAAAATGTAAACAAAGTTGAGACGAAAGTACAACTGACCCACCACCCTACCGGAATTCAAATTTCTTGTTCGGACAGTAGAAGTCAACATGATAACAGGGCTACGGCAATGAAAATGCTAAAATCTCAATTGTACGAAATAGAACTTCGAAAAAAGATGGAAGCGCGTCAAGAAATTGAATCCTCTAAAATGAAGATCGAATGGGGTTCTCAAATCAGAAATTATGTTATGCATCCATACAAATTGGTAAAGGATGTAAGAACAGGTCAGGAAACAGGTAATGTCGACAACGTTATGGATGGCGATATAGACCAATTTCTAAAAGCCTATTTAATGATGATGGGACAAAAAGAAGAAGAATGAAAGTAATATCTCTGCTTGTTTATAAACCTGCAGAGATATACATAATTTAAAGTAATACACATAATGATTAAAATATATCACAATTCTAGATGCAGTAAATCTAGAGAAGGACTTAAAGTACTTGAAAATTCTGGCAAGAAATTTGAAGTGGTCAAGTATTTAGAAGACATACCAACAAAAGACGAGTTGCGAAATATTATTAGCTGTTTAGGTATAAAACCAATTAATTTAGTACGTAAATCAGAAGCAATCTGGAAAGAAAAATTTAGAAATTTACCGCTAAATGATGAGGAAATATTAGACGCAATGATCGCATACCCTAAGCTTATAGAAAGACCTATTGTAATAAATGGCAATAGCGCGGTAATTGGCAGACCATCTTCTAATATAGATGAATTGTTAAAATAAGGATCAGCATAATTATCTTAACAAACAATTAACCATTTTCAGTTAAACCATTATAAAACTTTATAATCTAAACACATGAAAAAAGTAATAAAATATAGCCCTCTAAAAGTTTTAGCGTTGCTATTAATTCTTTTGGGAAGTTCTGAAATTTACGCGCAATACGGTTATGGCAATAACGGTTACGGATCACGCGGTGGTTACGGTTATGGTAGACAAAGAAGTTCTATACCGCAGGCACAAGCACCCGCAGAAGAACCAAAACCTAAAACCGCAGAAGAATTGGTAGACGGTGAAATGCCAAGAATTACGGAAGCACTAGCGTTAAATGAATTTGAACAGGCCGTTTTAAGTTCTGTTTTAAAGAAATATGTGCAAGAACGCATAGAGGCTCAAATTCTTAAACTACCGCCGGAGAAAATGGCAGAAGTTTATGAAAACATTACAAAAAGGCAAGACGAAGAGTTAAAAGCAGGTTTGCCCTTAGAAAAGTACGAAGCTTTTGTTGCACTTCAGAAAGATGGTGTATCAAAAACTTTAAAGAAGAATAAAAAGAAGAAAAAAGAAAAACGAAAGAAATCTAAAAACGAATAAATGAAACCAATTTTCCCGTTACTCCTTCTCCTAGTACTATCATTTAATTACGCAAATAGTCAAAGACCTGGGGGAGACCGGGAAAGAGGACCAATTATTATTACAGGTAAGGTTCTGGATAAAGATGATAACCTACCATTGGAATATGCTACATTAGTACTACAAAGTGTAAACAACCCTGATAAAATTACAGGAGGTATCACAGATATTGACGGAAATTTTAAAGTTGAAACTCCACCAGGTAAATACAACATTTCCATTGAATACATTTCTTATAAAACGTACAAACTGCCCGATCAAATTTTAAGAGCATCTACAGACCTGGGAACAATAAAGCTTGCTTTAGATGTAGCCCAATTAGAAGCTGTAGAGGTTGTTGGCGAAAAGACTACCGTAGAAGTACGTTTGGACAAAAAAATCTATAATATCGGTAAAGATTTAACCAATAGTGGTGCAACCATTACCGACGCCCTTAATAATGTACCATCTGTTGATGTTGATGTTGAAGGTGCTATAAGTTTGAGAGGTAATGAGAACGTTAGAATACTCATTAATGGCAAACCATCTGCCCTAGCGGGGTTTGGTTCAACAGATGCCCTAACACAACTACCGGCAGATGCAATTGAAAAAGTAGAGGTAATTACCAGCCCATCTGCAAGATATGATGCAGAAGGTACAGCAGGTATTTTGAACATTGTACTTAAGAAAGAAAAAACACTTGGTTTTAATGGCTCGGTAAATACAACTATAGGATATCCTGTTAATAGTGGTCTTTCCGTGAATGCCAACTTACGAACAGATAAGTTTAACCTGTTCAACACCACAGGTTATAACTATAGAGACGCTCCAGGTAATGCATTTTATGATAACACTTACACCTCTGGGTCATATGATAGGATTATAGAGGACAGGGACTATTTTAGACTTAGAAAAGGTTTCAACACTAATTTGGGACTTGAGTATTTTATAACAGAAGAATCTTCAATTACAGGAAGTATATTTTATAGAACCTCTAAAAGTGAAGATAAAACTGAAAATACCAACAAAAGGATTGTTAACAGTACGCTAGATAGTGAAACATTTAGAACTGAAGATGAAGGTGAAGATGACGAGAACTATCAATTTTCTTTGAATTATATTAATAATCTTGATGATGACGGACAAAAACTAACCGTAGACGCTCAATACTCTAACGGCGTAGAAGATAAGACCAACATCATACAGGAAAACAATACATTGCCTAATGATGATTTAATAGTTTTGGAAAATGTCTTTGAAAAAGAAACCCAAAATGAATATTTGGTACAAGCAGATTATGTTTTACCTATGGGCGATGCACAATTTGAAGCTGGGTATAGAGGTACTTTTGAAAAAACAGAAACAGATTATAGATTGGACTCTTTGAACCAAACCACCGGTCTGTTCGATATCAACCAAGACCTAACCAATTTATTTGCCTATACTGAAAATGTAAATGCGCTATATACTCAATATGGTAACAAATACGGTAAATTTTCCTTTCTTTTAGGCTTACGTTTAGAGAACACCCAGTTAAAAGGAGAATTGACCTCTTTGTATGATTCTTCTGAACTAGAGGATCAATTAGGAGTAGATGTGGATGCAAATTTCGATAAAAATTATTTAGGGCTTTTCCCAACTGTAAACTTGATTTACGAACTGGGTGAAAATGAAAACATTTCATTAGGCTATAATAGAAGGATAAATAGACCTAGGGGCAGGTATGTTAACCCTTTTCCTTCACGATCTAGTAGAACAAATATTTTTCAAGGAAATCCTGACCTTGACCCTGCGTTCTCCAATGCTTTTGACGTTGGTTACTTAAAGAGATGGGATAATCTAACTCTTACCTCATCTGTGTATTACCAACGAGAAACAGATTCATTTGAACGTATACAAGAAGAAACCGGTGAAACCACTACAGATGGCATTGAAATTATCAGGTCTATTCCAATCAACCTATCCACAAATGACAGAATTGGGGTTGAAGCAGGTATTTTATATAACGCAGCAAAATGGTTGCGATTGAACTCTAGCTTTAATTTCTTCCAGTTCTCTACCGAAGGTGCTTTTAACGGTATTGATTATGGTACTACAAATACCAGCTGGTTCGCTAGATTTAGCTCAAAGGTTTCCTTACCGGCAAAAGTAGACTGGCAAACAAATGCATTCTATAGAGGACCATCTTCTACGGCCCAAACTGAAAACGGTGGTATTTTCTCATTGAACTTAGCATTTAGCAAAGATATTTTAAACGACAATGGAACACTTTCACTTAATGTAAGCGACTTATTGAACTCTAGAAAAAGAACCTCTTACACGGAAACAGAGTTCTTTACATCAGATAGTGAATTTCAATGGAGACAACGTCAAATAACTATGGGCTTTGTATACCGTTTTAATCAACCAAAAGAGCGTAACAAAGGTAACAGAAGAGGAAACAATGATGATGACGGAGATGAAATAGAAGGTTAAATACAAATAACAAGATATAAAAAAAGGAGCCTAAAGGCTCCTTTTTTTATATAATTCTATATCTATGCTTCTCTTGCGGCTTTTTTCTTGTCGCGTCTTTCTTTCAATAACTCCATAATGTTACCACCTAACCAGTAAGGGACAACAAATAATAACAAAAACATCATTAACCAAAAACCTATGGTCAGTATGGTTAAAAAAGCTAAAAATCCTAAATATTGGTCAAAATCAAACATATCTTCTTACTTATATATTACAAAGATACCATAAACGAATTATTTTTTGCAAACGTTCTGTAAAATTAATTTCACTTTTCACCACAAAGTTGTCCTAAGAAAAATAAATGTAAACCTTATTTTTGAGGATATTTAATAAGTTAACTAAAGATTCATATAAATTATAAGATTATGGAGTTCAGAATCGAAAAAGATACCATGGGCAATGTTGAAGTTCCCAAAGACAAATATTGGGGTGCACAAACAGAACGCTCGCGTAATAATTTTAAAATAGGACCATCGGCATCTATGCCCTTGGACATTGTTTACGGATTTGCATATTTAAAAAAATCTGCAGCGTACACCAATTGCGAACTAGGGGTTTTATCTGAAGAAAAAAGAGATTTGATCGCTCAGGTATGTGATGAAATTTTAGAAGGAAAACATGATGACCAATTTCCGTTGGTCATATGGCAGACAGGTTCTGGAACGCAAAGTAATATGAACGTGAATGAGGTGGTTGCCAATAGGGCTCATGAAATTGCCGGCAAAGTAATTGGTGAAGGTGAAAAGACAATTCAGCCAAATGATGATGTAAACAAGTCACAATCATCAAATGACACCTTCCCTACAGGTATGCATATAGCTGCATACAAAAAAATAGTTGAGGTGACCATACCGGGCGTCACACAATTGAGAGATACACTTCAGAAAAAATCGGTTGAATTCAAGAACGTAGTTAAAATTGGTCGTACGCATTTAATGGATGCCACTCCCCTAACCTTGGGTCAAGAATTTTCCGGTTATGTTTCTCAATTGGACCATGGTTTAAAAGCTTTGAAAAATACCTTAGCTCATTTAAGTGAATTGGCTCTTGGTGGGACTGCCGTTGGAACAGGATTGAACACACCGGAAGGTTATGACGTGCTTGTTGCAAAATATATTGCAGACTTCACAGGCTTGCCTTTTATAACCGCTGAAAATAAGTTTGAGGCGCTAGCTGCGCATGATGCCATTGTGGAAAGCCACGGAGCTTTAAAACAATTGGCTGTATCATTGAACAAAATAGCAAACGATATTAGAATGATGGCTTCTGGTCCACGTTCAGGAATAGGTGAAATCATTATTCCTGCCAACGAACCAGGTAGTTCAATAATGCCAGGTAAAGTGAACCCTACTCAATGTGAAGCAATGACAATGGTTTGCGCACAAGTTATGGGCAATGACGTTGCTGTAAGCGTTGGTGGTACACAGGGACATTATGAATTGAATGTCTTTAAACCATTGATGGCAGCAAACATTCTTCAGTCTGCACAACTAATTGGTGACGCCTGTGTAAGTTTTGAAGAGCATTGTGCTTCAGGTATAGAGCCAAATCACGGTGTGATCAAAGAGTTACTGAACAACTCTTTAATGTTGGTTACTGCTTTAAATACAAAAATTGGGTATTACAAAGCTGCAGAGATTGCCAACACAGCACATAAGAACGGAACTACATTAAAGGAGGAGGCTGTCAACTTAGGATATGTAACCGCCGAAGATTATGATGAATGGGTAAAACCAGAAAATATGGTAGGTAGTTTAAAAGACTAAAATCAACCCTACCTTAAATAAAAAAAGGCGACCAAACTGGTCGCCTTTTCTATTATGAATTTTAAAACTATTACTTCAACATAAACTTAGAAGTACCCAATAATTTTAGTTGGTCGTCATATACGTTTACCATGTAATTTCCATCTTTGAAATCACCAGAAGGCTTACTGATATAATCACATACATCTAAAGATTTGTTCTCGTAGTAAAAATTTGTTTGCTTACTATAAGTTATAGAAGCCCCATTATCATTTGTCATAGAATTGCTACCGCCAAGTACATTACCTTGGGGATCCAAAACTTCCAAGAAAAATTCTCTGTCACCGGCTTGTGCAATTACGTTATCGGCAACAGTAAAACAAATTTTAAATTTATCGGTCGCCTTAGCTCTCTGTGTAGAGACCAATTTACCACTGTTACGTTCTTTTACTGCATCAACATTAAATTTAGACAGGTTTAATGCAGAACCTTTTTCTACTACTTGAGCCAAGTTTGTATTTTGTACTACCAAAGAGTCATTAAAAACAGTTTGCTTTTCCAACTCAACATAAGTACTATCACGTTGCATGGCAATAGCAGTATTTGAACGAGTTAAAGAATCAACTTGCTTTAATAATTGCTCTCTCTCAGCTTTAAGCACACTTACCTGTCTTCTATACCTAGACAAGGAACCAATATCAGCTTTCATTGTCTTAACAGAATCAATATACTTGGCAATATTGTCTCTAGCACTTACCAACTCTTCATTAGTTGCATTGCTTTCTAAGATAGCTTTGTCGTATTCAGATTTTAAGCTATTCAAATCTTCAACTACTAATTCTTTTTCTTTTGTAAGTACTACTTCGGTCTTCTTTTTATCTTGGTAAAGACTTACTGTATAAATGATAGTACCTAAAAGCACAACACCTAAAAGAGCGGTCAAAACCTTTAAGCCGTTGTTGTTTTTTGTTTCAGTCATAATTTTAAATTTAATAAAGTGTCTGTTTGTTCGAGTTATATACGTGGCAATTTAAATTTTAGATTTTTTAATGTTAAATTAATTTATAATACTTGGCCTATACCAATACAAGAAGATATAACTTGGGCATTAATAAAACAATATTTAGAAACCATGCTAACCATTGTACCTTACGAGCATAAATATAATCAAAACTTTAGAGACTTGAATATTGCTTGGATCAATGAATATTTTAAAGTGGAAAAAAAAGACAGGGAGCTATTGAACGATCCGCAATCTTCCATTATAGCTAAAGGTGGGTATATCTTTATAGGATTATGGTATAATAAGCCTGTTGGATGCTTTGCATTGATCAAAAAGGAAATAGACCGTTATGAATTGGGTAAAATGGCAGTAAACAAAAGCCATCACGGATTAAAAATAGGTCAGTCTATGCTGGCTTATGCAATTGATGTTGCCCGTACCGAAAATTGGAAAACCCTAGAGTTATATTCTAGCACAAAATTAGATGCCGCTCTGCATATATATAAGAAATTTGGATTTAAAGAGGTACCCTTAGAAGATAATTTAGAGTATCTTCGATCTGATGTTAAAATGGAACTAACTCTTTTAAACGTAACCTAATGAAAATAAATAAATTGCTCTTTTTATCTCTCGCTTTTGCCTTTGTTATTTCATGTAAAGATGTAAAAAAAGCCGAAGTCGAAACCAATGCTACAACTGAGACTGACGAAAAAAAATCGGTTACCGAGATAATAAACGAACGAAAATCAGAAGACATTAAAATCATTCCCATTGAACATGCTACAGCAGTAATAGAATATAACGATGTTGTTGTTTATATTGACCCTGTTGGTGGAGCTGACGCTTTTAAGGACCAAAAAAAACCTACGTTAATATTGATAACAGATATACATGGTGATCATTTAAGTTCAGAAACATTAGATGCCTTAGATACTACTAACGCAACAATTGTAGTACCGCAAGCAGTTGCCGATAAATTATCTGAAAAATATAAGGAACAGTTGGTCATTTTATCCAATGGTAGCAGTAAAGAACTTAGCGAAATTACTATAGAGGCCATACCAATGTACAACTTAAGAAAGGAAGCTTTAAAATTTCATGAAAAGGGACGTGGTAACGGCTATATTCTAAATATTGACGGTCAACGTATTTATTTCTCCGGAGATACCGAAGATATTTCTGAAATGCGTTCTTTAAAAAATATTGACAAAGCTTTTATATGTATGAATTTACCATACACTATGACAGAAGAAAGTGCCGCTGCCGCTGTATTGGACTTTAAACCTAAGCAAGTATACCCTTATCATTACAGAGGCAAGCCAGATGTAAGCGATGTGGCTAAATTTAAGCAATTAGTAGATGCAGGCAATCAAGATATTGAAGTGATTCAGTTAGATTGGTACCCTAATGAAGAATATTAATGTTAGCTGTTTTTTGAAAATAAAAAAGCCCGCAATTGCGGGCTTTTTCTTTATAGTTGAAATACTATCTAATTAATTTCTTGTACTTAATTCGTTTCGGCATAAGATCTCCGCCTAACCTCTTCTTCTTGTTTTCTTCATAATCGGAGAACGACCCTTCAAAGAAATACACTTGAGAATCGCCTTCAAATGCCAAGATGTGTGTACAGATACGATCTAAGAACCATCTATCGTGAGAGATGACTACGGCACAACCTGCAAAATTCTCCAAACCTTCTTCTAAAGCACGTAATGTATTTACATCCAAGTCATTGGTAGGCTCATCCAATAAAAGCACGTTACCTTCTTCTTTCAAGGTCATTGCCAAGTGCAAACGGTTACGTTCACCACCGGACAACATGCTCACTTTTTTATTCTGTTCACTACCCGAAAAGTTGAATCTACTTAGGTAAGCCCTAGAATTGACCTGCTTACCACCCATCATTACCAACTCTTGCTCATCACTAAAGTTTTGCCAAATGGTTTTTTCAGGATCTATGTTAGAATGACTCTGGTCTACATAGGCTACTTTAGCGGTTTCACCGGTTTCAAATTCACCTTTATCCGGTGTCTCCTCCCCCATGATCATTCTAAAAATAGTGGTCTTACCTGCACCGTTTGGTCCAATAATACCAACAATACCCGCTTGTGGCAATTTAAAATTAAGGTCTTCATAAAGCAACTTATCATCGTATGCCTTACTTACGCCTTTAGCTTCAATAACATTGGTACCCAAACGTGGTCCGTTAGGAATATAGATTTCCAGTTTTTCATCAAGTTGTTTTTGATCTTGACTCATCAACTTATCGTAGTTCTTAAGACGTGCTTTCTGTTTGGTCTGTCTACCCTTTGCTCCTTGACGAACCCATTCCAGCTCTCGCTCTAATGTTTTCTGTCTTTTAGAAGCTGTTTTACTTTCTTGTGCCATACGTTTAGACTTTTGATCTAACCAAGAAGAGTAGTTCCCTTTCCAAGGTATACCTTCACTTCTATCCAATTCAAGAATCCAACCGGCAACATTATCCAAGAAATATCTATCGTGCGTTACGGCAATTACCGTTCCCTTATAAGATGCCAGGTGATGCTCTAACCAATGTACAGATTCTGCATCTAAGTGGTTGGTAGGCTCATCTAACAATAAGATTTCCGGCTCTTGTAGCAACAACCTACATAAGGCCACCCTTCTTCTCTCACCACCCGAAAGCACTGAAATTTTCTTTTCAGGATCTGGGGTACGCAAGGCATCCATAGCAATTTCCAATTTGGTATCTAGTTCCCAAGCATTAGCTGCATCTATCTTATCTTGCAATACAGCCTGCTGATCCATCAACTTCTGCATTTTGTCCGCATCTTCATAAACCTCGGGAAGACCAAACATATCGTTTATCTTATTGTATTCATCAAGAATGGCCACCGTTTCGGCAACGCCTTCTTTTACAATTTCCAAAACGGTTTTATTTTCATCCAGTTCTGGCTCTTGTTCCAAATAACCAACTTTATATCCTGGAGAAAAGACTACATCACCTTGAAAATTTTTATCTACACCTGCTATTATTTTTAACAAAGTAGATTTACCAGAACCGTTTAGACCTAAAATACCAATTTTGGCACCGTAGAAAAAACTTAAGTATATGTTCTTTAAAACTGGGGTGTTAGCATTCTTATAGGTTTTCGTAACTCCTGACATGGAGAAGATTACCTTCTTATCGTCTGACATAAAATTATAGTGTTTAGTGAAAAAATTATCATCCAGTAGAAGAAATCCCTACTAGTTAAAAATATTGATTATACTCTACCTTTAAGGGCATTGAACACCCAAGCAATGGCAAAAAAACCTATTCCAACAGATGCAAAACCCCAACCAGCGACATCATCATATCTAAAGGCCCCTAATGCAATAAGTGCAAGCCCTACGAAGATCATTATAAAAGTAGCCCAAGTGAGCACAGTGTTCTTGTTCATTTTTGAATCAATTAAAATTTAAGCGAGCATCAAATATCGTAAATTTTAAAATATTTACTCACTAATACCGCTGCTATTATTCAAACGGGAACACAATTCCCGTTTTTTCACGAACCGTATCCGTAATTGTAATGAGATCCAAACTGTTTTGATGACTCCAAAATGCACTTTCCTTCTTGCCAGAATTTAAACAATTATGCACTTCTTCTATTTCATGAACATAGCCTTTACCCCTCTTACCGACTTCATTACTTACTACATCCCCATCTTTTTCCAAGGTAAAACCAGTAGTTTCATGCCATCTTGGATGAATAAAAATTGTTCCTTTACTTCCTGCTATTTCAGATTTCTTTTCAGAGTTAGAATTGAGTCCGCTATACAAAATGGCTTGTGCGTTATCATAATTAAAAATCATACTACATTGCACCTCTACCCCAGTTTTATAAAAATTGGCGGTTGCCTTAATATCCTTGGGCATCCCCAACAGTAAATAAGCTAAAAATATAGGATAGATTCCTATATCTAGCAGAGAACCTCCTGCAAGATCAGGATTTAACAGCCTACCGTTTTCATCCCTATCCAGAGCATAAAAAGCAAAATCTGAATGTAGATAACCTATATCTCCTATAGTCCCATTATCTACAAGTTCCTTTACTTTTTTAATGGTAGGATTAAAACGTGACCATAATGCTTCCATAAGAAATACATTATTCTCTTTAGCAGCAGTTACCATTGCCCGAACTTCTGAAGCATTGACTCCCAATGGTTTTTCACAAAGTACGGCGTTACCGGCTTTCATGGCGGCAATGCTCAAATCTGCATGGGAAGTGTGCGGTGTTGCCAAATAAATTATATCTACCGTATTACTATGAAACAACTCTTCATAACTACCAAAAGCATTTGGAGCTCCATATTCTTTGGCAAATGTGCGGGCCTTCTCCAAGCTTCTAGATGCTACCGAAACCAATTGACCGCCATCTACCAAAGCTAGATCCTTAGAAAAACTATGTGCTATGTTACCTGCCCCAACAATACCCCACTTTATCATACTTTTTATTTTTGTTGCATGTACACCAAAATTAACTTCTTATCTTTATGCGAAGAAATTAAATATACAGAATGGATTTAAAATTCAATCAAAACGAAGATAGGAATAAGTTGTTATTATCTGACCTTAGACGAAAGCTGAACGAGGTTTATTTAGGTGGAGGAAAAGCAAAAATTGCCAAGCAGCACGATCAAGGTAAAATGACCGCTAGAGAACGTATTGATTATCTATTTGATCCAAGAACCGAACAGATTGAAGTAGGAGCCTTTGTTGGCGAAGGCATGTACAAAGAACATGGCGGCTGCCCTTCTGGCGGTGTTGTTATAAAAATTGGATATGTAAAAGGAAAGCAATGTATAGTAGTTGCCAATGATGCAACGGTAAAGGCTGGCGCATGGTTTCCTATTACCGCCAAAAAGAATTTAAGAGCACAGGAAATTGCTATTGAAAACAGACTTCCTATTATTTATTTAGTAGATAGTGCCGGCGTGTACTTACCATTGCAAGATGAGATTTTCCCGGATAAAGAACACTTTGGGCGCATATTTAGAAACAATGCGATTATGAGCAGTATGGGCATAACCCAAATTTCTGCGGTTATGGGCAGTTGTGTTGCCGGTGGCGCTTACTTACCTATTATGAGCGATGAAGCTTTAATAGTAGATAAGACCGCCAGTATTTTCTTGGCAGGAAGCTATTTGGTGAAAGCCGCAATAGGTGAAAGCATAGATAATGAAACTTTAGGTGGCGCTACTACGCATTGCGAGATTAGCGGGGTAACCGATTATAAAGCGAAAGATGATGCAGCTGCTTTGGACACCATAAAGAATATTATGGATAAGATCGGTGATTTCCCAAAAGCGGGATACAACCGAAAGAAAAGTATAAAACCAAAAGAAAATCCTGATGATATCTATGGTATACTACCTAGCTCAAGAGCGGAACAGTATGACATGATGGAAATTATTAAGCGATTGGTAGACGACTCGGAATTTGAAGAATACAAAGCCGGATACGGACAAACCATACTTACCGGATATGCACGAATAGATGGATGGGCAGTTGGTATTGTTGCCAACCAAAGAAAAGTTGTAAAGACAAAAAAGGGAGAAATGCAGTTTGGCGGAGTCATTTATTCCGATTCTGCAGATAAGGCAACCAGATTTATAGCCAATTGCAACCAAAAGAAAATTCCGTTAGTTTTCTTGCAAGATGTAACCGGATTTATGGTTGGTAGTAAAAGTGAGCATGGTGGTATTATAAAAGATGGCGCCAAAATGGTAAATGCGGTGAGTAACTCCGTCGTACCAAAATTTACCATTGTTATAGGCAATAGCTATGGAGCTGGAAACTATGCCATGTGCGGTAAAGCTTATGACCCTAGGTTAATTGTTGCTTGGCCAAGTGCTGAACTTGCGGTGATGAGCGGAAACTCTGCTGCAAAAGTTCTTTTACAAATTGAGAAGGCTTCATTAAAAAAGAAAGGTGAAACCATCACTGAGGAAAAAGAAACGGAACTATACGATAAAATCAAGAAGCGTTACGACAACCAAGTTTCACCTTATTACGCAGCTTCAAGGTTATGGACAGATGCCATCATTGACCCAAAGGACACGCGTAAATGGATTTCAATGGGTATAGAAGCCGCTGATCATGCACCTATTGAAAAGCCTTTTAACATGGGGGTTTTACAGGTGTAATTAATTAAAAATATTAAGTATCAACATTTTAAACTATTTACATTAAAAAAACCACAATACATTTTAAATGTATTGTGGTTTTTTTATAACTAAATCAATGGTCTATATGTTGTAAAAAGTTTACCAAGATAACTGGCAACAATATTTACCGCATTCCATTCTATTGACTTTTCAACATATAGTTGTTGAACTATTCGTTAATACCCACATAATGAATATAAAAATTAATTGCCCTGATGACCTTTCACTCGTGGAATCAACAACAATTCGGTCTGTCTTCCATTTACATATCTAAATCCATCTTCACCATAGAACCCGGCTTCTTCAAGCATGATTCTGATATCTCTATTCCATTCCGGTATGTTGATGGTCGTGTTTAGTTCAATGGCATAAACAGTATTCGGGTTAAGACCATAGTTTTCTCCATCGTCACGCATTACACCACCTTGGGCATCCCACATTCCTATAGTTGTACCGGCAGAATGACCATAAGTACCTAACGGATGCGTGTAAATAGAAGGTCGTAATCCTGCAGTTTTAGCCTCGTCCAGAGATTTTTTAAGAATTTCGTTTCCAGACTTTCCCTTGACCATATTGCCTGTTAAAAAATCTTGTAATTTGTTCCCTTCCATTAGTCCGTTTACCAAAAACTCCGGAGCAGAAGTTTCTTCTGGCTTTAATACATACGCTAATTCTTGACAATCGGTATTTAAACGCAGATATGTAATTCCAAAATCGCAGTGTACTAGATCCCCAGGTAAGATTACCATACTCTCGGGTTTGTTTGCAAAAGAATAAAATTCACTCTTTTTTCCTTTCTCACTTCTTTGAACGTCTACAGTTGGATGAAACCAAGTTTCCAAACCTAAATTGGTGACTTTCTGTCTCATCCACCACACTACATCTGACGTAGTGGTTACACCGGGAGTTATTACTTTCTCCGAGAATGCTTCGGCTATGATATCATGTGTAATATCTACCAATTGATCATAGATAACCATTTCACGTTCAGTTCTAGTTTCGATCCAGCGTACGGCAAGTTGCTCAGCAGATGTCACTTTTGAAGTATATTTTTTAGGCAAATTTGCCATGAATTCCTCATAATCCGTCTTTACCAATCCATCGGCAATATTATGGTCTGTAGAATAATTAAGTCCAATTCTTCTTGGATTTCTTTCTGATATTAACTGCATTAATCTCTTCCATTGATCAGGCTCCTTTTCCTTATCCCAAGCGGAAACAATATTCTTACCAACATTATAACGAGCAACGGCTAATTTTTCAATAGTGTTTTTTGCTTTATCTCTATAAAACAAAAGAATAGTTCTTCTACGAGCGTTTAACCATGTAGCAGGCAGCATGGTCTTAATAACTGGATCCTCATTGTATTCCCTTGAAATCACCACCCACATATCAAGGTCAGCGGCATCCATAAGTTTTGGAAGTAAATTGTTAAAACGATCGTCTAGAATTTCATCTATAACAATGGCCCTTTCTTTTTCATTGAGAATTTGTTGGGCGTTCAATAAAAAGCCCTGAATAAAAATAAATACGGTAATTAGTTGTTTGATCATTAGATAGTGGTTTTTCTAATGATGAAAATAGCGGAATATATTAAGGCTTCAAAATTTGTTGTACAGTTTTAGAACGTTGTATTTTTCCACTATCGGTTCTTTGAAATTCTTTAGCTATCAAAATCGTTTTAGGTTTCTCAAATTTTTTGAATTCAGAAATACCATCAATAATTTTCTGAATGTCTTTAATTTCTGCATCTTCAACCACTAAAACCACTTTTTGCCCTAATTCATTATCTGTAACACCGGCAACAAAAAACGGAGTATCTATATAGTTTGATATTACTTTTTCAATATGTTCCGGATGCAACTTTACCCCACCAGAATTAATAACATTATCAAGTCTGCCCAACCAGTTAAACTTAGTTTTTGAAAGCATTTGGACCACATCATTGGTTACCACCGTTTCGTCTGAAATTTCTGAAGCATTAATTACCAAACAACCTCTATCATCTGTAGCAAGTTCTACATTTGGCAACACCGTAAAAGGAGCATCTTCAACTTCTTTATCGTTTAACGGTTTTATAGCGATATGAGTAATGGTTTCCGTCATACCATAGGTTTCATAAATGCTATTATCAACACCCTTTAAAGCTTCTCTTATTGAATTAGAAATAGGTGCACCACCAATAATTAATTTATGTATTTGATGTAGTTTAGATAAAGAGTTACTTACCTGTAAAGGTACCATAGCCGCAAAATCAAAAGAATCCGTAATACCTTCCAATGGGTATGAACTTGGTGGCACTAAATAAATATTTAGGCCCAAAACCATTGCTCTTATAAGCATCATTTTACCAGCTATATATGTTGCGGGCAGACAGAGTAAAGCAGTTGACCCAGGCTTAAGGTTAAAATAATTACCGGTTGCAAGAGCGCTATTTACCATCTGTTCTTTCTTCAATAGTATAGTCTTTGGAGCGCCCGTAGATCCTGAAGTTTTTACAGAAAGTGTTGGCAAATCATCTATCCAATCTAAAAGAAATTCACCTATATGCTTTTCAAATTCCTCGCCTTCTTTAATTAAACTATAACCAACCTCTTTTAAATCATCAAAAGAAATTGTCCTACCTTGAATTGAAAAACTAGGGTGTATTTTCATTTTGAATAAATTTTAGTTTTACTCTTGTGTCAATAAAAATTCTTCTTTAGATAGAACCTTACCGGTTAATTTTTCTTTCCAATCGGTCCATCCATATTTTTTTGAAAAGATGAGTAAAAGAATAGGAAAAGTAATAAATACAGGAACTAAAATATCCCAACCTAAAACTGGGTCTGAAATATCTCGATAAATTGAATTTGTTTGAAAAGCGGTCCAATCTGCAGTCATTAATAGAGCTCCAATTAAATTATTGGCTGCATGAAAACCTAAAGCCAATTCTAACCCCTCATCCATAAGCGTAATAATACCAAGAAAAAAACCAGTTCCTATATAATACACCATTATCCCATACCCTAACTTCTCTACTTCAGGATTACCTAAATGCATTAACCCAAAAAACACCGAGGTAACTATTAAAGGTACCCATCTATTTTTCACCGCAATACCTAAACCCTGCATCATATGTGCCCTAAATAAGTATTCTTCAAAACTTGTTTGCAAAGGAACTAGTAAGATACCTATCACTGCTAAAGTTAAAAATGGTACCAGTTTAAAATTAAAAACATAATCCTCAGGTGACAAATAAACTGCTATTAATGTCATTAAAACAGTTAAAACTCCCCATAATACAAAAGAAAAAAAGATTCTTTTCCAACTTATTCTCTTTCGAGATGTAGTTAAAGAAGTTATACTTTGAGAGTGTACTAATTTTGTCCAACCAAGCACCACAAGTAAACCAACTGCCAATGGAGCCAATATTATAATTAAAACCAGGTTAGAGCCGAAGCTATTAATCATCTGTGCCATACTATCTTCAACACTAACCGGAGATAACAAGATTGCTATATAGTTCAAAATCATAAAACCAATAAAACAACCAGGAATTATTAAATATTTCCATAATCCAATATCTCCTTTATAACCTTGCTCTATATACATAAACTATCTATTAAATTTTTATTCCATTTTTTAGAGCTGTTGTAAAACAACCCTCCGTTATTTACTTCTAACGGACTATCTATATTATTTGTAAATAAAGATCCCGTACCCAAACCTTGTGGCATTTGGTTACCTAACGTTGCGGTCCACTGTGCAATGGCATTTAAACCAATATTACTCTCTAATGCACTGGTAACCCACCAACCAATTTTATTCTTTTCGGCAATTTTAATCCATTCATTACTACCTGCAAAACCACCTACCAAGCTGGGCTTTAAAATAATATACTGTGGTTGTATAGTTTGTAGCAAGTCTACCTTTTTCGTTACATCTACTACACCAATTAATTCTTCATCTAAAGCAATTGGCAACGGTGTACTTTTACAAAGTCTTTGCATTTCTTCCCATTGTCCCTGTTTTATAGGTTGCTCAATTGAATGTAAATTAAGTTTTGACAATACTTCTAGCTTGGACAAGGCTTCTTTTGGAGAAAATGCACCGTTAGCATCTACTCGCAATTCAATTTCATCTTTAGAGTAACGCTCTCTAATAGATTTAAGCAATGCAATTTCCGTATCAAAATCAATGGCACCAATCTTCATTTTAATACATGAAAAACCATCTTTTAGCTTATCTTCTATTTGCTGATGCATAAATTCTTTATCGCCCATCCAAACCAGACCATTAATTGAAATTGGTTGTTGGTGTTCTAAAAAAGTGGAATCAAAAAGATGAAAAGGATTATTAGAACGCATGGACAAAAATGCCTGTTCCAAACCAAATTGAATACTAGGAAAATCTCTTAACTGTTCTACTAATTTAGCTTCCCCTAATTCAATATTCTCCGCAACCCAATTACATTTTTGCTCATATTCAGGCACATCATCAAAACTAAGTCCTCTAAAAAGTCCGCATTCACCTATTCCCCATTTACCTTCATCCTCCAAAATCAAAAACCACGTTTCTTTAGTTCGCAGAATTCCCCTAGAAGTTCCGCTAGGATTTTTAAAATCTAAAAGATACTTTTTAAATGTTGCTTTCATATTATCCTTCAAATTTAACTATATTTTGAGTTTAAACATGATGTTATGGACAGTATAGAAAATAAGGTAATCTGGATAACAGGAGCATCTTCAGGAATTGGCGAAGAACTAGCATACCAGCTAAACGAACTTGGCGCTAAAATTATACTTTCCGCAAGAAGGGAAACTGTGCTATTAAAAGTAAAAAACAAGTGCAAATATCAAGATCATGTAACCATATTGCCTCTAGACTTAACGGACTTCAATTCTTTAGGAATCGTTACTCAAAAAGCTATTAAAATTTATGGGCATATTGATATTTTAATCAACAATGGCGGATTAAGCCAGCGTTCCCTTATAGTTGACACAAAATTTGAAGTCTACCAACAAATGATAGACGTTAATTATCTGGGTACCATAAAATTGACCAAACACTTACTTGACCATTTTATAGCTCAAAAGAGCGGCCATTTTGTTACCGTTACTAGTTTAATGGGTAAATTTTCATCTCCTTATCGATCTGGGTATTGTGGTGCCAAACATGCGTTACATGGCTTCTTTGACGCATTGCGAATGGAGCATGAAAAAGACAATATCAATGTTTCTATCATCTGCCCTGGCTTTATACAAACCAATGTGGCTAAAAATGCATTAACGGGTGATGGTTCTGCATTACAAAAAGAAGACAATGCCACAGAAAACGGAATGCCGGTTAACGAATGTGCACAAAAAATAATCTCTGCAATTAAAAAGAAACGATTTGAAACTTACATAGGCGGAAAAGAAAAATTTGGTATTTACCTCAAAAGATTCTTCCCTAGACTTTTACATAAAGTGGTTATGAACAGTAAAGTTCGTTAAGCCTATTTAAAATTAAACCAGAAACGCACACCTTCTTGGGTTTTATCTGTATTCAATGAAGTTTGAAGCTGATTTGCCAATCTGCTCATTAAACGTATACCCATTGAGGAGCTTGCCCTTTCGTCTGAATCTTCAGGTAAACCTATTCCATTATCGGTATACTCAAAGAAACCTTCTTGACCAGCTATTTTTCGTAAATGAATATATATCTTTCCGTCACTATCATCGTTCGGGAATGCATATTTAAATGAATTAGAAACCAACTCGTTTAATATAAGTCCAAATGGTATTGCTCTATCAATATCCAATTCTACTCCTTCCGCATCAATGGTAATATTAATATTATGTCCGCCTTTTTTGTAAACCGATTGAATACTATTGATTAAACTTTCAATATAGCCCTGCATCTCAATTACCGATAAATCATCGTTTTGGTATAACTTCTGATGTATAAGGGCCATTGCTTTTACCCTACTCTTGCCTTCCTCCAATGCAGCAATAGCAGCTTTACTTCTTGTATTTTTAGTTTGTAAGCTCAACAAACTAGAGACCATTTGAAGGTTATTTTTAACCCTATGATGTATCTCTTTAAGTAATGAATCTTTCTCTACTAATGAATTTTCAATAATAAATTTCTGCTCGGCAATTAAACGTTGGTTTTTAATACTCTTTAAATACGCATATACTAAACCGGCAAAACCTATAAGTGTAAAAATCAAGGATACAAACACCAAACTAATCTTATCATCTCTTGCCTTAATATCTTTTCTAGATTCTTCTAACTGAGCTTTTTGTTGCTCCATAGTTTTTCTAGAATTCTCTAAATCTTGGGCAACAACAGAAGTTAATTGCTGATTCTTGATATTCGATGCTAATGCATCAATAGAATCCCTAATTCTTATGTTCTTCTTAAGGTATACCGTAGAGTTTTTGTAATCCCCGGTTTTAAAGTAATAATCTGCATAAATTCTATTACGCTTTAAAATATTATCAGACTTTATAGGATTAAGGTCATCGCTCAAATAATCGGTAGCTTTGGCATAATCATCCAACTTTAAATAACATTCTGCTAGAGCCAAGGTATTTTCAATAATATCAGAAGAGAATTTACTTTTATTGTATTTCTTGATGATATCCCTACTTTCTTCTAAAAACGGAATAGCTTTTTCATACTCACCTAACTGAACATGGCTTTTACCAATATTACCAATAATCAACCCGTTAAGAATTCTTCCGTCAGCAATTTCTTTATCAGAGCGCTCATTTGTGACATCACTTAAAAAAACTTTTATTAGTCCTTCGGCTTTTTTATAATAGCTTAACGCTGTAGCCGTTGATTTATCTAATCTTAAATAATCACCTATAGTATTGTTGTAGATTGCTTGACCGTAATAATCATCGTCTTTAAGTACTTTCTTTTCTTCGGTCATATAATCTCGCATAGCCTTTCTATACTGACCTAAACTTGCATAAATGTCATAAAAGGCGACATTATCAGTGAAACCTAATTCACGTTTAACCCTTCTAATCTCTATTTGCTTGTCATATAATTCAAGCATTTTATAATTATTGTCCAAAATGCCCAGAATAGTCTTTTTAGACTCCACATCTAACTTTAACAAGTCGTCATATAAAGGTCTTGCAATTGCCAAACTTTTCTCATAGTTACCTAAATCATAATAAATTTGGGACTCAATAAGTTGATAATTACGGATAGATACGGAATCTTTGGTTTTTTCAGAACTGTTCAAGTAAACCTTTACGGTATCTAACCAATCATACGGAGAATTCTGATTGTAACGATTTGGCGTATTGAAAAAGAAAAAAGAACGTAATTCACCATTCTCTAAATCTTGAAACTGTTTGTAGTAGTCTTCATTTTGAGTTGTAGTATTATCTTGTGCAAAAACTAGGCACGTATATACACCTAAAACCAAAGTGCACAATAATCTCAAAATATTCTGTTTTTTCATATCTCAATAAAAGCAGAATCAAACTTAAATCTTATTGTTGAATCTACTAAATTTTTGTTGTGAGCCTTCGTTACATGATTTTCAAATAACCTACAGCTCAAAAAGCGTGTTCTACGTACTTTTTAAAAATTCATAGAAAACCGAAACAAATTCTACACTTAAAACTAAGTTTTGAAGAAAAATAGCCGCGATTCCTAATATCTCAAAATTAAAAAGAACACATTGGTGTTAAGATTAATTGTTGTGTAACCCGCAATAGTTGTTGTGAAATCTATTTCATCTCTTTTTATAAGCATTTCATCGATAAAAATATACACTTTATCGATGATAAAATACATTTCATCTAAGTAAAATTCAAAAAAAAACACCTTAAAAAGGTGTCTTTTAAAAAATATTAGTTTTCTAATTAAGAATTCATAGCTGAAATTATAAATTCCTTAAAATCTTTAGAAATCGGAATCAATGTATTATTTATCATAATATCCTTAGAATTAATTGCATCTATATGATCAACATTTACGATATATGATTTGTGCGCTCTATAAAATTTATTCTGCGGTAATTTCTCTAAATAATCTTTTAAAGGAGAACGTACCAAGAATTTTTTATCGATCGTATTTACCTCCAAATAAACATTATCTGCTTTTATAAATTGAATATCACCAAATTGTATTCTATAATACAGATGTTGCTTTTTTACGAAAATTGAGTCTTTTAATATAGAATTGGACATTGCAACATCTTCAGTGTTGGCAGTATTTGCCGCACCATTATTTGCCGCAGTCTGCTTACCGTAAATAAAATTGGATAATGCTATTTCTATAGAAGTATATAGATCTTGCTGCTCAAATGGTTTAACCAGGTAACCATTTGGCTTCACTGTCTTTGCATTTTCAACTGTTGCCCTATCAGAGTTAGAAGTTACAAAAATGAAAGGAATATCATAATTCTCCCTAATATGTTTCCCTAAATCAATACCCGTTTTATCAGATGCAAGAATGATATCAATTAAAACAAGATCTACCTGTTGGGTCTTTAAAACCTCTACAGCTTGTTCGTAGACAATTACATTATCTACAATTTCATATCCTATTTCCTCTAGCATAGATTGCATATCATCGGCGATGATCACATTATCCTCAACAATTAGAATTTTTATGGGTTGTTCCAAGGTTTAAATTGGTTTGTGGGTTATACTCAAAATTACAAAAAATAATAATAACTAATAAAAAACAACAGGGCGATAAAAAAGGTACTTAAAGCCAATTTTTTAAGCTCTGGATCTAGTTCTGCCTCATTATTAGTACGTGCTACTTTTCTTAAATGTACAAATATGAAAAGGTAGCCTACAAGACATACATAACGCAATTGCGATCCATTTGTTGTAATCAAAAAACAAAACAGACATAAAAACGAGATAATTGACAATGTGTAGTGATATTTTTTTGCACTTGGTAAACCCATTTTTACGACCATGGTGTTCTTACCTACAGCAGCATCAGATCTATAGTCCCGCATATTATTAAGGTTTAGGACACCAACACTCAAAAGACCTATAGAAATTGCCGGTAAAAAGGTCATAAAGGAAATAGCTTTTAAGTATAAGAACATAGAACCTAAAACACTTACCAACCCAAAAAATATGAATACAAAAATATCGCCAAGTCCATTATAACCATAGGCAGATTTACCTACCGTGTATGTTATTGCGGCCCAAATTGCAAAAGCTCCCAATAATAAGAACAACAAGGGATATAGCATGTTATCTAAACCAAAAGACGTAATAATTAGCGATACAATGAGAATTGCATTTACAACGATACTAATATAAATACCTGTCTTTAATTGAGCAGCTGTGAGAAGACCGCTCTGCAAAGCACGTTTGGGTCCTAATCTATCATCACCATCCGTACCTTTTACGCCATCTCCATAATCGTTGGCAAAATTAGAGGTAACTTGTAACCCAATAGTAGTTAATATCGCCAATATAAAAATAGTGCTGTTGGTAATCCCATGATAAGCGGCCAAAGCACTGCCTACAAGTATTCCAGAAATGGATAAAGGGAGCGTTCTAAGTCTTGCTGCGTTTAGCCAAGCTCTAACTTTAGTCACTAAAACGGATCTTCTATTTGAATTCTTTTACCATCTTGGTAAGAAGCAACAAAAGCATCTCCAAAACCAATATCCACTAATTGTTTTCTAAAAGATTGAGCTTCTTCTAAAGTCTCAAAATTACCTAATGAATAAGAATAAAAAGGGTTTGTTTTTACAAAGAGCGTATTGGTCAAAGCTTCTGAAGCCAAGGTCACGTTATTATCTACAAAAGACTTAACCTGAACAGAATATATCTTTTCTTTTTGCAAAAATTCCTTAGCCAGGTAAAACTCTTTTACAAGACTTAATTCTTCGTTTTGTTCTTTTAAATTTTCAAGTCGGGTTCTAATGGCATCTACACTATCGATAGAAGTTAAAACTAAATCGTTCGATGAGTTTCTACTAAACCCTCCTGAACTTGAGATACCTGCCGTGTAAGAGGTAAAAGCCAAACCGCCAATAATAAAAAAGGCAGTTATACCAGCCAATATATTTCGCTGAATCTTACTCTTCTTTAATTCTTTATTCTTGAACTTTATTTGATCCAATAAGCGCTCATTAATAATCTGGGCCTTATCGACATCTTTATGTAATTCCAATAAATCACTTTCTTCTATAAAAGGCATAATTACAGGGGTAATTTTTAAGCTTAAAACTTAAATGTAAGCCAAAAATTGTTAATAACTTTTTATTTACAACAAAAATAAAATTAAATGTAAGGTATTACAAAAAACTAGACGATTATTTGAAATATTCTGTTGAAAATCAATAAGAATTGAATATTCTTACAATTTTAGTTTAATCGTCCAAAAGAGTAATACCATCAGATTCTATTTTGATTTTACGTTCTCTATATAATGTACCCAGACCTTTTTTAAAGGTCTTTTTGCTCATCTGAAAAACGTCTCTAATTTCTTCGGGTGCAGATTTGTCATGCAAACCTAAAAACCCACCGCTATCTACCAGAACTTCATATATTTTTTTAGCTGCAGGCTCCAGTACTTTTGCACCTAATGGCTGTAATGAAATATCTAATTTATTATCTTTCCTAATGGTCTTAATACAACCAGGTATTACATCACCAATATTAATTGGTTTAAATACTTCATTAAAGTAAACCAGACCTTTGTGTTTTTCGTTTACAATGACCTCCCAACCTAAATCTGTTTGTCTGGTAACCACCAAATCTACCTTTTCCCATTCCTTAAGGTCAATGGTATCATTATTCAAAAATTTATCGAGCTTGTTAGAAGCCACTAATCTACCGGAACGATCATCTAAATAACAGTGGACAACATACCACTGCCCTTCTTTCATCTTTACCCTTTGTTCACGAAATGGAACCAAAAGATGTTTTTCAAGGCCCCATTGCATAAATGCGCCAAATTCGTTTACCTCCGCTACTTGTAATAATCTAAATTCCCCTAACATTATGTCCGGTTCCAAGGTAGTTGCAACTGGTCTTTCATCATAATCCAAATAACAGAAAACTTTAATTTTCTCACCTATTTCATATGCTGTTGGCACATATTTATTTGGCAACAATACATCATTTCCATCTTCATCTCCCAAAAAAAGCCCCACACTAGTGTCTCTTAAAATTTCAAGGTTGTTTATACGTCCTAATTCTATCATGTTGCAAAATTACATTTTAAATATTTAAAATTTAAGCTAAAAAAAAAGACCGTTACCAAAAGGGTAACGGTCTTTACTTTGTTTGTCATCTGACTATTTATCGTAAACAGATTCTTTTTTGAAATGTTGACAAAGCTTGTAGTAAATTACAGCTCTGTGCTTGTTTCTGTTAGATGAACCGTACTTGTCCATAACAGTTGCAATAGCTTCATCTAATTTAGCATTGTCAGGTAGACCCAACTTTTTGATCAAGTAATTGTTCTTTACGGTATCCAATTCTTTTTGATCGCTACCAGATACTTTAGAAGCATCAATATTGTAAATAGATGGTCCAAGACCAACAGTTACTTTTTTAAGCAAATCCATATCTGCATTCTCACCAAATTTATCTTTGATATCTGCAGCATACTTTTCGATTAAATCGTCTCTTTTACTCATGTTAAATGTGTTATAATTAATGGTTAATACACCACTAAGATATGAAACGAAAATAATCAATCAAAATTTTATCGTTTATTAATGTAGGCGTAGTAATTTCCAGTAATTGCGGACGACTAGATACTTTGAAAAAACTACCCAATTGATGCTGTAGCTCTACCGATGTTCTCGCCGTTATATAATCAAAGCCATACATGGCACAAAGATGCGCTGCGTTTAATGAGTGCCTGGTCTCAAAATAGGTTTCAAAAACATGTGAATTCTCTTTTCCCGGAAGTATTCTAAAAATTCCACCACCACCATTATTAATCAAAATTATCCTAAAGTCAGATCTTAAGTAACTATTCCACAATGCATTACTATCGTAAAAAAAACTCAGATCACCTGTAATGAAAAGTGTAGGTGCACTACTAACCACAGATGCCCCTACAGCGGTAGAAGTACTGCCATCTATGCCACTGGTACCTCTATTACAAAAGACTTTTACGGTAGGGTTTATGTTGAACAACTGGGCATATCTAATGGTAGAGCTATTCGCCAATTGTAGGGTATAGTCATTTGGTATAGCTGTTAAAATATGTTCAAAAGCCAAGAAATCCGAAAATGGAATTTCTTTTAAATATGCCTCTCTTTTTTGTTCATAGTTCTTTTTAATCAAATTCCAGTGCGTAAAATAATCACTTTTTGTGATAGTATTATCCGTATACATTTCACTAAAAAAATCACTTACAGAAACTTTTATATGTTCTTCTAAACAGAAAAAAGTATCGTTTGCAAATTGCCCGCCAACATGCCAATGGTGTTCTGGCACATAATCTCTTAAAAAAGCCTTTACTTTCTTTGAAACTATGAGTCCGCCAAAAGTAATAAGCACCTCAGGTTTTAGCTTTTTAAACAACAATTCCCTGTTAGTATGCATTTCTATAGGTGCAACTAAAGAATCAATACTATTGAAAAAATTAGGATGGTGAATGTTAGATGTAGTTTCTGTCAACACCAGAACACTTGGATCATTAGCTAATTTCTCTAGCAATATATCTGTAATAATATTTGGAGTATTTACCCCAACTAAAACCATTTTACGGGTAGAAGTATTCCAAATGCGTTTATGGTCTTCTAAACTGATCACATCTTCCACCTTTACCGGTATAGCACTTATTTGAGGAGCTATTGAAGGTTCTGAAAGCGTATTGTACAAAGGTTCTTCAAAAGGGGCATTTATGTGTACTGGAGTATTGGTAGTCAGCGCAATTTCTAAAGCAAGGTTTAATTCCGCATCATTGTAATTTTGAACTTCTTGCTGAACATCGCTTACTTCCTTATCAGAAATCCACTCTGGTCTATATTGCAACACCTTATTTGTGGCATGACTTACATCTTGTTTTAGATTGGCAGAATATCTAATATGATTTTCAAATACATTTTGTTGATTTATTGTTTGCCCATCCCCTATTCCTAATTTATAAACCGGTCTATCCGCAGAAATAACCAATAGCGGAATATTACTAAAATACGCCTCTGCTACCGCGGGATAATAGTTTAAAAGAGCACTCCCAGAAGTACATAAAACTACAACAGGCTTCTGCAGTTGTTGCGCCATGCCCAAGGCAAAAAAAGCGGCACAACGTTCGTCAACAATGCTATAACAGGCAAAATAAGGATTCTCCGCAAATGCTATGGTCAAAGGTGCATTCCTGGATCCTGGTGATATTACTACATTAGTAATATGCTTTGCCCGGCAATGTTGAACAATAGATTGTGCGGTAGGTATAGCGGAGTATTTCATGTAGTTCAAAAATACGACCAAAGCAGATCATCTCCCAAAAGTTGGGTATCTATTTACTAAGTAGAACACGCAACATGGTACTACTTTTTAAAGCAGTTTCTTCCCACTCCTTTTCAGGTACAGAGTCCTTTGTAATACCACCACCTACATATATTTTAACCTTTTGATCACACAATTGCATGCAGCGGAGATTCACAAAAAGTTCAGAAGTTTTCATAACGCTTCTATAGGCACTATTCTCTTGGTTACGACGATTTTTATTCCGTGGCAATTCTGTTTTCGTATTCAGCTCTCCTAAAAATCCGGTATAAAAACTACGTTCGTACAATTCGTTTTCTAAAATAAACTTTTTAGCGTTTTCTAACGGACTTCCGCAAACCGCGGGTGTTGGGTGTAACGCCTTTAGTACATTACCAAATTTGTTGGGTGCAAAGGTGCCATTCATTTCTGTTCTTAGATGCCAAAGCTGACCAGCTTTAATAGACTCTCTTTCAGAACTATTTATAGATACAACCTTGTCCTTTAAAGTTTCAAAAATATAATCGGTAACCAATTGCTGTTCCTGTAATTCCTTATTGGTCCAAGTTGGTTCCTTATCACCTACCGCAACTTGTGTACCTGCCAATGACATTGTCGTAAATTGAGAGCCAATACCCTTTACTAGAATTTCTGGTGTAGCTCCCATCCAAGCTCCAATTTTTGGATGATACCAGAAATAACAAAAAGCATTTTTATATGCTGAAAGAATGCGTTGATAAATTTTAAAATAATCGTCCTTACAAATGACCTCTATTTTTCTTGAAAGTACAACCTTATCGAAATCTTCTCTACCGATACTTTCAATAGCTTTTGATATCAATTTAAGATATCTGCCCTTCTCCGCAGCATCATTCTGTGGTGTTCCATGACCGCTCTGTATAACCTCATCAAAAGAATCTAAACCAACTTTTTCTACAGCGTCCATTTTCATTAGTATAGCATCCGAATTTAAGTCGAACGGAGCAAAAACGAATCCGGTTTCGGTAAAATCCACAACCTTATGAAGGGCATCGTCATCTTGAAAAATACCCACCAATTCATTTTCATTGGGCTTACTGTACAATACAAAAGGCAACTGCTCTTTAAAGCAATCTTTGGCACGATAAAAAAGTGGTTGCACCATACTAGTTTCTGGGTAATGCGATAGTGGTTAATTTACAAAGAGAGACCAATTGATCATCTTCATTGGTAACCCTTATTTCCCACAATTGCGTAGTTCTACCCTTGTGCATAATGGTAGCTTTAGCAAAGACAAAACCATCTTTTACGCTTTTAACGTGATTGGCAGTAATTTCCAAACCCCTAACAAAGAATTTATTACCGTCTAGAAAAACATAAGATGCAGCGCTACCAATACTTTCTGCCAATGCCGCTGTAGCCCCACCGTGCAAAACCCCGTCCGGTTGATGTACTTTAGGGGTTACGGGCATTTTAGCCAACAAAAAATCTTCTCCTACATCAATGTATTCGATCTCCAGAGTCTCCATCAAGGTATTTTTAGAAGATTCGTTACAAATTTTAAGAATTTTCTCTTTGTAGTCGTTCATTCTTTTTTTTGTAAAATTAAGCATTACATTACCAAAAGAAAAGGATAACAGTAATGATCGTTTTATGAAAAACCAAATAAAAAATGTAAGCTACAGAACTACGAATACGTATGAAACGTTAAACGAATTGAATAGCAACACCAAGCAAATTTGGATTGTTTTTCATGGCATAGGTTTCTTAAGTCGATTTTTTCTAAAGTACTTTAATGAGCTTCCCAAAAGTGAAAATTATATCATTGCTCCTCAAGCACCTTCTAAATACTATTTAAAAAATGAATATAAACATGTAGGCGCAAGTTGGTTGACAAAAGAAAATACGGCACTTGAAACCAAGAATCTATATCATTATTTAGATGCGGTTATAGAAAATGAAAAACTGCCATCTGATCGTAAAATTGTTTTCTTTGGATTTTCACAAGGAATTTCAATAGCACTTCGTTATTTGGCGTATTCCAAAATAGAATGCTCAAAATTGATACTTTACGCTGGAGGAATTCCCAAGGAATTAGAAGGATCTGACTTTACACATTTAAGAGACAAAACAGAAATATTTTCGGTTACAGGAAGCAACGATGAATTTTTAACACCAAATAGGTTAAAAGAAGAAAACACAAAACTTAAAACACTTTTTGGAGATACTATCATATATACTACTTTTAACGGTGGACACGAAGTGAAAAAAGAAGTTATAAATCAATTTGCAAAATGAACACTGCACCAACCTTAGAAAATGAGCGGGTTATACTGAGTCCGTTGAACATAGATAATTATGAAAAGCTTATACCTATAGCTTCACAGGAAAATTTGGTTCAATACTCCCCTTCCAATATTGAAACTCCCGGCGTTTTAAAAAAATATGTTGAAACGGCATTACAGCAATTAGCGGCAGGCACAAGTATACCCTTTATTATTTATGACAAAAAACACAAAGTCTATGCAGGTTCTACCCGTTTCATGCATATCAATAAAATTAACAAAGTGCTACATATTGGATTTACATGGGTCGGCCGTGAATTTCACGGTACAGGATTAAATACACAAATGAAAAAACTAATGCTGGACTATGCTTTCCAAACAATGGATTTTGAAAAAGTAGAGTTTCGTGTAGACGAAAGAAATATAGCATCAAGAAAAGCAGTAGAAAAACTAGGGTGCACCTTAGAAGGCATACTGAGAAAAGATGTGTACCTATTAGATGGTTTTAAAAGAAATACATGCTGTTATGGGCTTCTGCGCGAAGAATGGCAAAACGGAAACAAATAAGCATGACTACTCTATAATTTTTTTCTCGGCAAGATAGTACGTAATTTTTCTAGTAGTATAGGTATTATCGGGCGTCACAATTTGTTTGATCCAATTGCCTGGCTCTGAATTATCATATTGATAGATGTACTCCTTTTTTATGATACCGGCACCTCTTTTGGCGGTTTCGGCTATCAACATTCCTTTTTCATCGTATTCATAGCTGGTACGCGTCGTTGGCTCAAATTTTTTCAGTTCAGAATTATATTCAAATTCTTGTTGCGCCATTAATCTCCCATCCATACTGAACACTTCCTCAAAAGCTTCGCTTTCTTCACCATTTAAATACTCTTTAGTTAAAACGACCCTTTGTTCCGGTTTATTTGCAGGCTTTAAAGTTGAAGTTCTAATAGATTTTACTGGGTTGTCATTTAACAAATAAGTTACGGTATTTTCTCCTTTAAACTTCTTGTGCTCTACCAACGTTTTATCTGTACCATCATTATTTGTTCTCTCAATACTTGCCAAATCTCCAAACTCATCATAAACATATATATATTGATCTAAAAATTGCTTGTCATAAGAAAATATACGCTCCTGTATGGTTAAATTATCTGTAGAATCTATTTCATAAAAATGGGCTATAGATGTACTTGGATCAAAAGTATTGTTCCTGTAAGATTCAGCTCTTTTCTCTAAAAGCTCCCCTTTGCTGTACTTATAATAAACAACATCATAATCTGCCTCATTATATCTGGTTACGGATTTAGTCAATAGACCGTTCTTATTAAAGTCGTATTCCTCTTTACCATAATCGGTACTTACCAAACAGAATTTTACATCACCTTTTAAATCAAAATCTTCTAATGTAAAGATTTGAATTTCTTGTCCTCTTACGATAGAAAAAGCCGCAATAAAAACAAATAAAAACAGAAAATATCGTTTCTTGACCATACTACAAAATTACTTCATTAATGATAGGGATAAAAGAATATCCCGTAAAATTGAAAAGGGACGGTAAATACCGTCCCTTTTTTATATCAAATAATAATTCTATTACTTAACCTCTTCAAAGTCTACATCTTCAACATTATCACCTTCAGAAGCACCACCGTCAGCAGTTGGCTCTCCTTGTGGAGCACCTTGAGCATCTGCTTGTGCTTTGTACATTTCTTCAGATGCAACTTTCCAAGCTTCATTGATTTTATCCAAAGCTGGTGTAATAACAGCCAAGTCTTTAGTTTCATATGCCGCTTTCAATTCTGCTAAAGCATCTTCAATTGGTTTTTTCTTATCGTCAGATAATTTATCGCCAAATTCAGTAAGTTGAGATTCAGTTTGGAAAATCATTCCGTCTGCTTCGTTCAACTTATCAGCAGTTTCTTTCGCTTTTTTATCAGATTCTGCATTTGCTTCAGCCTCAGCTTTCATCTTCTTGATTTCTTCTTCAGTTAAACCAGAAGAAGCTTCAATACGAATATCCTGAGTTTTGTTCGTAGCCTTATCAGTTGCAGATACTTTAATTATACCGTTAGCATCGATATCGAAAGTTACTTCAATTTGTGGAGTACCTCTTTTTGCCGGTGGAATACCATCTAAGTGGAATCTACCAATTGTCTTGTTATCGTTTGCCATTGGTCTTTCTCCTTGCAATACATGAATTTCAACCGATGGTTGGTTATCAGCAGCAGTAGAGAATACCTGAGACTTTTTCGTTGGTATCGTTGTGTTAGCCTCTATTAATTTAGTCATTACACTACCCATAGTTTCAATACCTAATGAAAGAGGTGTAACATCTAATAACAATACATCTTTAACATCACCGGTTAAAACACCACCTTGTATTGCCGCACCAATTGCAACAACCTCATCTGGGTTTACACCTTTAGAAGGTTTCTTACCAAAGAATTTCTCAACAGCTTCTTGTACCGCAGGTATTCTAGTTGAACCACCAACTAGGATAATCTCATCAATATCGCTCTTAGAAAGTCCTGCAGATTTCATGGCAGTCTCACATGGCTCAATAGTTCTTTTTACCAAATCAGCGATCAGTTGCTCAAACTTAGATCTTGTCAAAGTTCTTACCAAGTGCTTAGGTCCTGAAGCCGTAGCGGTAACATATGGCAAGTTAATTTCTGTTTGTGCAGAAGATGACAATTCAATCTTAGCTTTTTCAGCAGCTTCACGTAAACGTTGTAACGCCATTGCATCTTTTCTAAGGTCCATATCTTCTTCAGATTTGAACTCCTCAGCTAACCAATCTATAATTTTTTGATCAACATCATCACCACCTAAGTGAGTATCACCATCAGTAGCCAATACTTCAAATACACCGTCACCTAACTCTAGGATAGATACATCATGTGTACCACCACCAAAGTCAAAAACAACTATCTTCTGATCTGTATCTTTTTTGTCCATACCGTATGCTAAAGAAGCAGACGTTGGCTCGTTAATAATACGTTCTACAGTTAAACCAGCAATTTCACCAGCTTCTTTAGTAGCTTGTCTTTGCGCATCATTAAAATATGCAGGTACGGTAATTACTGCACGAGAAACTTCTTGACCTAAATAATCTTCAGCCGTTTTCTTCATTTTCTGAAGAATCATAGCCGATAATTCTTGTGGAGAATATAAACGACCGTCTATATCAACTCTTGGTGTATCGTTATCACCTTTAACTACTTTATACGGTACTCTTTCAGCCTCTTTACTTGATTCTGAATATTTATTGCCCATAAACCTTTTAATAGAATAAATGGTTTTATGTGGGTTGGTTACCGCTTGCCTTTTGGCCGGGTCCCCTACTTTAATTTCACCTCCATCAACAAAAGCGATGACAGATGGTGTAGTTCTTTTTCCTTCTGCATTTGGAATTACTACTGGCTCATTACCTTCCATTACGGAAACACAGGAGTTGGTAGTACCCAAATCTATTCCTATAATCTTACTCATTTTATATGTTTTAAATTAAGTGCTTTATTTTACAATCGATATGTAAATGACAAACAATATGCCAAGCCACAAAAACTGACATGATGTCACTAAAGTGAATTTACACGGTATAATTATGCCAATACAGAATAGTAAAACATTACCAAAACATTGTACCTTAGCCTACAAAATTTATACGATTTGGAGATAGAAAGCATTAGTGTTTTTGATATGCTAAAAATAGGCGTAGGTCCTTCTAGTTCACATACATTAGGTCCATGGCGCGCTGCCGAAAGGTGGTTGGCCAGATTAAATTCTAAAGACAATCTTGAAAAAGTAGAAGAAGTAGAAGTTCACCTATATGGCTCATTATCTTTGACAGGTAAAGGCCATGCCACTGACTATGCCGTAATGCTAGGTTTATTGGGTACGGACCCTGAAATAATTCCTATTGACACTATCGATCCCTTGATAGATAAAATAAAAAAGGAACATGTGCTACTTTTAGATGGTAAATACAGTATTTCTTTTGACCCTAGCAAACATATTATATTCAACAAAAAATTTCTTCCTTTTCATGCGAACGGATTAAAGTTTCAAGCCAAATTGAAATCGGGCAGAAAAATATCAAAGACTTATTATTCCATTGGAGGCGGATTTGTCATTAGTGAAGAACGCAAAAATGCCAAGCGAAAGGTTGATATGTTTGAAAAGTTTCCGTTTCCTGTTCAAAAGGGAACAGAACTTCTAGATTTTTGCAGAAATAAAAACCTTAAAATTTCAGAACTTGTCCTGGAGAATGAAAGGTCTCTACGGGATGATGTGAAAATTGATCATGAACTAAACCGTATTTGGTCTACCATGCTAGAATGTATGCATACGGGATGCCATACGGAAGGAACTTTACCTGGCGGCTTGCACGTAAAACGCAGGGCTTTTGAAATGCACAATAAGTTAAAGAGTAACCTGCCCTATTCTACCCCCGAAGAATGGTTACAAAGTATTAGACAGACAGAAGTTAAATTTAGGCAAATCTTACAATGGGTAAGTTGTTTTGCACTAAGTGTAAATGAAGTAAACGCATCTTTGGGGCGTGTAGTTACGGCACCAACTAATGGAAGCGCCGGTGTAATACCTGCAGTACTAATGTACTATTTGGTCATTGAAAACCATGCCGGTAATTTTGAGCATGTAAAACAATTTTTACTGGTAGCCGGTGAAATTGGGAGCATCTTTAAAAAAGGAGCCACCATTTCAGCAGCAATGGGTGGCTGCCAAGCTGAAATTGGAGTTTCTTCCGCTATGGCCGCAGGTGCACTTACGGAGTTATTGGGCGGTTCACCAGAGCAAGTACTTATGGCTGCGGAAATTGCCATGGAACATCATTTAGGGCTTACCTGCGACCCAATTGGCGGATTGGTGCAAATACCATGTATTGAACGTAACTCTATGGGTGCCATAAAAGCTATTAACGCGGCCGAACTTGCCCTAGGTTCCGATCCTACAGCCGCCAAGGTACCATTGGACAAGGTTGTACAGACCATGTGGGAAACAGCAAAAGACATGAGCTCAAAATATAAAGAAACCTCTGAAGGCGGATTAGCGGTAGGTGTTTTTCTGAGTGATTGCTAACCATGTTCTATAACAAGCCCCAGTTTATTTAATATTTACATATGCACCTGAATCTTTTATATCCGCAATTATTCAGCTAACTTTAATTTATGAAAAATCTGATTTCTGAAAGGGTAGCCGATTTTGTTAAGAACTACCCTCCGTTTAATGTTCTTGACAGCAAATCTCTCTTTCAGTTGGCAGAACAGGTACTTATCATCTATAAAGAAAAGAACAGTATTATTTTCACTATAGATGAACCTCAGCATTCCCATTTTTATGTGGTTCATAAAGGAGCCGTTACCTTAAACAATCCGTCAACCTCAAATATTGTAGATTACTGTGATGAAGGAGATATTTTCGGTCTACGCCCGCTTTTCGCCAATGAAAATTATAAATTAGAAGCTAGAGCGCATGAAGAGTGCATTCTATATGCAATTCCCATAGATATATTTAAACCGATTGCAAAACAGAACGATCAGGTAACTATATTTCTAATGGAAAGTTTTGCCAGTAACACCCGTAATCCATACGCAAAAAGTCAAAAAGGACAGCTTTACGATAATGAAGATCAAGAAGAGCTCACCGAAGAAATAGCACTGCCAGATTTACAGTTGGCCAGCTACTCAAAGAAATTAGTGACGTGCTCCACAAGAACCACTATTAAAAAGGCTGCCGATATGATGACCAAAAAGAATATTGGATCATTATTGATTACTACTAATGAGTTGCCCGTAGGTATTATAACAGATAAAGATTTTAGAAACAAAGTAATATCTGGAGAACAGCCCATATCGGCTTCTGTGAAATCAATAATGACCACACCGGTCATCACTTACCCAAAAAACCTGACCATTACCCAAGCACAAATGGCTATGATGAAAAGTAACATTAGCCACTTGGTCATCACCGAAGACGGTACGCCAAATTCTTCAGCATTGGGCATCCTGTCCAAGCATGATGTAATGGTTTCTTTAGGTGATAATCCCGCAGTACTGGTAAAAGCAATAAAACGCACCTCTAGAATTAAAAAAATTAAGCAGATACGCAAAAGTGTTATGGTGCTTTTGACCGGCTATTTGGAGCAAAACATTCCGTTGGGATTAATTGCCAAAATCATATCCGAACTAAACGACACGTGTATAAAACAGGTAGTAGAAATTTCTCTTGCCAAAATGGACTCGCCCCCACCCGTTAAATTTGCATGGCTTGCACTGGGAAGCCAAGGCAGAAGCGAGCAACTTTTACATACCGATCAAGACAATGCCTTGGTGTTTGAAAATGTACCGGAAGAAGACCTACCAAAAACAACCACCTATTTTCTTGAACTTTCCAAACATATTACCAAAGGATTGAACACTATTGGTTATGAGTATTGCCCTGCAGATATGATGGCCTCTAACCCTAAATGGTGTTTAAGTCTAGAAGAATGGAAAAATAAGCTATCCTACTGGATCGGCAACCCCGGACCAAACGAAGTATTGATGTCGTCTATTTTTTTTGATTACAGTTTGGCATACGGAGAAAGAAGCCTTTTAGACAACATGTCCGACCATATTTTCAGAACCGTTAAGAACTATCCTATATTTTTAGTGCATTTGGCAAATGGAGCACTTCAAAGTCCGTCTCCCACAGGTTTTTTTAGGCAATTTGTTGTGGAACAGGATGGGCAACATAAAGATTCCTTTGACCTAAAAAGTAGAGCTTTAAGACCCTTGGTAGATGCTGCGCGTGTTTTAATATTATCACATTCGGTTAAGGCAATTAGCAACACTTGGGAACGCTATGAAAAATTAGCGGAACTTGAACCTAACAACAAAGAATTGTACATGGCCTGCTCTTATGCCACAAAAGCTTTATTGAAATTTAGAACAAGACAGGGCTTGGCCAATCATGATTCGGGCAGGTTCATTCAATTGGATCAATTGAGCAAGCAAGAAAAAATGAAATTAAAGCGCACCTTTAAAGCTATTAAAGAGATACAGGAATTAATTACTCTTCGTTTTAAGATCACAAATATTTTAGGCTAATGGGATTATTTAAAAGAACACCTAAAAACCTACCCGCTTTTTGGAAAAACTATGAGAATCTTTTTAAGGAAACACAAAGTAAAAATTTCAAGGAATTAATTTTTGTTGTCTTGGATACAGAAACTACGGGATTTAGTTTTAAAGACGATCGTATACTCTCAATTGGCGCCGTAAAAATCAAAGATGGGACCATCTCGGTTCAAGAAGTTTTCGACAGCTATTTAGAACAAGAAAAATTCAGTAAAGAAACGGTGCACATTCACGGTCTATTAAAAAATGGACAACGAGAATGTATCAATGAAATTTTGGCTCTTGAAAAGTTTTTGGCCTACGTTGGCAACGCCATTATTGTAGCACACCATGCAGGTTTTGATATAGGCATGCTAAATAGCGCTCTAGAGAGACATGGTTTACCTAAATTAAAGAATACGGTACTTGATACCGGAGTCATTTATAAAAAAACGCTCATAAAATCTTACTTGGTACAACCAAAACCAAATTACACCTTGGACGAACTTGCCGAAAAATTCTCTATTTCCAGAAAAGATAGGCACACAGCACTAGGCGACGCCTACATAACAGCCGTCGCCTTTTTAAAAATTACCTCTCGGTTAAAAGAAAAGAAAAACTTTTCCCTCAAATATTTGCTTAGATAAACTTAAAGGCTTTCCAAATAATTTAAAACATTTCTATTGATCCGGTCGTGTATATGTGTAGTATCGGCTTTTACAAAAGTTTCGCCGGTAATGTGTTCGTAAAGCTCAATGTAACGTTCAGATACGGATTCAATATATTCATCGGACATTTCAGGAACGGTTTGTCCTTCTAGACCTTGAAAACCATTTGAAATAAGCCATTGCCTTACAAACTCCTTAGAAAGTTGTTTTTGAGGTTCATTGGCATCTTGTCTTTGCTGATATCCTTCTGAATAAAAATATCTAGAAGAATCCGGGGTATGTATCTCATCTATCAAAACAATTTCACCATCTTTTGTCTTTCCGAATTCATATTTGGTATCCACCAGTATCAAGCCCCTTTCGGCAGCGATTTCCGTTCCTCTTTGAAAAAGCGCATAAGTATACTTTTCTAGCAGCGCATAATCCTCTGCAGAAATTATGCCTTTACCAAGAATATCCTCTTTCGAAATATCCTCATCATGATCACCCATTTCCGCTTTGGTGGCAGGAGTAATAATTGGTTTTGGAAATTTATCGTTCTCTTTCAGTCCATCGGGCATAGCAACACCACATAACGATCTTTTTCCAAGTTTATATTCTCTAGCGGCATGACCAGATAAATAGCCACGTATTACCATTTCAATTTTAAATGGCTCGCAAGCAACACCAACGGCAACATTGGGATCAGGTGTTGCCGATAACCAATTAGGCACGATATCGTCGGTAGAAGCCATCATTTGGGTCGCGATCTGATTTAGAATCTGTCCTTTATAAGGTATTCCCTTAGGCATTACCACATCAAACGCAGACAACCGATCGGTTGCCACCATGACCAACATATCGTTCTCTAAAGTATACACAGATCTTACTTTGCCCTTATAGACGTTCTTTTGACCCGGAAAATTAAATTCGGTTTCGTAAATAGTTTTCTTTGACATGTTAATTCTTAATTGTGGTGTTCTATTGTTTTGTATGCTTCAATAACCTTTTTAACCAGTTTATGACGAATTACATCTTTATCGTCTAGATAAATAATCTCTATACCTGGTACATTTTGTAAAATTAGCAAAGCTTCTTTTAAACCGGAAATTGTTCTTCTAGGTAAATCTATTTGCCCGGGATCACCGGTAATTAAAAATCTGGCGTTTCTACCCATTCTTGTCAAGAACATTTTCATCTGTGCATGGGTAGTATTCTGTGCCTCATCTAAAATTACAAAGGCATTATCTAAAGTTCTACCGCGCATAAATGCCATTGGTGCTATCTGTATGGTACCATTTTCAATATAATGTACCAACTTCTCCGCAGGAATCATATCCCTTAGGGCATCATACAATGGTTGCATATAAGGGTCAAGCTTCTCTTTAAGGTCACCCGGTAAAAAACCTAGATTTTCACCAGCTTCAACGGCAGGCCTGGTCAATATAATTTTTTTAACCTGTTTTTCTTTTAAGGCCTTAACGGCAAGCGCAACACCTGTGTAGGTCTTACCGGTACCGGCCGGACCAATGGCAAAAACCATATCGTTCTTTTTAGAGGCATCTACCAAACGACGTTGGTTTGCAGTCTGTGCTTTTATTAACCTGCCGCTTACACCATGAACCAATGTTTCTCCGCTATTCTTAGATGATTTAAGCTCATCATCTTCAGAACTTGTCAACACTCTTTCTATGCTGTTTTCGTCTAATTTGTTGTATTTAATGAAATGTTGCGTCAGCAAATCGAACCGCCTTTCAAACTCTTCCAAAAGTTCTTCATCCCCAAAGGCTTTGATCTTGTTGCCACGGGCAACAATTTTCAATTTAGGAAAGTATTTTTTTAATAAATCAATATGCTCATTTTGCTGCCCAAAAAACTCTCTTGGGCTAATTTCGGTAAGTTCTAGAATTATCTCGTTCAAACAGTCGGTTTTATAATGATTTATAGTTAGCGAAGATTAGTTTCTAATCGCTGTTTTTTGTTTAATTTTGTATATCAAATTTAAGCAAATTTTAAATTCGACTAACCAAAAACATATCAACATTGCTGTATGGCAATTATCACCCTCACAACAGATTTCGGATTAAAAGATCACTTTGTAGCTGTTTTAAAAGGCTCCATATACACAGAATTGCCCGATGCCAAAATTGTTGATATATCGCATGATATCATGCCTTTTAACATTCAAGAGTGTGCATATATTCTTTCTAACTCTTACAACAGTTTTCCTAAAGGAACTATTCATATTGTAGGTGTAGATTCTGAAGAAACACCAGAAAACAAGCACATTGTCGCTCTAATCAACGGACACTATTTTATTGGTGCAAACACTGGTGTCATTGGGCTCATCACTTCTGAAATGACTCCTGAAAAAGTATTTGAAATAAATTTACCTGATTCTATTGCCAACTCATTTCCCGTCTTAAATGTTTTTATACAAGTTGCCTGCCATATAGCTCGTGGAGGCACATTGGAATTAGTAGGCAAACCTTTTACCGAACTTAACGATTTAAGAGAATTTGCTCCTAGAATTGTAGAAGACGGCAAAAAAATTATTGGTAGCGTTATCTATATTGATAACTATGGAAATGTAATTACCAATATTCGTAAAAATTTGTTCGATGCCTACAGAAAAGGCAGGGACTATACCGTTTTGGCACGAAATCATAAAATAACAAAGATTCATAGAGCTTATAATGAATTTATAGATTACAGTCTAGAAAAGAACCAGCGCAAAAGTGCAGGTGACCTTTTGGCAATATTTAATTCATCCAATTATATTGAATTGGCCATTTACAAAAGTAATCTTACCACAGTAGGTGGTGCTTCTACATTATTAGGTTTAGATTATAGGGATACTATAATGATAGATTTTGAATAATAAAGCAAATATGATCACCTGAGAATTTAGGCTTATTTTTAAATTAATTAAGATCGGCAAAAGTTAATAACTAATAGACAAACACAATTATTATCATGTTAACTTATTAATAACTAGAAATATACACTACCTTGAGCAATAACAAACTGTTAATAAGTTTGTTTCCTTAAAAAGGGCAATTAAAATATCTTTGTTGGTAACGAAAACTGCCAACTAAAAAGGAGTTTAAACCTATTTCCCTTGAGAATTTCAGGAGAAATATCAATAAAAATTAAAGAATGAAATTTATAGTTTCAAGTACCTATTTGCTAAAACAACTTCAAATATTAGGAGGTGTAATCAACAACAGTAATACATTACCCATATTGGATAATTTTCTGTTCGATTTGCAGAAGGACAAACTGACCGTCTCAGCTTCCGATTTGGAAACCACTATGAGTTCAGTTATAAAAGTAGATTCTGACAACGAAGGTACTATAGCTGTACCGGCAAGATTGCTTTTAGAAACTTTAAAAACTTTTCCAGAACAACCTCTTACTTTTGTAGTAGAGGATAACAATACAGTAGAAATTAGCTCTAACCATGGTAAATATGCCCTTGCATATGCCGATGGAGCCGAATTTCCTAAAGCTGTAGAATTGACGAGTCCAAGTTCTACGACCTTGCTTGGCGATATCTTGGCAACGGCGATCAACAAAACAATTTTTGCTGCAGGAAATGACGATTTAAGACCTGTAATGAGCGGAGTTTTCTTTCAATTTTCTCCAGAGAACTTAACGTTTGTTGCTACAGACGCACATAAACTGGTTAAATATCAACGTACAGATGTTAGGGCTTCTCAGGTAGCGGAATTTATCATGCCTAAAAAACCTTTGACTTTGTTAAAAGGTATATTGGCAGGTAGCGAGTCTGATGTTCTTATTGAGTATAATGAAAGTAATGCGAAGTTTAGCTTTGACGAAACCGAACTGATCTGTAGACTTATTGATGGTAAATACCCAAATTACGAAGCGGTTATACCAAAAGAGAACCCTAACAAACTTACGATCGCTAGAAATCAGTTTTTAAGTTCAGTTAAAAGGGTTTCTATTTTCTCAAATAAGACGACACACCAGATACGTTTAAAAATAGCCGGGGCAGAATTGAATATTTCTGCAGAAGATCTAGATTACTCTAACAAGGCGGAAGAAAGGTTAACGTGTTCTTACCAAGGTGATGACATGCAAATTGGTTTTAACTCTAGATTCTTAACTGAAATGCTGAACAATTTAGGTTCAGATGAGGTCTCTTTAGAAATGAGTTTACCAAACCGTGCAGGTATTTTGACCCCAACAGATGGCTTAGACGAGGGTGAATTTGTAACCATGCTGGTAATGCCCGTAATGCTTAACGGTTAATACCAAATACTTATATACTAAAAAAGGGTCAGCTAAAAAACTGACCCTTTTTTTATTTTAAAATCTAATTAAGATATGAATCTTATAGTGCCAAAATAACTTGGTGACTCTCCATTACTAGCTTTTATAGCATTGACGGCCGGCATAACAATTGACAAAATACCTGCAAAGATCAATAACAATATTCCAAGCCCAAATAACAATATACCTGGAATACCAATTACCAAGTACAATATTAAAGATAACTGAAAATTGATAACAGATTTGCCATGCTCATCCATACCTATAACTGAATCTTTGGTAGTTAGCCAAATAACTAGCGGAACTATAAGTCCGCCAAAACCTGTTATAAAATCTAAATACTGAGACAAATGTGTAATGACCAACAAATTACGGTCTTCACGAACAACTACTGCGTTTTTATTTACTAGTTCCATTTTTGATTGATTTAATGATGAATACTATAAATATGACGCACAAACGCTCAATTTGTTACAAATTTTAGGAAAATTATAGTTTTCTGTTCAACTTTTTAAGTTTTTCTTGCTCTTTCATAATCTTCATTTGACTCTTAGCGATCTTATCTTCTTTTTTCTGAATATCAACCGGAGACAATGTGCCTTTTACCCTCCCTTTTTCTAGCTGTCCTTTTAACTTCTCAATTTGTTTCTCTGAACTAGAAATAGATTTCTCTTTTGCCTTAATTTGTTTTTTTAGCTTCTCTTCTTTCTTTTTTGCGGCATCTTTTTTCTTTTGTTCAGCAGCTTCCTTTTTTGCTTTTTTAGCTTCGGCTTTAGCATCCTCAACATCTTTCTTCACCTGCTCCAAATCGTTATCATAATTTACCGAAACTTCCTCAGATGTTTCAGGGGCATTATCTTGGGCAACGGCTATAGCACCAACAAACATGAACGCCAACAATAGAATTACTTTTTTCATATTTAATATACATTTTATTGCATGCGAAATTAATACATAATTATATACCGAAAATAAAATCGCAATAAATTAAGAAAACTACAACAGTAATAATTGATTATTTTTGCAGCATGATTCAAACAGACACTATTATAGCATTAGCAACACCGGCAGGCGCAGGAGCTATTGCGGTTATTAGGCTTTCAGGTGCAGATGCAATTACCATCGCCTCTAAACAATTTGAATCAGTTTCCGGTAAGATTTTAAAAAATCAAAAAAGCCATACCATACATTTAGGCTATATTAAGGATGGTGAAAATGTTTTGGACCAAGCACTTGTTTCAATTTTTAAAAATCCGCATTCTTATACTGGGGAGAACGTCATAGAAATATCCTGTCATGGCTCTCCTTATATTCAACAACAAATTATTCAATTGTTTCTTAGAAACGGTTGTAGAACGGCAGATGCTGGCGAATTTACATTAAGGGCCTTTTTAAACGGTAAGATGGATTTAAGCCAGGCGGAAGCTGTTGCCGATTTAATTTCGAGTGATAATGAGGCCAGTCATCAAATTGCAGTTCAACAAATGCGCGGCGGATTCAGTAACGAGATAAAGCAGCTACGTACAGAATTGTTGAATTTTGCTTCTTTGATTGAATTGGAACTCGATTTTTCCGAAGAAGATGTAGAGTTTGCCGATCGCTCCGCATTTAAGGATCTACTGACCCGTATTCAAAAAGTTCTACAAAGCTTAATAGATTCCTTTGCCGTAGGAAATGTTATTAAAAATGGAATACCAGTTGCCATCGTTGGTGAACCAAACGTAGGTAAATCTACTCTTTTAAATGCCTTTTTAAATGAAGAACGTGCTTTGGTATCAGATATAGCAGGAACTACCAGAGATACTATAGAAGACGAAATTTCCATAGGAGGTATAGGATTTAGATTTATTGATACCGCCGGAATTCGAGAAACCGAAGATATTGTTGAAGGTATGGGTATTAAAAAAACCTTTGAAAAAATAGAACAGGCACAAGTTATTCTATTACTTGTTGATGGATCAAAGCTTTTGGCGGATGACCAAAAGTTAAAAAACACGGTTATAGATTTTGAAAAAATAAAGAACAAGAATCCTTTAAAACCTTTAGTTCTACTAGTTAATAAAGCCGATACCCTTTCCGAAGACGATAAAAATAAAATAGGCACCTATTTAAATGATGTAAAATACCTTTCTGCAAAAACAGGTGAAGGTGTAAAAGATTTACAAAATAGCCTTCTAGAATTTGTAAATACCGGTGCATTACGAAATAACGAAACCATAGTTACCAACACACGCCACTACGACTCTTTGTTAAAAGCATTAGAAGAGATAGAAAAAGTGCAATTTGGAATGAATGCAGAACTTTCTAGCGACTTAATGGCAATTGATGTTCGTGAAGCACTTTACCATTTAGGGGAAATTACCGGGCAAGTAACCAATGACGAATTGTTGGGAAATATATTTGCTAATTTTTGTATCGGCAAATAAAATATCAATACTATAGATCAACCATGTATGGTTTCATCCTTACCGTAATTCTGAATTACTTTTGCTTCAAATTCAACTAACTCTTGCCAACGTTTATCTACATCAACATCTTGACCATATTTACGGGCAAAACCAATAAATGTGGTATAATGACCCGCTTCGCTAATCATTAAATCTCGATAAAATTCAGCTAATTCAGGGTCTTTAATTTGTTCTGAAAGTAATTTAAAGCGTTCGCAACTTCTTGCCTCTATCATAGCAGAAAATAACAGCCTATCTACCATAGACTGCAATCGGCTTCCTCCTTTATTCATAAACTTATACAACTCGTTCACGTAACTGTCCTTACGCTCTCTACCCAATGTATAGCCCCTTTCTTTGATTATATTATGAACCATTTGAAAATGCACTAATTCTTCTTGAGCTAGAAGAAGCAGATCAGTCACCAAATCAGGATATTCAGAATTAAGCGTAATTATAGTAATGGCATTGGTTGCCGCTTTCTGTTCACACCATGCATGATCAGTTAAAATCTCTTCAAGATTTTTCTCAACAATATTGACCCAGCGCGGATCAGTAGCAAGTTTTAAATGCAGCATGATATTCATTTTATGTAAAAGTAGGTGTCAGTTAAGAGACTACAACAAACAATGTGATTTTAATTTTTGAAAACATCATATCAGTAGCAACTTATAAACCTTAAAATAGCTACATATTTCTACGATACTGTCCTCCTACTTCAAACATAGCATGTGTAATTTGCCCTAAAGAACAGTATTTAGCTGTTTCCATTAATTGCTCAAAAGTATTTTCATTCTTTAGAGCAACATCTTGTAATTTTTTTAATGACGCATCTGCAATTACAGCGTTTCTTTCCTGTAATTCTTCAAGATTACTGATCTGAACCTTCTTCTCATTTTCTGTTGCGCGAATAACTTCATCAGGTATTACGGTAGGTGAACCTTTTGAAGACAAAAATGTATTTACCCCAATAATAGGCAATTCACCCGTATGCTTTTTAGTTTCGTAATAAAGACTCTCTTCTTGAATTTTACTACGTTGGTACATACTTTCCATTGCCCCAAGAACTCCACCACGGTCGGTAATTCTATCAAACTCAACCATAACGGCTTCTTCCACCAAATCGGTCAGTTCTTCCGTTATAAAAGAACCCTGCATAGGATTCTCATTTTTAGCCAACCCAAGCTCTTTATTAATTATTAATTGTATTGCCATCGCTCTTCGTACAGAATGCTCCGTAGGTGTGGTAATTGCCTCGTCATAAGCATTGGTATGCAAAGAATTACAATTATCATAAATAGCGTAAAGTGCTTGTAACGTAGTTCTAATATCATTAAAATCTATCTCCTGGGCATGTAAAGAGCGACCAGATGTTTGAATATGGTATTTCAATTTTTGTGATCGTTCATTACCCCCATATTTCAACTTAATGGCTTTTGCCCAAATTCTACGTGCCACTCTACCGATTACAGCATATTCAGGATCAAGTCCGTTACTAAAGAAAAAAGATAGATTTGGCGCAAAATCATCAATGTGCATACCTCTAGAAATATAGTATTCTACAAAAGTAAAGCCATTTGCAAGCGTAAAAGCCAACTGACTAATAGGGTTTGCACCAGCTTCTGCAATATGATATCCAGAAATGGAGACCGAATAAAAATTACGCACTTTTTGATCAATAAAATACTGTTGTACATCACCCATTAAACGTAATGAAAATTCAGTTGAAAAAATACAGGTATTTTGTGCTTGGTCTTCTTTTAAAATATCCGCTTGTACCGTACCTCTAACCTTAGACAATGCTGCCGACTTTAATTCTTCATAGATATCAGCTTTTAATACTTGATCACCGGTCACACCCAAAAGCAATAGACCAAGACCATCATTACCCTCTGGCAGTTCTCCAGAATAGGTAGGACGCTTAGCTCCTAATTTATTATAAATAGCGTCAATTTTTCTATTTACTTCATTTTCTAATCCATTGGCCTTAATATATTTTTCACATTGCTGATCAATAGCTGCGTTCATGAAAAATGCCGCTATAGTAGCTGCAGGTCCGTTAATGGTCATGGAAACAGAAGTTGTGGGCGCACATAGATCAAAACCTGAATACAATTTTTTAGCATCGTCCAAACAGCAAATACTTACACCAGAATTACCAATTTTACCATAAATATCAGGACGATTTCCAGGGTCTTCGCCATATAAGGTTACGGAATCAAATGCCGTAGACAGCCTAGCTGCAGGCAAACCTTTAGAAACGTAATGAAAACGCTTATTCGTTCTTTCAGGTCCGCCTTCCCCTGCAAACATTCGGGTTGGATCCTCCCCTTGTCTTTTAAAAGGAAAAACGCCTGATGTAAAAGGAAACTCACCAGGTACATTTTCCTGTAAAGACCATTTTAGGATATCTCCCCAACCTTCATATTTTGGTAAGATTACTTTTGGTATTTGTGTCTGGGATAAAGATTTTGTCGTAGTTGCTACCTTCACCTCTTTACCTCTTACTATATAGGTGAAAAATTCTCCTTCATAATTAGCCTTCTTCTCATGCCATTCATCAATAATTTTTTGATTGTGTGGGTCAAGGTCTAATCGTAGTTCTTCCTTCGCAGCTTCAATAGCTATTAATACATCATCTTTGTCTTTTAGTATTTCAGCTGATTCTTTAAGGCTAAATAACTTTTGGGCAATAGCTTTTTGATCTTCGGTCCTTTCATTATAATCTCGGATAGTATCGGTTATTTCAGAAAGATACCTGGTACGCTTTGGCGGGATGATATAGATTTTCTCGGACATTTCTCTTGAACTTTGAAAACTAGACCTAAGATCTTCCGCTCCCGTTTTGTTCACCAAAGTATCTATAACGGCCCTATACAATTGGTTCATGCCCGGGTCATTAAATTGAGAAGCAATGGTGCCGTAAGCCGGAAGTTCTTCTAAGGCTGTATCCCATAACTGATGGTTTCGCTGGTACTGTTTTTTTACATCTCGTAAAGCATCTAAGGCTCCGCGTTTGTCAAACTTGTTAAGTGCTATCAAATCAGCAAAATCAAGCATGTCAATTTTTTCCAATTGCGTGGCAGCTCCATATTCCGGAGTCATAACATATAAAGA